>NZ_ABCS01000027.1 GCF_000170895.1 Plesiocystis pacifica SIR-1 | reverse complement strand
TGACGACGAGCTCGCAGACGGGGCAGGGCAGGGAGCGCGCGGCCTGGTCGTGGTCGAGCTCGACGTCGCGGACGGCGGGGAGGTCCTGGTCCTGCGCGTCATCGACCGCGGCGTCGGCATGAGCCCGGAGGTCCAGGCCCGGGTGTTCGAACCCTTCTTCACCACCAAGGCGGCCGGCGAGGGGACGGGGCTGGGCCTCGACACGGTCCGGCGCATCGTCGACGACACCCGCGGGACGGTCCGCTTCGAGAGCGCGCCGGGGCAGGGCTGCGCCGTCGAGGTCCGGCTGCCGACCTGCGAGCCCGAGACCGGCCGGCTGGTGCCGCAGAGCATCGCCGAGCGGGCCAGCGTCGTGCCGGGGACGCGGGTCCTGGTCGTCGACGACGAGCCCGCGGTGCGCTCGTTCATGGGCCAGAGCCTGCGCTTGGCCGGCTACGACGCGTGGGAGTTCGACGGCCCAGCCGCGGCGGTCGAGGCCCTCGACCGGGGTGGAGAGGACGTGGCCCTGGTGGTCACCGACGTACAGATGCGCGGGAGCTCGGGCCCTACCTTCGCTCGCCGGCTGCGGCTGACGCACCCGAGCTTGCCGGTGCTCTTCGTCAGCGGCTTCGCGCCGGAGGAGCTCGACCTCGAGGGCGGGGCGCGCAGGGCCTTCCTCGCCAAGCCCTTTGGGCGCGCGACCTTGCTCGACGCCGTGGCGACGCTGATCGCCGAGGCTGCCTCGAGCTAGAAGGCAGCGGTGCGCATGGCGCGGGAGTATCGAGGACCCACGAGGAGAAGACCAGCGAGGATCAGCGACTCTTGGCCGAGCCGGGCGGGAGCGCGCGCGGGGGCCCAGGAGTCGGTGCGCTCGACGAGCTCGACACGGGCGTCGACAACACGATGCGTTGCCCCGCCTGGCGGCCGCGGGCGTGGGCCTCGCTGGCCGCTCCGCCGACCCCCTGGCCGTAGCGCAGCCGCGGGTTGCGGCGGCGAAAGTAGGCGCCCAGATCCGGGGACGGCAGCCACACCAAGCCCTGCTCCTCGAAGGCGCTGGCCTGGGCCTCGAGCTTGGCGTCGAGGCCCGCGACCACGCCCGCGAGGTAGGGAAGGCGGTCCTGGTTCGAGGCCTCCGGCGTGGCCGCCCGGTACTCGAGCCACAGGCGCTGGGCCGTGCTGAGGACGAAGTCGTGCACGTGCTCGGCGAGCTCGAGGTTGGGCGGGAGCCCGCAGATCTCGAGCACGCTCGCGCGCCGACCCACCCGGGGCAGGTAGACCGGCAGCCACGCGCTCTCGACGAAGAAGTAGGCGCCGAGCAGCCGCGCGAGGCGGTGGTCGTGCTCTTCGACCCGCGCTCGGTGGGGTCGCAGGTGGCGGTAGCCGTAGTCCCGGGGCGGCGCCTGGCCAGCGCGCCGGGTCTCGTCGGCGGCGATGTTGAACTTGAGCATGAGCCGACGCGCGGTCAGGGCCGCGGTCTCGGCCTCGTGTTGGTTGGGGCTGCGTGCGAGGGCCAGGAGCTTGTGGATGCGGGCGAGGACCCGCTCGCTGCCTGCGGCCTGGCCTGGGCCTGGCCCTGGCGCGCGCCGACCCGCCCGCTCACCGGGCGTGCGCACGCCGAGGCGCCGACACACCCGGCGAAAGGCCGGGCCGTGGCGCTGCTCGTCGATGCCCAGGCGCTCGTCGACGAACTGCTGGATGGCCTCGCGCTTGATCGCCTCGAGCAGCTCCGCCCAGTCTCCGCCGACGGCCGCGCCGCGCTCGAGCTCGAGGCTGCGCCGCTGCGGGCACCAGTACACCGCCTCGCCCGTCGCAGTACCGTCGACCAGGGTCAGCGTCGGCATGCGCAGCGCGCTCTTGAGGTGGGCGTAGTTGATGCTCCGCCACTCGTGGCCCAGCTGGCGCAACAGCTTGGCCTCGAGCTCCGCGCTCAGGGTCTCGCTGGCGCTGCGGTCACCGGTGGCCACGCCCTTGAGTAGCCCGCCTGGCGTCCACGAGCCAGCCCACCGCGCGGTTGGAGTGAACCAACAGCAAACGCGCCACCGAGTGCTCTCGATGGCGCGCCAGCACGAGCGTTCAGGTCAAAGGCCGGCGAGCTCGAGGCCGTTGAAGAAGTAGCCGATCTCGAAGGCCGCGGTCTCGACGGCGTCGGAGCCGTGGGTCGCGTTGCGCTCGATGTTGGTGCCGAAGCGGCCGCGCAGGGTGTCGGCGGGGGCCTCGGCGGCGTTGGTCGGACCCATGAGGTCGCGCCAGCGCTTGATGCCGTTCTCGCCCTCGAGGACCATGGCGACGATCGGCCCCTCGGTCATGAACTTGACCAGGTCGCCGAAGAAGGGGCGCTCGGCGTGCACGTGGTAGAAGCCCTTGGCCTGGGCCTCGGTCAGGTGCAAAGTCTTGAGCGCGACGACCTTCAGGCCAGACTCCTGGATGGCAGCGATGATGTTGCCCTGGTGGCCTGCGGCGACAGCGTCGGGCTTGATGACGGCGAAAGTGCGTTGCATGGCGGGCGGAAGCTCGCAGTTCGTCGGTCGTTTGTCCAGAGTGGCTCTCGTCTGGCAAGATCTGCCCATGACTTGCATGTTGCGCGCCGGGGGGAAACGAGCGCGAGCGGGGCGAGGAGCACGATGCGGCGGCGTCGACTTCTCTGGTGTGATGTTGCTCGCAGGTGTCGCCAGCGTCCTGGGGGGCGCAGGCGCGCTGACCGGGTGCGGGCCGACGGGCCCCGAGGGCCGCGAGGGTTTCACCTCAAACGCGGACGAGGTCGGCGACGACACCCTCGGCAGCGAGACCGCCGGGACCGACACCGAGACCGACACGGGGGGCGAGTGCGAAGAGCTCGTCAACACCGGCGGGGTCTCGATCAACTCGATCGAGAAGCTCGAGCTCCTGTCCGGGGTGACCAAGATCGACGGCGACGTCGAGATCACCGGAGACATGGACGAGCTGTTCGGGCTCGAGTGCCTCACGGAGATCACCGGCTTCCTCTACGTCCACGACCTGAGCGCGCTGACGACCTTCGAGGGCCTCGAGGCCCTGCAGCAGGTCGGCGGCTACCTCTTCGTCGGGGGCAACGACCAGCTGCTGACCTTCGCGGGCCTCGACGGCCTGCGCGAGCTGGGCAGCTACCTGCACGTCACCCAAAACCCCTCGCTGCAGAACCTCGACGGCCTCGACGGCCTGTCCGAGATCGGCGACTTCCTGATCGTCGACAACAACCCCTCGCTGACCAACATCGACGGCCTGTCGCAGGTGCCCGGGAGCCCCCAGGCCCTGCGCATCGAGTCCAACGCCTCGCTGACGGACCTCGACGGCCTCTCGGGCATCAAGGGCGTGTCCGACGAGCTGGCGATCATCGGCAACGACTCGCTGTCGGACACCTCCGGGCTGGCGGGCATCCAGGCCACGGGCGGCCTCTACGTCCAGGCCAACCCGAGCATGAGCAGCCTCGATCTGCTCTCGCTGCAGACCGTCGACGGGCCCTTCGTGATCACGGCCATGCCCGGGCTGAGCGACCTCGACGGGTTCGGCTCGCTGTTCGGCATCAACGGCACGACCATCCTGGTCAGCACCGGCATCGTCCAGACCGACGGCCTGTCGGGGGTGACCCAGTGGGGCTCGACGGTGCGCATCGAGGAGAACCCCAACCTCATCTCCCTCGAGGGCCTGGTCGGCATGAGCGAGGTCAGCTACCTGACCATCGACCAAAACCCCAACCTGGCCTTCGTCAACCTCGCCAGCTTGCAGGTGGTCTACGAGGTGTTCTCGGTGTGGGGCGCCGAGAACCTCGAGTTCCTGTTCATGCCCAACCTCGACGCCGTCGGCGGCTTCTTCCGCCTGGGCTACACGGGCCTGAGCTTCATCGAGTTCACCCCCCTGGGCAGCGTCGCCGACGACCTGCTGATCTGGAACAACCCGCAGCTCGCGGAGATCAGCGGTCTGGGGGCCCTGGAGAGCATCGGCGGGCGCCTGTACCTGCGCCAAAACGCCGGGCTGACCAGCCTCAGCGGCCTGGAGAACCTGAGCACGGTCGCCGATCGCGTGCTGATCATCGACAACGACTCGCTCCAGAACCTCGACGGGCTGAGCGGCCTGAGCTCCGCCGGGGCGGTCACGGTCAACGGCAACTTCAACCTCAACAACGTGGCCGGGCTCTCGGGCCTGAGCTCGCTGCCGGGCTGGCTGCGCATCCAGGAGAACGAGGCCCTGTCCAACCTCGCTGGCTTGAACAACCTGACCCAGGTCGGGCAGGAGCTGCGCATCGCGGACAACTTCAACCTCGCGGCCATCCCCGGGCTGACCAACCTCCAGGGCGTGGGCGGGCAGGTGAACATCACCGGCAACGTCGACCTGCCGACTTGCACGGCCCAGGCCCTCGTCAACCAGCTGGTGTTCGCCGGCGGCGTCGACATCTCGGGGAACCTCCCGGACGCCTGCGGCAACTGAACGCGCAGGCGTCGTCTCCGTGGTCAGCCGATCTCGACGTCCGCGGCGCCCGAGGTGAGCGCGCCTCCGTGCGCCGTGCGGTCCGTGACCCGGGCCGCGGGGCGGTGCTCGATGGTGACGGTGCCCGAGCCGGTGACGATCGCGTTGGGGATGCCCGGGCACGCGCAGGCGTCACCCATGCGCGCGGCGCCCTGAAAGCCGACTTGCACCGTCGACGCGCCGCCGATGACGACGCCGCTCCCGTGGGGCTTGGAGGCGGGCGGAGGCCCGAGCATGGGGCACTCGTGGCGGTCCCCGCGGCGCGCGGCCTTGGCCATCAGCCCTCGACCTCGACGGTGGTGCGGTCCTGCAGGGATCCGCGGACGGGGTAGGGGCCGGAGCCGAGGCTGGACGCCCCGGTGGCGGGCAGGGGCATGAAGGGGGTCTGGCCAGGGACGGGGCGCTCGGGCCCCGCGTAGTCGCGCCAGCGGGCTTCGACGAGGTAGCGCCCGGGCGCGGGCGGGGTCCACGGAACGGATAGTTCGATGCTGCGCCGCGGGGCGAGGACTCGGGCGCTCGTCTCCTCCGCGGTCTCGGTCTCTGGGAGCGAGAGCTCGGTCCACCGGGGGCGCGATCCTGTCTCTGTCTGCAGACTCGCGCGGACCTGGAGGCGTGGGGATCGGCCCGGGAGGCGAGGGTCGTTGAGGGCGAGGTGCCCGATCCCCGTGGCGCGCAGCCGCACGCTGAGGGTGAGCGGCACGCCTGCTTGCGGGGCGTCGGCGTCCGGGCCCTGCCCGGACCCTCGCGCCTCGACCCGGAGCTCGAGGCCGCTGGCGACGTTGCGCTGCGCCCGGGCAGCGACGGCTCCGAGGTGCTGGATCACGGGGTCGAGGGCGGCCATGAGCGCGTCGTCGCTCGCGTGGATCACCCGGCGGATCCGCGTCGAGCCGGACGCGTAGCCCAGGCGCAAGGTCGGGGCGTAGCGGTCCTCCGCGCCGGCGCGGGGGAGCTCGCGCCAGGGCAGGTCCTCGATGACGCGGCGCAGGGCCTCGATGTCGTCCGGGACCAAGCGCGCGTGGCAGAGCCCGACGCGCGCCCCGGGGGCGCCGCCCGTGGTGGCCATGAGCGCCAGCCCGTCGTCTTCGAACACGGGGGGCACGAAGCCGGTCAGCTCGTCGTCCTCGGGGCTGAAGGTGGGCGGGACGAAGCCCGTGATGTCGCTGCGGATCCGCAGCCAGGCGAAGCGCTCGCGCAGCGGCCCGAGCTCGCCGAGCTCGTCGTTGAGGGCCGGCGCGAGCGGGCCGGCGGCGGACGTGAAGTCCAGGAGCAGGGGAGGGGGAGCCGCGTTCATGGGATCAGGCGATCGACGATGGCGTAGGCGAAGCTGCGGTCGGTGTGCTCGGCCGTGAGCGCCGTGAGCCCGCGGGCGATGCCGGCGTAGTGGCGTCGCCGGCAGACCTCGCCCTCGCCCATGATCGAGGCGAGGTCGACGCCGAGCACGGCCCCGTCGCCGTTGACGTTGGGGTTGACGGTGGGGGACCCGGGGTACTCGTCGACGTTGCCGAGGTGGTGGCCAAACTCGTGGACGGCGACGATGGGGCCGTCGTCCGTGGTCCAGGCGCGGGAGTTGGCGCGCCCCTCGTTGGCGGCGAGGATGATCCCCCCTGGCCGCCGGACGCTGGAGTGCTCGAAGCGGACCGAGACGACGACGCGGTGGCGGCAGCACGCCGGGTCCTCGCTCGCGCAGGTGACCCGCTTGAGCTCGAAGCGCTCCGACCAGTAGTCCTGGATGTCTTCGGTGGCGTACTCGATGTACTCGTACTCGTAGTCGAGCGTCGCGGGAGTCCACGGAGGGAGGGGATCGGGCCACGCCAGCTTCCCGAATTGGGTCCGGATCTGCCCGCCCTCGGACCACACGGCGCAGCCGTAGTAATTGATGCCGAAGGGGTTGGTCCACGCCTGGGGGACGCGGCGCCAGGCGGCCCCGTCCCAGTAGTGCCCGGCCTCGGGGCGCGAATCTCCGGGGGCGAGCTTGTGGTAGCGCAGGTCCGTGGTCCCGTAGGCGCGCCCGCCGATGAGCCCGCCGGTGCCCGGGGGCACGGTCGCGCCGAGGCGGATGACGCCGTGGAGCCAGCCGCGGGTGTACTCGATGGTGCCGCCAACGACGACGGCGGTGTTGTCGAGCCGGACCTCGACGTTGGTCGCGGGCGCGGGCACGGGCGGGAGGTTGGCCAGAAAGCGCAGCCGCATCGGCGTGATCGTCGACTCGCCCTCGGCGCGAGCCTCGATGTCGCGCTGACCCTCGAACACGCCCTTGGCGTCGAGGCGCGGGAGAAGGTTGCGGACCTGGACGGCGACGTGCTGCGCCGCGGCGCGGTCGACGTGGGCTCCGAACACCTCGATGAGCTGTCCGTCGTCGTCGCAGCCGAGCTCGAAGCGGGCGCTGCGTTGGGGCCCGCCCTCGTCCGTCGAGACCCACAGCTGGGTGTGTTCGCTGCAGTAGACCTCGGGCTCGGTCCAGCGCAGCTCGGTGAGCTTCAGGCCGTGGGCGGGGGGCTGGCCCTCGTCCGGGACCGGAGGGGGCGGCGGCTTCAGGGGAGGCGCGCGGTGGGGCTCGATGGTCTCGGAGTCGTTGTGGCGCCGCGGCCTTCGACGGCCGCCTCCGCCGCGGCCGCTTCCGCCGCCCCCGCTGCGGCCGTCCTGGGCCGCGTAGGCCTCGACGGGCCAGGCGATCTCGAACTCGGACACCGGCGGCGCTTCCTCGGCCGAGCCCGTGTTCCCGCCGCTGTTGAGGCGCACGCGGGGGGCCTGGAGGTCGATGCCCGTCGGCGCGATGGTCAGGAAGCTGTCCCCGACTCGGAGCTCGATGCGGTTGTTGCTCTCGAGCACGATGCGCTGGCCGGCCTTGGCCTGCAGCTCGCGGCTCGCGGTCAGCTCGATGGCCCGCGCGCGCTGGCTGATGCGCCCCGAGGCCTCCATGACGATGGCCTCGGCGTTGAACTCGGCGTCGCCGTAGCGCATGCGCGCGTGGGTGGTCGAGAACCAGGTGTCGCCGTGGACGTGCTCGTGGCGGTCGCGCATCACGGTGAGGTAGTGGTGGTTGGACAGCTTGACGTTGCGGTCGCCCCACACGAGCAGGTTGGAGTTGGGGTTGTCGTCCTGGCCCGGCCCCGTCGCCCGACCGCCGACGACCTCCTCGCGCCCGCCGGTGTCGGTGACCCGCAAGGTCCCCTGGACGCGCAGATCCATGCGTCGCTGGGCGCGGACGAACAGCTGCTCGCGGCCGGGGGTGTCGTCGACGCGCAGCTCGCTGAACGCGTCCGCGTTCGCGTCGAGGCCCTGGGACTTGAAGGTCGACTGGCCGCGCTCGCCCGGGAGCTCGAGGGGCGGCGCGTTGGCGCCGCTATAGACGCAGCCGGTCACCAGGGGCCGGTCCGGGTCGCCGTCGACGAAGGCGACGACGACCTCCATGCCGACCCGGGGCAGGACGAGGGCGCCGTAGCCCGACCCCGCCCAGACCTGGGCGACGCGCATCCAGCAGCTGTCGTGCTCGCCGGCCTCGCGCTCGCGGGTGGCGTGGAGCAGGACCTTGATGCGCCCGAGGGGATCGGTGTGCACGCTGCCCGGGGCGGCGCCCTCGGGGCCGACGACGGTGCCGGTGTGCACGCCCTCGACCCGCGGCTTGGGCTGCGGGGGCGGCGGGGCGTAGCCGTGGCTCGAGGCGAGGGCGACGAAGCGCTGGCTGTAGACGAGCGCGGGGGTGATCGGCTCGCTCGGGCTCGAGCTGTCCGTGGGCGCTGGGCCCAGCGCGTGCTCGACCTCGAGCAGCAAGAGCGTCCGGCCCTCGGAGCCCGGTCCCGAGGTGGGGCGAGGGCCCGGGATGGCCCCGGCGGCCGCGGGCAGCTCGAAGGTGCAGCCGGCCGTGAACGCGATGGCGTTGCTGCTGCCTTCGGCGACGAGGGCGCGGGCCTGGTGACGCGCCGCGCGGAGCTTGGCCGCAGCCGCGGCCTGGTCGAGGGGCGCGGCCGCGAACTGCTCGGCGCCAGGATCGTCGATGGGGTCGTCGATGACCGTGCGGCGCGGCTCGTGGAGGTGCTCGACTCGCTCTGGGCTCTGACCACCGGCCACGCGCGCGCTCGCCTCCTCCATGGCCTGGCTGGCCTCGGCGCGCTTGTAGTCCCGGGCGCGGACGCGGACCTCGGTGGTCCCGCGGGCGCGCAGCCAGCTCAGCCCGAGCACGGACTCGCGGTCGAGCTGCTCGGGCTCCGGCGGGGCGAAGGCGAGGCCGGCCCCGGGCGCGGGGTGGAGCAGCTCGGCGGGCTCGTGGGTGTCGACGGCGTCGAGGAGGACCAGCAGCTCCTGGGCCTGCTCGGGACCGCCCAGGCCTGGCTCGAACACAAAGCGGACGCCGGCCTCGGCCATCAGCCGTCTACAAAAGGCGAGGGTCGACTCGCGCCACTGCACGCAGTAGTCGAGGCGCGGGTAGTCGCCGACGAGGCGCGAGCTGTCGACGCGTCGGCCGAGGGGCTCGAGGCCCGCGCCGAGGCAGCGCTCGAGGACCTCGACGGCGCTCAGCCCCGTGAACACGCGGGTGTCGAGGTCGTGGGCGAGCTCGGCGAGGGCGGGTTCGAGCACGACCTGCACGCGCAGGCCGCTCGCACCCTCCGGCGCGGCCTCGAGCTCGAGCGCGGTGATGAGCCCGTGCACCACGCGGACCAGGCCGTTGCGGTCGAGGAGCAGCTCCGCGTCGGCGCCGAGCAGGGCGTGGGCGTCGAGGCTGGGGTCTTCGCAGCCGAGCTCGAGCTCGAAGCGGTAGGGGGCCGACAGGGCCTCGCGGCCAGACACCCGCAGGACCTGCCAGCTGCCGCCGGGGGTGGCGGGGCCGCTCGGGCACCACAGCTCCGCGCGTACGGGGTGAAGGCGTTCGCTGGCGTCTTCTCTCGATCTAGACATCGACAGGCCGCGAGTATAGCAGCGCCGAGTTCACCCTTGGGTCGACCCACCGACTCGCCGGTGGGCGGAGCGCGGGCGTCGAGACGCGGCGAGGCGGCGCGCGCTCTGGGCTATGCTGTCGGGCGATGGCGGGTGAGCTGGAGCATCTGGAGCGGCAGGTCGAGGTCACGGCGCGCTCGATCCACGAGCGGGTCGCCCGCATCTACGACGCCCTGCACTCGCTCCACGACCTGACCCTGATCCTCCACGCGGCGGTCGAGCCCGGGGTCGAGAGCGGCCGCGCGCGGGTCCAGGCCTGGCTCGAGCGGGAGGGCTTTGGCCTCGACGCCCACGGCTACTTCGAGCGCCTGGCCGTGCTCGAGCGGGCCCGGGCGGGGGAGTGCGATCCGCTGCTCCAGACCTACTACGCCAACGCCGAGCTGGCCGGCGATGAGCTGGCCGTGGGGCGGATGTACGCCATGCGCGACATGCCGCGGATCATCGCCGGCATCAAGGAGCGCCTGTCCGGGCTGGCGTGGATTTACTACCAGGACGCCACGGGCTTCGCGATGACCTACCCGATGCACGACCCGTGCACGGTGGTCCCGCCCGACTTCGACTGGCACGCCTACTACACCTACGTCTCGGTTCACCCCGACGCCAACCCCGAGGGGCGCATCCGCTGGACCCCGCCGAACATCGACTACGGCGGCAAGGGCCTGATGGTCTCGGCCTCCATCCCCCTCTACGCGGGCGAGCGCGGCCCGGGGCACCGGCGGGTCGAGGACCTGGTCGGGGTGTGGAGCTTCGACGTCGCGGTCACCGACCTCCTCGAGCGGGGTCGGGAGCGCGCCTTTGCTGCCCGCGCGGGCGGAGGCCACCCCCAAGCAGGGCCACGCGACCTTCATCGTCGAGCGCAGCGGGCAGCTGATCGCCCACGATCACCTGCAGACCCTGGTGACCAAGGAGGGCGAGGTGTTCCGCGAGTCGCTCCGGCGCCTGGGCGGGGACTTCGAGGACCTCGACCTCGAGGAGCTGCTGGCCGCGGGGGCGGGCCGGCGCGAGCTGGTCGACGGCTCGGGGACCTCGCTGCAGCTCGTCTACCACGCCATCCCCAGCCTGCAGTGGCTGTTCATGTGCACGGTCCCGACCCGGGGCGTGCTGGCCGTGGTCGAGCGCTCCTTCGCCGAGGCCTTCGAGCGGGCCAAGGCCGGGGACCTCTCGCACCGCATCGCCGACGTGGGCGGCGAGCTCCAGGCCCTCGTCGAGGGCTTCAACGACATGAGCGCGGCGGTCGGGGAGGTGCTCGCGGGCAAGGAGCGGGCGCTCAATCAGCTCGAGGACAGCCGCCGCCACGCCCGCGCGCTGTTCGAGACGGCCCCCGTGGGCCTGGCCGTGGTCAGCCCCGAGGGGGTCCTCCGCGACGTCAACCCGCGCCTGGTCCGGACCCTGTCCCAGGGTTCGTTGGAGACGGGCGGCGCCGGGCTGCTGGGCCGCCGGGTCCAGGACTTCGCCGCGCCGGAGGCCGCCGGAGACCTCGAGGCTCTGCTCGCCGAGGCCGTCGCCAGCGGCCAGGCCGGCCCGCTCGAGCGGACCCTCGCGCGCGCCGACGGATCGACCGTGCCGGTGCGTCTGCTCGCCCACCGCCTCGTCCGCGACGGGGCCACCTTCGCCCTGACCTGCGTCGAGGACATCACCGAGCAGCGCCGCCTGCAGACCGAGCTGCTCCAGACCCACAAGATGCAGGCCGTCGGTCGCCTCGCCAGCGGCATCGCCCACGACTTCAACAACCTGCTCACGGTCATCCTCGGCGGGGCCTCCTTCCTCGGCATGGGCGCCATCGACGAGGACCAGCGCGAGCTCGTCGCGGACATCGAGGACGCGGCCCAGCACGCCGCGGCGCTGACCGGCCAGCTCCTGGCCTTCACCCGCCGAGAGGTGGTCCAGCGCCGCCGGGTCGAGGTGGCCGGGGCCATCGAGCAGTGCCAGCGCCTGTTCGCCCGGCTCCTCGACCACGGCATCGAGCTGCACGTCGAGGTCGCGCCGGAGCTCCCCGCGATCCGCTTCGACGAGTCGCAGCTGATCCAGATCGTCATGAACCTGGTGCTCAACGCCCGCGACGCGATGCCCTCGGGCGGGCGCATCGAGCTGCGCGCGGTCACAGGCAGCGGCCCGAGCGGCGAGCCGGAGCTGCACCTGAGCGTGCGCGACGACGGCGAGGGCATGGACGCGGACACCTACGCCCGGATCTTCGAGCCCTTCTTCACGACCAAGCGCACCGGCACGGGCCTGGGCCTGGCGACCATCAAGGACATCGTCGTCGCCGCCGGTGGCCGGCTCAGCGTCGAGTCGGCGCTCGGCCAGGGCTCGGTGTTCACCTGCTGCATCCCCGCGCTGGGTGAGGCTGGCGTGGCCCGAGCCAGCGGCGGGGGGGCGGCCACGCGGCGGCGGAGCCTCGAGGGCGCCGTGCTGCTCGTCGTCGACGACGACCCCATGGTCCGCGAGATGGCCGTCCGCATCCTCCGGCGGGCGGGCGCGACGGTCCACTTCGCGGCCAACGGGCGCGAGGGCATCGAGCTGCTCCGCGGGCGCCAGGGCCCGGCGCGAGGCGGCGTCGAGCTGGTCGTGTGCGACCTGGCCATGCCGGGGATGTCCGGGCGAGAGTTCGCCGATCACGTCGGCGCGTGGCCACAGCCCCCCGCGATCCTGTTCATGTCGGGCTACACCGACGACGCGATCGTCCGCCAGGGCGTCACGACCTTGCTGCGCAAGCCGTTCACGCCGGGCGCCCTGGTCCAGGCGGTCCAGGGCGAGCTGGCGGGCCGCTGAGCTTGGCTTCGCTTCACTGGGCCAGCGGCACGCAGGTCGACACGCCCGCGCCGACGATGCGGATCGGCGCCTGATCGACGACCACGTCGAGGTCCTTGGTGTCGTCGTAGTCGTAGTGGGTGACCCGCGACACGAAGGGGTTCCCCTGGGACTCCGTGAACATGTAGAAGTCGCCGCCGTAGAAGGCGAAGGCGAAGGCGTTGGTCAGGTTCATGTTGAGCTGCTCGGTCGCGACCACGCTGGCGTCGGACTTGTCGTACTCGACGAGCTTGGCCGGGCTGCCGGCGAAGGCGAACAGCCGCCCGTCGCCCGTGCCGGTCAGCTCGCCGCCGTCGTAGTCGATGAAGCCGACCTCTTCCATGACCAGGTCGGCGGCGTCCATGCGCCCGAGGCGGCCGAGGTTGGGGCCCTCGCCGAAGCCGCCCATGCCGCTCCAGCTGTGGGCGTAGAGCTTGTCGCAGGGGTCGAACATGCCGTTGGACACGAAGCCCATGCCGTAGAGGTCGAAGCCCATCTGGTTGGGGTCGTAGCCCGGGTCCGCGCACTGGTTGGGGTTGTTGACGTCGATGGTGTAGATGTCCCCGTTTTGGAACATGACGTGGGCGACGGCGTTGCGGTCCACGGACATCGAGAAGGTCGCGTTCTCGGGGCAGCCCAGGGACGCGGTGATCTGGTCGAACTGCAGGGTCAGCGGGTCGAAGCTCCACAGCTCGGCGTTGTCCGAGAGCACGTAGATGAGGTCGGTGTTGTCGGCGCACTCGCACTGCTCTTGTCCGCCGGTGGTCTCGCCCTCGGTGGTCTCGCCCTCGGTGGTCTCGCCCTCGGTCTCGCCCTCGGTGGTCTCGCCCTCGGTGGTCTCGCCTTCGGTGGTCTCCGACTCGCTCGAGCTGTCGGTGCTGTCCGATTCGCTCGAGCTGTCCGACTCGCTCGAGCTGTCCGACTCGCTCGAGCTGTCCATGCCCTCGGAGCCCGACTCCCCCGAGCTCCCCGAGCTGTCTGTCCCGACCTCGTCGTCGCCCGAGTCCGTGGCGTTGTCGGCCGCCGAGTCGGCCTCGCCGGTGTCGTCTCCACATGCACCGAGGGCCAGCAGGGGAACAAAGAGAGCGCTTCGGGTCCAGTTCAGGCTAGGCATGCGCCGACCGTAGCACCCGAGCTGCGCGGCCGTACACGACTTCGCCGTGTGCCGAGCGAGACCCCAACGGGGTAGCGAACGACACCAGCGGTACTAGCGGACCCGACGTCGCCGGATGCCGAGCAGGCCCACGAGCGCGAGCAGAGCGAGACCTCGCGCGGGCGCCCCGTCCTCGAGGGCGCAGGCGCAGCCCTGCCCGTCGTCGATGCCGAAGTCCGCCCCGGCCTCGTCGTCGCTGGTGGGCAGGGGCTCCTCCGGAGGCGGCTCGGGGGCCGGCTCGTCGACGCCGACGGTCACGTAGTCCGAGCTCGCCTCGTTGTCGGACCAGTCGACGGCGAGGGCGTTGAAGGCGTAGCCGCCGGGCGGCAGGTTGAGGGTCCACTCCCACGGCGGCCCGGTGAGCGCGTTGTTGGGGATGTCCTCGCCCTCGAGCTGCAGGCGGAGCTCGCGGATGCCCGAGCCCGGGTCTTCGGCCTCGGCGGTGAAGGTGACCTCGACCGCGCCCGCGCCCTCGGTGGCGTAGCTCGAGCCGTCCGGGGGGTCGACGATGGTGACGACGGGCGGCTCGAACTCGGGCTCGAAGGCGGGCCCGCACAGCTGTGAGGCCTCGCTCAGCGGCGCGCCCTCGCTGCAGCCGTTGGCCCACGAGCCGTAGGGCGTGCCCGGGTCCAGGGGGAAGCCCTGGCAAAGGGGCGTGGGCGCCCAGTTGCCCTCGCTGTCGGTGCAGGGCGTCAGGTCGATGCCGTCGGCCGCGAGCTCGGACTCGAACCAGGGCATGCCGACGTGCATGAGCGAGTAGAAGCTGGGTCCGGAGCAGTCTTGGGAGCCGTAGGACACGATGCCGAACACGCGCCAGCTCCCGTCGGCCCCGGCCTCCGTCGGCAGCTTGACGAAGGCCGGGCCGCCGGAGTCGCCGAAGCACGCGTCCTCGCCCCCGCCGCCGATGTTGGCCTCGTTGTTGTTGATGCCGTTGAGGGTCGTGTAGACCTCGGACTTGGCCCCGTTGGTGGGTTCGATGTCGGCGGTGCCGAAGCCGACCACGACGACCTCGCGGCCGGGGGTCAGCACGCTGGTCTCGCAGCCCATCAAGATCGGCACGATCGGCACGTCGGTGACGGGCTCGGCGAGCTTGCAAAAGGCGTGGTCCGTGCCGGGGATGCCCGCGCCGTAGTCCGGGTTGAGCTTGCAGTATTCGGTGGCCACGGTCCGCGCGGCCCCGTTGGTGCGCTCGCCGAGGTAGATCTGGTCGTAGTTGCCGCCGCAGTGGGCCGCGTAGATGACCACCTCGGGGTGGACCAGCGTGCCGGAGCAGCCGCCCATGGACACGGCCGAGGGCCAGGCGCAGGTCAGGGAGTTGGTGCCGCCGAAGATGGGCTGGGTGCTGCCGTCGACCTCGCCGGGGATGGGCGGAGCGGCCTGGGCCGGCGCGGCGACCAGCGCGAGTCCAGTCGTGAGCGCGAGGAAGGCCGGGATCACGAGGCGCAGCTGCATCGCTGCATGGTCGGCTTCGCGCACGGCGCTCGCAAGCGAGGATGGGCCCAGGCCTTTCCCGAAGTTGCTGGCGTACAATCGCCTCGATGCGCCGCGCTGCTTTGGTGGTCCCTCGCTCCGCGCTCTGGGTTGTCCTTGGCCTCGCGTGTACGCCCGCCGTCGTCGACAAGGGCGCCGATTCGGGCGTCGTGGTCGACGACGCTGCGACGACACGGGGGCCGCAGGAGGATCCCGACGAGCGCATCGAAGACGCGGACTCGCAGGGGCAAGGCCAGTACCAGGGCCAGGACCACGATCAGGGCCAAGGGGGGACTGGCGGGGATCCCTACGCCGACCTCGAGCCGGCCCCCGTCGACGCGCCCGCGCCGGGGAGCTGCCCCGCCACCAAGCTCCGCGAGGTCCGCTACGCGAGCACGCGCGGCGCGAAGGTGAAGATGCCCAAGGAGATCGCGGCGCTGCGCTGTGTCGAGGACGCCGACAACGAGCTCGAGCAGGACATCGCCTGCGCCCAGGCCTTCAACGAGGCGTCGTGGGGTCACGCGCTCTACGAGCAGGGCCTCGCGGTCGTGGAGCCCTCGGACGCCGGCAACGTGGGCCGCATCCGGGCCCGGGGGGCGATGGCCCTCGGCTCCATCCACGCGGTCCCCGACTCGCCGGGTCGCTTCGCCGTCTACACGGGCTCCGAGGGCAGCGACTGCAGCGGGAGCTCGACCAAGACCCGCACCAGCCCGGGGGTCTTGCTGGCCCACAACGGCGCCGGCGAGATCGTGGTCGTCGTGCCCAAGCCAACGGTCGAGTCCCGCAGCGTCGCGCGCTGCAGCTGCTTCCCGGGCTGCGGCGCGTACATGGAGCCGTACCCGCAGTTCGAGCTGCTCCCCGAGGGCGCGACGATCGGCGACACCGTGGAGCTGAGCTACCCGGCGATCGCGATCACGACCCACGCCGTCGAGCGTCAGACCTGCTGCTGCGCCCCCTGAGCTAGAAGCGCCCCGACCAGACCAGCCCGGCGCCCGTGCCCGAGGCGCTGACGCTGACGCCGTGCTCGCGCCCGTACTGGAGGCGGTGGCGGCGTTTGAGGGCCTGGCCGACGGCCATGGAGCTGACTCCGCCGACGATCGCCCCGAGGGCGAGGACGCCGGAGCTCAGGGCCAGGGTGTTGCGCACGTCGGTCTCGCAGTTGGCCCCGCGGGAGCCGTCCTTGCCGCAGGGCGCCTGGAAGGCCACGAAGGTCCCGCCGATGCCCACGACCACGCCGAGCACGGTGACGCCGAGGCCGACGCGGCGGAACACCTTGCCGTCCTCGGGCGGCGGGGCTGGGAGAGTCGCGGCGGGGGGAGGGGAGTCGAGCGCGGGGGCAGGGACGGTGGCGGGGGCCGCCGCGACTGGCTCGAGGGCGAGCTCGAGCTGGGCCTGCGTCCCGGGCCCGAGCTCGATGGTCGTGACCGCCCGCTGCTCGACGCCCTCGGCGTCCACGCCCTCGGCCCGGACCGTGTAGCGCCCCGGGCCGAGGCCCGTGAACGAGAAGGCCCCCGCGATGTTCAGGCGCAGGCGCTGGGTCTGGCCCGCGCAGGCGCACTCGAGCTCGACGCGCACGGACTCGAGGGCGACCCCGGCGGGGAGCGTCACGCTGCCCTCGATGCGCCCGGGCTCGACCGCGACGCCGCCGGGCACGAGCGCGCTCGGGCCGGGGCCAGGGCTCGGTGGTGGCACGCTCGGGGGTGCCGGCGCCAGAGTCAGCGCGAGCGCGCTCGCCAGGACACCCGAAGCAGCCACGCGGCCATCATAGACGATGGCGTGAAGCGAGGACTGGACAGTCTGGGAGGTCGACGCGCGAGGCGCCGCTCACTCGTCACCCTCGTTGATGGGCGCGCCCTCGTCGGGCGCGTCGCCCTCGGGCGCGTCGTCCTTGGTCTCGACCCCCGCGAGCTCGCGGAGATCGTCGAGCAGGGGCAGCCCCGGGTCCGCCTCTCGCCAGCGCCGGAGCACGATGCGGCGCTTGACCTGGGCGCCCCGCTCGTCGCTCGTATGGGCGGCGACGAGCTGGGTCCAGGGGTCGCCCGGCGCGTGCTCGAGCAGCTCTCGGGCGAGGGTGTCGGCGAGCGCCGTGTCGCCGAGGTTGAGGGCGGCGGTGATGTCGATCTGGCGCTCGTAGGTCTCGAAGGAGGGCGCGCTCACGCTCAGGGCCACGGGGCTGATGTCCTTCGCGGGGCGCTTGGGCGTGCCCGCGTCGAGCATGCGCTGGCGATCGAGGAGCTCCCGCTCCGAGCGGCGCAGGGCGTGGCGATCGTCGGCCTCGGGCCGGGCCTTGTTCCACATCGCGCGCACGAAGCCGGGCTCGAGCGCGGCGCAGGCCTCGGGCCGCGGCTCGATCTGGAAGCGGTAGGCGTAGCCGCACCACATGGTCCGTAGCTGGGCGGCGTGGACCGGATCGACGAAGGGGCTGCCCGTGTAGTCCTGGATGAAGGCCTCGCCCGCCTCGAGCTGGCCGGCGTCGAGGAGCAGGCGAAGCTTCGGCCCGGGGTCGTAGCGGGAGACCTGCTCGGCGAGCTCCGTGGCGCGCTCGAGGTCGCCGCTGAGGGCGAAGTAGTGGGCCGCGCGGGCCTGGACCAGGGGCACGTCGGGGTAGGTCGAGACCAGGGACTCGAGCAGGGGCCGGGCCTCGTCGAAGCGGCCCAGGGCGACGTGGAGCTCGAAGTTGGCGAGGGCGCGGTGAACCGGGACGTGCAATGTCCCCGGCGGGGCGTCGGGGTCGGGGTCGGGCTCCGCGGCGAGGCGCTCGAGGGCGAACTCGGCCTGCTCGAAGGCGTCGGGGTCACCGCCCGCGTCGAGGCGGGGGATGAGCTCCTCGCGGACCAGCAGCGGCAGCAGGGCGCCGGGCAGCTTGGAGCCCGCGGCGAGCTCGGGGTCGAGGAGCTCCCGGGCCTCGGCCGACCAGGCGTAGCGCTCGGCGCACGCGGCCGCGGCCAGGCGGATCCACTCGGGGCTGCCCTTCCAGCCGAGCGCCGCGCCGTCCTCGTTCGCTTCGAGGGGCTCGAGGGGGGCGCCCTGCTCCCGGCACCGGCGGTCGCGCCCGGCCCCGTCGTCGAGGGCGCGGTGCAAGTTGGCGCGCCAGAAGATCAGCGCCGCCGAGTTGGGGGCGTCGCGCTCGAGCTGAGCGAGGCCCTTGGCCGCGCTGGCGAAGTCGCCCTCGTCGAAGTCGCGCACGAAGCCGTCGAGGGCCACGCCCGCGGCCTCGCTGGGGAGCCCCGCGGCCTTCCACGCCGGCGTCCGCGGCCAGGCCAGGAAGGCGACGAGGCCGAGGGCCGCGGCGCTCGCCAGGGGGATGAGGGTCCGCCGACGCCAGCGGCTGCGCGGGCGCAGGCTGTCCTCGACGGCCTCGAGCAGGTGGGTCATCGACGGCCAGCGCGAGCCCGCGTCGACCTCGAGCCCGCGCTCGAGCACCTTGCGCAGGGCCGCCGGCGCGAGGGTGGGATCGATGGGGTCGCGCAGCGTCCCCGAGAGCACGTTCATGTTGAGCTCGAGGAGGTCGTCGCCCTCGAAGGGCCGCTCGCCAAACAGCGCCTCCCACAGCGCCACGCAGAAGCTGAACTGGTCCGTGCGCGCGTCGACCTCGAGGCCGCGGTGCTGCTCCGGCGCCATGTAGGCCGGCGTGCCCAGCTGCGCCCCCGTGGCCGTCAAGTTGGCGCCGCGCAGGGTCAGGTAGGGGCCCGTGCCGGGCTTTTTGCTGGCCGCGGCCAGCCCTCCGCCGGCGTTCAGGCGCAGGTCGATCACCCCCGAGTCGGCGAAGCGCGGCCCGACCTCGCCGCCGTCCTCGCTGCGGACCAGCCCAAAGTCCATCACCCGCACGCGCCCGTCCGAGCCGATCATCACGTTGTCGGGCTTGAAGTCTCGGTGGACCAGGCCCTTTTCGTGCGCCGCGGCCAGCCCCCGACCGGCCGCCCCAAAGCGCTCGCAGATGGCGGCCACCGAGCGCGGCTCCTCGTCGAGCCAGGCCCGCAGCGTCGGCCCGTCGACGAACTCCATGGCGATGAACAGGTCCTTGCCGACCCGGCCGCACTCGTAGATCTGGACCACGTTGGGGTGCGAGACCTTGGCCAGCGCCTGGGCCTCGCGCAGCATCCGGGTCCGGGCCTTCGACGACGCGTGCCCGGCCCGCACGACCTTGATGGCCAGCTTGCGGTTGAGCCGGGCGTCGAGGCCGAGGAAGACCTTGCCCATCCCGCCCTCGCCGACGGCGCTGAGCACCTTGTAGCGCCCGATGGTCTCCGGGTCGTCCTCGCACAGGCCCTCACCCCGCTCGGCGCCAGCGGTGTCCAGGGTCCCGGGGACGGCGGTGACCTGCGAGAGCGCGAGCTCGTCGGCGGGGACCGTGTCCTGGTAGCCGGGGCGGTTCGGCGGCGTGTGTCCGTTCGCGGGCATGGGCGACGAAGCCATTTTGGCAGCTCGCTCTCGGGCGGTCCATGGGACGGCTCTTTCACGCGATAGCAGCGGGGTGTTGTCGGCGGGGAACTGTGCGCGGGGCGTGGGGAGGGCGGTGCGCGCGGGACTGCGGTGCTTGCTCGGCTCCGACGGTGCTCCGCGGCCTATTCGGCGGGAGCCCTCCCCACTCCTGCGCTCGAGCCGGGCGGCGACGGTGCTCCGTGTTCTGTCAGCGGGCGGACTTCTCCCACGGCGTTCCACGTCCCAGGTGCTACCCTGGCCCCGTGTCCAACGATCTCGAACGGGAGGCCCGCGCCGCGCGGGCTCGAGAGCGCCGATTGACTTGGACCGTCGAGCCTCTCTCCGATGCTCCACCCAAGCCCCCCGAGGACATTGCGGAGCGCTTTCGTGAACTCGAGCGGCTGCGTCGGGTCGCCTTTGCGCTGGCGGGCGTCGACTACCCCGAGGGCCCAACGCCCATGGAAGAGCGCCGCCGCTGGCCGATCGAGCGAATTGGGTGAACACGCCGTCGTTGCCGCCAGACTTCGTTGACCTGTTCGTGTGTCTCGAGCAGGCAGGCGTCGAGTACATGCTCGTTGGCGGCTACGCCGTGATGGTCCATGGTTATCTCCGGACGACCCAAGACCTCGATGTGTGGGTTCGGCCGACAGCTGAGAACGCCGCTCGAGTTCTTGCAGCCCTCGACGCTTTTGGGCTGCCGCCAGGACTGAATCTCGACATTCTGAGCGTCGCCGATGGCGATCCCCCGACTGGCTTCCGCTTTGGCCGCAGCCCCTTCGCCGTCGACCTGCTCACGAGTATCCGCGGCGTGAGCTTCGACGCGGCTTGGCCTGGTAGCACCGTGCGCGACGTCGGTGGGATCCCCGTTCGCGTCATCGGCCGAGCTGCGCTGTTGCAGAACAAGCGTTCGACCGGACGGGCGAAGGACTCCTTGGACGTGCAGGTCCTCGAAGCGCTCGAAACCGAATCACCGGAGTGACCCTCCCGGTTCCTGCCCGAAACCCCCAGCATCCAGCTGGCGAACCGAGAGCAGGCCGCTCGGTGGGAGGGGACCTGCGACGAGCATCGAGCCGCCGACAGCCTTGGAAGAGCGAGCGCATGCGACTCGGCTCGAGCGCAGGAGTGGGGAGGGCTCCCGCCGAATGGGCCGCGGAGCACCGTCGGAGCCCCAGGCGAACCGTAGTCCCGCAGGTTCGCAGCAAGACCAAAGCGCAGTCCCGCGCACTGCCTCCACCTGGCTGGCCAAAATTGATCCCACCGCTGCTCGACCCGCGATCATCCCCAATCGACCCCCGAGCGCTATCCCATCCATGCGCCCGAACGCGGCGCACGGAGACCCGAAGATGGCGTACACGAAAGAATCCCTCCACGTCCCCAAAGGCCAAGGCGAGCAGATCCACAGCATGATGGTCAAGGTCCGCGCGTCCGAGCTCGGCGGTGACTTCTCGATCATGGAGGGCCACATCGCCCCCAAGCAGCTGCTGTCCCCGCACATGCACGCCCACGAGGATCAGGCCGTGTTCATCATCGAGGGCAGCCTCGAGTTCGAGGTCGGCGGGGAGGGGGGCGAGCGCTTCTCGGCCAGCGCGGGCGACTTCGTCATCAAGCCTCGCCGGGTCAGCCACGGGTTTTGGAACCCCAGCGAGGACGTCCCCTGCCGCTACATCGAGCTCTCGGGCCAGCGCGGCTTCGAGGAGTTCGTCGACACCACGCGCTCGGGCTCGATCCGCGCCAGCCTCGACGCCGAGCGCGACTTCGGGGTGACCTTCGTCTACTCCGACATCCCCCGGCTCATGCGCGAGCACGGGCTGACGAGCATCGCGGGCGTCGAGGGGCTCGAGCTGCCGGAGCTGCCGGAGCTCCCCGAGCTGCCTTCGCTGCGCAAGTTGTTCCGGAAACGCTAGTCAACCCTCACCCTGTCACGGTCGCAGGTGAGGCCGAGAGATCTCGCCGGACCCCCATGACCGGGACGGCGCAGGCGGGGAGGCGCGCGGGCACGCGGCCTCCCCGTTCGCGCGCGCTCGGGCCAGGCTGGCCCAGGGCCGTGCGCAGCGGCGCCGGTGCCCGCGCGAGCGGCCGCGAAGCGCGTCGAAGATCGGCCAGCGACCGTGCCGACCGGGCGGCCCTTCTCGGGGTTGGGTCGGGTATGTTCGGGCCATGTCGACCGACATGACCGGGGACGCGGCGGGCGTCGACGACTTCGCCCACCTGCACCTGCACACGCAGTACTCGCTCCTCGACGGAGCCATCCGCATGAACGACCTGTGCGGGAAGGTCAAAGAGCGCGGGATGAAGTCCGTGGCCATGACCGACCACGGCAACATGTTCGGGGCCGTGCAGTTCTATCAGCAGGCCAAGGCCCACGGGGTCAAGCCGATCTTCGGCTGCGAGGCCTACATCGCCGACGGCGACGCGCCCGCCAAGACCGACCGCAAGAACTACCACATCGTGCTCCTGGCCAAGAACGAGGTCGGCTACCAGAACCTGCAGCGCCTGGTCAGCTACGGCCACCTCGAGGGCTTTTATTACAACCCGCGCATCGACCGGAAGACCCTGCGCGAGCACAGCGAGGGCCTGGTCGGCCTGTCGGCCTGCCTCGGCGGCCACATCTCGCGGATGATCACCGGCGGCGACATGGACGGCGCCCGCGAGCGCATCCGCGAGTACGCCGACATCTTCGAGCCCGGGTCCTACTTTTTGGAGCTCCAGCCCAACGGCATGGAGCTCCAGGAGAAGGTCAACGCCGACCTGGCCCAGCTCGGCCGCGACCTCGACGTGCCGATCGTCGCGACCAACGACTGCCACTACGTCAACCAGTCCGAGGCCTACGCCCACGAGGTGCTGATGTGCATGGGCATGGGCCGGACCATCAACGACGAGAAGCGGCTCAAGCACGACTGCGAGGAGTTCTTCATCAAGACCCCGCAGCAGATGTGGGGCTACTTCGAGCGCTACCCCGAGGCCATGCACAACGCCGCGCGCATCGCCCGGATGTGCAACGTCGAGCTGAGCCTGGGCAAGCCCGAGCTGCCGGACTTCAAGCTGCCCGAGGGCACCGACGAGGTCGAGTACCTGCGCAAGGTCGCCCGCGAGGGCCTCGACCAGCGCATCCGTGAGCTGCGGGCCCTGGGCAAGGCGCCGGACACGGACGTCTACTTCGAGCGCCTCGAGCGGGAGCTCGGGATCATCATCAACATGAAGTTCCCGGGCTACTTCCTGATCGTCTGGGACTTCATCAAGGAGGCCAAGAAGATGGGCGTGCCCGTGGGGCCGGGCCGGGGCTCGGGCGCGGGCTCGCTGGTCGCCTACTCCATGCGGATCACCGACATCGATCCCATGCAGTACGACCTGCTGTTCGAGCGCTTTTTGAACCCCGAGCGCGTGTCGATGCCCGACTTCGACATCGACTTTTGCATGGATCGGCGCGAGGAGGTCATCCAGTACGTCACCGATCACTACGGCAAAAAGCGCGTCGGTCAGATCGCGACCTTCCACAGCCTCAAGGCTCGCGGCTTGCTCCGCGACGTGTGCCGGGTGATGGAAAAATTGCCGGCCGAGGCCAACGAGCTGGCCAAGATGGTGCCCGAGGGGCCGAAGGTCTCGCTCTCGCTGTGCATGGCCGACCCCAAGGCCATCCGCGCCAAGATGAAAAAGGAGCCGGAGAAGGCCGGCAAGCTCGAGGGCAAGCTGCAGATCGCCGAGGCCGCGACCAAGCTGCGCCTGCGCTGCGAGGCCGACCCGGGCGTCAAGCAGATCGTCGACATCGGCTGCTCCCTCGAGGGCCTCAACCGCCACGCGGGCATGCACGCCGCCGGCATCGTGATCGGCAACCGCGAGCTCACCGAGCACGTGCCCTGCTTCAAGGCGGACGACAAGATCGTCACCCAGTACACGATGAACGACGTCGAGCAGGCCGGGCTGGTCAAGTTCGACTTCCTGGGCCTCAAGACCCTCACGGTCATCAAGCACGCCGTCGACCAGATCAACGGGCTCGAGGGGCCGTGGCGCCTCGACCCCACCCAGCAGGGCACGGCCGACAAGCCCTTCGACATCGACACCATCCCCATGGACGACGCCGAGGTCTACGCGATGATCTCGCGGGGCGAGACCACCGGCGTGTTCCAGCTCGAATCCACGGGCTTCAAGAAGCTGCTCCAGAAGCTCAAGCCCGACGTGTTCGAGGACATCATCGCCGCCGTGGCGCTGTACCGACCGGGCCCGCTCGAGGGCGGCATGGTCGACCAGTTCATCGAGTGCAAGCACGGGCGGCGCAAGATCGAGTACCCCCACGAGCTCCTCGCCGACGTCCTGCGCGAGACCTACGGCGTGTTCGTCTACCAAGAGCAGGTCATGCTCGCCGCCCAGATCCTGGCCGGCTTCAGCCTCGGCGGCGCGGACTTGATGCGCCGCGCCATGGGCAAGAAGAAGGTCAAGGAGATGGAGCGGCAGCGCGCGCTGTTCGTCGAGGGCTGCGAGTCCGTCAACAACATCGACGCCAAGAAGGCCAACGAGATCTTCGACTTGATCGACAAGTTCGCCGGCTACGGCTTCAACAAGTCGCACTCGGCCGCCTACGGCCTGATCACCTACCAGACCGCCTACCTCAAGCACCACTACCCCGAGGCCTTCATGTGCGGGCTCATGACCTGCGACAAGGACAAGAGCGAGAACGTGGTCAAGTTCATCGCCGAGGCCCGGTCCATGGACATCACCGTGCTCCCGCCCGACGTCAACGAGTCGGCCTCGGACTTCAACGTGGTCGTGCGCGACCGGCCCGAGCTCAGCGAGGAGGAGCTGAAGAAGAAAAAGCAGCTCGCGCGCAAGAGCAAGAAGGTCCGGCGTCGCCAGGCCCGGGAGGACTCGCGGCCCGAGGGCAAGCTGCTGGCGATCCGCTTCGGCATGGGCGCGGTCCGCAACGTCGGCGGCAACGCGGTCGACTCGATCCTCGCCGCGCGCGAGGAGGAGGGCCCGTTCAAGAACATCTTCGAGCTGTGCCGCCGCGTCGACCTCAAGCGGGTCAACAAGCGCACCCTCGAGGGCCTGGTCCACTCGGGCGCCTTCGACTCGGTCAGCGAGGGGCAGCACCGCGCGGGCGTGGTCGCGGCCATCGAGTCGGCCGTGGAGCAGGGCCAGAGCAGCCAGCGCGACCGCGAGAGCGGGCAGGGGGGGCTGTTCGACGCCTTCTCGAGCGACCAGGTCTACGTCGAGGAGTACCCCAAGGTCCGGGAGTGGGCGCCCAAGCAGCGCCTGCTCAACGAGCGCGACGCCCTCGGCTTTTACCTCACCGGGCACCCCCTCGATCGCTACCAGCAGGACATCGATCGCCACGCCAGCGTGCGCATCGGCGAGCTGCGCAAGGAGCTCGCGGGTCAGGAGGTGGTGCTCGGCGGGGTGATCACCGAGATGCGCCAGGTGACCACCAAGGCCGGCAAGACCATGGGCTTTTTCCAGCTCGAGGATCAGTTCGGCCGCGTCGAGGTCATCGTGTTCCCGCGGACCTGGGCGACGCCCATCGACCCCGACGAAGAGAGCGCGCCGAGCTGGGGGGACTGGCTCATGGCCCACGGCGAGGACCCGGTGTTCGTGACCGGCAAGCTCGAGGTCGAGCAAAACGACATGGGCGAGGTCAGCCGCTACAAGATCCTGCTGGCCAAGGTCGAGCCCATCGCCAAGGTCCGCGAGGCGCGGACCAAGAAGGTGCGCCTGCGGCTGCGCGCCGAGCAGCTCGACGACCGCCGCATCCTCGCGCTCAAGCACCTCGTCGCCGACCACCGCGGCCAGTGCTCCATGGAGATGAGCGTGACCGTGCCCGGGCGCTACGCGACCCAGGTCGTGTTCGGCGACGAGTTCAAGGTCAAGGCCGACGATTCGCTGTTCGTGGCGCTCGAGCGCCTGTTCGGTGGCCCCGTCGCGGAGCTGGCCTAGGAGCCTGTGGTGAAACCCGTCACGACCCAGCGCACGCCCTCGCGGCCCGATCCCGGTGTCGCAAAACCTTGCAGTATCCCGATACAGCGGCGGTTTCGCTCCTTGGCCTCGGGCCCCGATGACGCACTCTGGGCCGCGTCGGGTTTCACCACAGGCTCCTAGGCCCACGGAGTAGGCCAGGGGAGAGAGTCGGGGGCGCGTGCCACACTGGCACGCGTTCTCCTGGCCACCGAGCCGGGCTCGCAAGCGCGCGTGCGCGGGCTCGGCTTTTCTTGATAGCCTTGGGTGCCACCGTGACCCTCCAGCTCCCTCGGAGTACGGGTCTCAGAGAGCTCCGCCATGCAGATTCAAGCCTTCGGTGAGACGGATGTCGGCCGCGCGCGGCAACACAACGAAGACGCGATCTTCGTCGACGCCAAGCTCGGCCTGTTCCTCGTGTGCGACGGGATGGGCGGGCACGCAGCGGGGGAGGTCGCGTCCGCCAAGGCGGTCGAGGCGGTCCACCGCGCGGTCAGTACCCAGGCCGCGCTCGTGCAGGGCTTCGACGGCAGCGCCGAGGCCTGCGAGGCCCTCGAGGGGCTGCTCCGCGCGGCCATCCAGGAGGCCTCGGCGGTGGTCTTCGACTACGCCCGGGCGGGCCACGGGCGCCACGGCATGGGCACGACCTGCATCGCGCTGATCGTCGCGCGGGCGCAAAGCGGCGCGGTCAAGGGCGTCATGGGTCACGTCGGCGACAGCCGCATGTACCTGGCCCGGGGCGGCAAGATCTGGCAGCTGAGTCAGGATCACACCTTCTTCAACGACGCCGTGCGCCACGGGATGATGAGCCACGAGCAGGCCTCGGCGAGCCCCTACGCCAACATGGTCACCCGCGGCGTGGGCATCCAGCGCTCCGTCGCCGTCGACACCCTGGTGTTCGACCTCGTCGCCGGCGACACCGTGCTGCTGTGCTCTGACGGGCTGACGGCCTACGTCGAGCAGGCCCACGAGCTCACGGCGCTGCTCGGCGACCCCAAGCTCGACGGCCTGCCGGCGCGCCTGGTCGCGCTGGCCAACGAGCGCGGCGGCGGGGACAACATCAGCGCCGTGGTCGTGCGCGGGGTCGCGGATCCGACGGCGGAGGTCCGCCCGGCCGACGACCAGCGCCGGCGCCAGGTGGTCAACAACCTCCAGACCCTGCGCCACATCGCGCTGTTCATGGACCTCAACGACAGCGAGCTGGTCCGCATCTTCCGGCGCTTCCAGGCCCGGGACTACGGCCAGGGCGAGGTCATCCTGCGCGAGGGCGACAACGCGGACTGCCTGTTCGTGCTCGTCGAGGGCGACGTCCGGGTCGGTCGGGCTGGGAAGACCCTGACCACCCTCAGCCGCGGCGCGCACTTTGGCGAGATGGGCCTGCTCAACCAGCGCCCGCGCTCGGCCACGGTCACCACGCTCCGGCCAGTGCACGCGCTGGTGCTCGGGCGCGACGCCTTCAACGAGGTGCTGCGCGAGGACACGGGCCTGGCGGCCAAGCTGCTGTTCAAGCTCGCGCAGATCTTGAGCCTGCGCCTGGACGAGAACATGAGCGTGGGCGAGGCCGATCCAGAGCGGAAGACCCGCGAGCTCGGCGTGCTCTCGCCCTTCCGCCGCCGGAGTTAGGCGCCCTCGGGCGCCAGCGGCATGGCGCAGCGCATGCCGGGCGGGCCGTACATGGCGTGGCGCTTGGTCGGCGCGCCGCCGCTCTCTCGGAACCAGCGAAAGCCCCGGTTGGCGTCCCGCAGGAGCGTCATGCGTGTGCCGAGGTCGACCCACCAGGTGCTGCTGACGCCCCACGAGCCGCCCCGAACGCCGGCCTCCGTGGCGTCGGCGGGGTCCATGCCCTCGCGCAGGGTGGCGTCGGGCCAGGCCGCGACCCACTCCATCTCGTTGTCGGCCGCGTCGAGGATGCCGAAGGGCGAGCGGTCCCAGACGTGGCAGCCCACGGGGCTGGTGTTGTTGCCCACGCAGTCGAGGGGCTCGTCGGGGTACTCGGGCTTGCCGTCGCCCCAGGGAAAGCGCCGCCCGTCCCGGCCGCGCGCGGCGATCTCCCACTCGAGCTCCGTGGGCAGCCGCTTGCCCGCCCAGGCGCAGTAGGCCTGGGCGTCGGTGAAGCGCAGGCAGTTGATGGGGTGGTCCTGGCGGCGCTCGTTGTTGGCGGTGCACCAGCGGTTGCGCTGCGTCGAGGCCTGGCACGCGCCCGCCTCGACGCAGGCGGCGTAGGCCTCGGCGGTGACCTCGTGGGTGTCGATGAAAAAGCCCGGGTGCTCGATCTCGGTGGTCGGTCGCTCGTAGCTGCGCGCCTTTCGATCGACCGTGCCGGGGCCGACGCGGGCGCGGCCCGGGGGGATGAAGGTCATGCCCTCGGGCGGGGTCACGGTGGTCGGCGGGGCAGGGGACGCGTCGTCGGGCTCGGGGGACGCCGCTTGGGGTTCGGGGGACGCTGACTTGGCGGCGTTGGCCGTGGGCGCGCGGTCTCGCTCTGCCTCGGCGGGGGTCGTCTCGGCGTGGTCGCGGTCACCGTCGACGGCGACGAGGTCGGGCTCGAGGGGGGCCGGGGCGCCCAGGCAGGCGGGGCCAGCGAGCATCACACCGACACACGATAGGGCGGGACGGGGCACGGGAGCAGGCTACGCGCAGCCGCGTGTAGAGGTCCACCGAGGGTCCGAGTCTGGTCTCTTGCGCGTTCCTCGCTATTCTCTGGCCGTGCGTCGTCGTGCCCGGACTCTGGTCAATATCGCGCCGCTGGCTCCGACTCTGGCTCTGGCTCTGACTCTGGCGTGCGGTCCTGCGGGGCCGGGCGCCGAGGGCGACGAAGCCGGGGAGAGCGCGGGCGACGAGACGGAGGCGGGGACGACCGGGGAGTCGGAGTCCACAGACGACGAGCTGGGCGAGGGCGAGTCGAGCGAGGGCACGTCCACGGAGTCGAGCGAGGGCGAGTCGACGGCGTCCGGCGAGGACGACATGGACGGCGAGTCGAGCGAGGGCGGGGAGGGGGGCGTCGGTCCCTTCGATCCCTTCGAGCCCGGCGAGCTCCCCTGCGCGAGCGCGGGCTGGGACGCCTCCCTGCCCGTCGCGGCGATCCTCGGCGAAGGCGGCGCGGTCTCGCTGATGCGCGCCGACGGCAGCTTGCTGGCCCTCGACACCAGCTTGCCCAACGCGGCCGCCGACGCCGAGCTCGCGGTGCGCTTCGCCGAGTACGGCGAGTGGCTGGCGACCGCCGTGTTCGACGAGGTCGACGGGCAGGCCAACCACCGCGCGATGTTCCGCCTCTACGACCACGCGGGCGCGGTCCAGTGGGCCTACGAGACCACGCAGTACGAGCCCTGGGGCCTCTACATCGCCGACGACGGGCGCCTGTCCGCGCGCGTCGACGAGTGGGACGCCGAGGGCGACAGCGTGTTCTCGATGGTCGTCGACGAGCAGGGCCTCGTCGAGCACTTCCACGGCGGCGTGCTCGGGCGCGTCGACGCCGAGGACTGGGTGCCGGCCTGGGGCGGCGACGGCGACTACTACTGGCACAACGTCACGACGCAGGCGAACACCGACGCGAGCCACTACCCCTGGCCCGAGCGCGCCGAGGAGCAGGGGACCTACCGCAGCAGCGACGGCTTCCTGGTCTACATCTCGGATCCGGGCGGCGGCTGGGCGCTGATCGAAGAGCACCCGACCGCGCTCCTGGCCACGCCCTGGCCGGAGCTCGGCCCCTACATCGAGGCGGGGGCGGCGAGGCGCGACTTTAGCCACCTCGGGCGCTGGGTCTTGTTCGAGCCCGAGGACGGCTACCACCTGCTGCGCCTGGTCGAGGGCGCGAGCGAAGACTGGCAGCTCGCCCCGCCGCCGGGGAAGGTGCGCCACGCCTGCAACGGCCACGACCTGAGCTTCGACGCCAAGGGCGATCCGCTGATGGTGTGGCGCGACGACGACAGCGCCCGCGCGTGGGTCAAGCCGGGCGTCGACGCGGACTGGGAGGCCGTGCCGGACCTTCACCCGGTCGCCGACACCGATCGCGTCTCGATCTCGGCGCACGGCGGCACCTACGTGCTGCACTCCCGGGGGCCGGGCCTCTACAACTGCGATCCCGAAGACTCGACGTGGGCCTCGCCTCCGGCGGACGCGGTGCTCGGGGAGTCCACGCAGATCGTTCGGCCCAGCGCAGGCTCGAAGCTGATCTTCAAGCCGCGGGTCCAGCCCAAATTCGCCAGCCAAGGCCGCTGCAGCGTGCGCGAGCTGAGCGAGGACCCGACGGTGCCGTGGCGCTTCGACGACCACGAGTCCCAGGCCTGGTTCGAGGCGCCGCTGCCTGGTCAGGTTCGCTGGCTGCAGGCCGCGAACTAGCAGGACATCGGAGAAGTCCTCACGACACCTCGCTTGGTCTTTTCGCCGAGCTCTTTGTCGCCAAAACTTGCGGTGGGATCCACCACAGCGGCGTTTTGGCTCCGCGATCTCGACGAAAATCCACGGCGCGAGGAGCCGCGATGACTTCTCCGATGCCCTACCGAGAAAGACAGCCGCCCACGGGTTCAACGCCAGCTGAGTCCGTAGACGACGCTTTCGTGGATCATGGGTCCCGGCGCGGCCGGGGTGGGCGACTGCTAGCAGCCTACTTCTTGGCCGCGGTCTTCTTTTTGGCGGCCTTTTTCTTGGTCGCCTTCTTGGCGGGCTTCTTGGCCGTCGACTTCTTCTTGGCCGCGGCCTTTTTCTTGGCCGCAGGCTTCTTCTTGGCCGCGGTCTGCTTCTCGGCCGCGGTCTTCTTCTTGGCCGCGGTCTTCTTCTTGGCTGCGGCCTTCTTCTTGGCCGCGGTCCTTTTCTTGGTCGCGGCCTTCTTCTTGGCGGCCTTCTTCTTGGTCGCCTTTTTCTTGGTCGCCTTTTTCTTGGTCGCCTTGGCCGGCGGGGCCTCGACCTCGACGGCGGCGGGCGCCGCGTTGGCGGCCAGCCCCCGAGCGCTGCGGTGCTCGCCAGGGTTGCTGGGCCACTCGGTCTTGGGCAGGCCCATGCGAGCGCGGCGCTCGTCGTCGAAGCCGTAGAACACGGCGAGCTCGTCGAACACGGCGAGGGCGAGCTCTTTGTGGATCAGGGCCGGATCCGGAAGGTCGACGAGGGCCGAGTGGATCGAGCGCACGAGGTTGCGCCGGTAGATGGCCAGGGCGGTGAGCTTGGCGTCGCCGCTGGCCGCTCGGGTGGCGAGGGCGAGGGCGCGGACCCGGGGGTCGACGCCCTCGAGCACGAGCTCGAAGCTCGGCGCGTCGTCGACGATGACCACGAAGCTGGGGTCACGGGTCAGGGCGGACAACTGCGCGTCGGGGCAGGCTTGGAGGGCCTCGATGACCGCGCGGTGCATGGCCGAGGGCGTGATGGCCTCGACCGCTTGGGGGTCGACCTTGACGCCCTGCTTGGGGTCGTCGGCCTCGGGCAGGGGGCGCTGGGTGTCGAGCTGGAGGACCTGGAGAGCCGCGTGGGCGGCCTTGACGGACTCGCCGAGCATGTAGGCGGCCTCGTTGAACAGGTACCAGATGTCGGCGTCGTCGCCGAAGCGGCGGAGCAGGCGCTGGAACCACTGCATGGCCAGCTCGGGCTTGCCGACCTCCATGCACACCCGGGCCAGGCGCACGGTCAGGGCGACGACCCGGGCCATGGTCGCCTCGAGCTCCTCGGGGTCGAGCTCGGGGTCGGCGTCGATGGCGAACTCCTGGAGCAGGCGCTCGATCTGGCGGCGGTCGGTCTCGGGGTGGAGCAGCTCTTCGAGGGCGGAGGCCTCGTGCAGGAGCTCGAGGCGATCGAGGGCGACGCTGGGCTGGCCGAGGCTGAGCAGGGCCTCGAGCTCGAGCACGCCAAAGTCGAGGCGGTCGGCGGTGGTCGCCTCGTCGAGCTCGCGGGCGGTCTCGGCCCGGGCGATGGCGCGGGCGGGATCGTCGAGGTCGTAGAGCAGCAGCTGCGCCGCGGCCAGCTGGGCCTCGACGTAGTCTGCGTCCTGATCGATGGCGCGCTCGTACCACTCGAGGCTGCTCTCCGGGTCCCCCTCCGCGAGGCTGATGGCCGCGAGCAGCATGGCCGCGTCGGGCATCTCGTCGTGGAGCTGGAGGGCCTGGTGGGCCGAGTTGCGGGCGCGCTGATAGTCTCCGCGCTCGAGCAGCGACCAACCACGGTCGAGGTGCGCCGTGTAGCGGCTGGCCTCGCCGAAGTGGTTGCCGTCGTCGGTGTCGAACTGCCGGCGCATCCGAGCGATATACCACTGCACAGCGGGGGCGACAGGCCCCCGCGGCGTGACGTCGTGCCGGGGTCCCGCGGGCTGCTTTGGGCGGTTGCTTGGGTCGTGGCCGGGGGGCCAGTAGACTCCCGCGGTGGCTCGGTCTCGCTCCATTCCTCCCCATCCCCTCGGCGGCGATCTGCAGCCGGGCGCACGCGCGGGGCGCGGAGCATCGCGCTCCAGCCGGCTCGCGGGCGTGCGCCGGGGGTTGGTCGTGGCCCTGCTCGCGGCCCCGCTGATCATCAGCTGCAAGCCGTCTCGGGCGAGCTCTCCCCCGGGCGACGAGCCCGAGGAGATCGAGCGCTCGACGAGCCCCGGGGTCACCCTGGACGCGGTCCCGGACGGGCTGCGCGACAAGTGGAAGGCGCTCGTCGCCGCCCGCGAAGACGACCGCAGCGCGCCCGCGGTGACCGAGGCCGCCGACGCCTTGCTCGCCGACGAGCCGCCGGCGCTGCTGCGCGCGGGGGCCCTCGAGGCCAAGGCCGAAGGTGCGTATCTGCGCGGCGAAGATGCCGACGCGATCGCCCTGGCCGACGAGGCCCTCGGGCTCCTCGACGGCCTCGAGTCGGCGGGCGAGGAGGTCCCCGAGGCGCTGCAGGTGGCCATCCACCGCGCCCTCGGGCTCGCGCTCGTGCGCAGCGGTGACCCCTTTCGGGCCGTCGAGGTCCTCGATCGTCTCGACGGATGGAAGGGCCTCGAGCGCGAGCTGTCCCGGGGTGCCCGAGCCGTGGCCCTCGACCGCAAGGGCGACCGTGAGGGCGCGCTCGTGGCCTTCGTCGGCTGGCGGGAGCTGCTCGCGGACGACTCGCCAGACGCCGCATACGCCGAGGCCCGGGTCAGCGCGCTGGCGCGCGGGCTCGAGCGCGCGCGCATCGAGGCCCTGGTCGAGCGCGCCCCGGGCCCAGACGCCGCCGACTGCCTGCGCGCCGCCTTGGGCGTGGACCCGGGCGACCAGGCGCCGGCCTGGGTCGCGCGTTGCCGCCCGTTGCCCACGCGCATCGGCATCTTGCTCCCGCGCTCGGGCAAGCTCGCGGCCCTCGCCGACCAACAGTTCGCCGCCGCGTCGGCGGCCGTCGCCGTGCTCGGTAAGGAGCGCCCGGTGTCCGTGCTGTGGCGCGACAGCGGATCGTCGACGACGACGACCAAGGCGGCCGCGGACGCGATCATCGCGGACGGTGCCGAGGTGATCATCGGCCCCGTCGGCGTCGGCAACGTGCGCGCGGCGGTCCAGGTCGGCGGGCAGGCGCGCTTTTTGATCCCCGGCGAGGGCCTGGCCTCCGCCCGGGGCGTGGCCGCGAGCCTCGAGCAGCGCGCCCTCGCCCTCGTCGGCGAGGTCGCCAAGACCCACGCCCGCGCCGCGGTCTTCGTGCCCGATAATGGCTACGGCAAGCGGGTCCGCAAGGCCCTGGAGTCGTCGGCCATGCAAGCCTCGGTGACCCTGAGCTTCGTGAGCTACTCGCCGGGCGAGAAGAGCTTCGGCAAGCTCATGGGCGGCGTCAGCGGGGAGCTCGAGAAGGGCTCGGCGCTGGTCATCGCCGACGCGCTGCCGCGCACGGAGCTCATCGTTCGCCAGATGCGGCGCGCCGGCATGCGCGTCGCGGGGGGTCGCGTGGACAGCGAGGGGCCGGAGGTGTTGGTCGCGTCGATGGGGGAGGGGCTGAGCCCGGACGCCGTCAGCACCAAGCACGACAGCCTCGATGGCGTGATCCTCGCGCCCGCGGCCGCGCCCGACGCGAGCTCGCGCGCTTTCGAAGATCAGTACCTCGCCCAGCAAGGTGAGCTCCCCGACGATCAGGCGCTGTTGGTCTGGCGGGCGCTGTCCGCCGCGTGGTCCGGGGCTTCGGGGACCCTCGAGCCCGAAGCGGAGCTCGTCCGCGTACAGGGAGGCCGCGTTGTCGCGCTCCAAGCGCCCTGATCGCTCGCGCGCCAAGCGTGGACCCGCCAAGGGCGCCAAGCCTGGACCGGCGAAGCCTGGACCGGCCAAGCCCGGCGTAGCCAAGCCTGGCGCGGCCAAGTCGGGCGGCGCCGGCGACCGGCCCAAGCGTGAGAAAGGCGCCAAGCGAGGTGGCCGCAGCCGGGAGCGGGAGCGTCGGGTCGCGCGCTTGGATCCCAGGCACCACCCCGTGCCCGGGGAGCGCGCGGTCGTCGAGCTGCTCCGCGCGTCGCCCACCCGCGTTCGCCGCTTGCTGCTCGAGGAGGGCCGCCGCTTCGAGTCCCTCGAGGCCCTGGCCGCCGAGGCCCTCGGCGAGCGCGTGACCATCGAGCGGGTCGAGCGAGAGATCTTCGACGACCTCATCGGGCCGGGCTTGGCGCGCGGTGTCTTGGCGGTCACCCGGCCGCCGCGGCGCTGGGACTTCGAGGCCTTGCTCGAGGGCGGCCCGGAGGCCGAGGGCGGCGAGGCCGTGCGGACCCGTCGAGGCCATCGGATCATCGTGCTGCTCGACGGCGTCCAGGATCCCCACAACCTCGGGGCGGTGATCCGCAACGCCGAGTTCTTCGGGGCGACCGCCGTGGTCTGGGGCCAGGACCGGGCCGCGCCGCTGTCCGCCGTGGCGGTCCGCTCGTCGGCCGGGGCCACGGAGCGCCTGCCCCTGGGGCAGGTCACGAACGTGGCCCGGGCCCTCGAGCAAGCCAAGGCGAGCGGGACCTGGTGGGTCGTCGGGACGGTCGTCGACGAGGGCACGCCGGTCCACGAGTTCGCCCAGGATCCGCCCTCGGACATGATCCTCGTCCTCGGCAGCGAGGAGCGGGGCATGCGACGGCTGACGCGGGAGCGCTGCGACTTCCTGGTGACCATCGCCCGCGGGGGCAGCCTCGGCTCTCTCAACGTGTCTGCGGCTGGGGCCGTCGCGTTGGCGAAACTGGCCTGAGCGCGGCTGCTCGCCTGCTGGCGCCCGCTGAGGCCGGATCCACGGCACTTCACGATTTCGCCACCCAAGCGCAATGCGGATGGGGTAGGGTGGGCGAAGACGCGGCAGGGCTCGCCGCGACGCGAGGGCATCTGCGCCTCGCAAGGACGCTCGCCTCGCGACCGCAGGCGGGACCGCGAGCTGCACCTTCACGGGCCGGACGCGAACGATCGCCGTCGGGCTCGAGCTTCTTTTTGCCGAGCTGGCGGGCGCCTTGTCGGTCGGCTCCGTGGCCGGCTTGGGGGCTGGCGCGGACGCGGGCGCTCGCGCGTTGGCGACCCTCGCGAGGCGCGAGCTCACCCCGCCGCTTTTGCCTAGATACCGCGGACCCGACTCGTTACCCTTGGCCCCCGGTTCGTCGGCGAGCCGAACACGTCGAGCGTCCGCGCCCGACGTGTCGCACCGACCCCTCACGCGCGCTCGCCCCCGCCGAACCCCCGCTCCGCACCCTTCCTGGATCGCCCAGAACTCAGCCCGGAACTCAGCCCGGAACCTGGACCACGACATGGCCGACGTTCGCTCCGCTCTCCTCTCGCACCTGCGCTCGCCCGACGACTCGACCCACCAAGAACTGACCGCCGCCTCAGCGGCAGCCGGCCGCGATCTGGCCGCTGCGTCCGCGGCGGTGCGCGAAGACACCAGCGACGTCGAGGCGGCCGCGCAGGTCCTCGCGCTGCTCGTGCTCGAACAGCACGGCAAGGACGGCGCTGACTCGACGGCGATCGTCGATCGGGCCAAGAACCTGGCCCAGCGCGCGCCTCGCAAGGCCGAGGGCAACGAGGTCGCGCTCGTGTGCGGCGAGGTGCTGTGGCGCGTGGGCGGTCAGCCGCGCCTGGCCGAGCCCTACTTCCGCCGCGTGCGTCGCCACGACGCCAGCAACGTGGCCGTGGTCAGCTTCTACCGCGAGCTGTTCTCGGGCCCCAACGACGGCAGCCAGCTGATGCAGGTGCTCGTCCAGGCCCGGCGCGCGAGCAAGGACGCCGACCGCCGCTTCGAGCTCGCCGAGGAGATGGCGACCCTCGCCCGCGAGCGCCTCGGCAGCACCGACCGCGCCATCGAGGTGTGGCGCTCGGTCGTGCGCGAGGACGGCCAGGACGCCCGCGCCCTCGCCAACCTCGAGAAGCTCTACCGCGAGGGCAAGAAGTGGACGGCCCTCGTCGAGCTGCTCAAGGACGCCTTCGAGCGCATCGAGGACACCGCGGACAACAAGCAGCTGCGCATCGACAAGCTGCTCGAGATCACGGCCCTGTACCGCAAGGAGCTGCGCCTCGACGCCATGGCCCTGGCGACGCTGCAGCGCATCCTCGACATCGATCCCCGCCACCAGGGCAGCCTCGAGGTGCTCGCCGACACCTACGCCTCGAGCCAGCGCTGGAACGACCTGCTCGGCGTGCAAAAGCGCCTGCGCGACGCCGCCAAGGAGGACGGCGACGCCGAGGCCGAGGCCGAGGTGCTGCGCAAGGTCGCGGCCATCTGGGTCGAGAAGCTGGGCAACCCCCAGCGCGCCCTCGACCCCCTGCGCGAGCTGCTGGGGCTGATCCCCGGCGACCGCAAGGCCCGGGACATGATGGCGCAGATCCACGAGCAGCGCCGGGACTGGCGGGCGCTCATCGCCCTGCGCCGCGAGGAGCTGCAAGAGCGCGAGGGCGACGAGGCCCTCGAGCTGCGCCTCGAGCTCGCGCGCCTGGCCGAAGAGAAGCTCGGCGATCGCCGCGAGGCCATCGCCGGGTGGAACGCCGTGCTCGAAAACCACGGCGAGGTCGACAAGGCCCTGGCCGCGCTCGCGCGCCTGTACGAGCGCGAGTCTCGGTGGGCCGAGGCCGCCGAGATCCGCCACCGCCAGGTCGCCAAGGCCGACTCCGTGGGGCGGGCCGTCAAGCTGCTGACCGAGATCGGCCACATCTACTCCGAGCGCCTGCGCGACCAGCCCAACGCCATCCGCGTGTGGCGAGAGATCGCCCGCCTGGTCCCCGGCCACGACAAGGCCCTGCGCACCCTCCGCGACGCCTACTCCTCGTCGGGGATGTGGGACGAGCTGACCGAGCTCTACGTCGAGCAGGGCCGGGTCTCGGACCTCGTCGACGCGCTCCAGAGCGCCGCCGACCGGGTCAGCGCGACCGAGGACCGCGTCGACCTCTACCGCCGCGTCGCCCAGCTGTGCCGCGAGAAGCTCGGCCAGCCCGAGCGCGCGGTCAAGGCCCTCGAGCGGACCCTGGCGATCCAGCCCAACAACCTCATCGTCGCGCGGGAGCTCCTGCCGATCTACCGCGAGCAGAGCAACTGGGCCGCGCTGATGCGGACCATCAACGTGCTGCTCGAGGCCAGCGAGTCCGTCGACGACAAGCTCGAGCTCATCGAGCAGCTGCGCGAGATCGCCGTCGACAAGCTGCAGTCGCCCCAGCTGACCTTCCAGTGGGCGGCCCGGGCCTACGTGCTCCGACCCACGGACGAGGCCCTGCGCGGGCGCCTCGAGGCCGCCGCGGCCAACAGCGACAATTGGGACCAGCTGACCCGCCTGTTCGAGGACCGCATCGCCGGGCAAAAGCCCGCGAGCGCCGAGGCCACCGACGGCGAGAGCATCGCCGCGGCCGCGGTCGCGCCGGCCGACGAGGCCGAGCAGCTGCTCTTGCTCGAGAAGCTGGCGATCATCGCCCGCGACCAGCTGAGCAAGCCCGACGACGCCCAGCGCTACTTCCGGCGCATCATGGAGCTCGACCAGCACAACGAGGCGGCCATGGAGGCCCTCGAGGCCATCTACACCTCGACGCGGCGCTGGGACGACCTCAGCGAGGTCTACCGCTGGCGCCTCAACGTCGCCCCCGACGACGCGGCCCGGCTGATCACCCTGCGCGGGCTGGCCCGCCTGCAGGAGGACCACCTCAAGGACCTCGACGCCGCGGTCCAGACCTACGACAAGATCCTCGAGCTCGAGCCCGAGGACCGGCGCACCCTCGACTCCCTGGCCGAGATTCTCCGCGGCCGCGGGGAGTGGCAGCGCCTCGCCGCCATCCTCGAGACCAAGCTGCTCATCCCGCGCAACGAGGACGGCAGCGGCCGGGCCCTCGAGCCCAGCGACATCCCCGTGCTGTTCGAGCTGTCGAGCGTGCGCTCGGGCCGGCTGAGCGACACCGAGGGGGCCATCCGCGGCTTCCTGCGCATCCTCGACCTCGAGCCCATGCACCGCGACAGCGTCGCCGCGCTCGAGGAGATCTACCGCGCCGACCCGTCCACCTCCGTGACGATCATGCGCGGGCTGCTGCCCTACTACCAGCGCATCGGCGACAAGCAGCGCGAGGCCGAGGCCATGGAGGTCTTGCTCGCCGCCGCCGAGACGACGGGCGAGGGCGAGGGCGAGGGCGAGGGGCTCGACGCCGAGGCCAAGGAGCAGCTGCGCGAGCAGAAATCTCAGCTCGCCGCGATCTACGAGCAGATGCCCGAGCGCCGCAGCGACGCGCTCAAGATCTACGCCGAGCTGTTCGAGGGCGACGCCGCCGACTGGGAGGGCCGCCAGCTGCTCCAGCGCCTCGGTCGCAGCCTCGAGCAGATGGAGCTGGTCGCCAACGCCTACGCGCGGGTGCTCGACGCCATCAAGCAGCACGCCGCCGAGGCCGAGGCCGAGGGCCGGGCGCTCGAGCGCGCCGAGGCCAACCTGCGCCGGGACCTGCTGCTCGAGCTCGGCGCCATCTGGCGCGACGACTTGCAGCGCCCGCTCGAGGCCGAGAAGGCCTACGCCGAGATCCTCGAGCGCGACGAGACCCACCAGGCGGCCTACGAGGCCCTCGAGGCCCTGCTGCGCGGGCGCGAGGCCCCGGCCGAGCTGGTGGAGCTCTACCGCCGCCGCGTCGACGTGGTGTTCAACCAGCGGGAGCAGCGGGAGCTGCTCGGGCGCATCATCGAGATCGCCCGGACCGTGCTCGGCGACCGCGAGACCGCGGTCGAGACCGCCGAGGAGCTCCTCGACCTCATCCCCGACGACCTGCCGACCATCGAGCTGCTCGCGCAGATGTACGCCGAGGGCGGCGAGCCCGAGGACCTCGACAAGCTCGAGGAGCTGCTCGGGCGCTGGGCCGAGCTGGCCAAGGACCGCGAGCTTCGCCACGAGCTCAACTGCAAGCGGGCCTCGCTGCGGGTCCAGCACCAGGGCGATGCGTTCGGGGCCGTCGACCTGCTCGGCTCGGTGATCGGTGAGAACGCCGACCACGAGCAAGCCCGCGGCTTGTTGGAGCAGCTCCTCGACGTGTCCGAGGTGCAGATGCAGGTCGCCGGCCTGCTCGAGCCCATCTACCAGCGCCGCGGGGACCACGAGGGCCGCATCCGCGTGCTCCACGTGCGCCGCAACAACGCCGCGGCCGAGATGCGCCAGGACGACGCGACGGGCTACCTGCTGGCCATCGCCAAGATCCAAGAGCACGACCAACGGGACATCGAGCAGGCCTTCGCCTCGCTGCGCGCGGCCTACCTCGAGGATCCGCGCCGCCTCGACTCGCGCGACGAGGTCGAGCGCCTGGGCCTGTCGACGGGCCGCGAGCGCGACCTGATCGCGATCTGGACCGCGGCCCTGGCCAGCGAGCAGGTCGACGACAAGACCCTGCGCATCGACCTGACCCACCGCAAGGCGATGCTCTTCGACGAGCGCCTGCGCGACTCCGAGGGCGCCCGCGGTGCCTGGCTCGCGCTGCTCGATCTCGACCCGCCGGACGCGGCCCTGGCCCACAAGACCGTCGAGGCCCTGGTCCGCCTGCACCTCGAGGCCGGCGACTTCGCGGCCCTCGTCGACGCCCAGCGGGCGCTGCTGCGCTTCGTCGAGCCTCACCACCAGCAGGTCAAGATCCGCCTCGAGATCGCGACCATCCAGCTCGAGCAGCTGATGGACCGCGTCGGCGCGGCGCTGACCTGGGCCGAGGTCGTCGACATGGAGCCGGCCAACCGCGTGGCCCTCGACGCCCTCGAGGCGCTGCTGACCGAAGAGGCGGAGTGGCAGCGGCTGACCGAGGTCCTCGAGCACCGCATCTCCGTGGCCGACGAGCCCCGGCAAAAGTCGGCGCTGTGGCGGCGCATCGGCGACATCCGCCGGGAGCAGCTGCAGGCGCACCAGCGTGCCATCGAGGCCTACCAGAGCATCCTCGACCTCAAGACCGGCCACGACGACTCGGTCTACGCCCAGACCCGCCTCGTCGAGCTCAACCGCGAGCTCGAGCGCTGGCCGGACGTCGAAGAGGGGCTGCGCCGGTTGATCGCGTTCTCGGGCAGCGACGCCGAGCGCGTGCGCCTGCTGGCCGAGACCGCCGAGGTCGTCGGCAAGAAGCTCGAGCGCCCCGACGACGCCCTCGACCTGCTCAAGCGGGTCCTCGACGCCGCGCCCACCGACGCCCGCGCGCGGTCCATGGTCTCGAGCTACCTCGAGCCCGACGAGACCCGCGAGCGAGCGATCCGCATCCTGACCCCGCTCTACGAGGCGGAGCAGAACTGGGCCGCGCTGCTCGAGCTGCAGGAGCTCCAGGCGCGCAAGCAGCCCAGCGGACGCCGGCGCCTCCAGGCGCTGCTGCGCGTCGCTCGGACCCAAGAGGAGAAGCTCGAGGATCCGGGCCGCGCGTTCGCGGTGCTGTGCGAGGCCATGGCCGAGGCCGGCGACCAGCCGGAGCTGTCCGAGATCCTCGACAAGGTCGAGCGCCTCGGCGCGGTCACGGAGCGCAGCGAGGCCCTCTACGACGCCTACAGCCGGACCGTCGATCACATCCTCGACTCGGCCCTGCAGCAGCGGGTGCTCCGGGCCATGGGTGAGGTCGCGCTCAACCGCCTGGGCCGCCTCGACGACGCGCGCAAGGTCTACGAGCGCCTGCTCGAGAGCGCGCCGGAGGACGCCGGGGCGACCGACGCCCTCGAGCAGATCTACGTGCGCCAGGGCGACGACGAGGCCCTCGCCGCGTTGTTGGTCCGCAAGGTCGACGGGACCTCGGAGACCGCGGCCCGCGACGAGCTGCTGATCCGCGCCGCCGAGATTCACCGCACCCGCCTCGACGACGCCGAGGAGGCCATCCGCCTCTACGAGCGCCTGTCGACCGACGCGCTCGACCGCGAGAGCGTGCAGGAGGTGCTCGAGCCCCTCTACGAGAGCACCGGCCGCTTCCGCGAGCTCGCCAACCACCTGACCCGCAAGCTCGGCCAGCTCCGGGGCAAGGCCGCCGTCGACACCCACCTGCGCCTGGGTCGGCTCTACGGCGAGCACCTCGAGGATCCCGAGGAGGGCATCCGCCACCTGGGCGCTGCGCTCAAGTCCGACCCCGACCACGCCGTGGGCACGGACGAGCTGTCGCGCTACCTGCAAGACCCGAACATGCGCAGCCGCGCGGCCGAGATGCTCGAGCCCGTGTTCCTGGCCGTGCAGGACTGGGAGCGCCTGCTGCTCATCCAGGAGGTCCGCCTGAGCGAGGCCGAGGACCACTCGGACCGCGTGCAGATCATGCTGCGCATGGCTCGGATGCAAGAGGAGCAGCTCGAGGACCTCGACAAGGCCTTCGACGCCTACTCGCGCGTGTTCAAGGAGGACCCGGAGAACACCCGCGTGCGCGACCACCTGGGCCGCCTGGCCAACGTGCTCGCAACGACGGACAAGTACGCCGAGCTGCTGACCGAGTACGTCGAGCAAAACCCCGACGACAACAGCGAGTCGACCCTCGCCATCGTCCACGAGAGCGCGAAGCTGTGGGCCGGGACCCTGCGCCAGCCGGCCAAGTCCGTGCCGCTCTACCAGCGCCTGCTCGAGGCCAACCCCGACGACCGCTCGGTGTTCGCCGAGCTCGAGTCGGCGCTGAGCATGGGCGAGATGTGGCGGGAGCTCGCCGACGCCTACTGGCGCGAGGCCGAGGACAGCCTCGACGAGACCCGCCAGGTCGAGCTGCTGATGAAGCTCTCGCGCGTCGCCCTCGACGTCCTCGACGAGTCCGAGATCGGGGCCAAGGCCTTCCAGCGCATCCTCGAGGTCCAGCCCGAGAACGAGCGCGCCCGGGCCCAGCTCGAGCAGGTCTACCAGCAGACCGAGAAGTGGCAGGAGCTCCTCGACCTGCTCCGCGACCGCCTCGGGCGGAGCCTCGACCAGGACGACCGCACGCCGGTCTACCTGCAGATCGCGGACTTGCAGGACGAGGCCCTCGACGACTGGGAGGGGGCCCTCGACACCCTCGAGAGCCTGCTGGGCGAGGTGCCCAACGAGCCCAACGCCGTGGCCACCCTCGAGCGCATCGCCGATCACCGGGTCCCCGCCCGGCACCGCGTGTTCTCGATCCTCGAGCCCATCTACGACGCCACCGGCAACACCCCGCGCCTGGTCGCGGTGTGTGAGTGGCGGTTGACGGTCACCGAGGATCCGGGCTCGCGCCACGAGCTGCACCGCGAGCTCGCCCGCCACCTCGAGAGCATCCCCGAGGGGGCGCCCTACGCCTTCAGGGCCCTCGCCCGGGCGCTCTACGAGCCCGGCCCCGAGGACGCGCTCTTGGCCCTCGACTCGGACATCGGCCGCCTGGCCAAGTCCCTCGAGACCCCCGGCGCCCTGGCCGACGCCCTGGTCGCGGCGGCCGACGGGGAGCAGCTCGCCAACGACGCCGATCGCCGCATCGAGCTGCTGGTCCGCGCCGCGCGGATCCGCAGCGAGGACTCGCCGGAGATCGCCGTCGAGATCCTGCGCAAGGCCCTCGAGCTGCGCGACGACGAGGAGGAGGCGCTCGCGCTCATGGACCGCGCCCTGGTCCGCCTCGGCTACCACGAGGAGCTGCGCGAGGTCCTGACCCGCCGCGTCGAGGTCGAGGCCGACGACGTCGAGCGCGTCGACCTGCTGCGTCGCCTGGCGACCCTGCACGAGGACATCCTCGCCAACCCCGAGGAGGCCGAGCAGGCCTGGCGGCGCCTGCTGGACATCGAGCCCAGCGACACCGAGGCCCTCCAGCGCCTGAGCCGGACCTACGCGGCCAGCGGCAGCACCACCGAGCTCATCGAGGTGCTCGAGCGGCGCATCGACGCCAGCACCGACGAGGACGAGCGCCGGAGCCTGCGCATGCAGCTGGCCAGCATCCACCGCGAGTCGGCCAAGAACCGCGAGGCCGAGATCGACGTGCTCCGGGCGCTGCTCGCCGAGGCGCCCTCGGACGACGACGCCATGGCGGCCCTGGCCCGGGCCCTGCTCGCCGAGGAGCGCCACGCCGAGGCGGCCGACGTCGTCCAGGACCGGGCCACCATCGCGCCCACGGCCGAGCGCAAGGCCTCGCTGATGCTCGACGCGGCGCGCATGTACGCCGGGCCGCTCGAGGACCTGATCGGCGCCGTCGAGCGCTACGAGCAGGTCCTGCAGCTGCTCCCCGGGCAGGAGGGGGCGGTCGCCGACCTCGTCGGCCTGTGCAAGCAAGAAGAGGTGTCCGAGCAGGCCGCGGGCCTGGTCCGGCCGCACCTCGAGGACCACGGGCGCTGGGCCGACCTGGCGATCGTGCTCGACGCCCGGACCACGCTGTCCGAGGACCCCGACGAGGTCCTGGAGCTGCTCAAGGAGCTGGCCACGGTCCGCCACGAGAAGCTCGGCGACGCCGCCGGGGCCCTCGCGGCGACGATGAAGATCATCGACTCGGCCGCGGCCGAGGAGCTCGAGGATCCGCTCAACGGCGCCATGCGCCTGGCGGGCGAGCTCGACGGCCTCGAGGCGCTGATCGACGAGCTGGCCAAGCGCGCCGCGGACAGCGACCGCGACCCGGAGATCCGCGTCGCCATCGGCATGGCGGCCGCGCACGCGGCCTCGGACTTCCTCGGTGACCCCGACAAGGCCCTGGCCGTGCTCACGCCCTTGCTGGACGCCGAGCTCGCGGACCTCCCGGCCTGCGTGCGCATCGAGGAGCTGGCCCTGCGCAAGAGCGACCCGGCGCTGGTCGAGCGCGCCCTCCAGGAGGGCTCGCGGCTGGCCGCGGGCATGGAGGAGCACCTGCCGATGTTGGTGCGCCTGGGCGAGGCCCGGATCGCCATCGAGGCGTGGGAGGGGGCCGTGGAGGCCTTCCGCGACGCCCTCGACATCGACGTGGGCCTGGAGGGGGCCGTGCGCGGGCTCGAGACCGTGCTCCGGGCCCGGCTCGGCGCCGACGGGGTCGACGGCGAGACGGTGCGCATCCCCGACGGGCTGCTCGACGCCCTCGACAACGCCTACATGGCGGCGAGCAACAACGTCGGCCTGGCCCAGGTCGCGCGGGTCCGCCTGCGCGAGGCCGAGGGCTCGGACCGCGTCAACCTGCTCCAGAACCTCGGCACGCTCATCGACAACGGCGGCGGCTCGCCCAAGGAGGCCCTCGAGGCCTGGGGCGCGCTGCTGGCCCTCGACGCGGAGTCCTCCGAGGCCCTCGAGCGCGTCCTCGCCCTGGCCGAGACCGAGCTGGCCGGGCGCGCCGGCGAGCTGCTGAGCCAGGCCGTCGAGGCCTCGGCCGAGGCCGGTCGGAGCAGCCCGGCGCTGTGCCTGGCGACGGCGCGGGCGTGGCTCAGCGGGCTCAACCAGCCCGACAAGGCCAAGGCCGCCCTGGTGCCGCTGCTCGAGGAGCAGCCCGAGCACGTCGAGGGCCTCGGCCTGCTCGTCGAGACCGCCCGGGCCCTGGGCGACGCCAAGGCCTTGCACGGGGCCCTGCGCCGGTCTGCGGCCGCGCAGGGCGACCCCGTCGAGTCCGCCGGCTTGTGGCGCGAGGCGGCCAGCGTCGCCGAGCAGATGCTCGCCGAGCCGGCCCTGGCCATCGAGGACCTGCGCCAGCTCATCGACGCCGACGAGACCGACGGCCCCGGGTGGTCGCGGCTGCTCGCGCTGCTGGCCCAGTCCGGGGACCACGAGGCCCTCGTCGACGCCCTCGGGCGCCGGGTGATGATCACCGAGGACGAGGCCGAGCGCCGCGAGCTCCGCTACCGCCAGGCCAACCACCTGGTCGACAAGCTCGAGCGCTTCGAGGACGCCATCACCGTCTACAACGACATGCTGGCCTCGGACCCCAACGAGCTGGTCGCGGTCAACGAGCTGCAGGTGCTCTTGCGTCGCCTCGAGCGCTGGCAGGACATCCGCGACCTGCTCGAGCGCAAGCTCGAGATCGTCGAGGGCGAGGAGCAGATCGCGGTCCAGGAGGAGATGGCCCGGCTCGCCGAGGAGAAGCTCGACGACACCACCGACGCCGTCGAGGTCCTCCAGCGCGTGGTCATGGAGCACCCCGAGCGCGACGCGACGCGGGTCTGGCTCGAGCGCCTGCTGACCAAGGAGGAGCGCTGGCACGACCTGTCCGAGCTGCTCGAGGGCCGCATGGATCGCCTGCGCGACGCGGGCGACACCGACGGCTACCGCGAGCTCGCCTCGCAGCTCGCCAGCTTGCTGGCCGAGAAGCTCGACGACAGCGATCGCGCCCAGTCCATCCTCGAGAGCCTGCTCGAGGTCGACCCCAGCTACGTGCCCGCGCTGCTGTCCCTGGCCTCGGTCCACGAGGCCCGGGGCGACGAGGAGTCCATGCGCACGACCCTCGAGCGGGCCGCGGCCCTCGAGCCCCAGGGCCCGACCGGCGCGCGCTTGCAGCTGCGCCTGGCGATGCTGACCGAGGAGGCCGAGCCCCGGCGGGCGCACCTCGAGAAGGCCCTGAGCCTCGACCCGGCCAACGTCGAGGCGGGCAAGCAGCTCCTCGAGCTCAGCCGCTCCGAGGAGCGCTGGGACCAGGTCGCCTACCTGCTGGAGATGGCCGTGAGCCGCGAGAAGTCCGACGACAAGCGCCGCGAGCTGCAGCTCGAGCGCGTCGACATCCTCGTCGCCAAGGTCCAGGACATCGACGGGGCCCTGCGCGTCCTGGCCAGCATCTACGAGCAGGTCCAGGACGACGTCGAGGTCAACCGGCGCATCGCCGACGCCCTGTTCACGGCGCAGCGCTACGAGGAGGCCGTGGGCATGTACCACTGGCTCGTCGAGATCACCGCGGGCAAGCGCAGCAAGATCCGCGGCCACTACCTGGCTCGCCTCGGCCGCATCGAGATCGAGGCCGGCCAGGGCGAGGAGGCGCTCAAGCACCTCGAGGAGGCCTACCGCCTCGACACCACCAACGTGGAGACCCTGCTGACCCTCGGCAACCTCCACGAGCGCAACGAGCGGTGGACCGACGCCCTCAAGATCTACCGGTCCATGCTGCTGCAAAACGCCGACAAGTCCGGGCTGCTCCGGCGCGGCGACATCTACCTGAGCCTCTCGCGGGTCCACATGGGCCTGGGTGAGAAGCCCAAGGCCCAGGCCATGCTGCGCCGCGGCGTCGAGGAAGACTCGACGCACAAGGGCCTCAAGGAAGCCCTCGAAGCCATCGGAGGCTGAGCCTGTATTGCCCCCACAGCCGCCTGGGGCCGGGGCGCTTCGTCGCTCCGCTCCTCCGCTTGGGCTTGGTGGGCAATGAAGTTCGTGCCTTGGAGAAGGCTCGTGGTCGCCCCCGCAAGCGGGGGCGTGGTTTCGTTGACGGTCTCTGATCGGGAAGGGGAGGACCTGTTCGACGGGGGCGCGAGCGCGGCGCGTGTTCTAATGGGGCATGGGTCGCGCTCGCTGCATGTGCTCGTCGATCGCATTGCTCGCGGCGTTGGTGGGCTGCGGAGACGCGGGCGCGGGCGAGGCCGACGACGAGGGCAGCTCGACCACGGGCAGCTCGATCCAGGACATCACCGACGCCCAGTTCAGCGACCGGACCCCGGGCTGCGACGCCTACGTGGGCGACTACACGGCCGTCGCCAAGGACCTGAGCACGGGGACCAGCTTCGCCGCGCAGGTCCGGATCGAGCTTGGGGGCGAAGCCGCTGGCGACACTTGCACGCTGAGCTCCAACGGCATCCCCAACCACGACTTTGGCGACCTGGGCCCCTTCGTCACGCCCGTCGGGCAGGTCCAAGAGAGCTTCACCCTCGCCGCGAAGCCGAGCCTGAACGACGCGAGCGCGCCGCTGAGCTTGATGCTCGACGACGGCGTGCTGCGCAACGGGGTCAAGATCGACCTGCTCGCGGCGGCGTGCTACGGCGTGGGGCCCGACCCGCTGGGCCAGGAGAAGATCGGCTGCTTCCAGGACGGCACGCCCTGGCGCTACGACCCCATCAGCCCCAGCACCGCCTTTGGCGAGGACAGCCACCACGCCCACACCCAGCCCGACGGGGCCTACCACTACCACGGCGACCCCAACGCGATGTACGACCCGAGCGGGGCCGCGCCCTCGGGCTTGATCGGCTGGGCCGCGGACGGCGTCCCGATCTACGGGCCTTACTTCGACGACGGCGGGATCGTGCGCAAGGCCGTGTCGGGCTACAGCCTCCGGCAAGGGGCGCGGGTCAGCCAGCCGGGGGAGGCGGCCTTCCCCGGCGGGGACTACGACGGGACCTTCATCGACGACTACGAATTCACGGGCGCCGGAGACCTCGACGCCTGCAACGGAATGAGCGTCGCGGGCGTCTACGGCTACTACGTGACCGAGGGCTACCCCTACGTGATCGGCTGCTTTCGGGGCACGCCGGACGCCTCCTTCGCCAAGGGCATGCCGCCTCCGCCGACTAGTCGGTGATCAGCGACTCGAGCAGGGCACGGGCCGCAGGCACGGCGGTGTTGCTGGCGATGCCGCCGTCGTGGGCGAACACGACGACGACGATCTCGGGATCCCCGGCTGGGGCGAGGGCGACGAACCAGCCGTCGTAGCGGTCCTCGCCTTCGGAGCTGGAGCCCTCGAGGGTCGCGGTGCCCGTCTTCCCGGCGATGCGCATCGTCGGGATCCGGGCCACCCGCGCGGTCCCGATCTCGTCCTCGACCGCGGCCAGCATGCCCTCGAAGACCGCGGCGCGGTTGGACGAGCTCGAGCGCGCGAGGGCGCGGTAGGCCTGGGCCAGCTGCAAGGGCGTGGCCTCGAGCGCGCCGTGGCCCGTGGCGGCGGCGGCCAGCTCGGCGCTGATCTGGTCGGTGGTGGGGAGCTTGCCGGGGGACTCGTCGGGGTGCAGGCCCGTGGCCGCGCCGAAGCCCAGCTCGGAGTAGGTGCTGGCGACGAGCGCGGCGCCCATGCGGTCGCCCACGACGTAGGCGAACTGGTTGCAGGAGGTCGCCAGGGCCTCGCGCAGGTCCTGCTCGCGGCCGCCACAGGGCACGCGCAGGTCGGCGTCGATGACCTCGGCGTCGAGGGCCGCGAGGGTCATGAGGGGCTTGACCGTGGACGCGGGGGAGTGGGCCTGAAGCAGGGGGTGGGCCAGGTCTGGGCCGGGGCGCTCGCGGGCGCCGAGCAGCTCGCCGCTGTCGACGTCGAGGAGGACCACGGCCCCGGCGCCCTCGAAGCTGGCGAAGGCCGCGTCGAGGGCCGCCTCGGCGTCCTCGGACGAGGGGCGGAGCCCGGGCGCTTCGGTTGCTTTGGCTGTCGACGCGACGGGGTCGGAGCTCGGGCTCGTTGGGGCGTCGGCGTCACCGGCGACCCGGGCCTCGCTCGGGGCGGTCTGGCAAGCCGCGAGGGCCAGGGCGCCGAGGAGCAGGCTTCGAAGGGAGGAGGAGAGGGGCAGCATCGGCGGCCCTACGCCCAGGATCGAGCTGGGATTCCCAGGCGATGCGCGAAAGACCAGGGGGCAATCCGCCTGCCTGGTCGTCGGGGAGTGTCAGGGTTTTCACGCATGCGATCTTTATGCAATTCGTACTACCAATTGCTGCGATGAAAATCGCAAGGTTGTTCCCCGCTGTGCTGGCATGCCTGAGCATGTCGGCTTGTGTTCGCGTCATGCAGGACGAGGTCGGCGTCAAGCGCAAGCTCGGCGAGATCCAAGACGAGGTCCTGTACCCCGGCGTCAACTCGGTCAACACCTTCAACACCAAGGTGTTTCGCCTGCCGACGCGCACGGTCAACTTGGAGCTGATGCTGGGCCTGCCCTCGAAGGAAGGCCTGACGATCAGCTCGGAGATTTCCATCCTCTACCGCATCAACCCCGAGCAGGCGCCCGAGATCCTGCGCCAGATCGGGCCCAACTACGAGCAGTCGCTGATCCTCCCGGTGTTCCGCTCGGCGTCCGCGGACGTGTGCGCCCGCTACTTCGCCAAGGACATGCACAGCGCCCAGCGCTCGGCCATCGAGCAGGCCATCGCCGCGCGCATGATGGAGGTCGTCGAGGAGCGCGGCTTCGTGATCGAGTCCGTGCTGATGAAGAGCATCTCCTTGCCGCCCGGTCTCGCCCGCGCCATCGAGATGAAGCTCGAGGCCGAGCAGGAGTCCCAGCGCATGCAGTTCGTGCTTCAGCAAGAGCGCCAGGAGGCCGACCGGCGGATCATCGCCGCCGAGGCCGATCGGCAGATCGTCCAGATTCAGGCCGAGGGCCGCCGAGACGCCAAGCTGATCGACGCCGGGGCCACGGCCGAGGCCACGAAGATCGAGGCCGCGGGCACGCAGGAGGCCAACGAGATGCTCAGCGACAGCCTCGACGCGCGGGTGCTGGAATTCCTGGGCATCGAGGCCTTCCGCGAGCTGGCCCAGTCGCCGAATACGAAGGTGGTGATCACCGACGGCGAGGGCATGCTGCTCGATACGCGTTGAGCCTAGCAGGCTGCTGAAAATCACCCCACGACGTCAGGTACGCCTCTAGTATGCCCGATACAGCGGCGGTTTTGCTCCTTGGCCTCGACGCGTAGCGACGCACCTGACGACGCGCGGCGAATTTCAGCAGCCTACCGAGAAAGACAGCCGCCCACGGGTTCAACGCCAGCTGAGTCCGTAGACGACGCTTTCGTGGATCATGGGTCCCGGCACGGCCGGGGTGGGCGACTGCTATCGGCTGGCCCTACTGCTCGTCGCTGGCGGCGCGCAGCCGGGCCACCAGCACGTCGATCGCCACCCGGTTCTCCCCGCCCTCGGGGATGATCAGGTCCGCCTTGCGCTTGCTCGGCTCGACGAAGTGGATGTGCATGGGCCGGACGGTCTCGTAGTACTGCTTGCGCACGGACTCGAAGTCGCGGCCGCGCTGGCGGATGTCCCGGCGGATGCGGCGGATGGCCCGGATGTCGGGCTCGGTGTCGACGAAGATCTTGATGTCGAGCTCGCGGGTGAGGTGCTCGTCGACGAACACCAAGATGCCCTCGACGATGATCACCGCCGCCGGGTCGACCCGGCGGGTCTCCGCGAGGCGGCGGTGGGTCTTGAAGTCGTAGATCGGGACCTCGACGGGGTTGCCCGCCTTGAGGTGCTGGATGTGCTCGACGAGCAGGGCGGTGTCGAGGGCCTCGGGGTGGTCGTAGTTGAGCTCGTGGCGCTGGGCGAGGGTCAGGTCCGGCCGGTCGCAGTAGTAGCTGTCGTGGCGCAAGGTCGCGACCTTGCCGTCGGGCAGGGCCGAGCCCAGCGCGTTGGCGACGGTGCTCTTGCCCGAGCCGCTCCCGCCCGCGATGCCGATGACCAACCGAGTGCGCTCGTGTCCCGTCGTCATGGCCGGGGAGGGTAGTCGCGATGGCGGCCCAGGGCGAGACTGCGCGAGCAGCGGGCGGCGGAGGCGGCGGAGGGAGCGGACTCACGCAAAACCCGCGCTGGGCGCCCGAGAGCGCCTGCGCGGGTCGAGAGCAGCAGGGGAGGCGCCTACTTCAGCACGCCAGCTTGGCGGGCCTCTTCCTCGGAGATGCAGCCCTCTTCGTCGACCTTGCCGTCGCAGTCCTCGTCCTGCTTGTTGTCGCAGATCTCGACGGTGCGGGTGTGCCTGGGCATGCACTTGATGGCCCCAGCGACGCACTGCTTGACGCCCTCGGAACACATGCCGGACTGGCCCGTCTTGCAGCTGTCGCCGGTGCCCTCGACGTCGCCGTCGTCGATGGTGCCGTCGCAGTCGTTGTCGCGGCCGTCGCAGACCTCGGGGGAGGGCTGCTTGGCGGTGGCGCTGCACACCGACTGGCTGCCGTCGGGGCTGCACGAGTAGGTGCCCTCGGCGCGGCACTCGCCCTCGCCGGCGAAGCACTTGGTCCCGTCGCGCTCGAAGCCGTCGTCGACGCGGCCGTTGCAGTCGTCGTCGATCTTGTTGCACAGCTCGGCGGCCGGGAGCACGGCGCCGTCGCAGGCCCCCCAAAAGCCGCCCTCGTCGCAGACCCGGAGGCCCTCCTTGCAGATGCCGCGGCCGGCGGTGCCCTCGGGCCCGACCTTGCCGTCCGCGAGGAAGTAGCAGGGCTCCTTGCTGGAGGGGTAGCACTCCGCGGCCTTGCGCTTGCCGGCCTCCGCCCGCGCCTTCTCGAGCTCCTTGTCGACTTCACTCTTTCCGTCGGTGGTGGTGCAGCCGACCACGAGGCCGCCGGTGAAGGCGAAGGCCAGGGCCAGGGCGAGGGAGGAGCCTCGGGGGGAAGGGGACCAGAGCATGAGCGGAGAATACAACGTCCCTGGCGGGGTGTGCAGGGGCTCGCACGGATCCGCGTGAGGTCGGGAGCAAGCCGTGCTCGGTCTTGCCCATGCTATGGTCCGCGCCGAAATCGTGACCGTCCTCGGCAAGGCATACGTGGGCGTCAGCCTCATCCTGTTCACCCTCGGGCTGATCTGGTTCTCGCTCGTGCTCCAGGAGAACCGGGCCTGGGTCGAGGTCGTGCTCTTGGTGCCACGCTTCGACTTCGTCGATCCGTTGGTCCGCAAGCGGGTCGAGATGAACGTCGCCCTGGTGATGGCGGGCTGGGGAGGCTGCGCGAGCTTGCTCCTGGCCCTGCTGGTCGCGGCGCCCTTTCGGGTCCGCTCGCAGGCCATCGACCAGCGCCGCCGCCGGGAGCTCGAGCGCGAGATCCTCGAGCTGCGCACCTTGCCCCTGCGCCAGCAGGAGGAGGACGAGATCCTCGCGGCCGAGGCCCGGCTCGAGAGTCGGGCCAAGAAGGTGATGACGGAGAAGATGCGCCGCGAGCGGATGCTGGGGGAGAGCGGGGCGGAGCTGACCACCCTCGACACCCAAGCGGGGGTGTGGCGGCCGCGGGTCGGGCCCAACAGCGCGGCCAACGGCCAGCAGCGCTTCGGCCCGCCAGGCGAGAAGTCCGACGATGAGCCGGGGGCGCCCGCGTGAGCTTCGTGATCATCGCCCTGGTCTGCCTGCTCGTCGGCTTTGGCGTGGGCTGGTGGTACGTGGCCCCGCAGCGGGCGGCCGTCGAGCACCTCGCCCGGCGCAAGCGCGTGCTCTACGAGCTCGCCGAGGGCGACCGGGAGAACGTCGCCCAGGAGCTCGAGCGGATCTGCGAGACCGAGCCCGGGGATCCGACGGTGTTCCTGGCCCTGGCCGCCCTCGATCGTCGGCGCGGCCGCATCGAGCGGGCCAAGGCCGTGCACCGCACCGTGCTCGCCTCGGCGGACCTGCCGGCGGAGCAGCGCGTGGCGGCGCTGGTCGGCCTGGGCCGGGACCTGCTCGCCGAGAACAACGAGCGCGCGGCCGTCGGCGCCCTGGTCCGGGCCGTGAGCCTGGCCCCGCGCAGCGTCGCGACCCTCGAGACCCTGGCGCGCGCCCTCGAGCGCGCGGGGGCCTGGGAGCGAGCCGCGGCCGCCTGGGAGCGGCTCGAGAAGCAGGTCGAGGGGCGCCGGGCCCTCGACGCCCGCGTCGGCCGGGGCCACGCCGTGGCCGGCCAGGCCAGCGAGGCCCTCGAGGACGGCGTCGACAAGAAGGCCCGCAAGCTCGCCGAGCGGGCCGTGGACCTGGCCCCGGACAGCGGCCACTGCTGGGCCGTGCGCGCCCGGGTCGAGTCGGCCCTGGGCGACCCCGGGGAGGCCCTCGAGTCGTGGCAGCGCGCCTGGGAGCTCAGCCCCGCCGGCGCCCGCTCGATCGTGCCCGAGGCGTGGGAGTGGGCGAGCGAGAACCGGCGCCACGGCGACCTGATGGAGCGCATGCTGTCGAGCTTGCGCATCGCCCGGGAGCCCCTGCTGGTCGTCGCGCTGGCCGAGAAGGTCGCCCGCCAGCACCCGGACCAGGCCGCCGCGGCCCTCGACCGCGTCGCCGAGCGCAGCCCCGCCGCCCAGCTGAGCCTGGTCCGCCTGCGCCTGTCCCGGGGTCAGCGGGAGCTCGCCCGAGAGTCCGCCATGCGTCAGGCCCAGCCTTCCAGCCTGCTGTGTCGGCGCTGCGGCACGAAGATGGAGCGCTTCACCTTCCGCTGCGGCAACTGTGGCGCGTGGGACTCGGCGATCGCCGCCGGGAGCGACTGAGTCGTGGACGTGGGGTAGGGAGGTGGAGGACGAAGTGTCTGCCCTCGAGCGTTATGAGTTGGGCGAGCTCCTCGGCGAGGGGGGCTTTGGCAAGACCCACGCCGCGACGCTGCGCGAGACCGGGGAGCCGGTGGTCATCAAGGAGCTGCTGCTCCGGGAGGTGCCCAATTGGAAGCCCGTCGAGCAGTTCGAGCGCGAGGCCAAGGTCCTCGGCGCCCTCGCGCATGCCGGGATCCCGCGCTTCATCGAGGCCTTCGAGGCCGAGCGCGAGGCCGAAGGCGGCGTCCACTTCTACATCGTCAGCGAGCGCGTCTTCGGCCCGACCCTCGGCGCGGAGATCGAGGCAGGCCGGCGCTGGACGGGCGACGAGGCCGAGGCGCTGTGCCGGGCGCTGCTCGCCATCTTGAGCTACCTGCACGGGCTCTTGCCGCCGGTCATCCACCGCGACATCAAGCCCGACAACATCGTGCTGCGCGGCTCGGGGGAGCCGGTGCTCGTCGACTTTGGCGCGGTCCGAGACCTCGCCGTGCCCGGGATCACCGGCGGGATGACCGTGCTCGGGACGCCGGGCTACATGGCCCCGGAGCAGTCCCTGGGCCGGGCCGACGCGCGCTCCGACCTCTACGGCCTCGGCGCGACCTTGGCCCACGCCTTCAGCCACCGCCACCCCCAGTCGCTGCTCGACGCGAGCATGCAGATCGAGGCCGCGAGCCTCGAGCAGCTGCCCGCCTCCGTCCGCGAGCTGCTCTTGGGGCTCACCCGCGTCGACCCCACGGCGCGGCCCCAGTCGGCGGCGCAGGCCCTCGAGATCCTCGACAGCGAGGACGGCGGGCGCAGCTTGGTCCCCGTGGGAGGCAGCAAGCCCGGGGCCGCGCTGGCCAAGGTCGCGCCCGCCGGGCCGGGGACCCTCGCGCCCACCGGCGGCCGGGAGCTCACGCCGCAGGTCTCGAAGGAGCTCGCCATCCGGACCTCCCATCCGCACGAGCTCAACCGGGCGATGATCCCGGCGATCGCGTTCATGACCTTGGGGGTGATCGGGGCCATGGTGGGCGGGAGCGTGGGAATGGCGAGCCTGGCGGCGGGGCCCGCGCTGATGGTCGCTACGGTGCTCTACACCCTGTATGGCGGCCGTCGACGCGCGCGCAATCTCTACACCTCCGGCGTCGAGGTCCAGGGCGAGGTCACCGGGGCCAATACCGGCCAGACGGGCACCTACGTCGACTACGAGTACGCGGTCGAGGGGACCCGTCACAGCGGCTACGCCTATAGCCGCGACTCCCTGTTGATCGCCAAGCTCGAGGTCGGCGCGCCGATCCGAGTGTTTCACGACCCCGACGACCCCAGCACGAGCGTCGGCGTGCTCGCGGCCTAGTTGATACTCTCCGCCGGTGAGCGGATCCGACACGGACCGACCCGAAGAGGGCGAGGCGGAGGCCGAGGAGGCCCCCCGCGAGGGCTTGCTGGCCACCGTCCGCGAGTTCTCGAAGCTGTGGGGCTTCGCGCTGTTCCTCCTGCTCATCCTCGCGCTCTTCCACGGGGTGGTGCTGCCCTTCGTGTTCGGCGCGCTGATCGCCTACATGCTCGAGCCCGTGGTTCGGCGCCTGGCCCCGGCGATCGGCCGCTTCGGCGCGGTCGGGGTGGTCTACCTGGTGCTCTTCGCCATGCTCGCCGGCTTCTTCGGCGGCCTGTTGCCCCGAGTGGTCACCGATCTCTCGGCCCTGCGCGACTCGACCCCCGAGGCCGTGGCGACCTTCAACGAGGAGTGGCTGCCCAAGGCCAGCGAGTGGTTCGAGCGCACCTTCCCGGGCCTGCTCCCGGGCAGCACGGCGGACGACGTGGCCCAAGAGGTCGGGGCCGCTGCGGGGGCGAGCCGTGACCCCGGGCTCAGCGAGGTCGTGGTCGAGCCGCGCGCCGACGGCAGCTTCCGCGTCGACCTGAGCGAGGCCCACCTCGAGGTCCGCGAGCAGGGCGGGGGATGGGTGATCGAGGCCGATCCGCCCAAGCAGGACAGCCTGTCCGACATCATCCGCGAGATCGTGGCCAGCAAGGGCGACGAGCTCACGGACCTGGCCGCCGCCGGCGTCCGCGGCTTCATCTCCGGCGTCGCCAATTTCCTCGCCGACTTCATCCTCGCCTTCCTGATCGCCGCCTTCGTGCTGGTCGACACCCAGCGCATCGGTCGCTTCACCCGCTCCCTGGTCCCCGAGGTCTACCTCGGCGAGTTCGAGGACCTGGCCGCGGGCATCGACGAGGGCATGGCCGGGGTGGCCCGGGGGCAGATCCTGATCTGCGTGATCAACGGGACGCTGACCTACATCGGCCTGCTGATCTTCGGCGTGCACTACAGCCTTTTGCTGGCCATGGTCGCGGCGATGCTGAGCATCATCCCCGTCGCCGGCATCCTGATTGCGACGATCCCGGTCATGGGCGTGGCCCTGCTCTCGGGGGACCTGGGCCTCGAGGCGGGCCTGGCCTTCGGCAAGTCCGCGGCCGTGCTCGGCTGGCTCGTCGGCATCCACCTGCTCGAGACCAACTACCTCAACCCCAAGATCATCGGCATCGCGTCCAACATTCACCCGGTGGTGTTGATCTTCGCCCTGCTCGCGGGCCTGGACGTCGGCGGCCTGCTCGGGGCCGTGCTCGCCATCCCCGTGGCCAGCGTGTTCCAGACCGTGTTCCTCTACCTGCGCCGGCGCTCGGGCAAGTTCGAGCGCAGCAAGCCCACCCGAGAACGCAAGCGCAACACCGGGGGCTGGTCGACGATCTCGAGCGCCTCGGCCTCGCGCTCGTCGCCGGTGGACCCGGACCTCGAGCCCGAGCCCTCGCAGCACGACTGAGCCATGCAACAGATCCTCCAGCGACTCATCGAGCTCTTCTCACCCACCCGCATCGCCGCCTACCTCGTCGACGACCTCCTCCCAGACCTCGTCGTCGCTGGCGTGACGCTGATCGTGGCGTGGCTGGGGTGGAGGTTGTTGCGCCGCGGGACCTCGACGGTCCTCTCCCAGTCCAAGCTCGACGAGACCGCCCAGACCTTCATCCTCACCGTGCTCCAGTACGTGGTGCTGACCATTGGGGTCGTGACCTCCCTCGCCCAGCTCGGGGTCGACACGGCCTCCTTGTTGACGAGCCTGGGGGTGGTCGGGCTGACGATCGGCTTCGCAGCCCGCGACACCTTGTCGAACATCATCTCCGGCCTGTTCATCTTCTGGGATCGTCCGTTCGTGATCTCGGACCTGGTCGAGATCGACGGCGCCTACGGGAAGGTCCAGAACATCACGATGCGTTCGACGCGGGTCGTGACCGTCGACGGGCGGATGCTGGCGATCCCCAACAGCCAGATCGTCAACACGGTCATCGCCTCGTACACGAATTTCCCCAACCTCCGCCTCGACATCCCGTTCACCATCGGCGTCACCGAGGACATCGGCCGGGCCCGCGCGCTCGCCCTCGGGGTCGTCGCCGATGACGTGCGCTACCTCGACGCGCCCGAGCCCGTGGTCGTCGTCACCGAGCTCAACGACTACAACGTCGCCATGGAGCTGCGCGTGTGGCTCGACGATGAGCGGACCCACACCCAAGCGCGCCTGGAGCTGCGAGAGCGGCTGTTCGAGGCCCTGCGCGACGCTCAGATCGAGATGCCCTACGAGACCCTGGCCATCGTTGGCGAGGGCAGCTGAGGCCCTGGCTCGGGTCGCTAGTACCACGTGTCCGAAGTCCGTGCCGGGTTTGGAGCGGCACTGGAACCCGAATGGCTGTGTCGCCGCTCCTCGCAGTGGGGTCCACCACAGCGTCGTCGCGGCTTCGTGCCCTCGGGTCCCAGCTCCACCCCAAACCCGGCACGGACTTCGGACACGCGGTACTAGTTCAGCGCCCCTTCGCCTTCAAGAGCAGCAAGGAGCGCGCCTCGCCGCGCACCCAGCTGACGACCCCCGTCCACCCGCTCGACCACCGCCGGCTGTCGATCATCCCCCCGATCGAGCCGCTCGCGTTGACCTTGTGCAGGTGCATGTTGTTGCCGTCGTTCCCCGTCCCCCGCGAGCGCAACAGCATCACGTAGGTCTTCTTTTGCATCTCGTAGAAGCAGGCGCTGGTCCAGCCCTCCGTCCAGCGGTCCTGGAAAGCCCGCGCGCCGATCTTCCCCGTCGTCCCGAGGCGGTGGACGATCACGTTGTGGCCCGAGCCGCTCGTCCCCTGCTTCTTGAGCATGAAGAGGTAGGGCTTGCCCCCCGCGACGAAGGTCTCGATCGTCGACCAGCCGTTGGTCCAGTCGCGGGCGTCGACGCGAGGGCCGATCGAGCCGTTCGGGTTCATGCGGTGGACGATCGCGTTGTGGTTCGAGTTGCTCGTGCCGCTGCGCTTGAGCGCGAACAGGTAGGTCTTGCCGCCAGCCTCGAAAAAGGCCGCCGAGGTCCAGCCGGAGGTCCAGCGCTCCCCGGCGACGCGGCGGCCGACCGCGCCGTTGGCCTTCAGCTCGTGGACGTGGACGTTGTTGCCCGAGCCGCTCAGCCCCTTGCTGCGCATCAAGAGCAGGTAAGGCTTGCCCCCGACCTCGAACCCTCGGGCCGTGGTCCAGCCTTCGGTCCACTTCGCGTCGTAGACCCGCCGCCCGACGCTGCCGCTGGTCATCAGCTCGTGGACGTGGACGTTGTTGCCCGAGTTGCTCTCGCCGCTGCGCTTGAGCATGAGCAGGTAAGGCTTGCCGCCGACCTCGTAGGTGGCGAGGCTCGTCCAGCCCTCCGTCCAGCGGTAGTCCCGGACCCAGTGGCCGACCGTCCCGTTGCCGTTCACCCGGTGGATCGTCACGTTGCGGCCGAGCGCGTAGTTGATCGCGCGGCGATCGGTCGTTGAGAGCGCGTTGCCGCCGAGGGTCGCCCCCTCAGGGTTCTTGGACTCCATCACGGGCTCGAGCTTGAGCGCCTCGCGGGGCTCCCCGTTCTCCACGACGCGCAGCTGGAACTTCCCCTCGCGCTGCTTGGCGATCAGCATGTGATCGGTCCCGCCGCGGCTGTAGTGGAGCGCGTGGGTCCAGCCGGCGCTCCAGCTGTCGCCCCAGCGCTTCCCGCCGATCGTGCCGTTGCCGTTGACCCCGTGAACGTGGACCCTGTGGCCAGAGGCGCTCTTGCCGCTCGAGCGCAGCAAGAGCATGCGCCCCGCGTAGAAGTGGGCCGCGGTCCAGCCCTCGGTCCAGCGCGCCGTCCAGCTGCGCGCGCCGATCTTGCCGTCGGACCCGAGGCGGTGGACGATCGCGTTCTTGCCGTCGTTGGAGTAGCCCTTTTTCTTGAGCAAAAGGAGGTAGGGCTTGCCCCCGGCCACGAAGGTCTCGACCGTGGTCCAGCCCTCGCTCCAGTCGTAGCCAGCGACCTTGTCGCCGACCTTGCCCTGGCCCGTCATGCGGTGGACGTGGAAGTTTTGCCCGGCCCCGCTCTGGCCCCGGGCCTTGACGAGGATCAGGAACACCTTGCTGCCAGAGCGGAAGAAGCGGGCGCTCGTCCAGCCGCCGGTCCAGCCGTAGCCGGCCACGCGCGCGCCGATCTTGCCGCCGCCCTCGAGCCGGTGGATGTGCACGCTGTAGCCCGAGTCGGAGCGGCCCTGCTTCTTGAGCAGGAACAGGAAGGGCTTGCCGCCGACCACGAAGGGCTCGACGCTGGTCCAGCCCTCGCTCCAGCGGTAGCGGCGGACGGCGGCGCCGATCGTCCCGTCCCCGTTGATGCGGTGGATGTGGACGTTGTGCCCCGAGCCGCTGTAGCCCCGGGCCTTGACCATCAGCAGGTAGAGCTGGCCGCCGACGCTGAAGGTACGCAGCGAGCTCCAGCCCGTCGTCCAGTTTCGCGTCCAGGACTTGGCAAAGGTCCCGCACTTGTAGTGCATCAGCGAGCCGTGGTCGTAGACGCCATAGTGCTCGCTGTGCTTGGCCTTCTTCGTGGCGAAGTTGTGCTTTTGGCCCGAGGCGATGCGATCCTCGTGGAGGGTGACGAAGTCGTCCCGGTCGCGGCGCTGCTGCTCGTGCCACAGGCCGATCGAGTGACCGATCTCGTGGACGACCGTGGCGGTGGTGCAGCCCTTCTCGCTGATCAGGATCTTCTGACGCTTGCCCTGGTGGCCCACGGGGCTCTGGCAAAAGCCTCGATCCCACTCGTCGAAGAGCAGCGAGCTCTTCGACGTCGAGCGCCGCTCAAAGCGAGCGATCGTGTCGCGCTCGAGGATCTCGATCGCGTCATCGATCCTGTTTACGATCTTGGCGTTGCCTTCGAGCTTCTTGGTGAAGTCGTAGGCGATGCGGTTGCTCGGCCAGCGGTGTCCACGGATCAGGTGTGCCACGTATCGTCTCCTCCGCGGACCTGCGCGACCCGCCGGCAAACGCTAGCATGCGGCGTTCCCGCATGCGCCGGCTCTGCGTTTGGGTGCGAACTCCCGAGGCACTTCGTGCGCTGTGTGAGCCGCCCCCGCGGCGGGTGCAAAGGCGCGGGCGGTGACCCGGCCCGAGCATCGCCGCGTCAGGGCTTCGCGTCGTTCACCGAGAGCTTGGCATCGCGGGCGAGCTGACGGAGCGACCCCGGCCCAAGGCGCCTGCGAGGGCAAGATGGTACAAGTCGGCGATGAGCGGCCGACCTCGAGGTGGGGCGGGGAGCTTGTTCCTCGTCGACGCCAACAACTTCCTGTTCCGGGCCTACCACGCCCTGCCCATGCTGACGGCGCCCGACGGGCGGCCGGTCAACGCCGTCCACGGCTACGTGCGCATGGTCCAGGCGATCCGCAAGGAGTTCGCCCCCCAGCACCTGCTCGCGGTGTTCGACGCCTCGGGCTCCAAGGGCTGGCGGCGCGAGCTCTACGCCGAGTACAAGGCCAACCGACCGCCGCCGCCGGAGGACCTTCAGCCCCAGATCCCCCTGGTCCGCGAGGCCACCGACGCGCTGAGCATCCCGTGGCTCGAGGACCCGCGCTACGAGGCCGACGACCTCATCGCCCGCTACGTCCAGGCCGGGGTCGAGGCCAAGCTCGAGGTCGTCATCGTGTCGAGCGACAAGGACCTGATGCAGCTCGTGGCCGGGCCCGACGACGTCCGCGAGGGCAGCGTGCGGCTGTGGGACACGATGAAGAACCGCCGGGTCGGGCCGGCGGAGGTCGTGGCCAAGTTCGGGGTCGGGCCCGAGAAGCTCGGCGACCTGCTGGCCCTGGCCGGGGACAGCTCCGACAACATCCCGGGGGTCAAGGGCATCGGGCCCAAGACCGCCACGAGCCTGCTCGAGACCTACGGGGACCTCGAGGGCATCCTCAGCAACACCGATAAGATCAAGCAAAAGAAGCGGCGCGAGAACCTCGAGACCTACGCCGAGGACGCCCGCATGAGCCGCAAGCTCGTCGCGCTGCGCACCGACTACGACCTGCCTCGGCCCATCGAGGACGTGGCGGACAAGGGGCCGAAGCGGGCGACCATGGAGGCCTTCTTCACGCCCCTGGGGTTCAAAGCGACGCTGACGGGGGCCGTGCGCGCGGGCGGGGGCTCGCGCCGCGTGGCGCCGCGGACCCTGGTCGAGACCATCGCCAAGATCAAGGAGCTCGAGGTCGATCGGGAGGCGGTCGAGGTGCTCAACGCCGACGAGGCGGGCGTGGCCACCCTCGACGCCTTCCTGGCCCAGGCGCGGGCGGCCGAGGGCCTGGCCTTCGAGCTGGAGCTGTCCGGCGACGACCCGCTGCGCGCCGACCCCATCGGCCTGGCCCTGGCCATCCCCAAGGCCAAGGCCGAGGCCCCCGGCGCCCTCGAGCGCGCGCCCATCTACCTGCCCATGGCGCACCGCAGCCTCAGCGACGGCGCGGTCCAGCAGTGGAAGCCCAGCGAGGTCCTGGCCAAGGTCGGCCCGCTGCTGAGCGACGCCAAGCTGCCCAAGTACACCCACGCCCTCAAGGATCAGCAGGTCGTGCTGTCCCGGGCCGATCTGAACGTCGAGGTCCGCAACGTCGTCGGCGACACCCTGCTGGCCTCCTACACCCTCGACCCGGCCCGCTCGGACCACAACCTCGAGGGCCTGGCCAAGGACATCGGCGGGCGCCTGGTCGGGGACCGGGAGTCGATCGTCGGCAAGGGCAAAAAGCGCGTCGGCTTCGACCAGGTGGCCGTGGCCGTCGCGGGCCCGTGGGCGGGCGAGCGCGCCGGGTTGGCCGCGACCTTGGGGCCGCACATGGTGGCGGCGGCCAAGGCCGCCGGGGAGCAGACCCAAAAGCTCTACGCCGAGGTCGAGCTGCCCCTGGCGCGGGTCCTGGCTCGGCTCGAGCGCCGCGGCGTGCTCCTGGACGAGGCCGAGCTGCAGCGCCAAAACGACGAGCTCGGCGGGCAGATCGACGCGCTCAAGTCGACCCTGCAAGAAGAAGCGGGCTACGCCGTCGACCCCAACTCGCCCAAGCAGCTCGGCAAATTGCTGTTCGAAGAGCGCGGCTTGCCGGCCAAGAAGAAGACCAAGACCGGCTACAGCACCGACGCCCAGACCCTCGAGGAGCTCAGCCTGCTCGACCCCATCGTCAAGGTCATCCTCGACTACCGCAGCCTGGCCAAGCTCAAGAACACCTACCTCGACACCCTGCCCAAGCTGGTCAACCCAAACACGGGCCGGCTGCACACCCACTTTCGCCAGGCCGTGGCCGCGACCGGGCGATTGTCGAGCCGCGAGCCCAACCTCCAGAACATCCCGATCCGCACGGAGCAGGGCCGACGCATCCGCCGCGGCTTCGTCGCCCCCGAGGGCATGCAGCTGGTCACCCTCGACTACTCGCAGATCGAGCTGCGGGTCCTCGCCCACCTGTCCAAGGACCCCAACCTGGTCAAGGCCTTCACCGACGGGGCCGACGTCCACCGGCGCACCGCCGCCGAGGTCTTCGAGGTCCCCGAGGCCGAGGTCACCTCGGAGCAGCGTCGGGTCGCCAAGGCCGTTAACTTTGGCGTCATCTACGGCCAGAGCGCCTTTGGCCTGGCCCGCCAGCTGGGCATCCCCCAGGGCCGGGCGGGCAAGTACATCAAGGCCTACTTCAAAAAAATCCCCGGGGTGTCGAGCTACATGAACGCGCTCATCGACACCGCCAAGGACACCGGCTTCGCCGAGACCATCTTCGGTCGGCGCCGACGCATCCCCGAGCTGCGCCGGCGCGGCGCCGTGGCCCGCAGCTACGGCGAACGCATCGCCCGCAACACGCCCATCCAGGGCAGCGCCGCTGACATCCTCAAGATCGCCATGGTCGAGGTCGAGCGCCTGCTCGACGACAAGCCGTGGGCCCGCATGCTGCTCACCGTCCACGATGAGCTGATCTTCGAGTGCGAGACCGACAAGGTTCAGGAGCTCATCGGGCTGGTCAAGCCGGCCATGGAGAAGTCGGCGAGCCTCGACGTGCCGCTGCTCGTCGAGGGCGGCGCTGGGGCCAACTGGGAAGACGCCAAAGGCTAGCGGGAGCCAGTCTTCGACTCAGAGGGTCGGTCCACGCCCCCGCTTGCGGGGGCGACCCGATGCCCTCTCATAGGCACGAACTCGATTGCCCACCAAGCAAAGCGGAGGAGCGGACAGCGACGAAGCGCCCCCGGTCCTCAAATGCCTGTGGGGGCAAAGCAGAAACTCAGCTCCAGCCGAGGTAGCGGTAGAGGAGGCGCGAGACCAGGCCGTCGGGGACGAAGTTGCCCTCGTTGACGCTCAGGATCAGGCACGGCTCGCCGGGCAGGATCTCGAGGGAGTGGGTGACGCCCTCGCTCGCGCTCTGGATGTCGCCGCGCTCGAACTCGCCGCCGCGGGTGCGGTCGTGGAGGCCGCCCGCGAGGATGAGGTCGAGCTCGAGGCCGCGGTGGTCGTGGCGCGCGACCTTCATGCCAGCCCGGGCCCGGGTCATGCGGGTGATCGTGGTCGCGCCGGGGAGCTGAAAGTCGAAGGTCTGGAGGCCGGGCAGGGGAGTCCGCCAGGGGATGTCCTCGAAGGGGCCGATGACCCGCTGGAGGGGCCAGGGGAACACGCCCTCGCGGGGGCGCTGCTCCGGGGGCTCGAGGGCGAGGGCGGGCTCGACGAGGTCAAGGTCGGAGCCGAGGGCCTCGCTCGCGGCGTCGAGCTGCGCCGCGCTGCTGGTGTCGAAGACCTCGGCGAGCAGCCGGTCGGCGAACGCGTCGGGGCTGGGGTCGGCGGGGGCCCCCTCGTCGTCGCCGAGCACCAAGGCCGCGCCGAAGGCCTCGAGCTCGGCCACCCGCGCCCGGCAGCGCGGGCACAGGGTCAGGTGACAAGCCGCGATCAAGGCGTGCCCGGGGTCCGCGACGCCGGTCGCGTACTCGAGCAGGATCGCATCGGGCAGGTGGTACTCAGCCATGGCTGACGGAGAGCTGGGTGCGCACGCTGGCGAGGGCCAGGCGCAGTCGGGACTTGGCGGTGCCCAGGGGCACGTTCATGGCGCGGGCGGCTTCGGCGATGGTCTGACCATCAATATAGACGCGGTTCAAGAGCGCGCGCTGCTCGGCGGGCAGGTGGGTCATCGCGTAGCGAATCGCGGCGATTTGTTGGTGGCGGGCAGTCGCGGCGTCGGGCGCAGGGTCTGGCGTGCGGGCCTGGGTGACGACGAAGGCCGGGTCGCGGGGGTCGGGCACGGGCCGACCGCGCTTGCGCAGGGCGTCCGTCGCTCGGTTGCGGGCGATGGTGTAGAGCCAGGTCGCCACGCTCGCGCGGCCGGGGTCGAAGCGGTCGGCCCGGCGCCAGACCACGAGCATCACCTCTTGCACGATCGACTCGGCGTCGCCCACCCCGCGGCCGGCGACGTAGCGGCGCAGCTTGGTCGCGTAGCGCCGGCACAGCTCCTCGAAGGCCGATGTGTCCCGGCGCTGGCCGATGGCCTCGAGCAAGGTCGCGTCGTCCATGGGAGAGGTCGGCCACGCTAGCACGAGGCGGGCGAGCCCGGATCGTTGCCGTGTGCTGGACACCACCATGGAGCAGGGGCGCGAGTGTGCGAGGACGAGCACCTCTGGAGCTACGTGTCGCTTGGGCACATGGATCACTCGGGATCCAAATTGGCACCGGGCTCGGGGTGGGGGAGGGGTCGTTTCCGAGCCTCGGGGCTGTCCCTCTGACCACGGCCGGGCACCGGCGCGCGGGCACGTCGATTTTTTTAACTCTCCGGTGATCCGCCTGCGCGCGAGCTTCGTAGACGTGTCGACCGCGACGACGCGGAACAGGATGACCATGAAACGAACCATCACGCCCCTCCTTGGCTTGGGCGCCGTCATGCTGGCGGTGTCCTTCGTTCCCGGCACCGCCACCGGTGCCGACCACACCGACTCGCCGAGCGCCTCCGCCGATCCGGCCGCGGACATCTCGGACTTCTACGCCTGGCACGACGGCGGCGGGAACCTGGTCCTGGCCCTCAACTTCGCCGGTCTGACCGGCGCGGGCGGGAGCGCCACCTACGACGGCGAGCTGCTCTACGGGATCCACGTCGACCGCGACGAGGACGGCGTCTCGGACCACGACTTTTGGGTCCGCTTCGGCCAAAACGGCGGCGGCGACTGGGGCGTGCAGGTCATCGGCCTGCCCGGCGAGGAGGCCTTCTCCGGCCCCGTCGAGGAGGTCCTGACCAGCCCCGGCGGCTCCATGGTCTACGCGGGCCTGCGCGAGGATCCCTTCTTCTTCGACTTCGACGGCTTCTTGGCCACCCTCGACACGGGGACCGTGATGTTCAACCCGATGAACGACAGCTTCGCCGGGACCAACGTCACCTCCATCGTCATCGAGACCGACGCCCTCGCCGTGGGCGACGGGAGCTCGGTGATCGACATCTGGGCCACGAGCTCGCGCCTGTGAGCGCCGACGACACCCACGGGACTGCGACCATGACCATCGAAAGCACCAAGATGACCCGCCTGCTCGGCACGAGCTTCGCCCTCGCCCTCGCCCTCGTCGTGACCGGCTGCCCCAGCGACGACGGCACCGGCGACGACGAGATCGGCGAGACCGACGACACCACCGACGACACGACCGAGGAGACCTCGGAGGACACGACGAGCGAGGAGGACACGACCTCCGAGGAGGACACGACGAGCGAGGAGGAGACCACGACCGGCGAGGACCCCTTCTCCTTCGCCGACAACGACCCCTCGGAGTACGCGCAGGTCGACCGCATGGGCATGCCGGCGGTCAACACCGCGGTGATCACCTCGAAGGACGAGTACAACGCCGACAACCCCGAGTCGGACATCAACGGCGACTACGTCGACGAGATCATCGCCAACGTGACGGCGCTCCACGTCGCCCTCGACGATGACCTGCTCGGCTTCAGCCTGACCCCATGCGTGGCCGCCGACTGCGTGGCCCAGGCCGGACCGCTGGTCATCCCGGACACCCTCACCCTCGACCTCGAGGCGGCCGCGGGCTTCCCCAACGGGCGCGGCCTCGAGGACCCCGTCATGGACGTGACCCTCGCCGTGGTGCTCCTCGACCTCAACGTGCACGAGCTGACCACGCTCGTCGGGGTGCTCAACCCGGAGGCCAACGACGTGCCCTTCCAGAGCGACTTCCCCTATCTCGCGGACCCCAACTGAGGGCTCCCCGAGGCCCGGCCGCGCGCGGCCGGGCCCCCTGACTTTTCCCCTCGACCCTTGCCGAACGCCATGACCAAGCCCGCCCACGCTCCCTTCCTCGCGCTCCCCCTCGCCCTGTCGGCGATGGCGTGCAGCCCCGCGCCCGGCTCCAGCGACGCGCCGCCCAGCGCCCTCGAGCCCGGGGCCTACTCCCTGCCCGAGGGGGCCGCGCGCCACGACGAGCTGCTCGCCGACCTCGACCAGCAGATCGAGGCGCTGGAGGCCGAGGCCGAGGCCAAGCCCAACAGCTACATGGTGCTCGAGCGCCTCGCCAACGCGCACGCCCGGCGCGGGCGCTTGACCGGCGAGGTCGAGGACTACACGGCCGCGGAGGCGGCCCTGGCCGAGGCCTTCGCCAGGGCAGGGGAGGGCGCCGGGCCGTTCCTGAGCCAGGCGGGCGTCGACTTCTCCCTGCACCGCTTCGCGGCCGCCGAGGCAGCCCTCGACCAGGCCGAAGAGCGCATCCTCATCGACGACCCGACCTGGGCGGCGATCCACGGCCTGCGCGGAGACCTGCGCCTGCAGGGCGGGGACGTCGAGCAAGCCCTGGAGCTGATCAGCCAGGCCGAGGCCACCTACGCCTCGCCGACGACCATGTCGCGCCTGGCCCAGGTGCGCTGGCGCGGGGGCGACTACGCCAGCGCCGAGGCCGGCTACCTCGAGAGCCTCGCGCGTTACCACGGCCCCGACGCGAGCGTGCGGGCGTGGGCGCACCTGCAGCTGGGCATCCTCGACCTCGAGCGCGACGACGACGAGGCCGCGCTCGCGGACTTCATGGCCGCCAACGCCGAGCTCTCGGGCTACTACCTCGTCGAGGAGCACATCGCCGAGGTCTGGGTGCGGCTGGGTCGGACCGAGGAGGCCCTGGGTCTCTACCTCGACGTCATCGATCGGACCCAGAGCCCGGAGTTCATGGACGCCGTGGCCAGCTTGCACCTCGAGCACGGCGACCCGGCCGACGCCCAGCCGTGGATCGAGCAGGCCGCCGCGGCCTACGAGGCCCAGCTCGCCGCGCACCCCGATTTGGCCGTGGGTCACGCCCTCGGCCACTACATCGACTTTGGCCCCTCGGCGCGGGCCGTGGAGCTGGCCGAGGCCAACTTCGCCCTGCGTCCCAACGGCGACGCCCGGGCCGACCGCGTCCGGGCTTACCTCGCCGACGGTCGCCTCGACGCGGCCCTCGAGGACGCCGAGGCTCTCGCGCAGGGCAGCTGGCGCACGGCCAATACCCTCGGGGCCGTGGTCGAAGCGCGGGTCGCCGCGGGCCTCGAAGGCGAGCCCGCGACCCAGGCCGTGCTCGACGAGCTGTGCGGCCTCGCGCCCAAGGCCGAGCCCTGCTCGGAGTAGGTCACCGGACCCACGAGAAAGGACGCCCCGCGCGAGCAGGGCGTCCTTTCTTTGTTGGGGGAAGTCGCTTCAGATGCCGCAGGCGGCACCCTCGTCGGCGCAGCCGAAGCCGCCTGGGTCCTCGTTGACGAGGAAGCGGCACGCGAGGCACTCGGGCGTGTTGAAGTCATCGAGGGAGCACTCGCCGAGGAAAAAGCAGCTCTGAATCGCGCAGATCTGCAGGTCGAAGAGGGCGTCGGACTCGTCGTCGCCGAGGTCCGTGGTGCACGCGTCCACGCACGCGTTGCCAAAGTTGCCGCAGTCCACGAGGCACTCTGAAGCCTCCGAGCAGGTGCCGCCGCTACTCGTCGTCGTCGACGTGGTGTCCGTCGTCGTGTCGGTGGTGGTGTCGGTCGTGTCCGTCGTATCCGTGGTGTCGGTCGTGTCGGTCGTGTCGGTCGTGTCGGTCGTGTCGGTCGTGTCCGTCGTATCGGTCGTGTCCGTCGTATCGGTCGTGTCCGTGGTGTCGGTCGTGTCCGTCGTATCGGTCGTGTCCGTGGTGTCGGTCGTATCCGTCGACGTGTCGGTGGTGTCCGTCGTCGTATCGGTCGTGTCCGTGAAGGTGTCGGTCTCCTCGCCCCAGTCGACGGACTCCGTCTCCTCGCCCCAGTCGAAGGAGTCGCTCTCGTCACCCCAGTCGACCGAGTCCGTGTCCTCGCCCCAGGTGTCCGGGGCCTCGTCGCCCCAGTCGCCGGTCTGCCAGTCGTCGGTCTCGTCCTCCGTGGTGTCGTCGGCGATGGTCGTGGCCTCGTCGTCGTTGGTCTCCTCGTAGGTCCAGGTGTCGCCGTCGCTGGCGTTGGGGTCGAGGATCAGGACGCCGTCCGTGCGTCCGCAGCTGACCTGCGTCAGGAGCAGGAGCGAGAGCGGACCAAGGATCGAGCGAAGCTTGGACGAGGACATGGCAGCGGTCATGGTGGCATAACCTCAATTGGAAAGCGAAGAGCGGGACCCAACGCGAAGTTGGGGGTGAAAGCAGGCTCCAGGGCCGCGCAGAGCTCCGACTGCATGGATGTCCGCCGACGGTCGAATCCTTCGGCGAAACTGTCTCGATGGCTGTGGCTGCGCGCGCCCATCCAAGGTGGGTGTCACACCGCCGAGGCGGATCGATCACGCCGGTACGCACCCCACCTGCGAGGTACCTGGGTCAAGAGCCGAAGTGGTCCTGGATCACCCGCCAAAACAGCTGGTGTTCGGCGCGCAGGACCCGCTCGGCGAGGGTCTCGGGCGTGTCTCCGTCGACGACGGGGACCTCGACGTGGGCGAGGATTGGACCCTCGTCGTAGCGCGCGTTGACCAGGTGCACCGTCGGGCCCGAGTGGGACGCGCCCGCCGCGAGCACCGCCGCGTGCACGTGGTGCCCGTACATGCCCTTGCCGCCAAAGCGGGGCAGGGGTCCAGGGTGGATGTTGACCACGCGATCGGGGAAGGCCTCGAGCATCCGGGCGTCGACGAGCTTGAGCCAACCCGCGAGCACGACGACGTCGATGTCGTGCTCGGCGAGGAGCTCGACGATGCGGCCGTCGGGGTCGGGGGCCGTCCGCCGGCCGACGTGGTGCGCGGGGATCCCGTGGCGGCGCGCTCGCTCGAGGGCGCCGGTGGAGGCCTTGTTGGAGATCACGAGGCTGACGGGGCAGGCCAGGTCGCCGCGGGCGTGGGCGTCGATCAGCGCCTGGAGGTTGCTGCCGCCTCCGGACGCGAGCACGGCGAGGCGCGCAGGCTTCGCGGGACCGGAGGGCGCGTTCGCGTCGACCATCGCCGGAGCTCATACCCCAAGCGCGGCCTGGGCTCTATACTCGCCGGCCATGAGCTCCCCCCCGACTCCGTCGAACCCCGCTGGGGTGCCTGACCTGGCACCAGGAACGGTGATCCGCTCGACCACGGTGCTGTGCGTGCGCCGCGACGGCCGCGTGGCCCTGGGCGCCGACGGGCAGGTGTCCATGGGCAATACCATCGTCAAGGGCAGCGCGAGCAAGGTGCGGGCGCTGGCGCGGGGCAAGATCCTGGCGGGCTTCGCGGGCTCGGCCGCCGACGGCCTGACCCTGTGCGAGCTGCTCGAGGCCAAGCTCGAGGCCGTGGGCGGCAACTTCACCCGGGCCTGCGTCGAGCTGGCCAAGGACTGGCGCCTCGATCGTCGCTACCGTCGCCTCGAGGCCCTGCTGATCGTCGCCGACAAGGACCGCTCGCTGCTGCTCTCGGGCACCGGCGACGTGATCGAGGCCGAGGACGGCATCCTCGCCATCGGCTCTGGGGGCAACTACGCCCTCGCGGCCGCCCGGGCCCTGCTGCGCCACAGCGAGATGGACGCCCGCGGCCTGGTCGAGGCCGGGCTGCAGGTCGCCGGGGAGATCTGCGTGTTCACCAACCACAGCGCGACCGTGCTCGAGCTGGAGGCCAACCCATGAGCGACACGCCCATCTCGAAGACCTTCGACGCCCGCGAGCTGACCCCGCGGCGCGCCGTCAAGGAGCTCGACCGCTTCGTCATCGGCCAGCACAAGGCCAAGCGCGCCGTGGCCATCGCGCTGCGCAACCGCTGGCGGCGACAGCAGGTCGAGGGCGACCTGCGCGACGAAATCTCGCCCAAGAACATCATCATGGTCGGGCCCACGGGGGTCGGGAAGACCGAGATCGCCCGGCGCCTGGCCAAGCTGACCGGGGCGCCCTTCGTCAAGATCGAGGTCAGCAAGTTCACCGAGGTCGGCTACGTCGGCCGCGACGTCGACTCGGTGATCCGCGACCTGGTCGAGATGGCGGCCAAGCTCGTGCGCGAGGAGAAAGAGCGCGACGTGTGGGAGGCCGCGCGGGCCGAGGCCGACGAGGCCATCCTCGACATCCTGCTCCCGCCTTCGCCCGGAACCGGAACCAGCTCCGGCAAGGGCGAGGCGGGCTACGGCAACCACGGCTACACGCAGCGCCCCGATGACGCGGCCAAGGCCTCGGCCAAGCCCAAGAACTCGGCCAGCCGCGACAAGCTGCGCAAGCTGCTGGCCGAGGGCAAGCTCGACCTGCGCGAGGTCGAGGTGGAGATCGAGGAAGAGGGCGGCGGACTCCAGGGTCTGCCCGGCTTGCCCGGCGGCCTCGGGGGGCCCGGCCTGGGCGGCGGCAGCCCGGGAGGCGGCATGGACGGGCTCAGCGACCAGCTCGGCGAGCTCCTCGGCGGCCTGGGCAAGCGGACCAAGAAGACCAAGACGACCGTGGCCGAGGCCCGGGAGCTCCTCGCCCAGCAAAAGGCGCGCTCGCTCGTCGACCGCGACGAGGTCCGGCGCGAGGCCGTGCGTCGAGCCGAAGAGCTCGGCGTGGTCTTCCTCGACGAGATCGACAAAATCTGCTCCCGCGAGAACGCCCGCGGGGCCGACGTGTCCCGCGAGGGGGTCCAGCGCGACCTGCTGCCACTGGTCGAGGGCAGCACCGTGTCGACCAAGTACGGCCCGGTGCGCAGCGATCACGTGCTGTTCATCGCCGCCGGGGCCTTCCACATGGCCAAGGTCAGCGACCTCATCCCCGAGCTCCAGGGCCGCTTCCCGATCCGCGTCGAGCTCGACAGCCTCGGCGAGGCCGAGTTCGTGCAGATCCTCCGCGACACCGACAACTCCCTGCTCAAGCAGTACGCCGCGCTCCTCGGCACCGAGGGCGTGACCGTGGAGTTTGGCGCGGACGCCATCGCCGAGCTGGCCAAGGTCGCCGCCACGGCCAACGACCAGCTCGAGAACATCGGCGCCCGCCGGCTGCACACCGTGCTCGAGCAGGTCCTCGACGAGCTCAGCTTCGAGGCCTCGGAGGTCGGCAACGCGACGGTGCAGATCACGGCCAGCTACGTCCGCGAGCGCATCGGTGGTTTGCTCGAGGACCGCGACCTATCGCGGCACATCCTTTGAGTCGAGGACGCGGGCGAGGCTGCCCACGTTCTGGCCGCGCTCGAGGGCGGCGACGGCGAGCTCCATGGCGCGGTCTCGGTCGGGCCGAAGGTGCGCGAGCAGGGCCTCCTCGAGCAGCGCCAGACGGGTTGAGTCGTCGGAGGCCTCGAGCATGCGCAGGCGCAGCCGCGTCCCCGCCGGGCCCCACAGCGCGCTCAGGCTCAGGTCCCGATCACGGATCTCCGACATGGGCAGCGCGAAGAACATCCGCGCGCCGCCGGGGCGGAAGGCGACGCCAGCGATGCGCCGCTGCTGGGCGGTGTCGATGGCGAAGGGCTCGTCGGTCACCCCAGTCAACGCTGCGCCCTCGACCGCCCCGAGCCGACTCAGGTCGTCGCCGCGCCAGGCCCGAAGCTCGTCGTCGACGAGGTTGACCAGGAGCTGGCTCGCGCCCGCGGGCAAGATGTGCTCGCGGCCGTGGGCGAGCTCGGCCTCGAACAGCCAGATCGAGCGAACGAAGGGGGCGAGCTCGGCTCGGACTGGCCGCTGGACCACGCGCACCGGATCACGCTAGCACGCTCAGCCCACCTGCACGCAGCGCTGGTAGGCGAGGCGCTTGGCCTCGTTCACGGCGTGCTGGCGGTCGCGGAACATCGCGCCCACGAGCAGGCCGTCGAGGCCCCGCCAGCTGCCCTCGCCCGCGAGCACCACGGCGTGCATGGGCTCGTCGCGGTCGAGCTCGGCGAGGGTCTGGAGCAGGCCGAGGATGCCGTCGCCCCAGCTGTAGTCGAGCTCGGAGAAGTCGAACAGGACCACGTCGGGGCAGGTCTCGAGGACGTGGGGCAGCATGGCCGCGCGCATGGCCGCGGCGTCGGGTTTGCCCTGGCTGCCCGGGCGGTACTCGCCGACGTAGCGCAGCTCGAGGATGTGACCGGCGCTGGCGATGGGCGCTCCGTGGGGGCCGGGGACGGTGCAGTCGAACTGGGCCTCGCGGGCGCTCTCGAGGCGCACCGTGGACTCGACGGCGGGGCCGCGCTCGGCCCAGCTCAGGGCGAAGGTGTCGGGATCGGGGCGGGGGGCGTAGGCCGCGGGGAGCTTGCCCTCGCACCTCGCGATGAAGTGCTCGAGGCCCCGCTGGGTGTGGCTGTCTTCAGGGTGGAAAATCTGCGGGCAGGGGGTGCTCGGGCAGATGGCGCACACGATCAGCTGGCCCAGGCGCATGTCGGGATCCAGCCGCCAGGCTCGCTCGAGCAGGGCGCACAGCTCGGGGATGCGATCGGGGTCGCGCATGGGGGGAGGCTAGCCCAGCCGGGCGCGGAGCGGGTCAGTTCACGAACACCTGAGCGACGGACCAGCCCGACATGGCGTTGCCGTTTTGAGCCCGGAGCATGAACCAGTGCTCGCCGGGGTGCAGGTCCTCGGCGACGTAGCCGAGGGTGTCGAAGGCCTGGTACTGGGGGTTCGAGGACGCGAAGCTCCAGCGCGGGTCGTTGGCCGGGCGATGGGCGATGCGATGGAACTCGCCGCCGAAGAAGTCGGCGATGAAGAAGCTGTCGTGGTCGGTCGTGGTGGTGCTCGGGTAGCCGTCCCAGCGCAGCTCGACCGTCCCCGGGGTGGTGGCGACGGCCGTGAGGGTCGGGGCCGGGGGGGCGCCGTGGTCGGCGAGCATGGCCTCGTCGTAGGCTCCCACGACCTCCTGGGCCACGAACGAGTTGGCGTCGAAGGTCCAGGTCCCGCCGAGGGTGATGTTGGCGAGGGTGTCGGCCTCGGTGACGTTGTCCGTGACCAGGATGTTCTCGGGGGTACACTCGCTCTTGACCGCGGCGTTCGTCGCGTCGGAGAACAGGTTGTGGGCGAAGGTCGCGTTGCTGACGGGCACGCCCGCGGGCTCGAGGAAGTGCTCGAGCATGCGCACGACCTGCCTCGGGAGCTCGGTCGTGGTCGTGAACTCGTTGTAGGTGAAGGTCAGGTCGTCGACGGGGAACACGATCGCGCTCGACAGGGGCACGTGATCGTCCGTGGGGTTGAAGCGAAAGCCCGAATTTCGGTAGATGTTGCCGATCACCCCGAGGTCCGTGGTCAGGGTCTCGTTGGTGCCGACGAGCCACTGGGCGAGGCCGTAGAGGCGGGGGTCGTAGCGCCCGCCCGCGGACTTGGGCAGGACGTCGCCGACGTTGTTGACGAACCAGGTCTCGTGGGAGGCCTGGCGCTCGTGGCCCTGGGCGGGGGCGCTGACCGTGTTCGCGTAGAGGATCTCGGCGTCCTCCACGAGGTTGTCGACGATCAGGACCCGCTGGGCGCCGTGGTTCATGATCCCCGCCCAGTGGATGTTCTCGCGCACGGTGTTGCTCGAGATGACGATGTCCTCGGAGCAGTTGGTCTCGGTCGTGCAACCGGTGACCACGATGCCGTAGACGCTGGCCTGGCCGGGGGTGGTCTCCTGGCACTCGCACTTGTCGCAGAGGGAGCACTCGGGCGCCTGCTGGCACACGTCCGGGTTGCCGATGTCGAGCACGGTGTTGCCGTGGATGCGGCCGCGCTTGCTGTCCTCGACGGCGATGCCGGCGTAGCCTACGTCCTCGATGGCGCTGTGCTCGACGACGAAGTCGTCGACCCGGACCAGGCTGACGCCCCGGCCGCGGAACTTGCTCATCTCGACGTCGGAGACGGTGAGGTGTTTGATGCGTCCCTGGTCCGGCCCCGCGGCCCAGATGCCGTGGGTGTTGCGGGCGCCCACGGGCCCATACTCGGCGCCGGTCAGGCGGAGCCTGGCGATGCTGACGTCGTCGGCGACCACGTTGAAGATGGCTCCGTCTGCGTTCCCCTCGCAGGCTTTGTAGCGAGGCAGCGCCGCGCCGTCGTCGATGCGGACGAGCTCGGCGCGGTCGGTGCTCTGGAGGTCCGAGGTGATGATCAGCGACTTCTCGACGTCGATGCTCTCGCTGATGAGGCAGGCCTTGTCGGTGGTGAAGGTGATCACCGAGCCCGGATCCGCGCCGTCGAAGGCGGCTTGGATCTCCGGGGTCTGATCGCTGACGCCGTCGCACTCGATGACGATCGGATCGCAGCCGAGCAGGCCGACGCTGGCGAGGATCAGGAGGGGGGCGCGGTGAGGGCGTGGCGTGGACATGGTCGGGTCGAGGCGTGCACCGCCTTCGACCACAAGTGCGGCTTCGCCCTGATCTGATCCCTGCTCTCTGGTCCCCCGAGCTCGACGCGCTCACGGCCCGGGGCGGACCTTGCGGCGCGCGCGTATCAGCAAGGTGTGGATTCGATCATCGTCGTCCAGGCTGACCTTGAGCAGGGCGGGCCCGCTGTCGCACTCGATGAACCACAGCGCCCCCTGGGCCGAGGCGAGGTCGATGCCGTCGAGGACGCAGCGGCCTCGCTCGCCGCGGACGGAGGCGAAGAAGTCCCGGGTCTCGCCTTCGTCGAAGGCCTCGGTGAAGCCGGCGAGGAAGCGCTCGCGGTCCCAGTGGATGATCAGCGCGAGGACGAGCTGGGCGGCTTCGGTGACGGCGGGGTTGGGCTCGATGTCGCGGCCGCCGAACAGGATGCCTTCGAGCTTGCCGCCGCCCTGTTCGAGGATCAGCGTGGCCTCGACGCTGCCTCGCTCGCAGGGGTAGAGGAGGCGCGCGCGCTGGGGGCCCTGGACGACGATGGGATCGGGCTGGTCGCACGCGCCGATCCGCGGGCGCAGGAACTCGAGGCTCTCGTCGAGCCAGTCGTGGACGCCGCCGCGTTCGAAGTTGCGCTCGACGAAGGCGCGGGTCGACTCTTCGTTGTCGAGCAGGCGGCCGAGCTCGTCGGCGAGCTCGCGCTGCCGCGCGCTCAGGGCCCGGACGGGCTTTTGGGGCGCCGGGGGAGGGGAGGAGTCGGCCGCGTCGGCGCCGTCGAGTCCCGCGTATCCGGCGGGATCGCTCGTGCGCGCCTGGGGCTCGCTCGAGCTGTCTCGACTCGAGGCTTTGGGTGCCGCGGTGTCCTTGGCGAGCGCCGACGCGTCGGCGGGGCGCCCGAGGGCGTACCAGGCGAGGGCGCCGACGCAGACCAGGGCGAGGCCCCCCAGGAGGAGCGCGGAGGCGCTCCGCGTCGAACTCGTGGAAGCCACGCTCGCAGCATAGCGCACGCCCCCGGTCCCAAGGCGTCCGTGGGGGCAAAGCAGAGCTCAAGGATCGAGCCGGATGTTGCGTCGGTCGCGGATCAGCAGCTTGCGGATGCGGTCGTCGTCGTCGAGGCTGACCTTGAGCAGCCCGGGTCCGTCCTCGCACTCGATGAACCACAGCGCGCCCTGGGGCGAGGCGAGGTCGACGGAGCCGAGGGTGCAGCGCCCCCGCTCGGCGCGGACCGAGGCGAAGAAGTCCCGGGTCTCGTCTTCCTCGAAGGCCTCCGTGAAGCCCTCGAGGAAGCGCTCGCGCTGCCACTCGACGATCAGCGAGAGGACCAGCTCCGCGGCCTCGGTGACCGCGGCGTTGGGCTCGAGGTCGCGGCCACCGAGGACGATGTGGCGGAGCTTGTCGCCGTCCTCCTCCATGAAGAAGGCGGCCTCGACGGTGGCGTCTCCGCAGGGGTAGAGCAGGCGCGTTTGCTCGGACCCCGCGATGATCGGCTCGGGCTCCCCGCACTCGCCGATGCGCGGGCGCAGGAACTCCAGGTTCTCGTCGAGCCAGTCGTGGACGTGGGTGGCGCTCGCGTCGAAGTTGCGATCGACGAAGGCGCGGGTCGAGAGCTCGTCGTCGAGGAGCGCGCCGAGTCCGTCGGCGATCTCCCGCTCACGCGGGGTCAGGGCGCGGGGAGGCTTGGGAGGCGCGGGGCTCGGGGGCGACTCCAGCGTGGGCGCGCTGGCGAGCGCGCCGAGGCCGGCAGGGTCACTCGCGCGGGGTCGGGGGTCGCTCGAGCTTTCTCTACCCGAGTCCTCTCCCTCCGCTGGCTCGGCGACGGAGGCCGAGGCGTGGGGAGGGCGCTGCCCGAGGGCGTACCAAGCGAGGGCGGCGAGCGAGGCCAGGGCGAGAGAGGCCAGGGCGAGGCGGCGTGTTCTCGGCGTCGAAGTCGTGGAAGCCATGAGCACAGGATAGCGCGCTCCGCGGGGCGGCCATAGGGGAGCACCCGTCAGGCTCGCACGGGCCTGGATCGGACACCGGGGCCTGCTCAGCCGGGACCGAGGGCTCTGGGCAGGGAGGTCGTTGACCGCGGGCGGCGAGGGAGCTATCGGATGCCCGATGGTTCCTTCCTCTGCCGACCTCGCTGGCGACGCCCGTGAGCGCAGCGCGGAGGGCGAGGTCGTCGTGCCCGAGGTCGAGGTCGAGGAGCTGAGCATCCGCAAGGTGGTCATCACGGCCGCGCTCGGCGTCGCCGGCTTCACCGTGTTCGTGGCCATCCTCGGCTGGCTGTTCCGCGAGCCCTTGCTGAGCGTCGGGCGATGGTTCGTCGACAACTTCGGCGGCCCGGGCATCGCCGTGGGCTTCTTCTTCCCCGACGCCTTCACTGTGCCCGTGCCCAACGACGCGTTCACGGCCTTCGGCCTGTGGGGCGGCATGCCCTTTTGGGAGGTGGTCGCGTGGGGCAGCCTCGGCAGCCTGTGCGGCGGGAGCGTGGGCTGGCTGATCGGCCGCTACTTCATCGCCCGGAGCGAGCGCCTGGCCGCGTTCATGCGCCGCCGCGGCGGGGACCAGATGCGGGCTCAGATCAACCGCGGCGGGCGGTGGTTCCTGGCCGTCGCGGCCGTGACCCCCGTGCCCTACTCGATCACCTGCTGGGCCGCGGGGGCCACGGAGCTGCCCTACTGGCAGTTCATCGTGGTCTCGCTGCTGCGCATCCCCAGGGTCGCGGTGTTCCTGTGGCTGATCCAGCAGGGCTTCGTGAGCATCGGGTCCTGATCGGGTCCTGATCCTTCAGTCTCCTGGCCGCGGCCCGATGGTGATCGGCACGCGGACCGACTCGCACTCTCCTTGCGCGGGCACGGTCACGCGCACGCCGGCGCAGCTCCGCCCGTGGGCGATCGAGAGCTCGAGCTGGAGCGCGAGCTCGGAGCCCGCCGACCAGCTCGCCGCCGAGCTTCGGAGCTCGCCGCCGAGTCGGCTCGAGTAGCCGCCGTAGGGCGGGATGTCGGTGAACCAATAGCCAGACATGGTGGCGGTGGGCTCGGGCTCGGCGTCCGTCGGGGGCTCGAGGAGCGCGCGCACGACGTAGCCGCCGGTGCCGTACTCGACGGGCAAGACGTCCACGCTCAGGGCGCCCGACTGCTCGTGGCACACTCCGACTCGCATCGGTCGTGGGTAGCGGGTCTCGGGGTCCTCGTGGACCCAGCGGCCCCAGGTGAAGGGGCTGATGTCGACCTCCTCGGAGCCGCGGACCACCCACATCGCCGGGACCTCGAGCTCGGGGGTGACGCGCAGGGGGACGACGAGGCGCTCCCGCGCCCGGCCGGTCTGGTCCTCGTCGTGGAGCCGGGCGAGGTGGGGGCGGTCGTCGTCTGTACGGCAGCTTTGGTCGGGGAAGCGCCACGGCGCCTGGGTGGGCCCGACGGCGAGCTCGGGCGCTGGGGAGGGCTCTCGCGGTGGCCTAGGGTCGCAGCCGATGACACAGGCGCAGCCGATGACGGACGCCACGGCGAGCGCGGACGCGCGGGGCCAGGTCGAGGGCAGCACGCCGCCTGGGCAACGCTGAAGCGGGGAGGTTCCGTCCCGAGCAGGGCGAGCGAGACCGAGCGGTGGCGCGGTATGGTCGGGCCGTGCCCCGCCCCAAGCCGGTGCTGGCCGTCGTCGGCGGCAGCTTCAACCCCCCGCACGTCGGCCACGCGCTCTTGCCCCGCTACCTGCTGAGCACGGGAGAGGTCGACGCCGTGCTGGTCTGCCCTTGCGCCGACCACCCCCTGGGCAAGCGCCTGACTCCCTTCGCCCGGCGCATGAGCTGGACGCGGCTGGCCCTCGCCCCCGAGCTGCGCGCCGGCGGAGGCGGCGTGATCGTGAGCGCCATCGAGGGCGAGCTCGCGGCCGCGCGCGACGGCAAGCCGAGCTACAGCCTCGAGCTGCTCGAGGCCATCGCCGCGCGCTACCCCGGGCACCGGGTCCGGCTGGTCGTGGGCTCGGACATCATCGAGAGCGGCGAGACCGAGCGCTGGCATCGCTGGTCCGACATCGTCGCGGGCTTCGAGCCCATCGTCGTGCCCCGGGCGGGCTGGTGCGAGGCCGGCTCGGCGAGCTTGCCAGAGGTCAGCAGCACCGTGGTTCGAGAGCAGCTCGATCGCCTGCGCCGCCACGTCGCCGATGGGGACGAGGCGGGCGCAGCCAAGGCTCGGAGCTTGCTCGAGCGTCAGGTCCCGCGGGCCGTCGCCGAGGCCCTGCTGCGGTGGATCGCGGGGGGCGAGCCGCGGGTGTGGGTCGTCGGCCTGGGTCACGTGGCGCACCACGCCGTGCCCTGGCTGTGGGACCGGGGCTTTCGCGTGGAGACCATCGGCGCCCGGGCCCTCGTCGAGGGGGCGCAGCCCGGCGCGACGCCGCTGGAGCTGCCGACCATCGACGAAGGGCCGCCGGCGGGGGTCTGGATCCTCGCCCGCGACGGGGCCCTGAGCGCGGTCGCGGAGGCCCTCGCGGGGCGGCTGCCGCCGGGCGTGCCGGTGCTCCACGGCGCGGGCGCGAAGTTGGCCAGCGAGGTGCTCGCGCCCCTGGCCGCGGCGGGTCACCCCGTCGGATCCCTGCACCCGATCTGCTCGCTTCGAAACGAGCGCGAGGGTTCGCGCCTGCAACACGCGGGCTTTGGCATCGGCGGAGACGCGCAGGCCCATGCGTTCGCGCGAACCTTGGTCGGCGAGCAGCGCTGGCTGGACCTGCGCAGCCTCGACGCCGAGGGTCGGCTGGCCTACCACGGCGCCTGTGCCCTCGTGGCCAACCACCAAGCCGTGCTCCAGGTTGGGGCGGCCGAGGTGCTCACGACCCTCGTGGGCGCCTCCGAGTCTGCGACGGCTCGGGCGGCCCTCGGGGACTTGATGCTCGGTTCGCTCGAGAACCTGCTCGCCCTCGGGGTCCCGGCTGGGGTCACGGGCCCGCTCTCGCGCGGGGACACGGCCACGGTCGCCGCTCACGTCGAGGCCCTGCGCGGCCTCGGGGACAGGGGGGCGGCCGCGGGAGCGCTCTACGCGAGCCTGAGCGCGCGCTTGGCCGAGCTGTTGGGGCCTCGAGCCGCGGGCAGCGAGGGGGCCGTGTCGTGACCTCGAACGATCAGACCTTCACCCCGAGCTCGACGCTCGCGGCCTGGGCACGACGGGCCACCACGTCATCGTGGAAGACCTCGGAGCGCCTGATGCGACCCAGGCTGAAGATACTACCCAGCGGCAGCTGAGAGACGCGCGGCGACCCTCAACCCCGCCGCGCGTCGGGTGTTCGCCGCGGCCTCCCAGCGGCGAGGCTCACAGCTGGGTCGGGGCCTCGCTCAAGAGCAGGTAGCGCGCCTCAGCGCTGCCGAAGAAGGTCGCGTCGAGGGCCTGGATGACGCCCGCGTCGGTGAGCTCCGTGAGCCCCTCGAGGGGGGTCCGTACCGTCGCGTAGTTGGGGAGGGTGTCGAGGATGGGGCACGCCCCGCCCGCGCCCTCGGGCTCCAGCAGGCCGAAGGGCGTCCCCTCGTCGGTCTCGAGGTAGCGCGCGCACACCTCACCGAGGCCCGCGACGCTGCTCTGCTCGACCTCGCCGTAGATCGTCCCCCAAAAGTCCGCGCTCAGGCTGCCCCAGGCCCACGCGTAGTCGACCTGGCGACCGGTCGGCTGATCGTAGGTCTCGCTCAGGGTCTGAACGAGGCCCTGGTCAGCGATGGGGGGGAGCGCCTCCGGGCCCCAGCCGACGATCAGATCCATGCGATCGAGGTAGGGCTGCAGCGGGCCGCACTGCTCCGCCGGCCCGTCGTCGAGGTTGCGCTCGACCGCCAACCCCGTCCATCCGTGATCGTCGAGGACGTAGACGACGCACAGGCCCTCCCAGCCGCCGAAGCTGGTGAGCTGGGTCTCGACGACGAAGCCCTCGGAGTCCGCGAGCGCGCGCAGCGACGGCCCTGCCTCGCTCGCCGTGTCCGCCTCTGGACCGCAAGCCATCAGGAGCGGGGCGAGGAAAAGGCAGCCGACGAGCGCGCTCATTCGAGTGGAGATGTGTTGAATTTCGATATGCATACCCGCGGATGGTGGCCTCCGACCATCCTCCCGACACCCCTCGGGGGGTCACGATTTCGCCTCTTTTGCGCAGCGTTAGCGGCTCGATGCCCGACTCAGACCAGCGACCCCCGACCCCCGGTTAGGGCCCCAACCTACATCGAATGAAGTCATCATATTTAACCGGCTGTTTGACGGGGACGCGGTGTCGGGCGCCCGAGACGGACCGGCTCTCAGATCTCATGATCGCCGCGCTTGTCGAGGAGCTCGGCGATGCTCTCTTCGAGGGCCCCGCCCCGGCCGCTGGCGCCGGCGTCCTTGGCCGCGCGCCGGCTCAGGGCGACGAGGCTGCGCTCGAACACCCCCCGGCCGTGGCGCCCGACGGGGCCGTCGAGCATGGCCTCGATGCGCGGCGCGGCCAGCTGGGCCCGGGCGCGGCTCTTGATGCTCACGCCGCCGAGCCAGGTGGCGACCCAGGGCTCGCTCGCGGCGAAGTTCTGGGCGATGGCCGCGACCACGGCCGGGCGCCCGCTGACCCGGGTCAGGCCGCGCTCGAGGACGGGGCGCAGGCCGTGGCGGATGTCGCCCTCGATGGCCAGGGCCGCGAGCCACAGCGGGGCGGCGGCGTCGGGCAGGTCGTCGAGGGCGAAGAACAGGTCCCGGCGCACGGCCACGCTGGTGTCCCACATCGCGCAGCCCAGGGCGCGCTCGAGGCCCTCGGTCCACGGCTGGCCGAGCAGGCGGTGGAGGGCCTGGACCCGCGAGCCCGCGTCGCCGGGGGTCCAGGGCAGGGACTGGGGTCGGCCCCAGCGGCAAAACCAAGTCAGCCCGCGCGCGGTCGCGGGGGCGAGCAGGTCGGCGTGCAGGTGGTCCTCCCGGGCGTGGCGGGCCGCCTGGGCCGGACCGCGCTGGGCGAGGCCGTGGACGTCGCGGAAGCGCCGGGGCATGCCGCCGAGGATCAGCCGGCGCGGGCGGGCGTGGCAGCGCTCCGATCCGAGCTCGGCGAGCAGGCCCAGCTCGAGCTCGTCGTCGTACTCGCCCAGGTCGAGCTGCAGGTCGTCGAGGAAGGCCAGGGCCGGGCGGCGCAGGAGCTGGCACATGACCTCGAGCACCAGCCGCGGCCGGGGGCGCTCGGAGCCGGCGCTGCGCTGGGTGGACGGGCGGTCGAGGCTGATGCCGCGGATGACCCCGTACTGCCAGCGCAGGCGCAGCCGGGGCAGCTCACCCACCAAGGGCCCGAGCAGGCTCTCGGCGTGGCGCAGGCGCAGCTGCTCGGCCCGCGCGAGCAGCTCCTCGCGGTCGGCGGGGGCCAGCTCGGGCCCGGCGCGCAGGTGCAGGGCGACGATCTCCCCGACGGCGTCGCCCGCCGCCATGCGCTGGTCGGCCCACACGGCCAAGCTCTCGCGCTCTCCGGGCCACATGCCAACCAACGATGCACGCCCGCTGGCAAAGCGCAAGGCGCAGCACCCAGGCTGCCAGTCAGCTACAGATCAGGGCGCCGCGCTCGTCGAAGCGGACGACCACTTCCTCACCCGCGCGCACGCGCCCGCGCAGGATCTCGTCGGCGACCAGGCTCTCGACCTCGCGCCCGATCAGGTGTCGGAGCGGTCGCGCGCCCAGGGCGGGGTCGATGCCCGCGCGCTCGATCAGCCGCTCGAGCACCTCGTCCTCGACGCGGTAGCGAATGCCTCGGTCTCGGGTCAGGCGCTTGGAGCTCGACGCGATCAGCCGGCGGGAGATGGCCAGCATCTGCTCGCGGGTCAGCGGGCGCAGGACCAGGGGGGCCTCGATGCGGTTCCACAGCTCGACGGGGAAGTGGCTGCGGGCGCGGTCGAGGACCTCGGCGTCGTCGGGCAGGGCGTCGCCGTCGCCGTTGGGGCCGAGATCGAGGTCGAACATCAGCTCGGCGCCGAGGTTCGAGGTCATGATCACCACCGCGTGGCGGAAGTCGATCGTGCGCCCGCGCCCGTCGGTCAGCCGGCCCTCGTCGAAGACCTGCAGCAGCAGCTGGTGCACGTCGCGGTGGCTCTTTTCGATCTCGTCGAGCAGGACCACGCGGTGAGGGTTGCGCAGCAGCGGATCCGTGAGCGCGCCGCCTTGCTCGTGGCCGACGTAGCCGGGCGGGGCCCCGACCACGCGGGCGACGGCGTGGGCCTCGGCGTACTCGCTCATGTCCAGGCGCAGCAGGGCGTCGTCGCGCTCGTAGAGGGCGCTGGCGAGGGCCTTGGCGATCTCGGTCTTGCCGACGCCAGAGGGGCCGAGCAGCAACACCGAGGCGATCGGGCGGCCGCTCGAGAAGCCGGCGCGGTTGCGTCGGACCAAGCTGGCGAGGGCTTCGAGCACGTGCTCGTGGCCGACGACCTGGCGCGCGAGGACGGCGTCGAGGTCGAGCAGGTCGCGCTCGCTCGAGCCCTCCACGCGGCTGCGCGGGAGGCCGGTGCGCTCGCAGACGATGGTCAGCCAGGTGTCCCGGCCGACGCTCGCGCGACCCTCGCGGGTGGTCCGGGCGCAGCTCAGATCGAGCAGGTCGAGGGCGCGGCCGGGCATCGCCAGGCCGGTCAGGAAGCGCTCGGCGATGCGGGTCAGCTCGTGGAGGTGGGCGTCGTTGTCGAGGCCCAGGCCGTGCTGCTCGAGCACCGCGGGCGCGGCCAGCTTGACGGCCTGGTGGACGTCGCCGCCCTCGAGGGCGCTGAGCGGGAGCACGTCGAGGGTGTCGAGGATCCCCGGCATCCAGGCCTCGAGGCGCGCGCGGCTCTCGTGGGAGACCACGGTCAAGATGCGCGGCTGACCGGTGGCCCAGGCCCGCGCGAGGGCGGGGAGCATGGCCGGGGGCTGGTCGGAGCTGACGCGATCGAGGTCGTCGAACACGACCACGCCCTGGGCCTCGGCGATGAGCTCGAGGTCCTCGCCGAGCAGGTTGTCGTCCTCGTCGTAGTGCGGCGCCTCGAGCCGAAACACCGGGCGGTCGAGGACCCGGGCCAGGTGCGTGGCCACGCAGGTCCGGCCGCTGCCGTGCTCGCCCACGAGCAGGGGCGGGCGGGGGCCTCGGCGCAGCAGGGCGTCGGCGAGGGTGGCCAGCTCGCGCTCGCGGCCGACCAGGGGCGGGAGGCTGCCGGGGTGGATCGAGCGCAGCTCGGCCGGACCTTTTTGCGTACGCGGGGCGCTGCGCTCGTGGACCTCGGGGGCGGGCGTGGCCTTGGCGAGGGTGGACGCGGAGGCGTCGGGGCGCAGGGCCATGGGCTCGCGCTGGCTCGGCGCGGGCTCGGGCTGCGCGGGGTAGGGCGCTCCGTGCTGGTGACTCTGGCGCGGAGAGGGCGGGGCGGGGCGGCTCGACAGCGCCGCGCTCCGGCGGGTGCTCGACATGCGCACGGGCGAGCTGGAGCTGGGGCTGCCGGGGTGGCTGCGGCCGCGCACCGGTCCTCGGGTCGCGCGCTCGCGGCCGCGCTCGCGGACGCGCTCGATCAACAGCTTGCGCAGCCGGACCATGTCGGCGCCGGCGAGGCGCAGGGCCTGGTAGGCGTGGCAGTCCGCGCTGCGCACGATCGCCAGGAGCTGGTCGAGATCGCCGTCGGGTCCGGGCCGACCGCCGCGCTGCTGCAGGCGCAGGCGCCAGTCGGCGGGCTCGGGCTCGATGCGGGTCTTGATCTGATCGCGCAGCTCCGGGAGGGACTTCGGCTCCACGCCGACCTCGCCGAGGATCTCGGCCACGCCGCCCGAACGCGCCGCGAGCTCGATCAGGAGATCGCAGCTCGAGCCCTGCGCCGCGTGTGTACGCGGTCGGCGAATGGACGAGCGGACAGCGAGGGCCTCTGCCATGGGCGCACGCTAAGGGCACCCATGTTCAGGTCCAAAAAAACGGCTCGAGCGAGGGCTACTCGTAGCTCTCGACCCACGCCTCGACGGCCTCGTCCTTGGCGACGTGGCTGTCGAGGACGCGGTCGACCTTGGCCTGGTCGACGCCGAGGTAGAGGCCGCGGACGCCATAGAGGAGGTCGAAGTCGGGCTCCGTGGACCCGTCCTCGCCGGGGGCGAGCTCGCGGATCATGAGGTTCGGCCCCTCGTCGCAGCGCCCAAAGCAGGTCAGCGCGGCGCACTCGGCCCGACCCTGGAGCGCAGCTTCTTTATCCAGGCGACCTTCGATGTGCTCGACGAGGGTCTCGCTCTCGTGGGTGATGCCGCAGCTAGGCCCGTCGCACACGAGGATCTGGAAGCGCTTGCGCTCGGTCATGGCGGCCAACCCTGCGTCGGCGCGGGGGGCCTTGCAATGGCGACGATCACGGCGCCCTCGAATGAAGGTCAGTCGAGTTTGAAAAGGCGAGTGATATCAAACGAGTGAGCCCAGCTTTGAAGGCTAGGCTCGAACTCGTTTGGGTCAGCCGGCGAAGGGATCCTGGAGCACCAGGGTCTGGGCTGGGCGTGGGCGAGGCGGGGCCGAATCGACAGCGCGACGCTCTGGGGGCGCGCCGAGGTCAAAGGGATCGAGGAGGGTCGCGGGGTCGACGGGCTGGCTCTGCTCGGTGCCCGCGAAGGGGTCGACGAGCGTCGGGCTCGCGCGGGGCCGGGGGTGGGGCACAGGGGTCCGGGAGCCGCTGCCCTCACCGCCCTCGCCAAAGGGATCGAGGAGCCGGTGGGGCCCCCGACCCGTGGGCGGCCGCGCGGGGGGCGTGCTCGCGCTGCCGAAGGGGTCGACGAGATCGGCGTTGGCCCGGGCGGGGTCGACGGGCTCGTCGAAGGCGATCCCCGCGGCGTTCGCGGCCTTGGCAGCCTCGAGGTCCTGGGCGGACTCGGAGCAAGGCGGGTGGAAGAGCAGCGCGAACGCGAGCGCGAGTCCGGTCATGCCCGAAACGACTGCACGCGCGGTGCCAGGGACAGGCCGGGACCCAAGGCGCGATCACGCGGCCTCGGGAGCCCCCGGCGTTGCAACTCGCCTCGGCCGGGAGGCACCGCGACGCATCAAATCGCGTCGGTGGTCGGGCCGCGCTGTCCCAGCATGCCGGCGAAGGTGTCCGGGTCGATGTTGCTGCCGCACACGATCAGCGCGACCCGCTCGCCCGCGAGGCGGTCTCGAAGGGGTCCTGCCAGGGCTGCGGTCGTGGCCGCCCCCGCCGGCTCGACGGCGAGCTTGGCCTCGGTGAACAGCAGACGCATCGCGTCGCGGAGCTGGTCGTCGTCCACGTGGACGAGCTCGTCGACGTGGCGCCGGCACAGCTCGAAGGAGTAGGTCGCGGCATGGGGGGCGCCGAGGCTGTCGGCGATGGTGCGCACGGCGTCGATGGACTCCGGGGCGCCCGAGGCGAAACTGCGGTGCATGGTGTCCGCACCCACCGGTTCGACCCCGAAAACTTTGCACTGTGGCTGAGCAAGCTTGATCGCAGCCGCGACCCCAGCACACAGACCGCCGCCGCCGATGGGCACGACAACCGCATCCAAGAGCGCGGGGTAGGGGAGAGTTGGGTCGGGCTCGCGCGTGCCTTGCACCGACCGCGCGAGCTGCTCGACGAGCTCGAGGCCGAGGGTCGCGGTGCCGAGCGCCGTGGACGGTCCCTCGAAGGGGTGCACGAATGTTCGGCCTTCGTCTCGGGCGATGGCCTCGACCCGCGCGAAGCCCTCGTGAACGTCCTCGACCAGGACAACCTCGGCGCCGAAGCGCTGGCAGCCGGCCACGCGCCCGGGGTTTGCCGAGCGGGGCATCACCACCTTGGCGCTGGTCCCGAGGACCTGGGCGGCGTAGCCGACCGCCATCGCGTGGTTTCCGGCGCTGATCGCCGTCACGCCCCGGGCCAGGGCCTCGGAGTCGAGGGCGCGCATCACGGTCAGGGCGCCGCGTGGTTTGAAGCTCCCGGCCCGTTGAAACAGCTCCAGCTTGAGCCACACCTGCGTCGTGGGAGCGGTGTCGGGAACCAGGCGCGAGGGCGTTCGCGCCCGCCACAGGGGCGTCTCGTCGATCCACTCGGCGATGGCCGCTCGCGCGGCGCGGATGGCTTCGATGGACTCGGGGCCGCTCGGCATCAGCCGCGATCAGTACCGCGCGAGGCTCGGGCTGCGGGATGGGATCCTCGCCTGGACCGGCCCCTGCTCCGGTGAGCAAGCTCAACGCCTGGCGAGGGGTCCGAGGCCGGACCCGCGAAGCTCCGCTCTCGCCGGACCATGGCCGGGCACGGAGTTGCACGGTTCGCGGTGCCTGCGCTCTCGACCTGGGCGAAACACCAGCCGAGGACGCTTCCGTTGGGCCTTGCGACCAGGTACAAAGCGCCCGCTGGCGAGCCCGCGCTCGCCCACTGACCATGGGCTCCGGCCCAACCAAATTCTCTGTCAGGAGAAGGCCCCAAGCATGGCCGTACACACGATCAAAAAAGGACTCGACCTCCCGATCACGGGGGACCCCGAGCAGCGGATCGAGGACGCCGCCGCGGTCACCCGCGTGGCGATCTTGGCTGCGGACTACCCCGGCATGAAGCCGCGCATGCGCGTGAAGGTCGGCGAGAAGGTCAAGCGCGGTCAAATTTTGTTCGAAGACCGCAAGACGCCGGGCGTGATGTTCACGGCCCCCGGTGCCGGCACCGTCGCCGCCGTCAACCGCGGCGAGTACCGGGCGCTGCAGAGCGTCGTCATCGAGCTCGCCGAGAGCGAGCGCAAGGGCGAGCCGGCCCCCGACGACTTCCAGAGCTTCGAGGCGAAGCACGGCGACGCGGCCAAGATGTCCCGCGCCGAGGTCGTCGCGCTGCTTCAGGAGTCGGGGCTGTGGACGGCCCTGCGCACGCGCCCCTACGGCCGCGTGCCGGCCCCCGACAGCGACGCGCCGCGCTCCATCTTCGTCACCGCCGCCGACACCAACCCCCACGCCGCGAAGGTCGACAAGGCCCTCGAGGGCCGGGAGAAGGACTTCCAGGCGGGCCTGGCCGTGGTCGCGCAGCTGACCGAGGGCAAGGTCTACGTCTGCAAGGGCGCGGGCTCGAAGGTCTCGACCGGCAAGCACGCCAAGGTCAGCGTCGAGGAGTTCCACGGACCGCACCCCTCCGGCACCGTCGGCGTCCACATCCACACCCTCGACCCGGTCAGCCGGGCCAAGACCGTGTGGCACGTGGGCTACCAGGACGTCGTCGCCTTCGGCCGGCTGTTCGCCACGGGCAAGCTCGACGTCGAGCGCGTGCTCAGCTTCGCCGGCCCGACCGTCGACGAGCCCCGCCTGCTGCGGACGCGGCTCGGGGCCTGCGTCGACGAGATCGTCGCGGGCGGCCTGCGGGACGTCGAGAACCGGGTCATCTCCGGCTCGGTGCTCTCGGGGCGCACGGCCATGGGCGACATCCACGGCTTCCTCGGCCGCTACCACAACCAGATCTCGGCCCTCGAGGAGGGCCGCAAGCGCGAGCTGTTCGGCTGGCTCAAGCCCGGCTTCGAGTTCTACTCGACCTCCGGCGCCTACGCCTCGTCCCTGACCCCGGACAAGAAGTTCGCGTTCACGACTTCGCTCAACGGATCCCGCCGGCACATGGTCCCCCTGGGCATGTACGAGCGGGTGTTCCCCTTCGACATCCTCCCCACCTTCTTGCTGCGCGCGATCATGGTCAAAGACGTTGGCCGCGCGGAGGAGCTCGGCTTGCTCGAGCTCGATGAGGAGGACGTCTCCCTGTGCACCTTCGTGTGCCCGGGCAAGCAGGACTACGGTCCGATCTTGCGCGAAAACCTCGAAACCATCTGGAAGGAAGGGTAATGGACTTTCTTCGCGACCAACTCGACAAGCTCGAGCACCAGTTCGAGAAGGGGGGCAAGTACGAGGCCCTGTTCCCCCTCTTCGAGGCGCCCGACACCATCCTCTACACCCCTCGCACGGTCACCAAGGCCGCCTCTCACGTCCGCGACAAGCTCGACCAAAAGCGGATGATGATCACGGTGGTGGCGGCGCTGCTGCCCATCTGCCTGTTCGCGTGCTGGAACACCGGCTACCAGGCGGCCCTCGCCATCGGCCAGGGCGCCGCGCCGCTGCACAGCTGGCAGGCGTGGCTCTACGAGGCCATGGGCATGGGCTACGACGCCAGCAACCCCGTGACCTGCGCGATCTTCGGGGCCCTGTTCTTCCTCCCGGTGTGGCTGACCGTCGGCCTCATCGGCGGTCACGTCGAGGCGGCCTTCTCGGTCATCCGCAAGCACGAGATCACCGAGGGCTTCCTGGTCACCTGGTTCCTGTTCGCGCTGAGCCTGCCGCCGACCATCCCGCTGTGGATGGTCGGGGTCGGCATCGCGGTCGGCGTGCTCCTGGGCAAGGAGGTGTTCGGCGGCGTGGGCATGAACGTCATGAACCCCGCGCTCGTGTCCCGCGCGTTCTTGTTCTTCGCCTACCCCGCGGCCATGTCCGGCGACGCGGTGTGGGTCGCGGCCGAGAACACCGACGCGTTCACGGGCGCGACCTGGCTCGCGGTGGCGGCTGACGCCAACCAGGGCATGGAGGCGCTCAACGCCTCGGGTCACCTGCTCAAGGACTCCTTCCTGGGCGCCATCCCCGGGTCCATGGGCGAGACCTCCACGCTCTTGTGCCTGGTCGGCGCGACCATCCTCATCGTCACCAAGATCGGCTCTTGGCGGACCATGGCGGGCGTCACCATCGGCACGGCCATCATGGCCTGGACCCTCAACGGCATCGGCTCCGACACCAACCCCATGTTCGCCATGGGGCCCGAGTGGCACATGGTCCTCGGCGGCTGGGCCTTCGGCATGGTGTTCATGGCCACAGACCCCGTGTCCTCGGCCTTCACCGACACCGGCAAGTGGATCTACGGCTTCTTCATCGGCGTGTTCGTGGTCCTCGTCCGCGTCGTCAACCCCGGCTACCCCGAGGGCATGATGCTGGCGATTCTGTTCATGAACATGTTCGCGCCGCTCATCGACCACTTCGTGGTCCAGGCCAACGTCAAGCGTCGCCAAGAGCGCTACGCCGCCGGGCTCCCCGAGGGCCAGTCGGCTGAGGCCAAGGAGGCTCACTGATGGCTAAGAAAGACACCCCCGTCTACATCGCGGGCTTTGCCCTCGGCGTGTGCCTGGTGTGCTCGCTGGGCGTCTCCAGCGCGGCGATCATGCTCAAGTCGCGCCAAGAGGTGAACGCGACCGTCGACCGCCAAAAGAAGGTCCTCGACGTCGCCGGCCTGCTCCTGCCCGGTCAGGAGATGAGCAACGACGAGGTCCAGGCGCTGTTCGACGAGCGCCTGGTGCCCCAGCTGGTCAACCTGAAGACCGGCGAGCCCGTCGCCGACGTCGACGGCGTGGGCCCGGCCGAGTACCAGCCCATGGAGGCCGCCAAGGCCGCCAAGCTGACCGCCCCGGCCAACGAGGCCAAGGTCCGCTTCCTCCCCGAGGTCGGTCAAGTCTACTACCTCGTCGACGACAAGGGCGCGGTCAAGAAGCTCATCCTGCCCATCGAGGGCTACGGGCTGTGGGGCTTCCTCTACGGCTACCTGGCCCTCGAGGCCGACGGCCAGACCATCGCCGGTATCACCTACTACAAGCACGCCGAGACCCCGGGTCTGGGCGGCGAGGTCGACAACCCGCGCTGGAAGGGGCTGTGGAAGGGCAAGAAGGCCTTCACCCCCGGGACCTCCGAGGTCGCCATCGCCGTGGTCAAGAACGCCTCGGGCGAGCACGAGGTCGACTCGCTCTCGGGCGCGACCATCACCAGCCGCGGCGTCAGCAACATGATGGACTTTTGGCTCGGGGAGAACGCCTACGGGCCCTTCCTGGCCAAGGTCCGCGAGAGCGGCCCGCCGGCCATCGTCGGCGCGACCGCGCCCGCGGGCGACGGCGAGCACGCCGACGCCGACGCCGACTCCAACCCCGAACCCGCACCCGCCAAGGCCGACGGCCACGGTGAGGGTGAGGCCCACTGAGGAGCTAGGACATGGCTAGCAAGAGCAAAGAAGTCCTCCTCGATCCCCTGCTCAACACCAACCCCATCGCGGTCCAGGTCCTCGGCATCTGCTCGGCCCTCGCGGTCACCTCCAAGCTCGAGACCGCGGTGGTCATGTCCATCGCGCTCACGGTGGTCGTGGCCCTGTCGAACCTCTCGATCAGCCTGATCCGCGACTACATCCCGTCGAGCATCCGCATCATCGTCCAGCTGACGATCATCGCCTCGCTGGTCATCATCACGGACCAGGTGCTCAAGGCCTTCGTCTACGACGTCGCCACGCAGCTGTCGGTGTTCGTCGGGCTCATCATCACGAACTGCATCGTGATGGGCCGGGCCGAGGCCTTTGCGATGCAAAACGAGCCCTGGCCCAGCTTCGTCGACGGCGTCGGCAACGGCCTGGGCTACAGCCTGATCCTCATCTCCGTCGGCTTCGTCCGCGAGCTGCTGGGCTCGGGCGCGGTGTTCGGCGTGTCGGTCATGCCCCTGGTCACCGAGGGCGGCTGGTACACCCCCAACGGCCTCATGGTCCTGTCGCCGGCGGCCTTCTTCCTGATCGGCGTCGCCATCTGGATCATGCGCACCATCAACCCCGACCTGGTCGAGGAGCAGTAGACCGATGTTCGAGCATTATCTGAGCCTCCTGGTCAAAGCCACGTTCATCGAGAACATGGCGCTGGCCTTCTTCCTGGGCATGTGCTCCTTCCTGGCCGTCTCCCAGAAGGTCAAGACGGCCATCGGCCTGGGCGCCGCGGTGGTCTTCGTGTTGACGGTCACCTGCCCGCTCAACGCCGCGCTGTACCACTACGTCCTCAAGGAGGGCGCGCTCATCGAGGGCGTCGACCTGTCCTTCCTCAACTTCCTGACCTTCATCGGCACCATCGCCGCGGCGGTCCAGGTCGTCGAGATGGCCCTCGAGAAGTTCGCCCCGGCCCTGCACGCGGCCCTGGGCGTGTTCCTCCCGCTCATCGCGGTCAACTGCGCCATCCTCGGCGCGAGCCTGTTCATGGTCGACCGCGACTACTACGTCGTCGACTCGCTGTTCTTCGGCTTCGGCTCGGGCCTGGGCTTCGCCCTCGCCATCGCGGCCCTCGCCGCGATCCGCGAGAAGATGCGCTACTCCGACGTCCCCCCGGCCCTGCGTGGCCTGGGCATCACCTTCATCGTCACCGGACTCATGGCCATCGGCTTCATGATGTTCGGCGGCATCTCGCTCTGAACCCGTCCAGTTAGGAGAGAACGACGATGTTCGAACTCAACATGCTGCTGGCCGCGGAGCTGTCCCAGGGCGCCATGGTTGGCCTGTCCACGGCGATGTTCGTGGGCGTCATCCTGGCCCTGGTCGCGGTCCTGCTCGTCGCGCGCAACAGCCTCGTCAACACCGAGGACGTCACCATCCTCATCAACGAGGACTCCAGCAAGGCGCTCAAGATCCCCGCCGGCGCCACGCTGCTCAACACCCTCGCTGACAACAAGATCTTCATCCCCTCCGCCTGCGGCGGCATGGGCTCGTGCGGCGTGTGCATCGTGCACGTCCACGAGGGCGGCGGCGCCGTGCTGCCGACCGAGGAGGGCTGGCTCAGCCGCGGTCAGATCCGCGAGGGCTGCCGCCTGGCCTGCCAGGTCAAGGTCAAGCAGAACATGGAGATCGAGGTCGAGCCCGAGGTCTTCAGCGTCAAGAAGTGGGAGTGCACCGTGCGCTCCAACGACAACGTGGCGACCTTCATCAAGGAGCTCATCCTCGAGCTGCCCGAGGGCGAAGAGGTCCCCTTCCGCGCCGGCGGCTACATCCAGATCGAGTGCCCCCCGCACACCGTCCACTACAAGGACTTCGACATCGGCGAGGAGTACCGGGGCGACTGGGACCGCTTCAACATGTGGCGCTTCACCTCCGTCGTGGACGAGGACGTGACCCGGGCCTACTCCATGGCCAACTACCCCGAGGAGTTCGGGATCATCATGCTCAACGTGCGCGTGGCCTCGCCCCCGCCGCGTCAGCCGGACCTTCCGCCGGGCAAGATGAGCTCGTACATCTTCAACCTCAAAGAGGGGGACAAGGTCACGATCTCGGGCCCCTACGGCGAGTTCTACGCCCGCGAGACCGACGCGGAGATGGTCTTCATCGGCGGCGGCGCTGGCATGGCGCCGATGCGCTCGCACATCTTCGACCAGTTCAAGCGGATCAAGACCGAGCGCAAGGTCTCGTTCTGGTACGGCGCTCGCTCCCTGCGCGAGGCCTTCTACATCGACCACTTCGACGGCATCGCCGAGGAGTTCCCGAACTTCAACTGGACCCTGGCCCTCTCGGACCCGCTCCCGGAGGACAACTGGGAGGGCCCCACGGGCTTCATCCACGCCGTGTGCCGCGAGCTCTACCTCGACAAGCACGAGGCCCCCGAGGACTGCGAGTTCTACATCTGCGGCCCGCCGATGATGAACCAGGCCGTCATCCAGATGGCCCTCGAGCTCGGGGTCGAGCCCGAGAACGTGATGTTCGACGACTTCGGCTGAGCCGAGTCCGGACCACCAAACCCAAAAGGGGGCGCGCCGCGAGGCTCGCCCCTTTCTTCTTTGCCCCCGCAGGCGCCTCGGACTGGGGGCACTTCGTCGCTGCCGCTCCTCCGTTTGGGCTTGGTGGGCAATGGCGTTCGTTCCTTCGAGCGGGCATTGGGTCGCCCCCGCGAGCGGGGGCGCTCTCTGACGGAGATGATCGGCGCAGTGGTTGGGGGACCAGGCTTGGCTTGGCGCGCTTTTCGGGTAGGTTCGCTGGGATGAGCGAGCCGCGGACCACCTCGACCGTGAACACCGGGCGGAGCCGGCTGTCGATCGTGTTCATCGGCCTCCTGGGGCTTTTGGGCATGGTCTACCTGCTGTGGCCCCGGGAGCCGGCGGTGCGCTCGGGGGCGCTGACGGAGGTCGCCGGCGAGGCCGTGGACGGCCTGCGCTGGGAGGCCCGCAGCGTCGAGGGCCGGGCGCTGGTCCTCGGCCCGACCATGGGGACGACCTTCACCGTGGTCGTCGCCGGTCGAGACGCCGACGGCGAGGCCGTCGAGCTGCCCAGCGACGAGGCCATGGCCGGGCTGGCCGAGGCCATCTACGCCGAGCTCGAGGCCGTCAACGACGAGATGTCGACCTACCGGCCGGAGTCGGAGCTGAGCCGCTTCAACCGCGCGGGCAAGGGCCAGGCGATCGCCGCCTCGGCGCACCTGGTCGAGGTCATGGCCCTGGCCAAGGCCGTCAGCGCCGACTCGGGCGGGGCCTTCGACGTCACCGTGGGCCCGCTGGTCGACGCCTGGGGCTTCGGCTCGAAGTCCGACCCCAGCGCCCGCCGGAGCCTCAGCGCCGACGACCTGAGCGTCCTCGACCGCCTCGTGGGCGACGAGAAGCTGATCGTCGACGTCGAGACCCAGACGCTCGAGAAGACCGTCGACGAGCTGCGCGTGGATCTCTCGGCCATCGCCAAGGGCCACGGCTGCGACCGCGTCGCCGCCGTGCTCGAGGCCGAGGGCTTTCGCCACTACATGGTCGAGGTCGGCGGGGAGGTCCGGGCGCGCGGGCGAAACCACCAGGACGAGCCGTGGCGCGTGGGCATCGAGCGCCCCACCGCCGACGCCGCGGGCACCCGCGCGGTCCAGTCGATCCTGCCCGTGACCGACGCCGGGGTGGCGACGAGCGGCGACTACCGGAACTATTGGGAGAAGGACGGCGTACGCTACTCGCACACCATCGACCCGCGCACCGGCCGGCCCATCACCCACCGCCTGGCCAGCGTCACCGTGGTCCACGCACAGTCCGCCGCGGCCGCCGACGCCTGGGCCACCGCCCTGAACGTCCTGGGCCCAAAAGAGGGGCTCGCCCTGGCCACTCGGGAGGGTCTCGCTGCATACTTCCTCATCCGCACCGCCGAGGGCTTCGAGGCCCAGAGCACCCCGGCCTACCAGGAGCTGAACCCATGAACTTCGCCGTCGTCCTGCTGACCGTCGCCATCTTCGCCATGCTCATGACCGGCATGGCCGTGGGGGTCATCTTTTCGAACAAGCCGCTGCGGGGATCCTGCGGCGGGGTGGGGACGGACTGCGCCTGCGAGGAGGCCGGGACGCCGGGGGCGTGCAAGATCGAGGGCAACGACGCCGACGCGAGCGCGCCGCCGAGCGCCTTCAAGGCGCCGGGCGAGCTGATGCAGCTGCGCAAGTAGCCGAGCGCCGCCTCGAGCACCAACGACGCCCGCCGACCTCGGTCGCGGGCGTCGTTGCATTTGGTGCCCGTCATCGGGCGGCGGATGTTGCCCAAAATATCTAAATTGACGCCCCAGGTTACCGTCATGAAAAAGCAGGCGGTTTTGAGCACGGTTTGGGTGTTCGTAGAGACGGACGGACGGGGCTTGGCCATGGACGCGGGTGAAAGGACCGACCACCCATGTTCAAGATCAACATCCAGTCCATCGTCCTGTTCGCCGCCGCGCTGAGCTTCACCGGCGCCTGCACCGAAGAGGAGAGCGTCGGCCTCGACGGCCTCGCCGAGCTCGAGGACGTCGAGGAGCGCAGCGCCAGCTGCCAGGCCGCCTGCGGCGACCAGCTCGACATGTGCGAGATGCAGTGCGAGGGCAGCTACCACCCCTACTACGACGAGGCGCAGTTCAACTGGTGCGTGGACCAGTGCTTCGACGACTACGACACCTGCGCGAACGAGGACTTCGCGTACTCGCAGCCGACCGGCCAGATCTGCCACCTCGACCTCGACACGCACTGGTTCGACGTCGACATCGAGTTCTACACCGTCGACGCGTGGTCCGACCACAGCTGCGCCGGCCAGCAGGACCACTACAAAAAGCGCTACCTCGGCAAGGTCAGCTGCAGCCACTTCACCTCGCTGTTCGACAGCAGCACCTGCGCGAACCGGGTGGCGAACAAGGCCGCGCAGCTGGCGGGGCAGGGCTACACGATGGTCGTCGCGGACGTCGACCAGGACATGTGCCCGCACCCGCGGATCTAGCTCTCGCTCGGGCTCACGCCCAGCCTGCCCCGGCTAGTTGGGGTAGAAGGTCACCGTCGACCCGTTGGTGCTGTAGCCCGAGGAGCTGCACCCGGCCTGCACGGTCTGCGAGGTCTCGTAGCGGATCGTGAAGTCCGGGCCGGCGATGGGCGGGTCGATGGCGTAGCTCTCGTCCTTCACGGCGTCGCCCTGGACCACCGAGAAGGTGCCAACCTCGACGCCGTTGACCGAGACGGCGGCGGTCTGGGTGCCGCACCCGAGCAGGTTGTTGCCGTCGAGGACCAGGTGGATGTCGAGCTGGTCGATGGCCGCGAAGGGGGTCGAGCGCTCGCCCTCGTAGTAGTCGCCGGCGTTCCAGGGCTTGGTCCCCGAGGAGATGAAGAAGGGGTCGCCCGGGGAGGGGAAGTCGACGGTCAGCAGGTTCTGGGCGCACATGTTGTTGCACCCGTCGTCGTCGTCGGCGTTGGCGTCGTCGCACTCCTCGTTGCCCTGCCACACGAAGCCGTCGCCGCAGGTCGCCTCGGCGCACATGGAGGTGCAGGCGTCGGTGTCGTCGTCGTTGGCGTCGTCGCACGCCTCGTTGTCGAGCCACACGAAGCCGTCGCCGCAGGTCGCGGCGGCGCACATGGAGGTGCACGCGTCGGTGTCGTCGTCGTTGGCGTCGTCGCACTCTTCGTTGTCGAGCCACACGAAGCCGTCGCCGCAGGTCGCCATGGTGCACATGGAGGTGCAGGCGTCGGTGTCGTCGTCGTTGGCGTCGTCGCACTCTTCGCCGTCGTCGAGGATGCCGTCGCCGCAGACGCTGCCGGTGTCGGTCTCGGTCTCCGAGTCGGTCTCGGTCTCGGTCTCGGTCTCGGTCTCCGTCTCTGTTTCCGAGTCGGTCTCGGTCTCCGTACCCGAGTCGGTCTCGGTCTCGGTCTCCGTCTCCGTACCGGCGTCCGTTCCGGTCTCGGTGTCGGCGTCGGTGCTCTCGGACTCCGACTCGGACTCCGTGCCGATTTCGTCACCTCCGAAGGTGTCGGAGTCGGTGCCGCCATCGTCCGCGCAGGCGGTCACGAGGGCGACGCTGGCGAGCCAGGGCGCGAGAAAGAAAATCGAGTTTCGAGACATGCGCCCAGTATAGGCGCGGAAACGGCCTCGAATCAGGCGTGGCGGCGAACCTCGAGGCCGCGGCGCGCGAGGATCTGCGCGAGCCCAGACTCGAGGCTGGCGTGGGTGGAGAGGCTAGCGAGGTCGATGTCGGCGTTGACGATGGCCTGGGCCACGACGGCGGAGGTCCCCACGAGGGCGCAGCGTGCCCCGAGCATGCGCGCGGCTCGGAAGGTGCGCAGGACCATGTCGAGCTCGCCGGGGGCGATGGCCGACATGCCGGTGATGTCGAGCAAGACGTCTCGTGCGTCGCGGCCGTGGATGGCCCCGAGCACGCTCTCGATCAGCCGGTTGGCGCGGTCGGGGGTCAGCCGACCGACGAGGGGGACGGCGATGACCCCCTCCCAGACCTGCAGGAGAGGGGCGCTGATCTCGAGCACGGTCTCGTGCACCCGGCTGCGGACGATGGCCGCGCCGGTCGCCCCGCCGAGGGCGCTGAGGGCCGCGAGCTCGGCGTCGCGCCAGCGCCTCGGGCGGGTGCAGTCGTCGAAGCCGATGAATCCCCACAGCTCGCCGTGGAGGATGATCGGCAGGACCAGGATGGAGATGATGTCCTGAGACTCGAGCAGCTCGCGGGTCGCTTTATGCGGGTAGTCGGCGACCACGAAGGCCATGTGTTGGCCCGCGCGCAGCGTGGCTTCCCAAGGGCCGAGGATCTCGAAGGGAAGGTCCTGGAGCTCAGGGTTGTCGATCTGGGGCTCGATGGAATCGCGCGACCACTCGAAGCGCTGGCTGACGCAGGTGGTGCCCGCGGTGTTGGGGTGGGCCTCGAACACGTAGACCCGGTCGACGCTCAGGGCGCTGCCGACCGCGCCGAGGCAGCGGTCCATGGCCCCGGCGTAGTTGAGCTCGATGTCGAGCAGCGCGAGAGAGGCGTCGGCGATGCCGCGGAGCAGGGCCTCCTGATCGACGGCCATGTCGACGGTGGCAGAGTGGGATTGGGGGGGGGCGGTCATGGAGTGTCTGGCTTGCGGGCGAGGAAGATGCGCTCGTCAAAGCGCGGACCCCCGTCTTCGCTGGGTCCGCGGGCGAGGTGGTGCTCGGCGACGCGCTCGGCCGGCAAGGTCGCGAGGTAGTCGAGGGCCTCGACCTCGAAGCCCGCGGCCTCGAGCCGGCGGGGGAAGTCCGCGGTGCCGTAGATGCGCACGTGGTCCTCCTGGCCAAAGTGCTCGAGGCGGCCCTCGGGCGAGGTGATGCTCGCGTCCTCGTAGGTCTGGGTCCGGCCGATCTCGAGGGGGACCTGGAGGATGGCGACGCCGCCGGGCGCGAGGACGCGGAACAGCTCGGACATGGCCGCGTCGGAGTTTGGGACGTGCTCGAGCACGTGGTAGCAGATGACCACGTCCCAGCTCGCGTCGGGCTGCTCGATGTCGGCGAGATCGAGCTTGAGGTCCTCGATGGCGAACAGGTCGGCCGTCGCGTAGTCGAGGGCGAGGGCCTCGGCCCGCCCGCGCATGAAGGCCTCGACGCCGTTGTTGGGGGCGAAGTGCAGGACCCGCTTGCCCGCGCTGAGCTCCGGGGCCTGGCCGAGGTAGTGGGTCAGCAGGCGGTGGCGCTCGTAGGCGCCGCAGCTCGAGCACACCGCGTGGGCCCGGCCCCGGCGGGTCTTGAAGGGCACGGTCTCCCCACACACGTTGCACGGCGTCGGCTCGATGACCTCGTTGGGGCTGATCTCGAAGTAGTCCGTGGCGAAGTGCAGGTAGGCGGGGAGGCCGACGAGCACCGCCGCGAGTACGGCGAGGATGGCGAGCCGAGTTTTCGTCGCGGGTTCGATGGTCTCGCGACCATAGCGAGGCGCCCGCGAAGCGAGCAAGCTGGGCTTTGCACCACCCATCGTCGCGTGCGGTGCTTGCGTGGGCTGCAGCTTCGCGGGAAGCTGAGGACATGCACTTGGATGGTTTGAGGGGGCATCACCTCGCGCTGATCGCCGCGATGGCCGTGGGTTGTCAGCAGTTCAACCCCGCCTTCGGGCAGGCGGGCGGGGACGAGAGCGAGGGGGCCGAGGAGGAGAGCGAGGGCGAAAGCGAGAGCGCTGGGGAGGCGGGCAGCGGCACGGGCGAGGGCTCGACCACGGGCGACGCCGACACGGGCACGGAGGGCTCCTCGGGCGAGTCCAGCGGCGCTTCGACCTCGACCTCGGGGGGCTCGACGAGCACGGAGGAGGGCTTTACGGAGGAGGGTCCCCTCGACGAGGGCCCGTTCACGGAGGAGGGCCCCCTCGACGAGGGCTTCACGGAGGAGGGCCCCGTCGACACCGGCTTCGAGGAGGGCATGACCGCCTGCGTGCCGCTCGCAGAGGGCAGCTGCCACGCGTGCGCGGCGGACAGCTGCTGCGAGGAGGTCTACGAGTATTGCTCCCTCGACCCTGGCAAGTGCACCTGCTTCATGATGTGCGTGGCCGAGGGCGGCCTGTCCGTGACGTGCTTCATCCAGTGCGGGCCGCCCCTCGGCAGCGCCGTCGCGGAGCTGCTCGGAGGCTGCGTGGAGGAGTACTGCCTCGACGAGTGCGCCCCCTGAGTCGGCCCGGACGGGGCAAACCCAGGGTTCAGGCTGGCGGATGGGGCGTCGGGCGCATCGACGGATCCACCGCAGGCTGTGCAAAGCTCATCCACAGGCTGTGTGTTGAGGTTTGTAAGGTCTTGAAATGAAAGCTGATTTCTCGATCCGGCGCTCGCGCGGGGCTGGGGATGGGTGGCCCCCCTTGCCCGGAGCCCGGCGGTCCGTCTCAATGGCTCTCCCGCGCCATGCTCCGGCTCCTGCACACGAGCGACTGGCACCTGGGGCACACGCTCCACGGCCGTGATCGCCGCCTCGAGCACGAGGCCTTTTTGCGTTGGCTGCTCGACACCCTCGAGCGGGTCGAGGCGGACGCGCTGCTGGTCGCGGGGGACATCTTCGAGACCGCCAACCCGCCGGCGTCGGCGATCCACACCCTCAACGCCTTCCTGGCCGAGGCCCGTCGGCGCATGCCGGAGCTGGACATCGTGCTGATCGCGGGCAACCACGACTCGGCCCTGCGCCTGGACGCGATGGCGCCGATGATGGCCTTCGCCCGGGTCCACGCCGTGGGTGGGGTGCCCGAGGACCGGGGCGAGATGGTCTTCCCGCTCCACGATCGCAGCGGCGCGGTCGCGGCCTGGCTGGCGGCGGTGCCCTTCCTGCGCGTCGCCGACTTGCCCCACGCGCGCGCGGCCAGGGGCGGGGACGTCGACAGCGACGACGAGCAGGCGAGCTGGCGCCGGGACCCGCTGATCCACGGGGTCGAGCGCGTCTACGCCGAGGTCCTCGAGGCCGCTCAGGCCCGGGCCGAGCCGGACCACGCGCTGATCGCTTCGGGTCACCTCTACATGCGCGGCACGGCGCTGTCCGAGCTGTCCGAGCGCAAGATCCTCGGGGGCAATCAGCACGCCATTCCCCGGGCGATCTTCGGCGACGCGTGGGCCTACGTGGGTCTGGGACACCTGCACCTGGCCCAGGCCGTCGAGCAGTCCGAGCAGGTGCGCTACAGCGGCTCGCCCATTCCCCTGTCGCTGAGCGAGTCCGACTACGAGCACCAGGTCTTGCTCGCGCACTTCGAGGGCGCCGAGCTGCAGCTGTGCCAGAGCCTCGAGGTGCCGCGCACGGTCCAGATGCTGCGCGTCCCCAAGGACGGCCCGCGGCCCCTCGACGACGTGCTGTTCGAGCTGCGCACCCTGGCCCTCGACCCGACCCTGGACAAGGCGCAGTGGCCGTGGCTCGAGGTCCGCGTGAGCCTCGACGAGCCGGTCCCGGACCTGCGCGTGCAGGTGGACCGGGCGCTGCGCAACCGCGAGGTCCGGCTGCTCAAGATCGCCGTGACCCAGGCCGGCGAGGGCGGGAGCCTGGCCGACTTCCCCGAGCGTCGGACCCTCGAGCGCATCGACCCCCAGCAGGTCTTCGCCGACTGCTACGAGCGGCTCTACGACGACGAGCCCGGGGCGGAGCTGCTCGGGGCCTTCCACGAGCTGCGCGAGGCCGTCGAGCGCGGGGACGCGAGCGAGGCCGTGCTGCCGCCGATGGTCGAAGAGCCCGCGGAGCTCGAAGAGGGGGAGACTCCGTGAAGATCCTGGCCGTGCGGGGCAAGAACCTCGCCAGCTTGCACGGCCACTTCGAGGTCGACTTCCGGGCGCCGCCCCTGGACCGCGCCGGGCTCGTGGCCATCACCGGGCCCACCGGCGCGGGCAAGACGACGCTCCTCGACGCCATCTGCCTGGCGCTCTTCGATCGCACGCCTCGCTTCGCCAACCGCGGCGGGGTGACCATCGGTCGGGCTCCCGGCGGCGCGCCGGGGGAGGGCGGGCTGCGGGCCAACGACGTCCGCGGCATCCTCCGCCACGGCGCCGTCGATGGCTGGGCCGAGGTCGACTTCCTGGGCGTCGACGATCGGGTCTGGACGGCGCGCTGGGAGGTCCGCCGAGCCCGGGGGCGCCACGACGGGCGCATCCAGGGCCAGCAGATGAAGCTCAGCGACGCGGTGACCGGGCGCGCGGTCGAGGCCGATCGCAAGCTCGACGTGCTCGAGGCCATCGAGGCCCGGCTGGGTCTGGACTTCGACCAGTTCCGGCGCTCCGTGCTCCTGGCCCAGGGGGAGTTCGCGGCCTTTTTGGAGGCCAGCGGCAGCGACCGGGCCGAGCTGCTCGAGCGCATGACGGGCACGCGGTTGTACCGGGAGCTCGGGCGCGCGGCCTTCGAGCGCGCCAAGCAGGCCGACGCCGAGCTCGACCTGCTGCGCCGCGAGCTCGACGGCCTCGACAGCCTCGACGAGGCGGCGCGGACCCAGCTGAAGGCCCAGGTCGAAGCGCTCACCCAGGCGCGGGCGGAGCTGACCCGAGCGCGCGCCCAGGCCGAGGCCGATCGGACCTGGCACGCCCGCCTCGGGGAGCTCGAGCGCGGCGCGGCGCGGGCCAAGGCCGAGGTCGAGGGCGCCGAACAGGCCTTGCGCGCCCTCGACGGAGACGCCCGCACCCTCGGCTGGATCGAGGCGGCGCTGCCCTGGCGCGAGCGCGCGGCCGAGCGCGGCGAGTGGACCCGTGAGGCCGACGAGCGCGAGGAGGAGCGCCGCTTCATCACCGGCGAACTCGGCGGGATGGTCGAGCAGCGCGCCCGCCTGGTCCGAGACGGGGCCGCCCGCGAGGAGGCCCTGATCCGCGCGCGGGAGCGGCGGGCCCGGCTGGCGCTGCCCTCGAGCGCGCCCGCGAGCTCGACACCCGGGCCGCGGCCCTGGCCGAAGAGCGCGAGGCGGCCGAGCGCGCCCGGGTCGGGCTCGAGGCGGCGCGGGTCCGGGACGCGGCCAAGCTCGAGCAGGTCGAGGCCTCCGTGGCGCTCGCGCGGGCCGGGGTGGACGAGCGGCGGACCTGGCTGGCCGCGCGCCCGGGGCTGGCTCGCCTCGCCGACGGCTGGGGGCACTACAAGATGCTGCTCCACCACCAGCTGCGCGATCTGGGCCGGCGCGCCGAGGGTCGGCACCGTCAGGCCGTGCTCGAGCCCCGCCTGCGCGATCTGGCGGCCGAGACCGAGGAGGCCCAGGCGGAGTTCGAGGTCGCCCGAAAAGAGCGCAGCTCGGCCCGTCGCGCCCTCAAGAAGGTCGACCGAGACATCGACGCCGAGCCGCCCCTGGCGACCCTGCGCCTGCGTCGGCGCGCCCTCGACGAGGCCCGTGAGCGGTGGACCGCGCTCAGCCGCGTGCAGGAGCGCCACCACCGGAGCGAGCAGGCCACGGAGCGCCTCGAGGGCGAGCGCCGGGACCTCGAGCTCGAGCGCGACCACCGAGCCCGGGCCAGCCGGGAGGCGGCCGAGGCCCTGGGCGCCGTCGAGCTGCTGTTCGACGAGGCCCAGCGCGCCCTGCGTCAGCTGGAGGCCGTGCGCGACCTGGCCAGTCACCGCGCCGATCTGCGCGCTGGCGAGCCCTGTCCGCTGTGCGGCGCCGAGGAGCACCCCGCGGCTGCCCACGCGGCGCCCGTGGACGAGGCCATCGCGGGCCAGCGCGCCCGGGTGCTGACCCTGTCGCGGCAGCGAGACGACCTGCGGCGGACCCAGGCCGAGCACGACAGCCGGGCCCAGGTCGCCCGCGAGGCCCTGAACCGGCT
>NZ_ABCS01000028.1 GCF_000170895.1 Plesiocystis pacifica SIR-1 | reverse complement strand
CCGCCCAAGCCCGACGCGCGCCCGGGGGCGGTCCATGCCGCGGCCCCGGCACGGCTCGAAGGGGCGGACCGTCCCGCGCCCGCCGCAGCGCCGACGCCAGCCCCCGAGGCGGTCTCGCCCGCGCCGGCCGCAGCCGCGCCTGCGCCGACCTCAGCCGCGCCCTCGAAGCCTGCGTCGCGTCCGGCGGCCTCGGCTTCGCCCGAGCCTTCCCCCGCCTCGACCCTCGCCGCCGAGCTGGCGCTGATCCACGCGGCCCGCGACGCGACCCCCGAGCGGGCCCTCGAGCACCTCGACGCCCACGCCGAGCGCTTCCCCAAGGGCGAGCTGCTCGCCGAGCGCGAGGCCCTGCGCGCCCGCGCGTCGTGGAAGCTCGGTCGGGCCGAGGACGCCGAGGCGGCCGTCGAGCGCTTGCTCGCGGCCCGCCCCGATCCGCACGTGCTCGAGCGGGTCCGGGCTGCCTGCGCAACAATTCTCGACCCTTCAACCACGGGTCTCGGCGGACCCGGTGATGGCTCGCCATGAACACCATGAACGCCTACTCGTCTTTTCTAGTCCCCTCGCTATCAACCTTCCCAACCTCCGCGTGCGCCCTTTGCCTGGCAGCGCTCGCCTGCGCGACGGCTTGTGACCTCGGCGACGAGAACCTCGGCGAAAGCGGGGGGAGCGACGGCGACGCCCTCGTGTGCGAAATGCCCGATGATCCGCCGGCGCTCGAGCAGACCACCGTCCGGATCACCAACGCCACCGCGGGCCCGATTTGGCTCCCCGGAGCGATCTGCCCGGGCGTGACCCGACTGCGCTTGACCGTCGACGGCATCGACTATGTCGACGAGGCCGGAGATTACCAGCTGTGCAGCCTCAAGTACGACGCTGAAGACGACGATTACTGGTGCGTGTCGGGGTGCGAGGGCGACGACATGGTCCGCGGGACGGTGCGCATCGGCGCGGGCGAGAGCTTCGAGATGCCCTGGGCCAACTACGGCTTCACGCGGGTGCCCATCGAAGCGCCGTGCCAGTCGCCCGACGGCTTTTGTACCGAGAACTCGGGCTGCTACGTGGGCCGCGAGATCCCCCTGGGCAGCCAGGTCAGCATCCGCGTCGACGCCAGCGGCGAGTGCTTCGGCGGGACGCAGTGCGACTGCGCGGACCCCAACGACGAGACCTGCGGCGTGCCCACGGCGAGCCCGGGTTTTGGGCCCACGGACCTCTCGGGCACGGCCGACTTCGAGCTCACGCCAGGCTTTGGGACCGTCGAGGTCGTCATCTCGAGCTGAGGGAGCCCGCCGACGGGGTGGTCGAGGCCGCGATCACCGAGTGAGCGGGCTGGGGCAGGGCTCGTCGCCTCGAAGATGTTTTTTTCATCCATCGCGACGAGCTCGGATCCGGCGAGCTGAGCTCGCGCTGAAACTCGGGGGCCACGAGTAACGAGCGTTCGCGTCACGCTTCGAATTGACCAGGTCGCAGGACGAAAGGCGCCGACGCTGTGTCGGCGCCTTCGTGTACCCTGCGTGGCGATGAGCGACTCGCCCGCGACCTCCATCGCCCCGCTGCGTCCCCACGCCGAGCGCAAGGCTCCGGACGGCCCGGTGGTCTGCGTCGTCATGGACGGCGTGGGCATCGGCAAGCCCGACGCCGTCGACGGCGACGCGGTCGCCCTCGCGCGCACGCCGACCCTGGACTGGCTCCGCGGCTTGCCCTCGGGGACGAGCCTGCGCGCCCACGGCACGGCGGTCGGCATGCCCTCGGACAAGGACATGGGCAACAGCGAGGTCGGCCACAACGCCCTGGGCGCGGGCCGGGTGTTCGATCAGGGCGCGGCCCTGGTCGAGCGCGCCGTGAACTCGGGCTCGCTCTATGCGGGCGAGGTGTGGCGCTGGCTCCTCGACGGCGTGCGCGAGTCGGGGGAGGCGCTGCACTTCATGGGCCTGCTGTCCGACGGCAACATCCACTCGCACATCGACCACCTCCTGGCCATGCTCCGCCAGGCCGCGAGCGAGGGCGTGAAGCAGGCCCGGGTCCACGTGCTGACCGACGGCCGCGACGTGCCCGGGCGCTCGACCCTCGAGTACATCGATCGCCTCGAGGCGACCTTGGCCGAGCTCAACGCCGAAGCTGGCGTGGACTACCGCATCGCCAGCGGCGGCGGGCGCATGCTCATCACCATGGACCGCTACGAGGCCGAGTGGGCCATGGTCGAGCGGGGCTGGAAGACCCACGTGCGCGGCGAGGCGCGCAAGTTTGCGAGCGCCCGCCAGGCCGTGGAGACCCTCTACGCCGAGGACGAAAACGTCGACGACCAGTACCTGCCGGCCTTCGTGGTCGCCGACGAGGGCGGCGTGGGCGATCCGGTCGGGCCGATCCGCGACGGGGCCTCGGTGGTCTTCTTCAACTTCCGCGGCGACCGGGCCCTCGAGATCACCCGCGCCTTCGAGGAGGGCGAGGGCTTCGCGGGCTTCGAGCGCGGCCCCGTGCCCAAGGTCCGCTACGCCGGGATGATGCAGTACGACGGCGACCTGGCCCTGCCGACGCGCTTTTTGGTCGACCCGCCGGCCATCGCCTCGAGCATGGGCGAGCTGCTCGCGGCCGCGGGCAAGCGCCAGCTGGCCATCGCCGAGACCCACAAGTACGGCCACGTGACCTACTTTTGGAACGGCAACCGCAGCGAGCCCTTCGCCCCGGAGCTCGAGCGCTACGTCGAGATCCCCTCGCAGCTCGTGGGCCTCGACGAGCGCCCGTGGATGCGCGCCGCCGAGGTCACCGACCGGCTGATCACCGAGGTCGACGCGGCCGCCCGGGCCGGCGCGCCCCTCGACTTCGTGCGCATCAACTACGCCAACGGCGACATGATCGGCCACACCGGGGCCCTCGGACCGACGATCATGGCCGTCGAGGCCGTCGATCTGTGCCTGGGCCGGCTGGTCGCGGCGACGCGCCGGGTCGGCGGGGTGCTGGTCGTGACGGCGGACCACGGCAACGCCGATCAGATGTTCGACGGCGCCGGCGATGCCCGGCGGGTCCGCACCTCGCACACCCTCAACCCCGTGCCACTGGCCATCTTCGACCCCCGGGAGAGCACCGGAGGTCCCGTGCTGACCGGCCCCGGCAGCGCGGAGGCCGGCCTCGCCAACGTCGCCTCGACCTGCCTCGAGCTCCTCGGCTTCGCCGCCCCCGAGGGTTACGCGCCCAGCCTGCTGCGACGCTGAGCGCCGCTCAGGCGGCGGACCGATCCAGGGGTTTCCCGATCTGGCCCGGCTTTGCTAAGGTTCGCGCGCCTTGCGAGCCATGTTCGATCTCAAGCTGACCCGCGTCCTCGTCCCTGCTCTGTTCGCCGCCACGGCCCTGACCGCGACCGCCTGTGACAAGGGCGGAGGCGGCGGAGGTTCGAAGAAGGGCAAGTCCGAGCGCCTTCGCTGGGTGCAAAAGCCGACCACCGGCACCACCGAGAACGAGGGCAAGACCATCAAGATCCCGGGCCTGGGCGTCGACTTCTACACGCCCGACGTGCTCTACGTGTACAAGAACTGCGAGGAGCCCTCGCACACCCCCGACGGCGCGGACAAGAGCTGGATCCCGGTCATCACCTGCACCAGCCCCTTCGGCAGCGATGACGAGGAGGAGGACTGGGACTCGGACGAGGAGGAGGAGAGCGACAACGCTGGCGCGGAGCTCACCATCTACGTGACCGAGAAGGAAGGCATGCTCATCAACGAGCGCGCCAAGACCATGTACGAGACCGAGTACAAGCAGGCCGGCTTCGAGGTCGAGACCGTCGAGTACTTCGACGAGTACCTCGCCAAGCCCGGCCGCCGCGGCATCGAGATCCTCGCCCACACCCTCAACTCGGACACCGGCTACCCCGAGCGCGAGATCCACCGCTTCATGTTCCCCCGCGAGGACGTGCTGTTCATCGTCCACGTCGACTACCCCTACGGCAACGACCGCAGCGGCATCAACAGCGACTGGGAGCGGATCATCTGGAACTTCCAGTTCGTCGAGGACGGCCCGCTGTTCGGCGAGTAGACCAGCCAGCTCTTGCTGAAGCACAGGGCGCCCGCGTGGGCGCCCTTTTTCGTGCTCACAAGGCTGACTTGAGCTCGGGGAAGCGCTGGAGGATGCGGCCGACGTATTGGCCGTCCGGATACAGGCTCAGGTAGTGCCGCGAGCGGCTGATCGCGCGGTCGATGTAGCCTGCGTCGATCGCCGCGAGCACCAGCTGGTAGCGGGCGAGCTCGGCCTTGGGGTGGCTGGGCGCGCGGCGGAGGAACTCTTCGATGTTGCGCGTGGCCGACTGGTAGTCGTGGGCGAAGTCCATGCGCAGGGTCCCGAGCAAGAGCAGGCCCTCGACGGCCTCGGGCTCCCGGCCGTAGTCCTTCATGAAGTCGCTGAGGCAGCGGGCGGCGCGGAAGCGGGTCTCGCCGTCGGCGTAGAGATCGCGGCAGCGCTCGAGCTCGAGGTCGATCGACAAGCTGCGCTCGGCCTCGGCCTCGGCGAGCTCGTCGAGGACCCACTGGTCGGGGCCGCGGCGCTCTCGGGGCTCGGCGTTGCGGGCGTTGCGGGCCTTGTCCGGGCGCCGGCGGGTCGCGTTGGCGACGACCAGGGCGTCCGCGTCGACGTCGTCGCTGAACACCCGGTCGAGGGTGCGCTGGCCGGGGTCGTCGCTGAGGCCGGGGACGGTCCAGCTCTGGGGGATCTGGCCCGGGTCCATGCTGGCCTCGTCGATGATCAGGTCGCCGTCCTCGGCGATCGCGACCACGAGCTGGCTGCGCTCGGACAGGGGCAGGGCGGCGGCGACCTCTCGGCGGCCGACGTCGCGGTAGGTCGAGTGCTCCACGTCGAAGTCGAAGCCGGCCTCGACCTCGCCGAGGGAGCGGCCGTCGATGGGGTCGAGGACCTCGACCTTGCCGCGCAGCACGGCCACGGAGGTGTTGCCGAAGTCGTCGACGTGGACCGTGAACACCGTGCCGACCACGCGCACGAGCGCGGTGGGGGTGCGGACTTGCAAGATCGGATCGTCGGGCTGGCGGTCGTAGCGGATCGCCAGGGTGCCCGAGACGAGGCCGACCTCGACGAGGCTGGGCGAGGCGGCGTGCCAGCGCGCGGTCGTCTGGGGCTGGAAGTTGGCGAGCAAGCGGCCGAGCAGGGCGACCTGCAGCGAGGACTCGCCGGTGTTGATCTGCGTGCCCACGGTCAGGCTGTCGCCGGTGACGGCGTTGCCCTCGTCGTCGAAGAACTGGGCGTCGCCGCCGACGATGCGCCCGAAGCTCTGGGCCTGGTGGCCGATGCCGCTGCGCCGCGCGGGGATCTGGACGGCGTCGTCGAAGCGCGAGGCGAGCTCGTTGCTGAGCTCGACCTGGTGCGCGATGGGATCGCCGAACAGGTGATCGCCGACGCTCGGGATGGCCAGGGCGGCGACCAGCACCGTCGCGGCGACGCCCAGCATCCCGACGCTGGCCGAGTCGACGAAGCGCTGCACGCCGCGGCTCTGCTCGCCCTTGGCGGCGCGGGTGCGCTCGAGGATGCCGCGGAATTCTTTCTCCCGGGCGAAGCCCTCGACCTTGGGCACGCGCTGGGGTCGGCGATAGACCGCCTCGAGGCGGTGGTGGTAGCCCTGGCAGTCGCTACAAAACGCGAGGTGGCCGGCGTAGAGGCGCTCGAGCTCGGGGTGGGCCCGACCCGCGATCACCCGCTCGCTGTCGTCGCGGAACTCGTGGCAGCCGTAGTGGACCGGCCGCTCGAGCCCGGCTTCGACGGCCTCGATGTCATCCCAACCCATGGGGAGCCTCGCAGACGATCTTCCGCAATTTCTTGCGGGCGCGGGTCAAGCGGTCGCCGATGGTCGACACCGGGCGGCCGAGGATGGTCGAGATCTCCTGCAGGGTCAGGCCTTCGTAGTGGTAGAGCACGAAGGTCTGGCGCAGGTCGGGAGACAGCTGCTCGAGCAGTCGCTGGGCCTCGTCGCGGGCCTCGACCTTGCTCGGCTGCACGCGGTCCGCCTCGCGGCCGATGTTGAACGCGCGGACGGCCTGGCGCATGCGCTCGCGACGAAAGCGCTGGCGCAGCAGGTTGTGGGTGGTGTTGGCCGTGATGCGGTACAGCCAGGTCGAGATCGCGGCCTTGCCCTCGAAGCGATCGATGGCCGCGAAGGCCCGGGAGAAGACGATCTGCACGAGGTCGTCGAGCTCGCTGTCGGGGCCGAGGAGGCGAAAGAGGTGGCCACGGACCTGTCGCTCGTGGCGCTCGTAGATGACCCGGAGCGCGCGCTCGTCTCCGGCCTGGGCGCGGGCGACGAGCTGGGCCTGATCGTTCGTTCCCTGGTGGGTCTGGCTACGCGCGCCCACGCGCGCGCGGCCGACCTCTCGGCCGGGGAGCTCCAGAGGGAGCAGGCCAGAGTCGCTCGTCAGCAGATCAGCAGTGTCCAGCATGGGCGCGCGCGCAGACTCGTCGGGCGAGTCTGTGGGGATGATCGGTGTGACACCGCTCGTCATGACTTTTACGGCTGCGCGCGCGTGCGCCCTGAATCGTCAATGCCCCGGCGGACCCGAGACATCACTTTATTCTAGAAAATCCCAGGCACGCCGGCAATTCCTTCCAAAACGCTCGGCGGGGATCGGAGGAAACTGTGAAAGTTGATCTGGTTCCGGCTGTCCGCGAGAGTACGCGCCATGTCTCTGGCCATCGCGCCGCGTGCCCCGGGCGTCGACCCGGAGGGCTTTTGGGGAGCACCCTGGCCGCAGGCGCGGGTCGAGGAGGCCGGGCGCAAGTACGCGGCGCTGGCCGAGCTGGCGACCATGGACGAGGGGCCCGAGCGCAAGGCGGGGCTGGCCGCGATCGCGCGGCGCTGGCCTGGGGCCCTGCGCGAGGCGGAGCTCATCGGCCCCGAGCGGGTCGATCGGCGCGCGCGCGAGGTCGCCGAGGGCTCGGCGGCGGTCGGCGACGGGGGAGCGCGAACCCGGCGGTGGTGGCTCGAGCGCCCGGGCGTGGCTGCGCGCGAGGTCGCGGCGGTGCTGTGCTGGTCGGAGCTGCACGCGTCGCTCGGGGACCAGCTGCGCTTTCGGCAGGGGAGCCCAAAGGACTGGCCGGGCGGCTTGGTCGGCTTCGTGGCGTGGCTCGACGCTTGCCCCGATCCGAGCGCTCGCGCGCGATGGTTGCCCGAGCTCGACAACGACGCGGTGGCCGGGCTCTTGGGTCCGCGGCTGCGCGCGCGGGCGGCCTACCTGTGCCTCGCCGCCCGTGCGGGCCTGCCCCTGGCCGAGCTCAACGCCACGCTCTTCGCTCGCGCCGGGCACTGGGACGAGCGCCCAGGCGACCCCGACTGGGCCCGCTGAGGTGGATGGGTGGTAGGCTCGAAGCGATGGAGCTGACCATCCTTCGCTCGATCGCTGGGGGCTCCCTGGCCTTCGTCGTCGCCATCGGGGCCTGGACGGGTTCGCGCCTGACCCGGGACACGGCGATGGAGGTCGAGACGCTGCTGGCCACGGAGGTCGACGCCAAGACGGCGCAAAAGCAGGCGATGGCCAGCAAGGCTCAGTACAAAGAGAGCCCGGCCTACTACAAGACCCGCGTCGACGCGGCCGTCGAGGCCTTCGGCATCGAGCCGCCGAACATGGACCGGCTGCGCGCGCCCAACCCCTTCCACCACCCGATCAACATGAGCGACCCCAAGCGCATCGAGCCGGGGCAGGCGCGGCGCGAGGGGCCGCTGTCGATCGCGGTCCGGGCCGAGCAGCGGACCATCGAGCGGGGGGGCATGCGGACCAAGAACATGCACACCTACGCGCGGGTGCTCAACACCGCCAAGGTGCCCGTGGCCTACCGCCTGCTCATGCGCAAGGCCGAGGCCGGCGAGTGCCAGCTGCGCAACGTCAACCGCTACGACGCGGTGGTCCTCGACCCGGGCGAGCGCATCGACATCTCGATCTGCTCGGGCAAGCAGGCCGTCGAGGTCCTCGACCTGCGCATGCTCGAGATCACCGGCATCGGCGCGATCTGGGTCGACAAGATCCCGGCCCAGGCCCTCGCCCTCGACCCGACCTCGGTCAAGGCCCACGACCCCGGCGAGGACGTCCAGCCGTGCACCTCGCTGCCTGCGGCCGAGCTGGCCAAGTCCATCGAGCGCGGCGAGTTCGCGTGGGAGGACCTGGTCGACTACTACAGCCGCCACGACTGCGAGGAGTACCGCTTTTGGTCAGGCTACCGCCGGCTGGAGGCGCCGGCGGAGGGCCTGCCCCTGTTGGACCCCACGGGCGACCCGGACGCGGGCTGAGGCGCCCGTAAGCATTTACACGCGCGGCGTCGAAACTTTGGGGCGAGGCGGACGTCGCAGTTGCCGATGCGCTGTCCGCCTCGGCTCGTGAGTCTCGCTTGCGCCGCGCTGCTGCTCGGAGGTTGCGTCGTGTGCCCCATCGTCACCAAGCGGGGCCGTCGCCGGGCGGAGTTCCAGGACTCGCGCTTCACCCACGACGCCCGGCTGTCGTTGACCTTCGACCTCGAGGTGTTGCGGGCGAGGGAGCGCCTCGTGGCCCAGACCAAGGTCGAGTGCGTCTACGAGATCACCCAGCGGGTCGAGTGCCGAGCTCCGAGCTGGTATTGCAGCGTCGAGATCTTCGCCGAGGGCGACGAGGCGCGCAGCGAGCCCATCGCGACCCAGCACTTTCACCGCAGCACCGGCCTGGGCCTGGCGCGGGTCAAGCCCCTGGAGGGCTGCGACGACGTCTGGAGTCACTGCGCCGTCCGGCTCCGACGGGCCGAGGCCCGGGCGATCGCGCTGGAGCAGTGCCCGGCCGCCCGGGAGTCCGAGACCCTCGAGTTCATCCCGGCCTTTGTCGACCACGAGACCACGCGCTTCGAGTGGCGCTTTGGGCCCTCGAGCCGGGGCTTCGATCCGCCCTTCGTCGTGGCGATCGACGCGGGCACGGGGGAGGTGCTCGAGTGCAAGGCGCCGGGGGAGGAGGGCTGAGCGTGGGCGTGGGGCGGGGAGGGCGTGGCTGGTCCGCGAGCATCGAGGTGGCCCGACGCGTGCTCGGGTGCCTCGCCTTGGCTTCGCTGCTCTCGGGCTGCGTCGCCGGCTCGGTGGTTCAAAAGCAGGACGAAGACCTGGTCGAGCTCCGCGAGGCGAGCCACCTGCGCACCGCCGAGATCTCGATGAAGTTTGGCCTGCGCATTCAACAGCTCGAGGAGGGCCTCGAGGCCGAGCTGACCGTAGAGTGCGCGCGCCTGGACGACCCTGCCCGGACCGAGTGCATGGACTACCCGTGGCACTGCCGCGTGGCCGTGTACGCCGTGGGCGATGAGGCCCACGCCGAGCCCCTCGCGGCGCAGCACCTCCATCGCCTCACCGGTGGCCTGCTCGCGTGGTCGACCCCGCTCGAGGGGTGCACGCGCCGAGGGAGCCGGTGCGTGGCGCGGCTGTCTCGGGCCGAGGCCGAGGCCATCGCTCGGGCCGAGTGCCCGGCGGCGCAGGGGCTGGCGCTCGTGCCCATCGAGGGGGTGCTCTCGAACCAAACCCAGCGCTTCGAGTGGAGCTTTGGGCTCGCGGAGCCCGGTCGTGCGCCGCAGGTCCTCGCGGTCGTCGACGCGGGCACGGGCGAGGTGCTGCGCTGCGGGAGCTCGGCCGATGGGTGAGCCGAGCGTGCGCGAGCCCTAAGCGACGGCGACGGCGGCCTTCCAGGCCTCGCGCAGGGCCGCGAGCTTGTCCGCGTCGCCGGCGGGCACGAACTGCCGGTCCTGCTTCCACGCCGAGGCGACGTCGTCGGTGCTCGACCACAGCCCCGCGCCGAGGCCGGCGAGGAAGGTCGCGCCGAGGGCCGTGGACTCGAGGATGGTCGGGCGGGCCAGGGGCACGCCGAGCAGGTCGCACTGCATCTGCATGAGCAGGTCGTTGGCCGCGGCGCCCCCGTCGACGCGCAGGCTGTCGAGGGGCGCGCCCAGATCGGCGGCCATGGCCTCGAGCAGGTCGGTGACCTCGAGGGCGATGCCTTCGAGGGCGGCCCGGGCGATGTGGGCTCGGGTCGTGCCCCGGGTCAGGCCGCGGATCAGCCCGCGCGCGTCGGGGCGCCAGTGGGGCGCGCCCAGGCCCGCGTGGGCCGGGACGAGCACGACCCCGCCGGAGTCCGGGACGCCGTGGGCCATGTCCTCGATCTCGCTGGCCTTGGCGAAGAACTGCAGGCCGTCGCGGAGCCACTGGACCACGGCCCCGGCCATGAACGCGCTGCCCTCGAGGCAGTAGGTCAGCTCGTCGCCGATCTGCCAGCCCACGGTGGTCAGCAGCCCGTGCTCCGAGCCGACGATCGCCGAGCCGGTGTTGAGCATCACGAAGGCCCCGGTGCCGTAGGTGCACTTGGCCTGGCCGCGGCCAAAGCAGGCCTGGCCGAACAGCGCGGACTGCTGGACGCCGGCGATGCCGTGGATGGGGATGCCGTCGGGCAGGCCGGGGACGTCCTTGGTGGTGCCGAAGTGGGCGGTGCAGGCCCGGACCTCGGGGAGCACCGCCGCGGGCACCCGGAGCAGCTCGCACAGCTCGGCGTCCCACTCGCGGCTGCCCTCGCCCTCGCCAACCCCGGCCTTGCCGGTCAGCGGCCACAGCATCGTCCGCGAGGCGTTGCTGGGCTCGGTCGCGTGCACGGCCCCGCCGGTCATGCGCCACACCAGGTAGGTGTCGATGGTGCCCGCCGCGAGCGCGCCGGCCTCGGCCCGGGCCCGGGCGCCGTCGACGTTGTCGAGGGTCCAGGCCAGCTTGGTCGCCGAGAAGTAGGGGTCGAGGACCAGGCCCGTGCGCGCCTTGATCATCGCCCCGTGGCCGGCCTCGCGCAGCTGGGCGCAGACGTCCGCGGTGCGCCGATCTTGCCAGACCAGGGCGCGGTGGATGGCCTTGCCCGAGCCGCGCTCCCAGATCACCGAGGTCTCGCGCTGGTTGGTGATGCCGACGGCGGCGATGCGCGAGGCCTCGACGTTCGCGCGCCCGAGGGCCTCGACGATCGCGTCGCCCACGGACACCCAGATGTCCTCGGGCTCGTGCTCGACCCAGCCGGGCTTGGGGAAGTGCTGGGTGAACTCCCGGTAGCCGCGGGCCAGGACCGCCAGGGAGCGGTCGAGGATGAGCGCGGTGGTGCCCGTGGTGCCTTGGTCGATGGCGAGGATCAGATCGGCGGACATGGCGGGCGATGATAGCAGTCTCGGCCCGCGCTATGCTCCAGGGCCTCCGCCATGACGCGCCGCCAATTCAGCCTGCGATCTTCGACCGCGCTCGCGTGTCTGGTCCCGCCGATCGCTGTGCTCCGGCACCCCCCTCGCCCGCCCATCGAGCCCCCATCGTGAACGCCCTCTCGGGAAGCCTGCCCTCGCTGCTCGCGGCCGTCCTCGCCTTTGCGATCGGCTCGTCCGTGGCCCTGCGCGACCGCTCCCGCGACGACTTCGTGCTGTTCGCGGTGTTCTGCTTCAACCTCGGCCTGTTCCACCTGGCGAGCTTCTTCCACGGCTTCTCGGGCATCGCGCTGTTCGGCTGGGGCGCGCAGTCGATCTCCCTGGTCCTGCCGTGGACGGCCGACCGCTGCTTCTCGACGATCATCCCCGGCGACGAGCGCCCGCGGGTGCGCAGCCGGCTGCAGACGGCGATGCTGGTGTTCTTGCTCGGCGCCCACGCGACGGCGCTGTTCGTGCTGCTCAGCCGCTCCCCGGGCGAGGGCCTCGAGCTGGTCACCCGCGAGACCTTCTGGGACTTCTCGGCCTGGGGCCCCTGGGACCTGGTCAGCCTCGGCCTGACGATCTACGTGATCTTCGGCCTGGTGCTGGTCTCGGCCCGGGTGTGGCGGGCGGCCAACGCCGCCGAGGGCACGGCCGCCGGCCCGCGCCTGCGCTACCTGTTCTTCGCCAGCATCATCGCGGTGACCTTCGGCTCCCCGGCGATCACCGCCGTCGGCCCGGTGGTCACGGCGGTCTACCTCTACTTCGTGGCCCAGACCCTCCAGCGCGAGCGCCTGCTCGAGCTGCCCGAGCTCGCGGCGCGGATCTTGACCCTGAGCCTGCTGATCGGCGCGGTCACCGGGCTCATGGCCCTGCTGTTGCTGTGGGTCCCGCGCGACGACCAGGGCGGGGCCTTGCTGTTCATCTTCAACAGCGCGGTCACGGCCTTCGTGGTCATCGTGCTCCTCGACCCGGTCCGCCAGGAGCTCGAGTCCCGGGTCGAGGGCTGGCTGTTTTGGGACCGCGCCGAGCTGCGCGCGCTGCTGGTCCAGCTGCGCTTTCGCCTGTTCAACGTCATCGACCCCGACGACATGGTCCAGGTCGTGCTCGACGCGCTGCTGGCCTCGCACCGCGTGACCAAGGCCAGCGTGTTCCTGCTCGACAGCCGGGGCACCTCGCTGAACCTGACCCGCGAGCTCGGCGAGGCGCCCCTGGACCTGACCCGCCTCGACCTGGCCAAGCGCCGGCCGCTGCTCGAGCGCCTGCGCACCCAGGGGCCGCAGCTGCGCGACGTGCTCGAGCGCGAGCGCGTGCGGACCCCCCGGGAGGAGCAGGCCGAGCTGCAAGAGTGCCTCGACACCCTGGTCGAGCTCGGGGCGGCGCTGGCCGTGCCGATCTTGACGCCCAGCGAGCACGACGGCGGGGACAAGCGCGGGGAGCTCATCGGCGCGCTGTTCCTGAACGACGAGCGCCTCATCGAGCCGTTCTCGTCGGAGGAGGTCCAGCTCTTCGAGGCCCTCGCGGCCCAGGCGGCGATCACCTTGCAAAACTCGGCGGTCTACGAGCAGCGCCGGGAGCGGGAGCGGCTCGCGGCCCTGGGCGAGATGGCGGCGGGCCTGGCCCACGAGATCCGCAACCCCCTCGGGGCGATCAAGGGCGCGGTCCAGGTGGTCGAGCCGGGCATGGCCAACGCCGACGACCTGACCAAGGAGTTCCTCGGGGTCATCGTCGAGGAGGTGGATCGCCTCAACCGGGTGGTCCATCAATTTTTGAATTACTCGCGGCCCTTCTCCGGGGACATGGAGCGCGTCGACCTCCCGGAGGTCATCCAGGCGACCCTGCGCCTGGTGCCGGCGGAGTCCCTCGACCGGGTGGCCGTGAACTTCGGGGTGTTCGTCGAGGAGCGCGAGACCCTGCGGGCCGGGGACGCCATGGCCCAGGCCTCGAGCGCCCGCCTGCGCCTCGAGCCCCACGCCCCTGGGGTCCGCGGAGACGCCACGGCCCTGCGTCAGGTGCTCCACAACCTCGTTCTGAACGCCCTCGACGCCACCGCCGAGCAGCAGCCGCCGGGCCAGGTGTGGATCGAGCTCGAGCACCGCGTGCGCGGTCTGCCCGGTGCCGACGCCGTGGCGGTGACCGTGCGCGACGACGGCCCAGGCCTGTCCACGGCCACGATGTCGAACCTCTTCGTGCCCTTCCACACGACCAAGACAGGCGGTACGGGGCTGGGCTTGCCCATTAGCCAGCGCATCGTCGAAAATCACAACGGAGTGATCGCGGTCAGCAACAACCCCGATGGCGGGGCCTCGTTCACGGTGTTGCTGCCCGTCGACCTCGGAATCACGAGCACGAGCCAGTGACGGAGCCCAAGCCACGAGTCCTCGTCGTCGACGACGAACCCAACCTTCGCAAAGTCCTCGGAGCGCTGCTGATGCAGCTCGGCTATGAGGTCCTGACCGAGCCCGACGGGGCCTCGGCCCTCGCCCGGGTCAAGAGCGCGCCGCGGGGTACCTTCGACGTCGTCATCTCCGACCTGCGCATGCCGAACATGGACGGCATGGCGCTGCTCGAGGCGCTGACCGCCGAGGACTCCAGCTTGCCGGTGATCATCCTGACCGCCCACGGCACCGTCGACACCGCGGTCCAGGCCGTCAAGAAGGGCGCCTTCGACTTCCTCGAGAAGCCCTTCGAGCGCGATCAGATCGACCACCTCGTCAGCAAGGCGGTCAAGACCCGCCGGCTCGCGGGGCCGAGCGCCGAGCCCAGCTACGAGCTCGTCCCTGCAGCCGCGACGCCCGAGGCCAGCTCGGGCGAGGCGGCCCAACCCGAGGCGGGGGGCCAGTTCGGCATGGTCGGCCGCAGCCCGGCCATGGTCACGGTCAAGAGCATGATCGGGACCGTCGCCGCGAGCCCCTCGACGGTGCTGATCACCGGCGAGAGCGGCACGGGCAAGGAGCTCGTCGCCCGGGCGCTGCACATGGGCTCGGAGCGCAAGGACAAGCCCTTCATCCGGGTCAACTGCGCGGCCATCCCCGCGGGCCTGGTCGAGAGCGAGCTCTTTGGCCACGAGCGCGGCGCGTTCACGGGCGCCGTGTCCAGCCGCCAGGGTCGCTTCGAGCTCGCCGACGGCGGCACCTTGTTCCTCGACGAGGTCTCGGAGATCCCCCTCGAGATCCAGGTCAAGCTGCTGCGCGCCATCCAGGAGTCGGAGTTCGAGCGCGTCGGCGGGGTCAAGACCCTGCGCGTGGACGTGCGGCTGATCGCCGCGACCAACCGCAACCTCGAGGACGAGATCAAGGACAAGCGCTTCCGCGAGGACCTCTACTACCGCCTCAACGTCGTGCCGATCCACCTGCCGCCCCTGCGCGAGCGCCCCGAGGACGTCGAGCCCCTGCTGCAGCACTTCCTCGAGCGCTCCAACGAGCGCCTGGGCAAGGCCGTGACCGGCTTCACCCCCGAGGCCCTCGAGGCCCTCAAGGCCTACTCGTGGCCGGGCAACATCCGCGAGCTCGAGAACCTCGTCGAGCGCATGGTGCTGTTCGCCAGCGGCGACCGGGTCAGCGTCGACGAGCTGCCGGACTCGTTCACCGCCGACGGCGAGGACGAGGACGGCGACGACGCGGGCGCCGAGGGCGAGGTCGGGCTGCCCCGGGCGATCCGTCTGCCCCTCGACAGCCTGGGTCTGGATCTCAAGGAGGCGGTCAAGGCCGGCTCACGGCGCATCGAAGAGGCGCTGATCCGCGAGGCGCTGGCGCAGACCGACGCCAACGTGACCCGCTCCGCTCGCAAGCTCGGGATCTCCCGGCGCTCGCTCCAGTCGAAGATGAAGGAGCTCGGGCTGCGCGAGGAGATCGCCAAGCAAGGCGGCGTGTCGCCCACGCCTCCGACGGAGGAGTGAGCCCGGAGCCCGTCGGCGGGCCGCCCTGGCTCGGGGACCGGGAGATCTCTTCGGCCAACCCTCGCGATCCCGGGATCTTTGCTCCCGGAGCCGGCTCTCGCCGGCACTGTACACTCACACAGACGCGCGCTTGCGCGGCCTCCCGATCAGGGTCTCGCAGGGTGCTCTGTCCGGGACTCGATGTCGGCCCTCAGGCCCTCCGAGGGCGTCTGAGGCGCCTGTTGGGCCGGTCGCGGCCCGTGCTCACCCAGACGCGGCGAGGGCAGGACGGCCGACCCCGCGTGCACCCCGGGTTCGACAGAACTGCGTCCAGGTGCGCGAAGCGAGCCGAGATTCTTGACGTTCGGCTCGCTGCGCTGGTAGCGTGCGAGTGCTCTCGACCCCTGTCGGGGGCGTCTTCTCGCCCTTCCCGGATCCCCATGCGGAAGCTTCTCGGTTTCTTGCCTGCCTTCGCTGCCTTTGGCCTGGTGATGGGCCTGAGTCAGGTCGCCAATGCCGCCGAGGTCACGCGCGTAGCCTCGTCCTTTGACCAGGACTTCAACGGCAACACCTTCGACCTCCACTTCGGCGTCTCCTACGACTTCGACTTCAAGAAGGCCGCCATCATGCGGGAGTGGGGTGCTGGCGGACAAAACCGCCTCGCCCGCGACCTCATCTACAGGCAGTTTCGCCACACGGTCACGCCGATGCTCGAGATCGGGCTGTGGCATGACCTCTCGGTCTACGTGTCCCTGCCCGTCGTCGTTTCGGACAACCGAAACTACGAGTTCGACCAGGAGGAAGGCAGCGACTGCATCTTCCCCGAGGGTACGAACAGCAACTACACGCCGGGCACCGCGACCTGCGTCAACAAGTACAACTCGACGAGCATCCGCGACGGCATCATCCCGCGCGACGGCTTCGACGCCTTCGAGACTGGCAACCCCTACGGCCAGTTCACCGACGTCTCCCCGGATCGGATCTTCCGCGCGCCCACCCGCCGCGGCCTCGACCAGATCCACGTCGGCATGAAGATCGGCATCCTCAACCAGGAGCGGAAGTCGCACCTTCCCAACTGGTTGCTCGGCCTCGAGGGCCGCTTCGCCATCGGCAAGCCGATGACGATGAGCCGCGACATCCAGACCTCGGACCCCGCCGGCAACCACCGCGTGGGCCGGGGCATGCACGAGCTCGGCGTGTGGACGGCCCTGAGCCGCCGCTACCGCTTCCTCGATCCCTTCTTCGGGGCCCACTGGCGCTACGCCTTCCGGGCCGGCGACACCAACTTCGAGAACTACGGCGGCGCCCAAGGCAAGAGCGAGCCGCAGTCCGAGACCGGGGCCTACTTCGGCGCCGAGATCGTCCCCTGGGAGAACAAGGCCCAGAAGAAGAAGGTCTCGATCATCCTCCAGGGCTCCGCCGTGCTGCACTACAACGGCCGCGGCTACTCCGAGGTGTGGGAGCTCCTCGCCGACAGCCCCGCCCTCGTCGGCGACGTCAGCCCCGGCCAGGGCGCCGACTGTGCCCGCGGCGTGGCCATGGCCTACGCCTCGGCCAACCCCATGGACCCCTCCGGCTACCTCGACGCGGCCAACGACGCCAGCGGTGGCTGCGTGGCCTTCTCGGGCATCACGACCCTGCAGGACTACGGCACCTTCGGGCTCAACGCCTCGCTGAACTTCCACATGGGCCCCTACGCCCGGCTGAACTTCGGCGCCGACCTGAGCACGGACACCCGCCACTACCTGACCGCGGCCAGCCGCGGCGATGGGGACCGCGCGGGCGACCCGGAGATCGTCGACCCCGACACCGTCGACGTGAACCCCGTGCGCCGCGACGTGGTCGACAACGTGGGCCGCCGCTACGCCGTGGACGACGTGTTCAACGTCCAGGGCTACATGAACTTCGTGCTCACCTTCTGAGCGAGGCAGTTCAGCCACGACGCGCCGTCAAGGGTCTCCCTGGCGGCGTTTTGCGTGGTTCGGCGTTTAACTACGAAGATTTTCGTTGATTAATACGAAAAAGTTCGTAGGCTCACCGAGCCGTGGCCAAGCGACGCTCGAACACACCGACCCCAGCCGAGATGGAGATCCTCGAGGTCCTGTGGGCGCGCGGCCCCTCGACGGTCCGCGAGGTCCACGGCGCCCTCGAGGCCCGGGGCAAGAGCGCGGGCTATACGACCGCCCTCAAGCTCCTGCAGATCATGGCCAACAAGGGCACGGTGACCCGGGACGCGTCCGCGCGCAGCCACGTGTTCGCGCCGGCGAAGCCCCGCGAGGCGGTCCAGGGCTCGATGGTCGGGGAGCTCATCGACCGGGCCTTCTCGGGTTCGGCCTCGCAGCTGGTGATGCGGGCCTTGTCGACGCGGCGGGCTTCGGCGGAGGAGCTGGCCGAGATTCGCGGGCTGCTCGACGCCCTCGAAGATGACGGGGGTCCGGCGTGAGCGCGGCGATCCACGTGCTGGGCTGGACGCTGGTCCACCTGACCTGGGAGATCGTGGCGGTCGCTGGCGTGGTCCGCCTGGCGCTGATTTGGTCTCGTCGGCCCGAGCTGCGCTTTGCGTGGGCGGCGGTGGGCCTGCTGGCGCTGCCGCTGCTGGCGGTGGCGACGGGGCTGGGGGTCGCGTCGACGCTCTCGACGGCTCCGGCGAGCGCGGGCCCGATCGCGGCGACGCCCCTGGTCCTCGCGCTGCTGGGCGTCGAGGCGGCCCTGCCGGCGCTGGTGGCCGGCTGGAGCGTGGGCGCGGGCATCCACAGCGCGCGCCTGATCGCGGGCTGGCTGGGCGTGCGGCGGCTCCGGACTCAGGCGCAGAGCCTGGCGCCGGAGCTCGAGGCCCTCGGGCAGCGCGTGGCGAGCTCCATGGGCGTGCGCCGAGCGGTGCGTTTCGTGGCCTCGGCGCGGGCGACGGTGCCGATGACCGTGGGCTGGCTGCGCCCGGTGGTGTTGCTGCCCGCGAGCGTGGTGACGGGCCTGAGCGCCGACGAGCTCGAGGCCGCCCTGGCCCACGAGCTGGCCCACGTTCGCCGCCACGACTACCTGCTCAACCTCGGCTTCGCGCTGACCCGGGCCCTGTTCTTCCATCACCCCTGCGTGTGGTGGCTGGCGGGGGTGGTCGAGCGCGAGCGCGAGCTGGCCTGCGACGACCTGGCCGTGGCCCGGACCGCGCTGACGCCCCGGCGCTACGCCCAGGCCCTGCTGCGCCTCGAAGAATTCGCCCAGGCCCAAGTCGGCGCGGCTGCGCCGGGGTCGGGCCTCGCCCTCGCGGCGAGCGGAGCCGGCGGCCTGTCGCTGCGCGAGCGTATCGAACGACTCATTCACGACCACGACGGAGAACAACGCATGAACGAAGCAACGACGCCCACGCACACCCCTCGCCACTGGTTCCCGCCGCTGCTGGTCGCGGGCCTCGTCGCCCTGGCGATGCTCAGCCCGGCCTGCGCCGACGAGCTCGACGAGGGCGACGCGACGGCGCCCGAGGACGCGGCCGCGGTCGACGAGCTCGGCGCCCGCGCCCTCGAGGTCGCCTGGCTGCCCGAGCGGGTCCGCCTGCTGACCCCGCAGATCGAGGCCGCGGCCGCGCGCCACGGCGTCGACCCGGCCCTGCTGGCGATCGTGACCCTCGTCGAGTCCGGCGGCGATCCCCAGGCCGTGAGCTCCACCGGCGCGCGCGGCTTGATGCAGCTGATGCCGGCGACGGCCGAGCGCATCGTCGAGCTCCGGGCCCTCGAGGGCGAGCTCGACGGGCAGGCCCTCGACGAGCGCCTGATGGACCCGGAGTTCAACCTGGACCTGGGCGCGTGGTGGCTGGCCCGCCAGCTCGAGCGCTGGGGCGAGGTGGAGCTGGCGGCCGCGGCCTACAATGGCGGCGAGGGGGCGGTGACGGCCTGGCTCGCGGGCGAGGGGGAGCTGAGCGCCGAGACCCAGCGCTACAAGGAGATCGTCAGCACGCTGTGGAGCGAGCGCGGCGAGCCCAGCTCGTCGCTGCTCAAAGCAGACTGACAGCGCGGGCACAAACGAAGAGAGGGATCCCCGGGGGGATCCCTCTCACGCGTTGGTTGGGTCGAGCTCAGGCTCTCAGGCTCTCAGGCTTCGACGAGCTCGCGGGCCTCGTTTTTGGCCTTGGGCGCCTCGGCCTCGCCCTCGTCCTCGTCGCGGGCGGTGAAGCGGAACACCAGCTCGTCTTCGGCGCGGTCGCAGTCGACCTCGACGGAGCCGCCGCCCTCGAGGCGACCAAAGAGCAGCTCGTCCACGAGCGCGCCCTTGATGGCCTCGTCGATGACCCGCGCCATGGGCCGGGCGCCGAACTTCTTGTCGTAGCCCTTGCGCGAGACCCAGTCCCGCGCCGCGGGGGTCCAGGTCAGCCGCACGTCCCGCTCGCTCAGCTGGATCTCGAGCTCGCGCAGCATCTTGTCGGCGACCTTCTCGATGACCGGCTGGGGCAGCTGGCCGAAGGTGACGATCTTGTCGAGGCGGTTGCGGAACTCGGGGCTGAAGGTGCGCTCGAGGGCCTTGTTGGCCGCCGAGTCGACGTTGCCGTCGTCCGAGCCGAAGCCGACCTTGCGCTGGGTCATCTCGAAGGCGCCCGCGTTGCTGGTCATGATCAGGATGACGTTGCGGAAGTCGGTCTTCTTGCCCGTGGTGTCCGTCAGCGTCGCGCTGTCCATGACCTGCAAGAGCACGGAGAAGATGTCCGGGTGGGCCTTCTCGATCTCGTCGAGGAGCACGATGGAGTGCGGGTTCTTGGCGACCGAGTCGGTCAGCTGACCGCCCTGGTCGAAGCCGACGTAGCCTGGAGGGGCGCCGATCAGCCGGCTGACGCTGTGCTTCTCCATGTACTCGGACATGTCGAAGCGCAGGAAGGGCATGCCCAGCAAGCGGGCGAGCTGGCGGGCGAGCTCGGTCTTGCCGACGCCCGTGGGGCCCGTGAACAGGAAGCAGCCGATGGGCTTGTCCGGGCGGGCCAGGCCGGCGCGGGCGCGCTTGATGGCCTTGGTGGCCGTGGCCACGGCCTCGTCCTGACCAAACAGGACCTGGCGCAGGCCCTCGCCGAGGCCCTTGAGCACGGCGCGGTCGTCGGTCGACACGCTCTTGGGCGGGATCCGAGCCATGCGGGCGATGACGGTCTCGACCTGCGGGACGTCGATGATGATCGCCTCGCCGGCCTCGGCGGCCTCGCCGGCTCCGGGCGCGGCCTCGCGGGGCGCGGCCTCGCCGGTGTGGATCACCGGGCCGGGGTCGCGGCGCTCGAGGGCCGTGGTCTCGCCGACGGCGAGGGTCATCTCGTCCGCGGCTTCTTCGGCCTTGGGCTCCTTGGAGTCGGCGCCCTCGGGCGCGTCCTCGTCCCCGGCCGGCAACGCGCCGGCGGGCTTGGCCTTGCCGTAGTCGCCCAGGCGCGCGGCGGCCCCGGTCTCGTCCATGACGTCGATGGCCGAGTCGGGCAGGCGACGGTCGCGGAGGTACTTGTGGGCCAGGCGCACCGACTCCTCGATGGCGTCGGGGGTGTAGCTGACGTTGTGGTGGGCCTCGTAGGCGGGCTTGAGCCCCTGGAGGATCAAGATGGCTTCGTCGGTGGTCGGCTCGACGATCTCGATCTTCTGGAAGCGCCGGGCCAGGGCCGGGTCGCGGTCGAAGTTCTTGTACTCCTTGTAGGTCGTCGCCCCGATGCAGCGCACGCGCCCGGCGTTGAGGGCCGGCTTGAGCATGTTGCTCGCGTCCATGGACCCGCCCGAGGTCGCGCCCGCGCCGATCACCGTGTGGATCTCGTCGATGAACAAGATCGCGCCGGGCTGCTCCTCGATGGCCGCGACCACGGCCTTGAGGCGCTCTTCGAACTGGCCGCGGAACTTGGTGCCCGCGAGCAGGGAGCCCATGTCGAGGGCGTAGATGTGGGCGTCGGCGATGGGCTCGGGGACCTTTTGGTCGTGGACGGCGAGGGCCAGGCCCTCGACCACGGCGGTCTTGCCCACGCCGGGCTCACCGACGAGCACCGGGTTGTTCTTGCGTCGGCGGCACAGCACCTGGATCAGCCGGGTGAGCTCTTGCTCGCGGCCGACGAGGGGGTCGATGTCGCCGCTCGCGGCCCGGGCCGCCAGATCGACGGCGTAGGCCGTCAGCGGATCGTCGGCGACCGAATCCTCGTCCTCTCCGTCGGCGCCGGGGCCCGTGGGCCGCGAGCGCGGGGCGGAGCGGCTGTTGCCCTTGCCGATGCCGTGGGAGATGAACAGCGTCACGTCCCGGCGGCGCACGCCCTTTTGCTCGAGCAGGTACACGGCCATGGACTCGGGCTCGGCGAACAGGGCCACGAGCAAGTTGGCGCCGGTGACCTCGGCCTTGCCCGCGCCCTGGACGTGGAGCACGGCGCGCTGGAGCACCCGGCCCACGCCCACGGTCTGCTGGACCTCGCCCTCCTCGTCGAGCTTGGGCACGTTGCTCTCGATGAAGTCCTCGAGCTCCTGGCGCAGGGGCTCGATCTCCGCGTCGCAGCCGTCGAGGACCTCGCGCGCGGCGGGGTCGTCGATGAGCGCGAGCAGGAGGTGCTCGAGGGTGATGTATTCGTGTCGGCGTCGCCGCGTGTCTTTGATCGCGGCGTCTAGGGTCGCGCGTAGCTCAGGACTCAGCATCGTCGTCCTCCGGCTCCATGGATGCCATCAGTGGGCACTCGTTCTGACGGGCGAGCATGTGGGTCTGTGCGACCTTCGTCTCGGCGATCTCGTGGGTGAACACCCCCGCGACGCCGACGCCCTTGTTGTGCACGTGCAGCATGATCTCGGTCGCCCGGCCTTCCGAGTGGCGAAAGACCGTCTGCAGCAGGCGCACGACGAAGTCCATGGGGGTGTAGTCGTCGTTGTGCAGGAGCACGCGGTACATGCGTGGTCGTTTGGACTTGCGCTCGTCTCGGGTCTTGAGCGCGACGCCACGCTGGGGATCGTCTTTCCGCTTGTCGGACATGGTGGGCAGGGGCCGGCTGCGGGGGGATAGCCGGACTTTTGGGCAAGTGACATTGTAGCGCGAGGTCGGCAGATCCGGGGCCGATCCGGGGGCCGTCGCGCCTTTGCATGGGCGCGCGTGCGCTCGAACATTTGCGTTCGGCCGGCTGGGGGTAATGCTCGCCCCAGTGGACCTGGAACTCACCGAGCTCACCTCCCTCGAGGGCGTCGATAGCGCGAGTTGGAACGGCCTGGACCACGATCCCTCGCCCTTTTTGGAGTGGGGTTTTCTTCTTGCACTGGAGCGCTCGGGATCGACAACGGCCCAATCGGGGTGGGACCCCCTCTATGTCCTGGTCTACGGGCCCGCGCCGGGGGGCACCGAGCCCGCCGAGCGTGCGAGCAACGCATCCCCCGAACAGGGGGGCGACGCGAAGGGAGAGGCTGGAGGGGAAGCAACCAGGGACTCGCGCGGGGGGGGCCGTACCTTGCTCGGCGCGGTCGCGAGCTACGTCAAGACCCACAGCTACGGCGAGTACATCTTCGACTTTCAGTGGGCTCGGGCGGCCATGCACGCCGGCCTCGAGTACTACCCCAAGCTGGTCATCGCGGCCCCGGCCACGCCGGCCACGGGCAAGCGCCTGCTCTTGCACCCCGACCTCGACCCGGCCGCGCGCGAGGCCGTGGCGCTGCGCCTGATCGAGGGCGTGCGCGAGGTCGCCGAGGAGCGGCGCTGCTCTTCGATTCACTGGTTGTTTTGCACGGGCGAGGAGCAGGCGCTGCTGCAGCGCGAGGGCTTCGCGGCGCGCATGAGCTTCCAGTATCACTGGCAAAACCAGGGCTACGCCAGCTTCGACGACTTCCTGGGCACGCTGACCTCGCGCAAGCGCAAGCAGATCCGCAAGGAGCGTCGGCGGGCCCAGGCGGCCGTCGACGACATCACCTTCGTGCCGGGCACGGAGCTCAGCCGCGAGGGGCTCGCGGCCCTCGATCGCTTCTACCGGCGGACGACCAACCTCTACGGGGGGCGCCAGTATCTGCGGCCGGGCTTCTTCCACGCGCTGGTCGAGCTCGCGCCGGAGCGGGTGCGCTTTCTACAGGCGCGCCGCAAGGATCGGGCGGTCGCGGGGGCGCTGTTCTTCGAGACCGAGTCGGGGCTCTACGGGCGCTACTGGGGCTGCGATCAGGACATTGAATTCCTGCACTTCGAGGCGGCCTACTACGCGGGCATCGAGCGCTGCATCGAGCTCGGCTTGCCCTTGTTCGAGGCTGGGGCGCAGGGGGAGCACAAGCTGCTGCGGGGGTTCTTGCCGCGGATGTGCCACTCGGCGCACTGGTTTCGGCATCCGGGGTTGAACCGGGGGGTGCGGGAGTTCCTGCAAGAGGAGGCGCACGCGGTGCGGCACCACGTCGATCGGCTGGCGGAGTTTGGGCCTTACAAGCAGGACGAGGGCGGGATGGAGCTGCGCGCGGCGGGGTCGTCCGAGGGGGAGGCTGGGGATCTTTCTGGGTAGCGCGGGGGTTGTGTTGGGTTTTTCGGGGAGGGTCGTCTCCGATGGAGAGCGGGCACGGGTCGAGGGGGTCGGATCCCCCGCTGTCGCCTGACGGCAGGGGGTGTTCTGGTTTTGGGTGTTGAGGGTTGATGGAGGGCGTGGGTTTGTCGAGCTGGGGGTCGCCGGGCTTCACCGGTGACACGCATGAAGGTTTCGCAGCTCCTGGTGCCTTCTACAGGACGCGGGCGCTGTGTCAGTCACGCCTGGTGTCGGGGGTGCTCGAGCATCGAGACGAGCGAGGGGGCGCTGGGCTACCCTCGTGGTGTGGACGATGGTGGGTTCTACTGAGGAGTCGGCGGGGGAGTCGGGCGCTGTCGAAGGGGCTTCCTCGGCCGACACGGTGATGACGGCGCAGACCGTCGGTTGCGCGGCGCTGTCTGGGGGCCGCCTGGCGATGGGCACGAGCGTGGGCCGCTACACCGTGCTGGAGCCCGTGGGCTCGGGCACCATGGGTCACGTCTACGCGGCCTACGATCCTGATCTCGACCGCCGCGTGGCCCTCAAGCTGCTGCGCAGCGAGCTCGCCGGCGACTCCCGAGCGCTGATCCACGAGGCCCAGGCCATGGCCAAGCTCACCCACTCCAACGTGGTCGCGGTCCACGACGTGGGCCTGGTCGAGGGCAGCGAGCCGCCCCAGCTCTTCGTCGCCATGCAGTTCGTGCCCGGGGGGACCTTGCGGGAGTGGTCGGCGTCGAAAAAGCGCTCCCCCGAGGAGGTCATCGCGATCTTCTTGCAGGCAGGACGGGGCTCGCGGCGGCCCATCGCGCGGGCCTGGTGCACCGGGACTTCAAGCCCGACAACGTGCTCGTGGGCACCGACGGTCGGGTCCGGGTCTCCGACTTTGGACTCGCGCGTTCGTCCGCGGAGCTCGAGCGCTACCGCCAGGTCCTCGCCGAGCGCAGCGCGGGCGCCGACACCCTCGGCGACGTCCCGGTGGCGCGGGCGGGGGGCGAGAGCGGCTCGTTGCTGCGCCGCCTCGGCAGCCGGGGGTCACGGGCGAGCCAGGGCGCGGGCGGCTGCCTGGCTCCGCGCTCGAGGTGGCGGGGCTCGCCAGCCTACATGTCCCCAGAGCAATTTCGGGGCGAGCCCGCCGACAGGTTCAGCGACCAGTTCTCCTTCTTCGTCACCTTGTTCGAGGCGCTCCACGGCCGGCGACCCTTTCGGGGACGCACCCCCGAGGCGATCGGCGAGGCGGTGTGCGCGGGGCGGATCACCCCTGGGGAGTCCGAGCTCCCGCGGCGCCTCCAGGACGCGCTGGCCCGCGGCCTGTCCGTCGAGCCCAGCGCTCGCTTCCCGTCCATGGAGGCCGTGCTCGAGGCCCTCGACGATCGCCGCGGGGGGTCGTGGCAGCGCGCGCTCCCGTGGCTGGGGGCGGGGGCGGTCGCGGTGGTCGTCGGCATGTGGCAGCTCGACGCGGCCGAGACCCGCCGGAGCGAGCGCGAGGCGGCGCTGCGCTGCGCCGAGGCGGGGCGAGAGGTCGACGCGCTGTGGGGTCCGGTGCAGCGCGCGGAGCTCGGCGAGACCTTGATCGCGAGCGGCGTCCCTGGGGCCGACGACGTGCTCGTGCGCGTCGAGCAGCGGCTGGACGGCTACGCCGAAGATTGGGCCCAGGCCCGGCGGCACAGCTGCGAGGCGTACGTGCCCCAACGCGGCGGTGCTCTCGATGCACCCGATGAGCTCGAGGAGCTGCACCTGCGCCGCGAGGCCTGCCTCGCCGACGCGCTGCGAGCCTTCGGGGCCCAGGTCGAGGTCAGCGCCGAGCTCGAGGCGCAGGCGCTCGAGAGCGTGGTCCAGGCCGTCGCCAACTTGCCGAGCGTGGAGGCCTGCGGCGACCTCGGTGCCCTCAGCGCTCGCTCGCCGCCGCCCGAGCCAGACATGGTCGCGGGGGTCGAGGACTACGAGGTCCGCCTCGCCCGGGTCCGCGCGTTCGTGAATACGAGCGCCTTTGACCAGGCGGGGGTCGCCCTCGAGCCCTTGCTCGACCCCGTCCGCGAGCTCGGCTACGCGCCGATGACCCTCGAGGCGGAGCTCCTCGACGGGCAGATCCGGCGCATGCAGTCCGACGCCGAGGGCTCGCAGGCGGCCCTCGAGCGCGCCTGGCTCCTCGCCCTCGAGCACAACGAGCGCCGCCAGGGCGCCCGGGTGGCGGCGCAGCTCGTGTGGCTGTGGGTCTACAACCTCGGCGACGTGGACGCGGGCGCGCGCTGGGCCGCGGCGGCCCGGGCCTTGTCTGCGCCCCTGGGTCGGGACGGCGTCGAGACCGAGGTCCTCAACGCCGCGACGGTCGTCGCCTACCGCCAGGGCGACTACGACGAGGCCATCGAGCTCAGCCGCGAGCTCCTCGCCCTGCACACCGAGCTCCGCGGCCCGGACTCCGAGCTCGTCGGCACCACCTTGGCCAACCTCGGCGCGACCTTGATCGCGGCGCATCGCCACGAGGAGGCGCTGCCCCACCTCGAGCGCAGCATCGCCTTGCTCGAGCAGGGTCTGGGTCCCCTGCATCAGGACACGCTCTCGGCCCACCTCAACTACGGCCTGGCGCTGATGTACGTCGAGGGCCGCTCGGCGGACGCTCGACGCGAGCTCGAGGGCGCGATGGCGGGGCTCGAGACGCGCGGGGATCGGGCCGACGAGAGCGTCGTCGCGCTGGTCCACAACGGCCTCGGAGAGCTCGACGCGCGCGCCGAGCAGTGGGAGTCCGCGCGCGCCCACTTCCACGCCATGCACCAGATCTTCGCCAGGCTCTACGGCGACGACAACCCCTACACGGCCCTCGCGGCGGTCAGCCAGGCCTCCGCCTGGGTCCGCCTGGGCCGCGTCGACGAGGCCCTGCTCGCCCTCGAGGGGGCGCTCGGGGTGCTCGAGTCGCAGACGGTGCCGGGGGAGGAGCTGGCCGCGGTCAAGGCCGAGCTGGCCATCGCGCTGTGGACCAAGGCGGCCGCGGACGACGGGCGCTCGCCCGACGAGCGCGAGGCCCAGCGCGCGCGCGCGCGAGGGCTCATGGGCGAGGCCCTCGAGATCTACGCGGGCTTCATGGACGTCCCGCCGACGACGGCGGCCTGGCTCGCGGCGCACCCGAAGTTCGAGGCCAACTCGAACTAGCTCACTCGGCGGCCGCGCTGGTGTGGTCGTGGACGATGCGCCACGCGCCCTCGCGTCGCTCGAGGATGACCGAGAACACCCCGTGGCCGGCCTCGTCCGTGTCCGTCAGCCGCCACTCCCCGAGGACCACGGCCCCGTCCGAGCACGCGCCGATCAGGCGGACGTCGAGGAGCTCGAAGGCCAGCGTGCCCATCCCCTCTCGGCTCCCGCCGTAGCGCCCGCGGTAGCTGGTCTCGGTCTCCGTAAAGCCGCGGCGGATCTTGGCCCCGGAGGTGAACAGCAAGGCCTCCGAGGGCTCGTAGTCCGCCAAGAAGGCGTCGAGGTCTCCGCGGTTCCAGCCCTCGCGCTGGCGGGCGAACAGCGCCCGGACCTCGGCCTCGAGGGCGGCGGCGTCCTTGGAGTCGGCGGCGCAGGTGCGTCCGGCGTCTTGGCTGCACGCGCCGAGCACCCCCACGAGCAGGGCGGCGCCAGCCAAGATCATCCCCGAGCGCTTCGTCATGCCGAGCTCCTAGCGATCCAAGATCTTTGCGAGCAGCCGCGGCCGCTCGCGATCGAGGCGCTCGGCCTCCTCGAGCCAGACCAGCAGGGCCCGGCGGTGCTCGGCCCACAGCTGCAGGCCCTCGTCCTCCTGGGCCCGCATGAAGGCGCGGCGCTCGAGGACCGCCCGGTCGGGGCCCCCGAGCGTCGAGCGCCTCCGCCAGCCTCGCAGGACCGCCATGTGGAAGCGCTGGTGGAGGCGCCACAGGGTCTCGCTGTGGTCGGACCAGTCCTGCGACTCGAAGGCGACGGGCTTGAACACGGACAGGCAGGGCGCGGGCGTGCCGGTCATCCACACCCGCGAGGGGCGGCGCGGGCCGAGGTTGAGGTCGAGGTCGATGTCCTCGTCCTCGCCGAAGGTCCGCTGGTCCGGGCTCGGCAGCGCGGCGATCAGGCTCATCGTCGTCTGCTGGCGCCAGGCGAAGGGCACGCCCGGGGCGTTGGGCAGCAGCGAGGGGTGCGAGCAGGTCATGGGCGGGCGGAAGCGGGCGTCGGGCTCCCCCCCGGCGTGGTCGCGGAGCACCCGGGCCAGATCGGCCGCGTCGGCGCGCTCGCCCGCGCCGAGCAGGCGGTGCAGGGTGTTGGCGCGGCGCAGCTGGGAGCCCTCGACGAGCACCTGGCGCGGGGCGGCGAAGCAGCGGGCGAAGCCGAAGTCCAGCCCCGAGCGCGTCCAGCCCTCGCGCCGGGCGTCCTGGAGGGCCCGGGGGTGGATGCGGTCGAAGTCGTTTTGGATGGTCAGCGCGCCGGAGATCACCCGCCGGCCGCGGATGCGCACGGCGGCCCACAGCTCGCCGGCGAGCTCGAGCAGCCACGCGCTCTCGCCGTCGGCGATCAGGATGCACGCGCCCTCGGACAGGCTGCTGCGCTCTTGGCTGGAGTAGCGCTCGACGATGAGCTCGAGGGCCTCCTCGGCCTGGGTGCTGCGGGCCAGGACGTCGCGCAGCAAGGTCCGCCGGCCGCGGTCGTCGGCGCCGCTGACCAAGCTGGTGTAGCGGGTCGGCGCGCGCTGGTAGACGAGGGCCAGGCCGGCCTCGTTGACCCCGACGCTGTCGTAGGCGTGGACCGAGTTCGAGGCCGGGCGCTCGTGGATGACGGCCGACTCGGTGCCGGAGCTCGGCTCGAGCACCTCGATGACCCGGGGGAGGTCGGGGTCGCCGTCGACGTTGCAGCCGATCCACACCGGTCGGTGAGGGCGGATCAACACGAAGGCATCGCTCACCTGGTCATGGTCGCGCGACTCGCTGTCCTTGCCAACTCTCGGCGGCCCGAGGTGTGCGCTACTTGGCGTCGCCAAGACCCCACCAAACCAGGTTTGCGCGGTTGCCGAGTCTTTGCTGGACAACCCTGGCGGCCCTGGGGCATGCCGGTTGGGTGACACTCGAGGATCGCCCCTGGGCCCTGTTCGCGCTCTCTTGCCTCCTGGCTGGGTGTCCGGCGAGCTCGGGGCCGGCCCCCGATGGGGGGAGCGCGCCGGCGAAGCGGGGAGCCGCGGCGGGTGACGGGGAGGTCTCCAAGGCGCCGACCGAGGCTCCGCCGACGGCAGACCCCGCCGAGGGCGCGGCGGAGACGGGCGCGGCGGTTGAGACCGAGGGGAGCGGCGAGGAGACGGGCGGCTCCGAAGGCGGGGAGACAGACACGGGGGAGACCGGGGAGACCGGCACGGGGGAGACCGGGGAGACAGACACGGGCGAGACCGGAGGCGAGGACGCTGCCGCCGAGACCTCCGCGGCCACGCTCATCGTCGGCGGCAGCAAAGGCCTGGTCGAGTACGACCTCGACGGCAAGCAGCTGCGCACCCTGACGCCCATGGCCGCCGCCTGGCCGCGGATCCTGCCCGACGGCGAGATCCTCTTCCTCCACCCCAAGGCCCCCAACTACGAGCTCATGCGCGTGGCCAAGGCCGGCGGGGCCGTGACGGCCGTGGCGACCTTGCCCCGGAACTTCAACGCGAAGACCTGCAAGGTCGAGTTCTCCGAGGACTACCTCGACGTGCAGAGCGACTGGGGCTTCTCCGTCGACGTCGCCAACAAGCGCGCCTGCTTCAACCTCGCCGATCGCAACGAGAACATGGCCGAGCTGGAGATCGAGGTCCGCGTGGACCTCGACACGGGCAAGGTCCACAGCCGCCTCGAGGAGATGATGGACGGGGACTGCCCGCCGGACGCGGCCTTCGAGTGCGGGGGCAGCAGCGGCGGCGGGGGGAGCATGAACGCGTCGGAGCAGCCGACGGGTGAGGCCTTCGCGTGGCGCTGGGACCCCGACGCGTGGCTGATCTTCCCCAAGGGCACGGCCAACGCGCGGACCAACCCCAAGGCCGTGTCCGTGTGCTCGAACAGCGTCGACTTCAGCGACCCCGAGTCCATGGCCGCGCTGTGCGCGAGCGAGGAGGGCCGCTCACCCTCGGGGCGCTTCGTGCTGCTCAGCGGGATGCTGTCCATGGGCGACTACATCCACCGCGAGCTCTACTTCATCGACCTGAGCACCGGCGAGCTGCTCGGCATGCTCGGGGACGATCGGAAGTTCGAGGTGGTGACGCCGGACAACGTGATGACCGAGGTGTTCGGCAGCCTGGACGCCGTCGGCGAGAGCCTGATCCGCTGGGTCGGCGACGCCAAGCACGAGCGCCTGTGGGTCGACGGCTGGCTCATCGATCCGGCCGGGCGCAAGACGACCCGCGTGGGCGGCTTCTTGGCCAGTCAGCTCTAACTCACGCTAATCCATGGGCGGCATCGGCTCGCCGGCGACGCGCTCGCGGAAGGCGACGTAGTCGACCATCAGCGCCTGGACCACGAGGGAGGCGATCAGCTTGTGCCCGCGCGCGGTCGGGTGGGCCAGGTCGCCGCTGATCAGGCTGCGCTGCTTCCAGCGCGCGACCGAGCCGGGCCCGCCCATGGCCGCGAGGGTGTCGAAGAAGGCGCAGCCGTGGTCGCGGGCGACCTGGCGCTGGGCCTCGGTCATGCGCGGGCCCACGGGGCGGCTGACGATGCGGGCGTCGACGCGCTCGCCGTGGTCGACGGGGCCGATGATCAGGCACGCGGCCTCGGGCCGGGCGGCCTTGAAGCGCTCGATGACCTGGCCGTACTCCTCGACGTAGGGGTCCATGGTGTAGCGCAGGTCGCCCTTGTCGCGGGTCATGTCGTTGCCGCCGAAGGTGAACACCATCAGGTCGAGCTCGCGGTGCTGGAGCTGGACGCGCAGGTGCTCGGCCTCGGGCTCGAGCAGGCGCTTGGTGAACGCGCCGATCAGCGCCATGCCGTCCCAGACCACGCCCGGGCCCTCGCGCTCGAGGGTCACGCCGTAGGCCTGCACGGCCCCGCCCCCGGCGGCCCGGACCTCGAAGCGGTGCGGCCCGTCGGGGAGCTCGACGCGGGCCCAGGCGTCGACGATGCCCTCGGGCGCGCCTGCGCCGGTGCCCGTCTCGCCCTCGCCCGCGCCGCCGTCGAGGGCCGTGGACACCAGGCGGTCTTCGCCGCCGCGCTCGGGCCCGCCGTCGATGCGCACGCGGATGTTCCCGCCCTCGGGCTGGGCGCGGTACCACAGCTCGAACACGGACACGCTCGTGCCCACGGAGCCCTTGGCGGCGGTCTCGAACACGCTCGTGGGCCCCCCGCTCGAGCGCGCCGTCGCGCCGCCGTAGCCGTAGCTGCCGTCCTCCATGCACCGGCTGCGGACCATGCACGACTGCCAGCGGGTGTTGCCCTCCTCGGCGAAGACGATGCCCTGGTGGCGGTAGCTGGCGTCGTAGGGGCGGATCGCGTGGAAGCCGTGGCCGGCGTCGCCAAAGCGGGCCTGGAGGCGGCGGCGGATCGCCGAGGGGATACCGTCGGTGCCGAGGATGGAGTCGCCCCAGTGGCCCGCGCGGGTGACCGCCCCGGCGTAGCCCAGGTCCGTGCGCGCGAGCGCGGCGAAGAAGGGCTCGAGGGCCTCGGGGTTGGCGAGGCGGTGTTTGACCTCGTCGGCGGCAGGATCGAGCTCGTGGGCGACGTAGCTCGGGTAGCGCGCGACGCTGTCCGCTCCGTCGTCGGTGTCGGCGCTCGGCGGGGGCCGAAGGGGCTTGCGATCGGGCACCGGCGCGTCGCCGTCGACCTCCTCGGCCTCGGCGAGCTTGGCCAGCTCGTCGAGCGCGTCGGCCTTCTCGGCCTCGGCCTCGGCCGCGGCCTCCTGGCCCATGAACTCCCGACCGATGAGGTTCCAAAAGGGCACGTAGTCCTCGTCCGCGCGCCACGGCTGGGCCCAGCTCTGGTCGAAGGCATAGCTCGCGCCGATCAGCAGGCCGAGGGTGGCCGTCGCGCTGAGCAGCTTGCGCAGGGGCAGCCACTGCGAGTCGGTCTTGCCCGTTTTGGTGGTCGCGTCCTCGCTGCCGTCCTCGTCATCGAGCACGACGCGCTCGACCACCTCCTCGGCGTCGAGGAGGCCGTCGGCTTCGGCGGCGCTGTGGTCGGTCTCGGTCAAAAGTCGAAGTAGATGTTGGCCCGGGGGCCGTCGAGGAGGTGGAGGAGGAGCAGGGCCAAGGCGGCGTAGATCAGCCCGAGGGCGGGGCCGGGGAGGCGGGTGAACCACTTCTTGATGTGCACGTCGACCCACTCCCGCGGGGTGAAGTGGTAGGCGGTGCCGAACACCAGCAAGAGCAGCAGGCCGTACTCGGCGAGCCACACCCCGGGGGCCCACAGCGGCGTGAGCTGCGGGAGGGCCTCGGCCTGGGCGCCGAGCCAGTCGTGCAGGCCCTGGACCCGGAACAGCCCGGCCCGGACCCCGCGGGGCTCGAAGGCCAGCAGCTTGGCGATCATCAGCTTGGCCGTGTCGAGGTCTTCGGCGCGGAAGAACACCCGGGTCAGCGTGGAGAAGTGGAAGGTCAGGAACACGTGCACGGGCACGAGCCACCGGAGCCGGCGCTTGCGGGCCTCGTCGTCGTCGCGGCGGGCCAGGGGCAGGGCGACGATCAGCGCGAACGCGCCGGCGCAGATCCCCGCGAACACCCCCGCCCGATCCAGGGGCAGGTCGAGGACGCCCATGCCGAAGCCGTACATCGCCAGGGCGAACAGGGGCAGCGCGACGCCCCACAACATCATCGAGGCCCCGGGGCTGCGCTCGCGCAGGCGGTTCCAGCGGTTGAACAGCATCGCCCCGCCCTGGAGGTTGCTGTAGATGACGAAGTTCCAGCTCGCCCCGTGCCACATGCCGACCAGGAACATGGTCAGCCACAGGTTGAAGTAGGTGCGCGCGTTGCTGCCCCGGCTGCCGCCGAGGGGGAAGAACAGGTAGTCGCGCAGCCAGGTCGACAGCGTCATGTGCCAGCGCCGCCAGAACTCGCCGACGTTCTGGGCCTGGTAGGGGCGGTCGAAGTTCTCGGGGATCGAAAAGCCCAGCAGCTTGGCCACGCCGATGGCGATGTCCGAGTAGCCCGCGAAGTCCGCGTAGATCTGCAGGGTGAACGCGTAGAGCGCGAGCAGGCACTCGAGGGAGGTGAAGTCCCCCGGGGTCGCGAACACGATGTCCGTGAAGTAGACGGCGATGAAGTCGCCGAGCACGACCTTCTTGAGCAGGCCCTTGAAGATCCGGAACAGCGCGGCCTCGACCTGCGTGGCCGTGATCTTGGGCCGCCGGTGCAGCTGCGGCAGGAACTCGCTCGCGCGCACGATCGGCCCGGCGACGAGCTGGGGAAAGAACACCACGAACAGCGCGAAGCGGCCAAAGCGGGGCTCCGGGGTCAGCCGCCGCCGCCACACGTCGATGGTGTAGCTGAGGCTCTGGAAGGTGTAGAAGCTGATGCCGATGGGCAGCAGGGGGGCCAGCTGCGGCGCGACGGCCTCGCCGAACTCGCCGGGCAGCAGGAGCTGGAGGATGTCGACCGTCGCTTCGAGCAGGAAGTCGACGTACTTGAAGTAGGCGAGCAGGCCGAGGTTGCCGGCGAGGCTCAGGGTCAGCCAGGTGTTGCGCGCGCGCCGGGCCGAGGCCAGGGCGGGGTCGTCGGGGCGCTCGGAGGCCGGCAAGTCGAGCTGGCTCGGGTCGCGCAGGGCCTTGGCCCGCGCGTGGATGCGCATCGAGGCCACGTAGTCGAGGACCGTCGAGAACACCAGCAAGCCGGCGAAGGTCCACGGCGGCGAGAGCCTGCCCGCCGGCGGCTTCGCCCCGGCCATGTAGAAGAAGTAGGAGGCCCCGAGCAACAACACCACCCGCGCCGCCGGCCGGTCGCGCAGCGCCCAATAGGCGAGCAGGACCGGGACGATGAAGAGCAGGAAGTCGAAGCTGGCGAACAGCATCGTGGGGCGTCAGGGCGGGGAGGTCTCGGCGAAGAGTCTGGGGAAGCTACAACGACGATCCGGGCGAAGCGATGGCTGGGGCGTTGCGCGGGCGTGCGGGCGCCCCGGATGGGCCCTGGGCAGCCCGACGCGCGCGCCAGGCCGGACATTCCCGGGCAGGGCGCGGACACTTGGCGCATCAGCCGCGCCTGGCGGTGGGTCAGGTCTTACACTGGCTCCATGGCCAAGACCCAGCCGCGCAAGCGCCCGCGCCAAGCTCGCTCGCGCGTGACCGTCGACGCGATCGTCACGGCCACCACGCAGCTGCTCGTGTCCCGCGGCCTCGACGAGCTGACCACCGCCGCCGTCGCCGAGCGGGCCGGGGTCAGCGTCGGCACCCTCTACCAGTACTTCCCCAACAAGCAGTCCCTCGTCGCCGCCGTCATCCAGGCCGAGCTCGAGCGCGATCGCCAGCGGCTCTTCGCCGTGTTCGAGGGCGGCCTCGAGGCGCCCCTGGTCGAGAGCATCGACAGCCTCGGCCGGGTGCTCATCGAGGTCTACGGCCCCAAGCCCTTGCTCTACCGCCACATGGTCGCGGTCCTCGACGAGCTCGAGCTCGCCGAGGCGGTGCAGGCCGTCGTCGACGAGTGCATCACAGGCTTCGCCGATGTCCTGCGCGCCCGCGCCCACGAGCACCGCCGCCCCGACTTCGAGCGCGCCGCGTGGATCTGCGTGCAGCTCGGGGTCCAGCTCCTGCGCGCCGCGGCCCGCGAGCGCCCGGAGTGGATCGCCGACCAGAGCCTGTTCGAGGAGCTCAGGGCGATGATGCGCGGCTACTTGGGGCTGGCGCAGAGCGAGCGCGAAGCGGGCTAGCGATCTTCGCCCCACTCACTTCGTACGCGCAGCGAACCGTGTACACATGCGAGCGACGACCACGGCGTGGGTCTGTACGCGCCCTGCGTCGGCGTCTGCCATCCCTTCGGCGACAGCGTCGAGGAAACGCAGGTGCTCGGTATCTTTGTTCCTCGGCTCGGCAGAGCGATGGTCTGGTGCCTTGGGTTTTGCTCCGGACATCGAGAGCATTTTAGCCATCGGCGGGCTGAGAGCTACTCGCCCTCGCGCAGCTCCCGGGCCAGGAAGGCCCGCACGCGGGACCACGCGTCGGCGGCCGAGTCGTGGTCGTAGCGCGCGTTCGAGGGGTTGGCGAAGGCATGCTCGGCGTCGTAGCGGTGCAGCTCGATGGACTTGCCGGCGGACTCGAGGGCGGCGGCGAAGCCGTCGACGACCTCCGGGGGGATCGAGCGGTCCTCGTTGGCGAACACGCCGAGCAGGGGCGCCTGGATCTGGCCGAGCTCGGCGGGGTCTTCGGTGGTCCGGCCGTAGTAGATCACCGCGGCGTCGAGATCCGAGGTGGCGATGGCGTGGCGCAGGGACCAGCCGCCGCCGAAGCACCAGCCGATCACGCCGCGGCGCGTCGCCTGGATCCGCGGGTCGCTGGCCAAGAACGCGTGGGCGGCCTGCAAGGTCGCCGCGGCCGCCTCGGGGTCGACGCGCTTCATGATCGCCATGGCCTCGTCGGGGGTGGTCGCAACCTCGCCGCCGTAGAGATCCACGGCGAGGGCGGCGTAGCCGTCGGCGGCCAGGCGGTCCGTCCAGTGGCGAATGTGATCGTTGAGACCCCACCACTCGTGGATCACCACGAGCGCGGGGACCGGCCCGCTCGCGCCCTCGGGCAGGGACAGGTAGGCGCGCGTGCCCGCGAGCTCGACGGTCTCGCCGCGCAGGGCCGGGGCCTCGGCCTCGCTGAGCTGGTGCATGGACGCGAAGGTGTCCTCGTCGACGAGGCCCGTGAGCCTCGAGCCCTCGGGCGCGCTGCGTGGCGTGGACGATTCGGCCGGGGCGACGGCGTCGCTTGGTGTTTCGGTCGAGGCGTCCTTGTCACAGGAGGACAGGGTCAAGGTCGCGGGCAGGAGCAGGAGGGACAGAGCCCGGGCGCATCGCATGGCGCGGCCACGCTACCCCAGGGCGAGACCGAGCCAAGGACAGACCCGACGCCCGAGCCCAAAAGTTGAGGCCGCTCGCCGCGGGCTCGGGAGGAAACCACAATAACGATGTTTAATGTGTGGTTGACGACCATCATGCCCTGGGCCAAAGGCGAATGGTCGACCCCCTCGAGCGGACCCATGCTGAGTCTGTGACCGCCACGGCTCAGACTCCGCTCTACCCCGCCGATCTTCCGCTCGTCGACGCGCGCAAGCGCTACTTCGAGGCCAACGGCTTCGACGACGAGGGGGGCAGCGAGGACGGCGGAGGCTACGACGACGAGACCGTCCGGCTGATCTTCCTGGGTCGGACACTGACCGTGCCCAACCCCAAGTCGCGCCGCGACGCCCTCGTCTACCACGACCTCCACCACGTGCTCACGGGCTACGGCACGGACCTGCCCGGCGAGGTCGAGGTCGGCGCGTGGGAGCTGGCGACGGGCTGCGGTCGCTACAAGGCGGCGTGGGTGCTCAACGCGACGATCTTTGCCGTGGGGCTGTGGCGCTGGCCCAGGCGAGCGCGAGCGGCGTTCATTTGGGGGCGGAGCACCGCCAACCTCTATGGCCGCGCCATCGCGCCCTTGCTCGAGCGGCGCCTCGCCGAGCTGCGCGAGGAGCTGGCGATCGAGGTCGACGCGGGCGCGCGCGCCCGCGTGGTCGAGGGCGCGGGGCTCGGTCCGCGCTTGGCCTTTTGGCTGGCTGCGGTCCTCGTCCAGCTGCCCGTGCTCGCGATGCTGAGCATGGTTGGCGTCGCGCTCGCCCGCGCGCTGACCTAGGAGCCGATCGGGAAAGGGGGGCGCTCTTGCACCACCGGTCGCGCAAGGTTGTTGTTTGCTCGCCCTCACCGGTGGTATGGGATTGCTCATGAAGCGCAGCGCCCTTGGTTTCCTTTCTTTTTCCCTGGTAGCCGTATTCGCCGTCGGTTGTGGCGATGACGGCGGTGGCGGCAGCGAAGCCGCCGACGACACCGCGGGCACCGACGACGAGGTCGGCACCGACGACACCGACGACACCGAGACCGGCTCGGGCTCGGCCGAGGACACCACCGAGACCACCGAGGAGGGCCCGCCGCCGGACGAGGACATGGACGAGGTCCCCGACGCCGACGACAACTGCCCCTCGGTCGCCAACCCCAACCAGCTCGACTTCGACGGCAACGGTGTCGGCAACGCCTGCGAGGTCATGACCTTCGCCATGGGCGGCGGCACCCTGGCGTCCACGGCCACCGCCGACGCCGGCCTGCTCGGCAGCTGCGAGATCCCGATCGACTTCATGGTCACCGGCGGCGAGGTCCAGGTCGAGATGGACGACAACGCCTCCGTGGTCCGCGTCGAGCTCGTGTCCATCGACATCGCCGACGTCCTCGATCAGGTCTGCAACCTCGGCATCGTCAACCCCGTCGTGTCCCTGACCATGATCAACATGGCCAACGACGGCGACGCCTTCCCGGTCAACTTCGGCACCAACCAGGGCGACCACGACGCTGGCGTGGCCACGGGCACCACCAACATCCCGCACCCCGTGCTGACCACCGCGATCATCGACGCCAAGGTCAACCCCGACGACCGGCCGATGCCCAGCGACCTCGACCTGCCCGGCGCCGTGCCCTTCTTCGACGTCGACATCCAGGGCGCCGGCGCGACCATGGACCTGACCTGGAGCGACACCAACTTCACCATCGCCACCGACGTGTTCGAGGTCGAGGCGATCGGTCAGATGATCGAGATCGACTTCGAGCTCAAGGGCCTGTCCGGCACCGTCTCGATGACGCCCTGACCCCGCCCGCTTGGGCGATCGCCCAGGCGATCCCCACCCAGCCCCGCTAGGGGCCTTCAGGCTCGCTCCGCCCCGCGGAAGCGGGCCTGAGCACGTCTGAGGCCAGCCCGCACCGGGCTCGTCCACGGCCCGCGTGACGCTCGCACCCGGCGCGGGGTTGGCCGGGTGCCCGGGGAGTTGCGATCGGTGATCCCTTGGGTAGGCTCGCGCGGATGGCCGGACCGGACGACACCAAGGTCGAAGAGCACGCCAAGATCGATCGCAAGTCGGCTTGGAAGCAGCTGTGGCGGCTGTTCAAGTACACCGGTCCCTACGCCGGGCGCCTGAGCATCGCCCTGGGCGCGCTGCTGTTCACGGTCAGCGTCGGCCTGGCCGTGCCCTGGTTCTTCGGCGACCTGCTGGCCACGGCCGTCGACGCGAGCATGGCCGACGCGGCCAAGCTCAACGAGAGCACCCTGGTCCTGGTCAGCCTGTTCGCGTTCCAGGGCGTGTTCGTGTTCATCCGTCACTACCTCATGAGCTGGGTGGGCGAGCGGGTCGTCGCCGACCTGCGCATGGAGATCCACGCGCACCTGCTGCGCATGACTCAGCGCTACTTTCACGCCAACCGCACCGGCGAGCTGCTCTCGCGCCAGTCCGACGACGCGACCCGGCTGCAGTCGATCATCGGCCAGGATCTGAGCCTGGCGCTGCGCAACATCCTCTCGCTGATCGGCGGGATCGGCTTTTTGTTCTACGTCAGCCCGGGCCTGACCGGCCGGGTGCTGCTGGTCGTCCCGCCCCTGGTCATCATCGCCAACTTGTGGGGCCGGATCATTCGTCGCCTCGCTCGCCAGGCCCAGGACCAGCTGGCCAAGGCCTCTGGCCGCCTCCAGGAGGGCCTGTCGGCCGTCGACACCGTCCAGTCCTTCACCCGCGAGGAGTTCGAGGGCGCGCGCTACGGCGAGGCCATCGACAAGGCCTTCAAGCTCTTCGTCAAGCAGATCCGGGCGCGCAGCTGGTTCATGTCCGTGTCGAGCTTCCTGGCCTTTTGCGCCGTCGCGGGGATCTTTTGGCTCGGCGGGCACATGGTCCTCGACGGCACCATGGACAAGGACGACCTGTTCCGCTTCGTGCTCTACACCCTGCAGGTGGCCGGCTCCGTGGGCGGCCTCGCGGGCGTGATCGGCAGCTTCAATCAGGGGCTCGGCTCGGCGGCGCGGCTGTTCGAGATCCTCGACTCCGAGCCCGAGATCGCCGACTCGCCGGGGGCCCAGGCGCTGAGCCAGCCCAAGGGACGGCTCAGCTTCGATGGCGTGACCTTCGGCTATGACGACCGCGACACCGAGGTGATCAAGGACCTCGACCTGGTCATCGAGCCCGGCGAGGTCTGTGCCCTGGTCGGCTCGAGCGGCTCGGGCAAGACCACCCTCAGCCGCCTGGTGCTGCGCATGTGGGACCCCCAGGCGGGGGCGGTCCGCTACGACGGCCAGGACCTGCGCGAGCTGACCTTGAGCTCGCTGCGCGGCTCGATCGCCGAGGTCTCCCAGGACCCCGTGCTGTTCTCGGGCTCGATCCGCGAGAACATCCGCTACGGCCGCCTGGACGCCAGCGACGCGGAGCTCGAGTCCGCGGCCCGGGACGCCAACGCCCACGACTTCATCCTCGAGTTCCCCGAGGGCTACGACACCATCGTCGGCGAGCGCGGGGTCAAGCTCAGCGGCGGTCAGCGCCAGCGCGTGGCCATCGCCCGGGCGATCCTCCGCGACCCGACGGTGCTGATCCTCGACGAGGCCACCTCGGCGCTGGACAGCGAGAGCGAGCACATGGTCCAGGCGGCGCTCGAGCGGCTGCAGCAGGGGCGGACGACCCTGGTGATCGCCCACCGGCTGAGCACGATCCGCGACGCGGATCGGATCGTCGTGCTCGACCATGGCCAGGTCGTCGAGCAGGGCAAGCACCCCGAGCTCATGGCCAAGGGGGGCGCCTACGCGAAGTTGGTCGCCCGCCAGGCCAGCCTCGAGCCGGGGGGCGATGGCGATGGCGAGGGCGAGAGCCAGGCCGAAGCGGACTGAACTGGCTCTTGGTGCTCAGCCACCCCGGAGCAGCTCGTCGACCTCGTAGGCGAGCTGCTTTTCCGTGACCCGGCCCAGGTGCACGTAGCGGATCCGGCCGTTGGGATCGACGAGCACCAGGTGCGGGATCGCCTCGACCCCGAAGGCGCGGGCGAGCTGCCCGTCGTCGTAGATGTGGGGGAACTGCATGCCGCGGGCGCTGGAGAAGGCGCCGACCTGGGCCGCGCGTCGGTCCATGGGCAGGTCGTCGCGGTTGACCCCGACGATGCGCAGCTCGTCGTCGTCGTAGCGCGCGTCGAGGGCGACCAGGGCCGGCATCTCGGCCTCGCAGGCGTGGCACCAGGTCGCCCAAAACGCCAGCATGGTCACGCCCTCACCCGCGCCGAGGTCCGCGCTGCTCAGCTGCGTGCTGTCGCTGAGCTCGACGCGAAACTCCGGCAGGGGATCGTCGACGCTCACGGGGCCGTAGCTGTCCCAGCGGACCGTGGCCTCGAGGGCATCCTGGGCGCCGGCGAGGGCGATGAGCCCGAGCAGGACGGTCCCGACGACGAGCTCGGGGAGCTTGCGCATTTCAGTCATCGGCTGGGCTCTCGGAGGAGGTTGATTTTGACTTCTTGGACTCGGCCTCGAACTTGGGCAGCCGCGCGCGACCCCAAAAGGCGAGGGCGACCGCCCACGCGCTCCCCATCATTTCGGGGAGGTAGTGCGGACCGGGCAGCTGGACGCCCTGCTGACGCAGGAGGTTGGCGAGGGTCGCCAGAGCTACGAGGGGCACCAGCGTCATGTTTCCGTAGGCGCGGTGGCGCGCACCGAGCAGCGCCTCGGCCAGGAAGCCGACGAGGATCGGCGCGAGCACGGCCATGGCGACGCCGTTGAACAGGATCGCCAGGCTGTCGAAGGCCTGGTACTTGGCGAGGGCCTCGCTGATGGCCTGGACCTGGCTGCCGGCGACGTAGAGCCCCGTCAGCGCCCAGGCGTCCCACTTGCCAACCCGGGGGTCGGCAGAGTGCGCAGCGTGAAAGGCCTCGAAGGTGGCTCGGGGTCGGACGAGGACCCCGCCCCAGCGCTGGACGGCGGCGAACACGGTTTGACTAACGCCGCGCCTGGACCTTGCGTTTCGCTGCCGTGGCCAGCGCCGACGGAATGCCCTTCGAGCGGGCGACCTTTTGCACGTCGTTGCGGTTGAGGTGCGCCAGCAGGGTCATCGACTTGGCCAGGGGCGTCTTGGGGTTCATCACCAGGTTGAGCTTGACGGCGTAGAGCTTGATCCACTCCCGGCGGTTGGCGATGTAGTTGATCACGTCGTTGCAAAGCGCGCGGTTGGTCGAGTAGCCGACGGCCTCGTTGTCCTTGATCTTGGGCGACTTGATCACCGCCATGGCGACGATCTTGTTGGAGTCGCGGATCAGGATCGAGCGGTCGTAGCTGTCGCCCGTGGTCGCCGCGCGGATCTTCTCCATGGGCCGCATCTGGAGGAGCTGGCCGAGGCGCCGGGCCTTGGACTGGGGCTCCTCGGCCTCGGCCTCGGCCTCGGCGGCCGGCTCGTCGGCGGCGACCTCTTCCTCCTTGGGCAGCTCGCCCTCGAACACCTCGCCGTCGTCGAACTCGGGCAGGTCGAGCTCGTCGTCGACATCGGCGGCGCCGAACAGGTTCAGGGCCGCGGCCTCGGCCTCCTTGGCGACCTCGGTGTTGGTCGCGCTGCGGTACAGCGCGTCGCGGGTCTCGTCGGGCGGCCCGGCGTCGGCCAGCGCCGCGCGGATCTCCTCCATGGCCGGGAGCTTGAGGTCCACCCCCTGGCGCTCGGCCAGCTCGATCATCCGGTGGACCACGCTCATGCGGCAGTGGCGGTTTTGGTACAGGCTGCTGACGATCGCCGGGCGGGCGAGCCAGCGGGTCTGGTTGTCCGCGATCATGTCGCAGATCGGCTCGGGGCACAGCCGGCCGACGCCGATGAGGGTCTCGTCGTCGACCTGGGCGTGGCGCACGACCTTGGCGAGCACGGCCTCGTTGCGGGCGAACTTGCGGCCGAGCAGATCGAGCACGCCTGCGGGCAGCCTGGCGTCCCCGAGGGCGCCGTCGAGGATCGGCGCGGGCAAGCCCGCGACGGTCTTGCCCGCCTTCTCGCCCAGGTCGTCCCCAGCGACCCACAGCTGGTAGAGGGCGACGAGCATGTCCCGGGGCGGCAGGGGAGCCAGGCCCGAGGAGACCATCTTGCGCATCTTGTCGGGCGCGTCGGGGCCGACGAATTTACCCGCGATGGGTCCGAGCGCGGCGGCGTCGAGGGGAGCGTGCGCGAAGGCCATGGACCGCCAGTTTGCCAGACCAGGGCGGAAAATTGCGGCTTTTTGGGGTCTGCGTGAGGTTGTGGCGGGGCGATCGGGGAGCCCGGGGAGGGCGCGCGCTTTTCGATCGCCCCGAGCCTGTCTAAAGTCCCGGCGATGGCCGACGACACCACGCTCTCGCCCCCCGCCCGCGCCCTCGAGATCCGCGACACCGTCGCCGAGTTGGGTGGAGGCCCGCTCGCCGCTCGAGCCCACGAGCGCGGCGGCGAGGCCGATGACACCCTGACCAAGCTCGAGGCCAAGTCGCAAAAGGCCCACGAGCGCCTCGAGTCCGTCGGCCGTCAGGGCGCCCGCGCGCGCATCGAGCTGCTCCTCGACCCGGGCAGCTTCGTCGAGCTCGACCGCTTCGTCACCACCCAGTGCGCCGACTTCGGCATGCAGGACAAGCAGTCCTACGGCGACGGCGTGATCACGGGCTACGGGACCATCGACGGCCGCCGGGTGTTCGTGTTTGCCCAGCGCCCGGACGTGTTCGGCGGCAGCCTCGGCTGGGCTCACGCCGAGAAGATCTGCAAGGTCATGGACAAGGCCATGGAGGTCGGCGCCCCGGTCATCGGCCTCAACGACAGCGGCGGCGCGCGCATCCAAGAGGGCGTCGCGGCCCTCGGCGGCTACGCGGAGATCTTCAAGCGCAACGTGCTCAGCTCCGGCGTCGTGCCCCAGCTCTCGGTCATCCTCGGCCCCTGCGCCGGCGGGGCGGTCTACTCCCCCGCGCTCACCGACTTCGTGCTCATGGTCGAGAAGTCGAGCTACATGTTCATCACCGGCCCCGACGTGATCAAGACGGTCACCCACGAGGAGGTCACCAAGGAGGCCCTCGGCGGCGCCCAGACCCACAACGAGAAGTCTGGCGTCGGCCACTTCGCCTGCGCCGACGAGGCCGCGGCCCTGGCCTTGACCCGCGAGATCCTGGGCTTCTTGCCGAGCAACAACATGGAGCCCGCGCCCGTGCGCGAGACCTCCGACGCCGCCGACCGGGCCTGCCCCGAGCTCGCCGAGCTCGTGCCCGAGAACCCCAACAAGCCCTACGACATCCGCAAGATCATCACCGCGATCGCGGACGACGGCCTGTTCCTCGAGGTCCACGAGCACTACGCCAAGAACATCGTGTGCGGCTACGTGCGCATCGACGGGCACAGCGTCGGCGTCGTCGCCAACCAGCCCCTGGTGCTCGCCGGCTGCCTCGACATCGACGCGTCCATCAAGGCGGCCCGCTTCGTGCGGACCTGCGACGCCTTCAACATCCCCCTGCTCACCCTCGTCGACGTCCCCGGCTTCCTGCCCGGCACCGACCAGGAGTACGGCGGCATCATCCGCCACGGCGCCAAGCTGCTCTACGCCTTCACCGAGGCCACGGTCCCCAAGGTCACCCTGGTCACGCGCAAGGCCTACGGCGGGGCCTACGACGTCATGGCCTCCAAGCACATCCGCGGCGACATCAACCTCGCCTACCCGACCGCCGAGATCGCGGTCATGGGCGCCGAGGGTGCGGTCAACATCATCTTCCGTCGCCAGCTCGCCGCGGCCGAGGACCCCGAGGCGGAGCGCGCCAAGCTCATCGAGGACTACCGGCGCCTGTTCGCCAGCCCCTACAAGGCGGCCGAGCGCGGCTTCCTGGACCGGGTGATCGACCCGGTCGAGACCCGCAAGGTGCTCGCCGACAGCTTTGATCTGCTGCGAAACAAGCGGCAGGACAACCCCGCAAAAAAGCACGGCAACATCCCGCTTTGAGAACCCCCCGCAGGCGTTGGCAACTGGGGCCGCGGCGGACCTGCCGTTGGCAGGTCCTCTCCTCGCTGCGCTCGTCGGGCGGGGTCGGGCGGTGGGTGCAGGGCTTCGTGGGTCGCCCCCCAGAGGGGGGCGTATTTGGCGGGGGCAGGGTCTGTTAGCGTGGGGCGATGCTCCGCACGCTCAGCGCTTCCGTGTTGCTCGCCCTCGCCACCGCTTGCACGACCGCTTCGCCGCCGCCGGCGTCGACGGGCGGCAGCAGCCCGGACTTGGCCGACGACGAGGCGGAGTCCATGTGCCCGGCGCCCACCGACGGCTGCATGAACGAGGAGAACCACAAGGAGTGCCTCGAGGTCGAGGCGAAGTGCCCAGGGAAGGTCCTGACCCTGGAGAGCTGCCCGCTGCAGTTCGCCTGCGAGTGATCTCCGCGCTCCGCGGGTGACGCCTAGGCGCTACAGTTGGGCATGCGTTTGCGTTGTCTGTCGTGGTCTGCCCCTGTCCTGTCCCTCTCGCTGCTCGCGTGTGGGGGCGGTGGGGAAGACGACGAGGGGGCGGACGAGGTCGGGGATACCGGCGATAGCGAGGAGACGGGCGAGACCGGCGAGGAGCCCCCGCCCAACCCCTTCGCGGAGGTCGTCGAGCAGGGTCTCGGGGACTACGTCGGGACCATCGATCCGTCGCAGATCGTCGAGGACGGCGCGGCCACGCACTACCTCTTCGACCCCGCCGACGGCCCGATGTGCTTGCGCGGGGGCGACTACTGGATGTCGACGCGCGCGGGCAGCCACGACCCCAAGGACCTGCTGATTTACCTTCAGGGAGGCGGCGCGTGCTGGTCGGAGCTGTGCCAGGCCTTCGAGACCCTGGGGCCGCCCGCGGTGCCCGACTCGGGCATGCTCAACCGCAACCTCGAGGACAACCCCTTCGCCGACTGGAACGCGGTCTACGTGCCCTACTGCGACGGCTCGCTGTTCACCGGCGACGTCGACATCGACGACGACGACGACGGAGCCATCGACCGCTACCACCGCGGCCTCATCGACCTGAGCGTCGCCCTGGACGTGGCCCTCGAGACCTTCCCGGAGGCCGAGCGCATCGTGCTCGCGGGCAGCAGCGCGGGCTCTTACGGCGTGCACATCTCGGACATGCTGGTGCGCACGATGTGGCTGGGGGCGGAGCTGATCGTCGTCGCGGACTCGGGCGTGGGCATCGGCAAGCCGGGGGACAGCGCGTTCATCCCGGGCCTGCTCGAGGAGTGGGACTCGCTGCGGCTGATCCCCGACAGCTGCCCAGACTGCGTCACCGACCACATCACCAACCTGCCCAGCTGGCAGCTCTCGGTCGATCCCAACCTGCGCTTCGTGGCCATCTCGACCTACGCCGACTCGATCATCGGCGGCGTGTTCCTGGGCCTGGGCCCGGGGGAGTACCAGGCCGCCCTCGAGCAGGAGCTGGGCAAGCTCGCGGCCGACCACCCCGGCCGCTACACCCGCTACCTGTTCGACAGCTCCCTGCACACGACCATCGCGGCCGACAGCAGCGTCGAGGGCCTGCCCGGGATCACGGCGAACTTCGACCAGGCCTACGTCGGGGGCGTCAGCGTGGCCCAGTGGCTGGGTCAGGCGATCACCGACGATCCTGCGTTCAGCGATCAGATCGAGTGAGGCCCGCCCCGAGCCGTCAGAGGTGGACCGGCGCGGCGATCTCGACGAAGGGGTACTCGCCCGCGGGGATCAGCGTGACCGAGTTCCACTCTTCGTTGTAGGCGAAGTCGACGTCGCCCTCGGTGACCACGTCCTCGACGACGATGACGTCGCCGCGCAGGCGCAGCTTGGCCTCGTAGCGCTCGCGGACGGTGTCGTCGCTGTTCGCGTACGCGTACTTGGTGGTGATCATCGTGCAGGTCACGGCGGTGTCGCGCTTGCACAGGATCACGCCCTCGGTGTCGGTCATGTCGCTGCCCGGGATGTCCTCGTCCTCTTCGAGCTCGCCCCAGGACCAGTCGCGCTCGTAGACGTGGTCGCTGAAGTCGATCCACAGGTAGCTCCCGGTCTCGTTGGCGACCACGCGGGCGGACAGGGCGTCGACGTCCTGGTCGACCTCCGTGCCCCACTGCGAGATCAGGGCGGTGGCGAACACGGTCCAGCCGGCGTCGGTCTCGACGATCGGGTGCCAGCACGACAGGAAGCCCACGCTGCCCATGGTCATCAGGCCCCAGCTCTGGTCCGCGCCCGGGGTCGCGACGAGGGCGCAGGGATCCTCGCCCATGCAGGCCGAGTCGGCGTCGGCGATCTTGCAGGCCTCCTCGAGGCTCGAGACGCCCTCGGCCAGGGCGTGGAAGGCCTCGGGCTTGGCCTGGACCTCGGGGGCGTGCTTGTTTTCGTATGCCTCGACGGCCGGGTGGACGTAGTGCTCTCCGGCCGCGTCGACGGCGTGGGTCAGGTCGTCGAGTCGGCTGGCGACGATGTCGTTGGGGCGCAGGGACAACGACAGCTCGTAGGCCGCGACGGCGACCTCGGTCTGGTCCTGGGCCTCGGCGATGCGCCCGAGGTTGTAGTGCAGCATGCCGCGGCGATCGTTGTCCGTGGCCCGGGGCAGGGCGCGGAGGGTGTGGGCGTGGGCGTCGCTGTAGTTGCCCTTCTTGAACTCCGCCCAGCCGAGCTCGCCGAGGGCGGGGCCGTAGTGGGGGTTGATGGCCAGGACCTCGCCGTACTTGGCGATGCCCGCGTCGAGCTCGCCGCCCTTGACCAGCTTGCGGCCCTCGTTGAGCAGGCTCAGCAGCTTGGCCCGGTCCGCGCGGACCTTGGCCTCGTCGGCGGCGGCGAACTTCTTCTTGGCCTCGGCCCGCTTGGCCTGGGTCTTCTTGGCGTCGAGCTTGGCCGCCGCGGGCTCCTTGGCGTCGGTGTCGTCGGCCGTCTCGGTCTTGGCTTGGGTCTTTTTGGCGTCGCCCGCCTTGGCCTCGTGGGCCTCGACATCGGCCTTTTTTGTGCCGGCCTCGGGGGTGCCCGCCGCGGGGCAGGCCAGCAGCGCGACGGTGGACAGGGAGGCGAGGGCGGGGCGGAGCTTGGAGGGGAGCATGGGCTTGGGGGGGCTGGTCGACGCTACATCGCTGGCGCGGCCCGGACAGCTGCGCTCTGGTCGCCAGCGCGGGCGATGGCGAGCGAAGGGCGGGACGTGGCAGGATGGGTGCGATGGTGCGACGCCGCCTCCGCTGTGGACTCCCCTTTGCTGCGAGCGCGGTGTTTTTGTCGGCGTGCATCCCCAGCGGTTACCTCGCGCACCGTGACCTCCACTACGTCGACGAGGTCCTCGTCGAGAGCCCCCCCGGGCCGCCGGTCGCCTACGAGTCCTACATGCGCGCCCGCATCGCCCTCGAGCGCGACCCTCCGGACTTCGACCTCGCCCGCGGGCACGTCGAGGACGCGCTGCACTGGCAGCCCAACGAGCCCGCGCTGTGGACCCTCAAGGGGGAGATCGAGCTGCGCGCGGGCGAGGCCGAGGCCGCCCGCGTCGCCCTCGAGCGCGCCTTGAGCCTGTCGCCCAGCTACCCCGAAGCCCTCGCCCTGCTCGACGAGCTCGACGGCGGCGGCGAAGCCCAGCTCTAAAGGCGGTCAGGCTGCCGAGAGGCGGTGCTTGAACGCGATCTCGTCCCAGCTGCGCCCGGTCTGCCCCGGCTTGGTCGACAGGCCGATGTGCTGGCCGTGCTCCGCCACGAAGTTCGCAACGGCGTCTTCGTAGCGGTCCTCCGGGTAGAAGGCGGAGTAGCGGCGCAGCATGGAGATCACGGACACGACGACGACGAGCTCCATGATCTCGGCGGGTGTGTAGTGCTCCATGAGCGCCTCGATGAGCTGCAGTTGCAGCGTCACCGGGGCCCTTGTCGACGCGCGGGCGAGGGCGTAGCCAGCCTCGGCGCGGGGGTCTTCGCAGCGGCCCGTGATCAGGGCGGCGCGCAGCTCCTTGGGGTCGGCGCCCGCTCGGACCGCGAGGTGGGCGAACTGGGCGGCCAGCAGCCGATCGTCGAAGAGCTTGGCGGCGACGAAGCTCATGATCAGCTTGTGGCGCGGGTCTACGGAGCCGTTCGTCCCGCAGATCCGCTCGATGAGCATGTGGGCCCAGACGCGCTTGACCGGGACCCTCGACGTGCGCCTGATGTAGCTGGGCACGAAGCCGAGCTCCTTGTGGAGCTGGGCCTCGAGCTTGGCGGGGCGCCCTTCGATGTTCGCCAGGGCCTTCCGGTCGAAGGCGATCAGCCCGACCATACTGCGCGCCATGCCCAGGGGCCCGAGCTTTGTGTCCTCGTCGGGATCAGCCTCCACGAGCTCGCGGTCGTACTCCTCTTCGTACTTGTTGCCCGCCTCCCAGCCGCTGCCGCTGAGGTACTGCTCGGCCTGGTGCAGCATCCGCCGCTCGAGCACCATGCCGAGTACGTCGATGCAGCAGTTCAAGAAGCCCATGAGGGTCGCGGAGAGCACGATGCTCTCCTCGTGGTCCTCGGAGTAGTGCTTGGCGATGGCGATGCGGTGCTCCTCGCGGATGCCCGTGGGCACCTCGGCGATGGCGTTGGCGAAGTCGATGGCCGCCTGGTCCGCCGGTGAGAACAGGTTGCACGCCTGGGGGTTCATCGCCTCGCGGTTGCGCTCGAGGGAGCCACCCGCACCGCGGAACATGGTGCCAATTCCGGCAGCGTGTGCCGAGCAGTAGCCGCAGCCAAAGGAGCGGCTCGACACGTAGGCGACCAAGCTGCGCAGATCCGGCGAGATGCCCCGGCCGAGGTCGCAGCGCGGGATGTCCATGAAGGCCGGCACGAGCACGCTATAGGTCGTGAACGCGGGCGGCCAGATCTCGAAGTAGCTCATCACGCGGGGAACGACCCCGAGGATCTGCCGGACCATGAGGGCGATCGGTCGGTGTCGCCGGATGATCTCTTCAAGCGAAATCGCGTGTGGGCGCAGAGCGTATTCGAGCGTTGGTTTGGGTGGGCGATCTTCAGCAACACTCATGCATCGCAAGTTATCACGATGGCAGGACCTCGGGGCGTGAACGCCCGCTCAGAAGCCCAGGACCAAAAAGCGGGCGATCCAAACGGCGAGGCAGTAAAAGGGCGTCCCCGCCAGGAGCAAGGCGCGTCGGGTGCGAGCCAGCTCTTCCTTGCCGCCGCCGACGATCAGCGCTGCGATCGACACCAGCCACGAGATGCCCGCACCGGCCGCGGCGTAGACGAACATCTTGAGCATCAGGGGCCGGAGCATCGGGATGAACATGCCCGCCGCGGCGACCACGGTCAGCGCGACCGGAACGAAACTCACAAATAGCGCGAGCTTCGACATCCACTCGATGCGCTCCTGCTCGTCGGCCTTGGCCGTGCGCAGGTGGGAGAGCACCCAGGCCCCGATGAACACCATGCTCAGCGCGACGGCCAGGCCCACGCCCCCGAGCACGATGAGCTCCTGGAGCCGACGCAGCCATCGTCGGATCGTGTCCAAGTCTGGCAGGTCGGCGGTCAGCGATGACGAGACCATCACCGAGACCAGGGCGACCAAGGGCAAGGTCACGCGAGCAGGCAGCAGGGCGAAGAGCGCGCTCGTCCGGGAGTTCATTGGTGTCCAGCGTACCACGGTGTGCGACTCACGCTTGTGGACCCGGGGCCCCCGGCGGAGGTTTCGCCGCGTTTTGCCTTGCGCGAGGGGGTGGCTTCGGCTAGAACCGGCGGCCCCGCGCGCGCGTAGCTCAGCTGGATAGAGCGTTGGCCTCCGGAGCCAAAGGCCGCAGGTTCGAACCCTGCCGCGCGCACAACCGAAACGGGCAGCTAGAGCACTCTAGCTGCTCGTTTTCAATTGGGACTCCGGTCGGGCGCGCGGTCAGCCCTCGCTTGGGCAGTCGCGGCGGGCTCACCCGATCCGCTCCACGGGCCAACGCCGTCGCAGGTGCTTGGGAGTGGGCCCTTCGGGGTAGGGAATCCCCGCGAGCGCACAGCCGGCGCGCCGGAGCTGCTCGAGCTGCTCGAGGCGGTCGTCGATGCACTCGGATGCGGGGAGGGGCGCGTCAGCCAAGGGTGCGACGATCCACGTGGCGCGGCGCTGTCGAGCGCGCTCTTGGCGTTCGCGCTCGTCGGTAGTCATCGGCCGCACACGAAGAGCCCAGCAGCCGCCCACCCCGGCCGCGCCGGGACCCATGATCCAACTCGGCTGGCGTTGAACCCGTGGGCGGCTGCCTTTCTCGGTAGGGTGAGTCTCGAACCCGTCGATGCTTGGGCACCGAGGTCGACAGCTCGGTCGTGGCCGGTCATCCTGGACGCCATGGGCCTCAGCGGAGGGGACTGGAAGGCATTCTACGCCGCGGCGACGCAGGGCGACTTGGCTGAGGTCGAGTCGTGGCTGCAGCGCGGGGTGGACCCCAACTACCAACACCCCGAGTTCGGGACGACGGCGCTGATCGGCGCCGCGGAGCGAGGCCATCAGACGATCGTCGCGGCGTTGGTGGCTGGGGGCGCCCAGGTCGGGCTGCGCTCGGAGTGGGACGGGTGGACGGCGGCCGAGGCAGCGGCGCGCGGGGGGCATGACGCCGTCGCGCGCTGGCTGAATGCCCGGGCCTGACGACGCGCGGTGAATTTCGCCGGCTCGATCGTCCTCTCGATGAGGCGCAGGTCTGGCACGTCCGATGCCGCGGGCTGGATCAGGCGTCGCCGCTGCCGTCGGGGTCGCGGACCCGTCCGAGCTGCAGGATCAAGCGCAGCAGCGACTCGCGGTCCTGGACCTCGGTCTTGGTGAAGATGTTGTGCAGGTGCCACTTCACCGTGGCCTGGCTGATCCCCAGGGTCTTGGCCATCTGGGCGTTGCGCTGACCGGCGAGGATCCCCTCCACGATGTCTTGCTCTCGAGCCGTCAATCGATAGCGGTTGTGGAGGTTTTCGACGGCCCAGCGAATCAAGGTCGCTTCGCCGTCGCCGACGTCGCGGAGGACGGCGAAGCCAATGGCCTCGAGGACGACGCGGATCTTGGCAGCGTCAGCGTCCGACTCTACCCAAATGCGTACCTCTCGCCTTGTCCCACCCTCTTCGTCGTTGCTCGAACCGTTGTCGGTCACCCGGATGCCTCCAGAACTGTGGGCGGGTGACCTTCTCCCCGCTCGGATCTGAGTGGTACCGAGCGCAGGCGGTGGTGTGTACTCGTCCATGAGCCGGTTCTCAACCCCGACTCGAGTCGGGCCTCGCGGGCGGAGGCTGCACGGGAGCTCGGAACCTGGGCCGAGAGCCGTTGTGCGCGTCGAAACTCGTCTTGGGTCGCGGCTCGCCGTGCGCTCGGGCCCAGACCAGCGAGGCTGGGAGCGAGACTGGGGATCTCTCGCTCGCCCTGTTTCGGTCGCGCGGACCCTTCGCATGGGAGACCTGCCGCAAGCGGGTGGTCCTCGGAGCGCGTCGGCCCAGGGCGGTCATGGTGGCATGATTGAACTGTAGACTATGGCGCCGCCATGTCGCCTGTTTGGGGCCGGCGACGTGACGACCCCGATCGACCTGGCGGGCCTCTCGAGGGGGGCCGGGCACGGGATCTGGAACACGACGATCGACGGCCAGAACCTGCGCGGGGTGGCCTTCGACTTCCTGGTCGAGCAGCAGGGGGTGACCGTGCTGCGCTGAGCACAAGTGCTATTCCAGGGGCATGCGAGCGCGCGCAGTCGTGGCCATGCTGACCCTGATCGGCTTCGGGGTGAGTTGTGGGAAGGCCGAGCAGCAGCCCGAGGCCTCACCGAACGTGGAAGCAGCCCAGCCCGAGGGTCCGCCAAAGGTCGAGCCAGCGGAGCCCGAGGCTGCGGCCGTCCCCGCGACGGTCCAGGCCTTGCTCGACGAGCGCGGCGCGTGCCTCGAGCTGCCGGGGGGCGTCTCGATCGTCGAGCCCGAAGGCGAGCGCCGTGTCCAGTTCGAGGGCGTGCCGAGGGAGGGGGGCTTCGAGCTCGCCTACAGCCTGGGCGCGGTCGAGGCCGATACGCGCGCGACCGAGGCGCTCGCGGGACGCATGATGCATGTGTTCATGTACAACTTCGCCGCCGACGATCAGATCGGCCCGCCGACGACGCTGTCCGATGAGATCGCAAAGGCGCACGGGGCCGACCTGGCGATCCGGGCGTGCTTCACCCCGGGGCCCTCCCTGGGTGACGGGAAGTTCGGGCACGGGGTCGCCTACGGGCTGTTCAAGCGCGACGTGGGGTCGACCTTGCTCCTGATGGTCAGCGAAGACGCCGAGGCCTGCGCGCAGCCTCCCGATCTGGAGCGCTTCGGCTTTTCGTATTGCCGCTGAGCTCGGCGGCGCTAGTCGAAGCTCTTGTCGAGCTCGCGGGTGGCGTCGCGGGCCTTGGCGCCCTTGGCCTCGGCCTCGGCGGCGATGGCCTTGGCGGTGGGGTAGTCGAGGCGCTCGAGCAAGGTCCACTCCATGTCGAAGTCGCGCTCGCGGCCGGGCTTGGGCGGGGACTCGCCCTCCTTGACGTCGTAGGCCTCGGCGTCGAGGGTCTGCTCGACCTCGAACTCGACGTGGTAGCCCCCGTCGCGGGCGTCGACGCGGACCCAGCGGGGCGCCCCGCCCTCGCACTCGACGGTGGTGGCGAGCACGGGCTCGGGGATCTTCTGGCAGCCCTGGGCGACCCACAGCTCGTTGATCTCGCGCCACAGCTGGTCGGGCTCGACGTCCTCGTAGACGTGGTCCTCGATGGCGCTTTGCTTGTGGGCCTGCTCGGCGATCTCACCGACGAGCCAGCCGCAGCCGACGGCCATGAGGCAAGGGAGGGACAGGAGCAGGGCGGCGGGGAGTCGGAGGCGAGGGGACATGGGCTGGATCACGGACTGGGGGGCTCGGGCGGGCATTCCAGGAGGGTCGTTGGGGAGTCTCACTCAGCGCCGGCCGTCGCGGCACAGCCGGTCGACGCGCTTGAGCAAGGTGGGCAGGCGGAAGCGGCCGTGCATGCGGGCGACGGCCGCGGCCGCGTCGGCGGGGTCGATGCCGCGGGCGGTGACGAACAGGGGCTTGATGCTCTCGCCGCGCAGGACCTCGAGGGCGGCGTCGTTGCCCCCGAAGGCGTTCTTGGCCACGCCGATGACGGTCAGCTCGCGGTCGAGGGCCTCGTGCAGGTGGGCGCCCAGGCCCATGCGGCCGCGGGTGTCGAGGTCGACGTAGCCGTCGATGACGACGGTGTCGATGTCCTCGGCGACCTCGGCGAGCAGATCCTGGAGGCAGGGGAGCTCGCGGCGGTAGAACTGGCCCGGGACGTAGGGCGCGGGGTCGGGGACGGACACGAGGTACTCGCGGGCCGGGGCGGGATCGGTCCACGCCTCGAACACCACCCCCGCCGCCAGGGCGGGGGCGCCCTCGGGGTAGTCGACGTCGGTCGCGAGGATCACGGGCCCAGTGTGCGCGAGGTCGGCCGTCGACGCCATGTCAGTCGGCGCCACGCGAGAGAGAGAACTCGGCGTCGATCAGCGCGTCGTAGTCCGCCTCGCTGAGGCCGACCTCGTCGATGGCGACGGCGCGCAGGGCCAGCTCGGGGGAGATGCCCACGTCGATGAGATAGAACTCGATGAGCAGCTCGGTGGTGAAGAAGTGGGGCGTGTGCGGCCCGCACAGGCTCCGGGCCGCGGCCATGCGGTCGTCGGACAGGACGATGGTCGCGTAGGGCTCGTCGCCCTCGCAGCGCCGATCGAACTCGCGGCGGATCTGAACGCCCGCGAGGAGGCTCTGGGGGAGAGGGCCGTGCTCCCCCGTCCGGCGTTGGAGCGCGGTGGTCGAGTGGATGGCGCTGGTGTACTCGAGGCGCGCGTGGGCGTAGTGAGGCGAGACGCGGCAAGCGTCGCCGATGGCCTCGCTGAGCTCGAGGAGGAGCTCGGCCTGGAGCTCGTCGACCTCGTAGACGCGCTCGACGGTCTCGAGGCGGGCCGCTCGCTTGGCCTCGAGGGCCTCGACGGCGGCCTCGAGCTCGGCCTGGTCGCAGCGATCGAGGGTCGCTCGGGGGAGGACCGGGAAGGGCGTGTAGGGCCCGAACAGCCACAGCGTGGCGACGAGCAGCTTGGCGGCGGCGAGCCCCTTGATCAGCGCGCCGTAGCGCTGGCGGAAGCTGTCGGGTCGGCCGGATGCGTCGGGGCTGTCGTCCACTGCCGCATTGGAACGCAGCTCGAGGCTCGAGATTCCTCTGGAGGCCCAGTTGCGCTCTACGCGGGGGTGTCAGCGGGCCTCCTCGTAGGGCTCGGGGAACCCAAATTCGGCGTCGAGCATCGCGCGGTAGTCCTCCTCGGTGAGCCCGACGGCGTCGATGCTGACCGCGCGCAGGGCCAGGTCGGGGTCGACGCCGGCCTCGATGAGGTAGGCCTCGAGGAGCAGCTCGGGGGTGTAGAAGTGGGGCTCGCTCGGTCCGCAGATGGCCTTGGCCTTGGCCAGGCTGTCGTCGGCCGAGAGGATGATCCCGTAGGGCTCGTCGCCCTCGCAGCGCCGGGCAAACTCGACGCGGCCCTGCAGGCCCGCGTAGTAGTCGACGGGCTGGTCGAGGGCGGAGGTCTGCTCTCCCCGGTGCTGGCGCGCCGACCTCGACGAGATGCCGCTGGTGTAGGTGAGGCGGGCGTGGACGTAGTGGGGAGAGACGCGGCAGGCGTCGTCGATGGCCTCGCTGAGGTCGAGCAGCAGCTCGGCCTGGAGCTCGTCGACGCGATCGACGGTCTCGATGGTCTCGAGGCGAGCGGTCCGCTCGGCCTCGAGGGCCTGGACGGCGGCCTCGAGCTGGGCCTGGTCGCAGCGGTCGATGGTCGTCACGGGGATGACCGGGAGGGGCGTGTAGGGGCTGAACAGCCAGATCGTGACGAGGACCAGCTTGGCGGCGGCGAGCCACTTGATCAGCGCGCCGTAGCGCTGGCGGAAGCTGTCGGGTTCGTCGCGCGTGTCGGGGTCCTCGTTCACTGCCCCGATTGAAGCGCAACTTGGGCCCCGAGATTCCTCTCGGACCCCAGTTGCGCTTACGCGCCGGTGTCAGCGGGCCTACTCGAGCAGCGCCATGAGCTCGTCGCGGGTGATCGCGTGGGCCCCAGAGGCGTCGCCGACGGCGGTCTCGGCCAGCTTCCGCTTGCGATCCTGCAGGGCCAGGATGCGCTCTTCGACGGTCTCGCTGGCGATCAGCCGGTGGACGATCACGGGCTTGTCCTGGCCGATGCGGTGGGCCCGGTCGGCGGCCTGGTCCTCGACGGCGGGGTTCCACCACGGGTCGAGGAGGAACACGTTGTCCGCCGCGGTCAGGTTCAGCCCGGTGCCGCCGGCCTTGAGCGAGATGATCATGACGGGCGGGCCCGCGGGGTCCTGGAAGCGCTCGACGACGCCGCCGCGGTCGCGGGTCGAGCCGTCGAGGCGGCAAAAGTCGAGGCCCGCGTCTTTGAGCGCCGGCTCGACGAGGTCGAGGAGCGTGGTCCACTGCGAGAACACCAGCGCCTTGTGGCCGGTGTCGACGACCTGCACGAGGGTGTCGAGGAGCAGCTGGAGCTTGGAGCTGGGCGCGTTGGGGTCGCCGCCGTCTTTTTCGATCCGCCCGCTGCCGCCGGGCAAGAGCGCGCGGTGGCACGCGGCCTGGCGCAGGCGCAGCAGGGCCTCGAGCACCTGGAGCACGTTGTTGCCGGAGCTGAGCTGCTCGACGACCTGCTCTTGGGTCGCGGCCCGGACGGCGTCGTAGGTGCGCCGCTCGCTGGCGTCGAGCTCGCAGCGCAGGACCACGTCGGTGCGCGGGGGCAGCTCGGTCGCGACCTCGCGCTTGAGCCGGCGGAGCACGAAGGGGCGGATGCGTCGGCGCAGGCGCTTGGCGGCCTGGTTGTCGCCGACGCCGATGGGCTTGACGTAGCGGTCGCCAAACTGCGTGCGCCCGCCGAGCAGCCCGGGCTGGAGGTAGTGGAACTGGCTCCACAGATCCTCGAGGTGGTTCTCCACCGGGGTGCCCGTGAGCGCGATCTTGAAGTCGGCCTGGAGGCGGTAGGAGGCCCGGGCGACCTTGCTGGTCGGGTTCTTGATGGCCTGGGCCTCGTCGAGCACGACGGTGTCCCAGCGGATCTGGCTGAGGCGATCGATGTCCCGGCGCAAGATCGCGTAGGTGGTCAGGAGCACGTCGGCCTCGTCGTCGAGCTGGCGCTTGGGCCCGTGGAACACGTGGGCGCGCAGCCCGGGCCGAAAGCGCTCGATCTCGCTGCGCCAGTTGTGCAGCACGGAGGTCGGCGAGACGACCAGGGCGCGCTTGCCCGCCCGCAGCACGCACAGGGTCTGGAGGGTCTTGCCCAGGCCCATGTCGTCGGCGAGCAGGGCCCCGAGCTCGGCGTCGCGGAGGAAGTGCAGCCAGTTGACGCCGCGGACCTGGTACTCGCGCAGCTCGGCGTCGAGGTCCTCGGGCAGGGGCGCGCTGGGGATGCCCTCGAAGTCGCCGACGAGGGCCGCGAGGCGATCGAAGCCAGGCGGCGGGGCCTGGTCGAGGGCCTGGGCGAGCTCGGCGAGGTCGAGGACGGAGACCTTGGCGTTTTGGGTGCTCAGCTCGGCCTGGGCCTCGCGGGCGGCGAGCAGGTCGGAGACGAGGTGGCCGTGGCGGTTGAGGAAGTCCGAGGGGATCTGGCCGAAGCCGCCGTCGAGCAGGGGCGCGAAGCCTTCGCCGGCTCGCCACGCGCGCAGCACCGCGGCGGCGTCGGCCCGGCGCACGCGCCCGCGCTTGCCAAAGCCCAGGCCCAGGCGCGCCCGGGCGTCGAGGGGGTGCAGGTCGTCGTCGAGGCTGCCGAACTCGTCCTCGCCCTCGTCTTTGGCCGCGGCCGCGAGGGCCTCGGGGGACAGGTCGCCCATGCCCTCGGGCACGAAGTAGAGCTCGAAGTCGCCGTCGTCGGAGACGACCAGCTTGGGCTCGAGGGCCGCGACCTCGAAGAAGGCGCCGAGCCCCTCGTCGGCGAGCTGCACGTCGCGCTCGTCGGCCTCGAGGGCCCTGCCCAGGGCGATGGCCTCGGTCGCGCCGAGGGTCTTGCGCACGCCGAGCTCGAGGTCAAAGCGCTCGCGCAGGCGATCGCGGAGCACGGACTCGGCCCGGAGGTTGCGGACCGGGATGGCCCGGGGCGCGTCGGGCTTGGCCCGGGTCTTGCCCTTCTTCTTGCCCTTTTGCTTGGGCGGCGCGAGCAGGCGCAGGCGGTCGCCGTCGACCCGAGCCACCGCGGGCTCGCCGTAGACCAGCGTCGCCAGGATCTGGATCGCGTCGCCTTGACGCGCGGAGCTCAGCTCGATGCGCGGGCGCATCTTGGCGCTGCCGGGCAGGCGCGGCGTGTCGATCGACACCGGGAGGTGCTTGCGGACCTCGGGCAGGGTCTGGGCCACGAAGGGGCCGGCGTCCCGGGCCTCGAACACCAGGCCGCGGCGCAGCTCCTCGAACACCTGGGGGCTCAGGTTGTGGGGGCCGACGGCGTGCAGCTTCCGCTTCTTGCGGAAGGCCCCGTTCTCGAACAGCTCGTTGATCTCTGGGTCCTGCTCGATGCGCGCGAGGAAGGCCCCGGTCTTGGTCTCGGTCACGCGCAGGATCAGCCCGGGGGCGGGGTCGCCGATCTCGATCGGGCGGCCGTCGAGCTGCACGTCCGTGGCCCGCGACAGGAACTCGAGGATGTCGGCCATCAGCCGCGGCGGGAGCTTGGCCTTGACCGCGGGCCCGAAGCGCTTCTCCCACGCCCGGTCGGCCTTGTCGGCGCTGACCCGGGGCGCGTCGGGGACCTTGCGGGCCTCGAGCTTGGCGAGGGAGGCCGGCATGAGCTTCTCGCCCTCGGGGGTGACGAGCACCCGGCGCAGGCGCAGGGGGCCCTTGCGCGAGCGCAGGCGGTAGCCCACGTGGGCGCGCAGGGGCTGGTCGGCGGCGGCCGCCTCGAGGCCTGGCATGGGCTTGCCCTGCTTGCGCGCCTGCTCGTAGACGATCACCGCGGCGGCGACGTGGTCGCAGGCGTCCGTGCGCGCGTCGCAGTCGCAGTCCCAGCTGCCGATCTCGGGCTCGAGGACCACGGAGTTCGCGGGCAGCCCGGGGAAGCTCTCGACGCGCACGTCGATCTCGTCGCCGCGCACGCGCACGGCCTGGACCTTGCCCTCGCGGGCCCACTTGACCCCGCGTGACCACTGGGCGGGAGTGCAGCCCTCGCGGACGTTTTGGAGGTAGTCCTCCACTGGGCGTGGATAGTCTGCGGCGGAGAATGTCGCAAATGCGGATCATGCGCGGGACTGTGCGCGGCGCGAGGCTGCGCCTCCCCCTCGTCCTCGCCCTCACCGCACGGCGGGCCCCGGTACACTCCCGCACAGCCCCGTCATGGAGACCGCGCCGATTCGTCCCCGCCTCACTCTCGCCCTCGCGCTCGCCCTCGCCACCTTCGGTGCGGTCGGTTGTGCGGGCGGGGAGGCCGAGACGCCCGGCTACAACACCTTCGGGAACACGACCTCGACGACCACCGGGGGCTTCGAGGAGGACACCGCGGACGAGGCCGAGAGCTCGACGGAGGAGTCGACGGAGTCCACGGAGGAGTCGACGGTGGACGACTCCTCGGACGGGGGCGGCTGCGGGGACGGGCTCATCTCGGGGCCCGAGTTTTGCGACGGCGCCAACTTGGGCGGGCAGACCTGCACCTCCCTGGGCTTCGCCGGGGGCATGCTCGGCTGCGAGCCCGACTGCCTGAGCTTCGACACCAGCGGCTGCTTCAACGACAACTGCGGCAACGGCTTCGTCGAGGGCATCGAGATCTGCGACGGCGCGGACCTCAACGGGCAAAACTGCGTGTCCCAGGGCTTCGACGGGGGCGTGCTCGCCTGCAACGAGAACTGCGACGGCTACGACACCAGCGCGTGCACCCTCGAGACCTGCGGCAACGGGGACATCGACGGCGCCGAGGTCTGCGACGGGGCCAACCTCAACGGGGCCGACTGCATCTCCCAGGGCTTCACCGGGGGCAGCCTGGGCTGCCTGCCCAACTGTGACGGCTACGACACCGTCAACTGCGAGAACGAGACCTGCGGCGACAACGTCATCGACGAGGGCGAGGCCTGCGACAGCTTCAACCTCAACGGGGAGAACTGCGCGACCCAGGGCTACGGCCGGGGCACGCTGCAGTGCCTGGACAACTGCTCGGGCTTCTCCATCGCCGAGTGCAACGACGGGAACTGCTGCGCGCCGAAGGAGACCTCGGGCTGCCAGGTGTCCTTCGTCGAGAACTGTGTCTGCGCCATGGACGGCTTTTGTTGCTCGGATGCGTGGGATCAGCTCTGCGTCGACATCGCGCTCGAGAGCTGCGCGGCGCAGTGCTGACCGCCTGCGCCAGCTCGTGATCGATCCATGTCACTCGGGGCACTTCCCTGTAGATGCTCCCCCACGCGCTTTGCAGACGCGCCCTGTGTCTCGCCACGCTCGCGGCCTTTGCCTGCGTCGACGAGCCTCCTGACGCCCTCGACGACGGGCTCGGCGACGCCGCCGGAGACGGTACGGTGGGCGACGAGGCGGCCGACACGGAGACGGAGGGGGGCGCGCTCCCGTCCCCGTGTGAAGCGGTCCACCGAGACATCGCCTTTGCCCTCGAGGGCCTGGAGTCGCTCGTGGACGGCTGCGCGAGCTTCAAACTCGAGGGGCAGGTCGTCGCTCAGGTCGTCGATGGTGGGGCGGGCAGCTACGAGCTCGACGCGTGCCCATGCGGCGAGACCTGCCCCGAGGCGGACAGCTACATCCTGACCGTCGACACGCCCGAGCTGGAGCTGCTCCCGAGCATGGAGGGCTGCGTCACGGTCATCGTCGATCCCGTGTTCGAGAGCTGCGAGCCGGGGCTCTTGAGCCTCTTCGACGAGGTCGGACAACCCTACTACTTCGCCTCTCATCTACCCGTGGCCTCCCTGGACCAAAAAGAGGTCTTCGCGTCCATCCGGACCACGAACGCCCAGGTCTGTGGCGAGGAGCTCGTGCACGAGCTCGAGATCGACAACGAGGGGGAGATCCTGGCTCGGGTCGCGCCGGGCACCTCCGAGCGCGTCCACGTCTACCCAAACGGCCCTTGGCGGCTGCACAACCTGTCGTCCCGGGACACGGATGTGCGCGACTTCGACTGGGTCTTTGTCTACGAGCCCTGACTACTTTAGCCGTCGTGGACGACGCCACGCCCTCCCTGCCCCACGTCCACGACTCAGCGCGTGAGTTGAGCGACCTGGTGATAACTCGACGGCGCGCCTTGGCGTAGTCTCGGCGACATGACTCGCTTGCCTGCTTCGCTCCGCTCTTGCTCCACCCCCGTGGCGGCCGTGTTTGTCCTCCTGACCGCGAGTGCCTGCGCCGTCGAGCCCGACGAAGACGGCGGCGGCGATGACGCGGCCGAAGACACGGCCGGGGAGAGCACCGGCGAGGAGGGCACCAGCGAGGGCACGGACACCGAGGTCGGGACGGACACGGACACCGAGACCAGCACGGAGACGGGCGAGACCCTGGCGACGATCTCTGGCGTGGTCACGGACATGGAGGGCGCGCCCTTGCCCTCGCCCGTGCTCCAGTTCTGCGGCCCCATCGACGAGAGCGGCCTGCCCCAGTCTTGCCTGCCCATCGACGTCGAGGCCGACGGCGGCTGGATCATCGAGGCCCAGACCCTCGGCCTGTGGAGCCTCAAGTTCATCCACGTGCCCGCCGACGGCCGCGACTTTACGGGCCAGGCCTTCCAGATCGAGCTGGGCGAGGGCGACGCCCTCAGCTACGCCGAGCCCCCCGTGGTCGTGCCCGAGGTCGCCGGCCTCGTCGACCTCAGCGGAGCCAGCGGCGAGGTCGACGTGGAGCTCGAGGGCGGCCTGCGCCTGAACTTCGACCCCGAGAACACGCTCACCCCGCTGTTCACCCCGGCCGAGGCCGTCGGCGCCCTCGTGGTCGACCCGAGCCACTGGCAGCTCGGCCTCCCGCCCGCGGGCGACGTCGCGGTGGCCTGGTCGTTCACGCCCTTCGGGACGAAGGTCAAAGAGGGCGCGTTCGGGCTGAGCATCGACGACACCCTCGGCCTCGACCCGGGGACGGCGGTGTCGGTCTACGAGATCGAGAAGGACAACGGGGCCTACCACCTGGTGGCCACGGGGACCGTGGGCGATACGGCGGTGGAGCTGACCCAGGCCGGCGAGGGGCTGCACGAGCTCAGCTGGATCTACGTGGTGGTCGACTAGCTCCGGGCGATCGCCATCAGCACGGTGAGCTCGCCGCGGGGGGAGTCGAGGCCAAAGGGGGTCGTGAGCTCGACGCTCGCAAAGCCGGCGGCTCGGAGCGTCTGCTCGACGCGGGCCCGGGTCATGCCGCCGGGCTCGTCCTCGTCGGACAGCCAGTCCCAGTGGACGAACACGCCGCCCGGCACCAGGCGCTCGCGGATGATCGCCGCGACCTCGGGGTAGTTGGGCAGGAAGCTGCACACCGACGACGCGACCACGGCGTCGAAGGGGGCGGCGAAGGCCGGGTGGGTGGCGACGAGCTCGCTCGACAGCTCGCTGACCACGGCCGCGACCTTGGGGAGCTGCTTGGCGCGGAGCGCTTCGATCATCGCCGCCGAGCTGTCGAGGGCGACGAGCTCCCGGGCGAGGGGCGCGAGCGCGTGGCTGAGCAGGCCGGTGCCGCAGCCAAAGTCGAGCACGCGTTTACCCCGGAGGTCCGCGACGCCTTCGAGGGAGGCGAAGGCGCGCTGGGCGTAGAGGCCCACGCCGGGGTTGTCGTCCCAGTCCGCTGCGTAGTCGTCCCAATCGCTCATTGTCTGGCTCTCAATCGTCGAGGGCGGCGTCGAGGTCTTCGAGCAGGGCCTCGATGATCGCCTCGTGGGTCCGGAAGCTGAGCACGCAGGCGCGCAAGCTGACGGCCTCGCCGTCGCCCTCGCGGGTGGGCAGCAGGGTGCTCGACAGGAACACCCGGCCGCGCGCGTTGATCGCGGCCTTGAGCGCGATGTTGCGGGCGTCGTAGTCGGCGAGGGCCTCGCCTTCGCGGCGACGCAGGCGGAACACCACGGTCGACAGCTGCGGGCGGGCGACGATCTCCAGGGGCGCCCCCGCGGCGATGCGGGCGTCGAGGCCGTCGGCGCACAGCTGGGCGAGGGCGAGCTTTTCGTGCAGCGCCTCGCGGAAGGCCCCGGCGCCGTGGAGCATGAGCGCGAGCCACAGCCGCAGGCCCCGGTAGGGGCGGCTCAGCTCGGGCCCGAGGTGGGCGGGGCTGGGCAGCTGGGTGGCCTCGAAGTCGCGCAGGTAGTCGGCCTCGCCGACGTGGGCGGCGGCCAGGCGCGTGCCCTCGCGGACGAGCAGGCAGCCGGTCCCGTAGGGCAAGAACATGCCCTTGTGGGGGTCGAAGCACAGGGAGTCGGCGGCCTCGATGCCGCGCAGGCGCGCGCGCCCGGCCTCGCACAGCACGAAGGCGCCGCCGTAGGCCCCGTCGATGTGCAGCCACAGGTCCTCGGCCTGGCACAGCCGTGCGAGCCCGGGGAGCGGATCGACGGCCCCGGTGTTGGTCGTGCCCGAGGCCGCGATCACGCAAAAGGGCTGGAGGCCCCGATGGCGATCGGCCTCGACGGCGCGGGCGAGGGCCTCGACGTCCATGCGGAACAGGGGATCGACGGGGACCTGGCGCAGGTTGGCCCGGGGCACGCCGGCCATGGACACGGCCTTGGCGACGCTGTGGTGGCACTGCGTCGAGGTGTAGACGATGGCTCGGGAGTAGTCGCCGGTGTCGCCGAAGTGGTGGTGGCGAGCGGTGACCAGCGCGGTGAAGTTGGCCATGGAGCTGCCGGGGGTCAGGAGCCCGCGGGCCTCGGGGCCGTAGCCGAACTCCTTGGCGAGCCACGCGAGCACGTCCTGCTCGAGGCGCACCCAGCCCGGCGCGGCCATGGCGTAGCCGGTGAAGCGGTTGCCGACGTCGGCGATCATGTCGGCGAGGGCGGCCGCGTAGAGCCCCCCGCCGGGGACGTAGGCGAGGTAGCCCGGCCCGGCCGCCTCGAGGGCGCCGTCCATGGCCACGCCGATGCGCTCGAGGGCCTCGTCCATGCCGCCCTCGAGGGGGCGCTCGGGGATCGGCGCGCTCGCGCGCTCGGCAAGGGCGAGGGCCTCGGCGCCGCTGTGGCCGTGGGCGGGGCGCTCGGGGATGGCCTCGAGCAGGTCGAGGACGTGGGTCGAGGCGGCCTCCATCCAGCGCGCGCGGGTGCGGGCGTCGGGCTCGAGGCCGCGGGCGTGGGGGCGGAGCTGGACCGGAGGCAGGTGCGGGTGCGGGGCCAGGTCGCCGAGCGCGGCCTCGGGCGTCGCGGCGCGCTCTCGGGCCAAGCTCGCGTCGTCGAGGCGATCGAGCAGGCGCGCGGGCGCAGTCCCCTCGCTCGCGGGGCTGGCTGCGGGCTCGGTCGCGGGGAGCTCGTCGTGGGTGCCGGCGGGGCGCTCGGGCGGCGTGCGGCGCTCGTCGGGGTCCAGCGGGGTCATGCCGCCGACTGTAGCGGAATTTCGTAGCGGCCCCGCCAAGCCAGGTGGCTCACAGACGCACGAGGCCCGTCGCGGCCGCGTCGAGCACGGTGAGGTCGCCGTCGATGTCGACGCGCACCAGCCCCGCCTCGGTGACGTCGACGAGCTGCTCGTCGCTCAGCCAGTGGGGTCGCCGGGACAGCGCGGGCAGCTCTTGCTCGCCCGCCTCGCCCTCGCACAGGTGCGTGTGCTCGTCGATCCGCGCGACGACGCGGTCCGTCGAGGGGGCGAGCCGGGGCCACTGAATCTGCGCGAAGTCCCCGAGCGGCGACATGGCTACGCTGGTCGCCCCGTCGAGCTCGAGGTCGATGAGGTAGATCTGGGCGGCCTCGTCACCGATGAGCTGGGTCCACACCATGCGCGAGCCGACGATGTCGAGCTGCGAGAAGCCGAAGCTCTCATTGGCCAGGAGCAGCTCGCTCGGTCCCTCGACGAGGGGGTAAGCGACGAGGCCCTCGCCGAAGCGGTTGTGGACCACGGCGGAGCCGTCGGCGAGCCACTCGTGGTAGCCCAGGATGTGCGCGGCCGCGGTCACGGTCAGGGCGTCGCCGTCGACCACGTTGGCCCCGTAGATCAGCCCCTCGGGCAGCTCCGGGGGCGGCGGGGGCTCTCCCGGACCACCGTCGCTGAGATCGACGATGAACACGATCAGGTCGTGCCCGACTGGCGACCACTCGGAGAAGGCCATGCGCGCGCCGTCCGGGAGATCGATGAGGAGGGTCTCGTCGACCTCGAGGCTGTCGGTGTCGACGCTGGCGATCCACAGGTCCTCGCCGCGGAGGTAGGCGAGGCGGGAGCCGTCGGCGGACACCGTCGGCGTGTGCGTGCCGGTCCCGTTGGACCCCCAGCCGGCGGGTGGATCGATGGTCAGCCCGAGGGCGGTCGCGCCGTCGGCCTCGATGCGCCACAGGGCCTCGCCGACGCTGTAGTAGATGGGCGTCTCGGAGCTCGGCTCAGGGCCCGTGTCCGCGCCCTCGTCGGTTCCGTCCGTGTCCGCGCCTTCGTCGTCGATGGGCTCGGGGGCGCAGCCCAGGGCGGCGAAGGTCAGGGCTAGCGCAGGGACGAGAGGGGCAAGGCGAGCTCGCATACCCTCATAGTTTCCGAGAGACAGCGTTTCGATCGGAAAACTCTCATGTCGCCGCGCGACCGTCGCGTCGCTCCAGGAGCGCGCCGCAGCTCGGGCAGGTTCGCGCTTGGGTGTCGGCCCAAAATGCGCGCAGCAGCTCGGCCAGCTGCGCGGTGATGTCGTGGAGGTGGACCTCGGTCCGGTGGATCTGCGCCCCGCAGGACTCGCACAGCCACAAAAAGCCGTCGCGCTCGTCGGGGGTGCGCACGCGCTCGACGACGAGGCCGACGGTGCCCGGGGGGCGCTGGGGCGAGTGCGGCACCCGAGGCGGGAGCAGGAAGAGCTGGCCTTCGCGGATCGGCACCTCGGCCACCCGCAGGTCCGCGCCCTCGCCCTCGATCACGCGCAGCACGATGTCGCCCTCGAGCTGAAGAAAGAGCTCGGGCCCCTCGTTGACGTGGAAGTCCTGGCGCGCGTTGGGGCCCCCGACGGCCATGACGATGAAGCCCTCGGCGTCGAAGATCAGCGCGTTGCCCACGGGCGGCCGCAGGCGCTCGCGGTTGGCCTCGACCCAGGCGTTCAGATCGATGGGCAGCATCGCGGGAACAGGGAGCGAGCTAGGGCCGGCTCGCGTCGAGGACCACCTCGCCCTCGAAGTCCGTGAGCACGACCCGCGCAGGCGCGCTGTTTTCGGGGCTCAGCCTCAAGCTCAGCTCGAAGCGGCCGTCGTCGAGGTCCTCGACGGCGAGGCGGATGCCGTCTTGGGTCTGGTTGTCGCGGTCGGGGTTGCCCAGGGCCAGGATGTCGGCGTAGTCGACGGTCCGCGACAGCCCGCCGCCTTCGAGGGCGATGGCCTGCACGCTCATGGGCTGCACGGGCATGATCAACACGACCCGATCGTCGCCCCACTCGACCTCGGGCTCGGCCATGAGCGAGCTGGGCAGGAGCTCGAGGGGGTTGACGGCCACGGACTCGTCGGCGCCCGAGCCCGCGACGCCGAGCATGTAGGTCAGGTGCAGGTGCGGCGAGGTGTTGCCCGTGCTGCCGCTGCGCCCGATCACCTTGCCGGCCCGGACGTTGTCGCCGTCTTTGACCTTGAGCTTGCTCAAGTGCAGGTAGGCCGATTTTTCGCCGCCGCCGTGGTCGATCAGCACCCACGTGCCCGTGCCGCTCTCGCCGTCCCACTCGACCGCCTTCTCCACGGTCCCGGCCTTGATCGCCCGGACCTTGGTGCCCTCGGGCACGGCAAAGTCCACGCCCGCGTGGAAGTCGTAGTCGCCGCTTTGGTCCCGGGGTCCAAAGGGCGAGCTGATGGGGTCGGCGTCGATGTCGGCCGAGTTGGCGATGGGCCACACCACGTCCTCGGAGCAGGCCAGGCCGGCCACGCTGACGAGAGCGGCGAGGACCAGGGGGGCGAGGCGAGTGCGGGACAATCGGGACAATCGGGGCATGGCGGTGAGCGCGCGGTCCGAGTGGGGCGGGACGGCGAGCGCGTCCAGAGGACTGTAGCAGCGGGACCCCGTGTTTTCTGGTGACCAATGGTGACGCTCGGTTCGGAGCCCGCGGCGTTGGTTCGGGCCCGTGGGCCGCGGCCCCAAAAGCCCCGAATTCGTCGGCTGAGGCCCAACTTTGAGCCAGCCCCGGAGGTTGGGTGGTGACCCCCATCGGTGGCACTGGCGTCCCTGACGGTTCGGGGGTCGGGGGCGCATTTTGAATTCGTCGAGGTCGCCATGAACATCGCCGCCACCACCTACGAGCTGTCCTTCTCCTTCGCCCCCACCTTCAGCCTCCCCAGCAGCCCCAGCCTGGCCGGCCCCACCCCCGCGGGCAGCTTCGTGGACGGCCTCGTGCTCAGCCTCGTGTCCAGCTTCAAGCTCGACGACGGCCAGCGCCAGCTCGCCGCGATGTTGCTCTTTGGTCGCAAGCTCGGGGCCATCGCCCGGGTCCTCGGCGTGGACTCGCGCGAGGCTCAGGCTCGCTGCAAGGCGCTGTTCGCCGCGACCGGGACGGACGGCCGCGAGGGCCTGTTCGAGCTCGCCTGCCGGCTCCGCGCGACCCGTGACCTCAGCGCGATGTACATGGAGCGGGCGGCGCGGTCGAAGCTCGCCAGCTGATGGGGGCTGCGGTGGAACTAGCTCTTGGGCTTGCCGTCCGGCAGCCAGGCCTCGTGCAGGTGCGCCCACGCGGCCCCGATCTTCGGCTCTTCGCCCACGGCCTGGCTCTTCGTCGGCACGAAGTAGGCCGTCGAGATCCGCGCGCTCGGGTTCACCTTGCTGTGTTGGTGCTCCTCGTAGAACACCAGGGCCCCCTCGGCGTGCTCGCGCAGGATCCGAAAGCCGCGGACCTCGATGTTGAGCGACGGGTCCGCGCCGTGGCCCTCGGCGAACCACAGGCGCAAGGCGCCGACGCTGCGCAGGACCCCCCCGGGCGTGATGTAGCGGAAGTTGGTCTCGAAGGCGCGCATGCGGGCCTCGACGACGCCGAGGTCTCGGTCCATGCGGCCGGTCTTCCACTCCGTCAAGAACACGTGGAAGTCGAGCACCTCCCGGCGCACCGCTTCCACGAAGGTGCCTTCACCCAGGTTCATGTGGGTGAGGCTCATGTTCGTCAGGCTCGAGCCAAGGGAGCTCATCGCCGGGAGCATACCCCATCGCTGGGAGCGCTCTCCCTGCCCCACGTCCACGACTCAGAGGCGCCCTCAGCCCGCGTTCACGCCGGGTCGGGCTCTGCGCCCGGGGCGGCCTCGCCAGCCAGGCGCAGGTAGATCCAGGCCATGCCGACGTAGAGGGTGGTGGCGGCCGGGAACACGCCGACGATGAGGGCGAGCAGACCGACGAAGGCGACGAGCATGCCGACGAAGCCGTAGCCGAACAGGCTCCCGCGGTGGCCCTTGGTCATCTCCCACGAGGCCTGGATCGAGTCCATGGCGCTCTTGTTCTGGTCGACGCAGATCCACAGCGACATGGACAGGCCCAGGGCCACGATGATGCCCGGGATGATCAGCGCGAGCACGCCGGCGAGGACCAGCAGGGCGATGAGCAGGTTGAGGCCGAACACCGCGAGCCAGCGATCGCCACCCGAAAACAGCGTGGCGAAGTCCGGCTCTTGGCGGCGCGCGGCGGCGAGGGTGATGCGGATGAGCCCGACGCTGAAGAAGCTCGAGATCGCGATGTCGATGATCGAGGGGATGAAGGCGAGCGCCGCGTCGTCGGGGGGGATGAGCGCCTGGAGGCCGTAGTTGACCCCTTGCTGGATGCCCTGGACCAGCAAGAGCGAGAACACCAGCGTGGGCCACCAGCGCTTGGTCCGGTCCCAGCCGACCGAGAGGGCGTCGCCGATCGACCACGGCAGCGGGCCGCCGGTCGCTTGGAGGGGCGCGGCGACGGCTTCGACGGGTGCTCTCGGGGCTTGGTAGGGGTTGTAGCCGCTCACCCGCCGAGGCTATCGCAGCCCGGATTGGGTGCAAGGCGCGAACTTGCGAATCTGCTTTGCCCCCGCAGGGGCCTCGGACCGGGGGCGCTTCGTCGCTGTCCGCTCCTCCGCTTGGGTCGTGGGGCAATGGGGTTCGTGCCTGGGAGGGGGCATGTGGTCGCCCCCGCTAGCGGGGGCGTGGATGGATTGCTCGCAACCTTGGCGTCGAGTAGGGGGGTCGTCCTCGACAACCTTGGCGTCGAGGAGGTGGTTCGTCTTCGACAACCCTGGCGTCGAGGAGGTGGGTCGTCCTCGACAGCCTCCGCGTCGAGGGCGGGTGGCGTCGTCCCCGACTTTTGCGGGCGGGCTCAGCGGGGCTGGATGACTTCGCCCTGGAGCACCGCGCCGATGCGGCCGTGGGCGTCGAAGAGCTGGGTATTGCCCAGGCCCACGCCCATGGAGCCGGCGGCGACCTGGGCGTCCATGCCGACCCACTCGCCGGCCGGCACCCGCCACAGGTGCACGCTGGTGTCGGGGTTGATGAAGTTCCAGCGCTTGCCGTCGAGGGCCCGGCCGATGCCGTGGCCGGCGTCGGCGCAGAGCATCACGCGCTCGAGGGCTGTCGTGGCTTCGTCGGCGAGCAGCGGCATGCGCGGACGCATCCACGCGCGCACGTGGCCGGAGCCGGGCTCGCCGTCGAGGATCCGGACTTCGGTGGCGGTGTGGTAGCCGACGGCGTGCTGGAAGAACTCGAACTGGTGGAGGCGGCCGCGCTCGGGGGGCGGCGGGGCCTCGAAGCGCGCGGATCCGTCTGCGCCCGCGGGCAGGTCGAGCTCCTGGACGCGGATGCGCACGCCCACGCCGACGGCGAGCTGCTCGTCGCCGGATACGAGGGCGGCGGCGAGGCGGTGCACCCGTCGCCCGCTGGCGAGGACCTCGGTGACGACCTCGAGGGGCGCGGCGATGGGCACGGGGCGGAGCAGCTCGACGCTCAGGCGGGTCAGCTGCATGGGCGGGTCGAGGCTCTGGCCGTCGGCGTCGACGCGGCTGGGGGTGTTGAGGAGGGCCCGGGCCATCAAGGCCATGGGCGGCCCGCCGTGCTGATGGTCGTTGCTCCACGGGCCGCGGGTGTGCTCGGTGGCGAAGAAGCGCTCTTGGCCGTGGGCCCCGCGCTCGCGGACGTAGAAGCTGGTCATGGCGTGGGCGCTCCGGCGGCCTCGGCCATGGCCTTCATCTCGGCGGGGATGCGCAGGCCGAGCAAGAGCGCGGCGTTGAGCACCGAGCACGCGGCCGCGGTGATCCACGCGTCGAAGATCAACGGCACGCAGGCGAGCTCGACGGCGACGACGAGGTAGTTGGGATGGTTGAGGAAGCGGTAGGGCCCGCGGCGGACCGGGGCCAGGCCGTCGAACACGATGATCTTGGTGTTCCAGCGCTCGCCGAGGCTGGTGATCGCCCAGTAGCGCACGAAGCCGGCGAGCACGAAGGCGCCGACGTAGGCGGGCCAGAGCGTGGCGAGGGCCGGGCCGCGCAGCCAGGCTTCGGCGAGCCAGGCGAACAGCCAGCCCGTGTGCAATACGAAGAACATCCAGTAGTGGGGCTCTTCGATGAGCCGGCCGCCGTTTTGCAAGGCCCAGGCCTGGTGGCGCTTGGCCACGCGCAGCTCGGCGACGCGCTGGACCGCGACGATGGCGAAGGTCGCGACGAGGGCCGCCATGGCCGGGGCGCCGCTCACCACCGCAGCACGGCTCCCTCGGCGCAAAAGCCCGGGCCCAGGGCCAGGAGCAGGCCGGCCTCGCCGCTCGCCGGGGTCGCGTCGAGGAAGCGCTCGAGCACGAACAGGACCGTCGGGCTGGACATGTTGCCGTGGTCGCGGAGCACGGCGGCGGCGTGGCGGAGCGGATCGTCCTCGGCGCCTGGTTCGGCCGCGGCAGGCGTCAGCGCGCCGCGGTAGGCCTCGAGCACCTTGCGGCCCCCGGGGTGGACGACGAAGTGGCGCAGGTCCTCGGGCGCGAGCCCAGCCGTGGCCGCGGCCTCGCGCGCCATGGCCTGGGCGTGCTCGCGGGTCAGCGCGGGGATCACCGGAGAAAAGCGCACGCGCAGCCCCTCGCCCTCGAGGTCCCAGCCCATCACGTCCTCGGTGTCGTCGAGCAAGCGGGCGTAGGGGCTGAGCAGCTCCGGGCCGCGGGGGGGGGTCCACCAGGGCTCGGGGGCGACGACCGTGGCCGCCGCGCCGTCGCCAAACAACGCCACGGCGATGAGGTTCGCCTTGCGCCGGTCGCCGTGCACGAAGGTCAGGGTGCACAGCTCGCAGGCGACGACCAGCACGGGCTCGCCGAGGCCGCGGGCCAGGGCCATCGCCCGCCCGACCCCCGCGCCCCCGCCCGCGCAGCCCAGGCCCCACAAAGGCACGCGCGCGCAGCTGCGGGGCAGGTCGAGGTCCTGGACCAGGCGCGCGTCGAGGCTGGGGGTGGCGATGCCGGTGCTCGACGCGAACACGACCGCGCCGATCTCCCGGGGCTCGACGCCGGCGCGGCGCAGGGCCTCTGCGCCGGCTCGCCGGGACAGCTCCCGGGCGGCCTCGAGGTAGGCGGCGTTCTTGGTCGGGAAGTCGTGGCGCGCCTGCAGCCAGGCGATGGGCTGGGCGATCTGCCGCGTGGCGATGCCGGCGTTGTCGAAGCTGGACAGCGCGCGGGCGAGGGCGGGGCTGTCTTGCCGCTCATGCCCCGGGCCCTCGCCGTCGACGAAGAAGCTGCGCGCGAAGGCCTTGGCCTGGGCCTGGCTGACCTCGTGCTCGGGCGAGGCCGTGGCCACGCCGAGGATGCCGACCCTGCCAGTCCTGGCTTGGGTGCTCACGAGCCGGGGACCTCCCCAAAGTTGGGATCGGCGTCGGCCTCTGGGGTCGCGCAGGTGTTGCGGAACACGTACTGCGACAGGCGCTTGCGGTGGCTCGAGGTCCAGTCGATGGTCGGGCGCTTGGCGTCGTCGGGCAGGTAGCCCAGGCGGTACATGGCGATGAGCTCGAGCTCTTCGGGGATCTGCAGCAGCTCGCGCAGCTCGGCCCAGGCCTCGGGGAACTCCATCGGCGTCGAGATGAACTGGATGCCCATGCCCAGATCGAGGGTCGTCAGCCAGATGTTCTCGATGGCCATGCCCATGCCCAGGAGGCTGTAAAAGCCGGACAGCTCGCCCTCGCGGTACTCCTCGCGGGTCAGCATGGCCGCGAGCAGCAAGGGGCTGCCCTCGACGAGCTTGCGGTTGTCCTTGCCCAGGGTGTTGGGCACGCGCAGGGTGTTGACGACCTTTTGCCCGGTCTCGCTGAACACGTGCTTGACGAAGGGCCGCAGCGGCCCGGGCAGCTTGTCGATGAAGATGCCGTCGCGGCGCTCGGCCATCTCCTGCTTGGAGAAGCGAAAGTAGCGGCGGTAGCGGGTGAAGAACTTCCCCCCGGCCATGAGCTGGTGCATGGTCCGCCCGGCGATCTCGGCGATCTGCCCGCGCGTGGCGTCGTCGTCGATGAGCACGAAGCGCCAGGGCTGGGAGTTGAAGTGGCTCGGCGCCCGGGAGGCCGCCTCCATGAGCCGGTGCTGATGCTCGAGGCTGACCGGGTCGGGCTTGAAGTGGCCGTTGGTCGTGTGGCGACCGAGGATGGCTTCGCGTAGTTGCATGGGGAGAGGGACTCGTCGATGGCTCAGAGCAGGTAGGCGCCGACGTAGCCCAGGGCCCCGGCGACCGCGAGGGCCGGGTGGGCGGCCTTGCCGGGCTTGGTCAGGGGCAGGGCGGCGAGGGCGAGGAGCACGAGGATCAGCGCGGGGTGAAAAGCGAACACGGCGGCGAGGCCTGCCGCGAGGAATACGAGGGCGTAGAGCACGTGGTGGAACACGCCGAACTTCGCGTGCAAGAGCTGCGCGGCCAGCCCCACCCCGAGGTTGACCAGGTAGATGCCCGCGCCCAGGTGCAGGGCGTAGTCGCTCGAGCCGCTCACGCGCGCCGGCAGTGTACCCCCGGATCGTCGATGCGCCCGTGATCCCGTGGTCTGTCGCCCTTCGAGCCTCTATGCTCCCAGCGGTGCCCGCCCTCGACCGTTCGTCGCCCGCGCCTGGCTCGGAGCCCGGCATCGAGGGGCTGCGCGCGGACTGTCGGCGGGTGCAGCTCGAGCTGAGGGGGGCGTTGGGGGTCGAGGGGCGCGCCTCGCTGCTTCGGGGGGTGCTCGACCGGGCGGTGTTCGTGGCCGTCGCGCGGGCGATGGGGCTGCTCGATCCGAGCGCGCAGACCTGGGCGGAGCTGGTCGAGGTGTTCGCCGGGCTGGAGTCGATGGGCGGCGCGGCGTGGACGGGACCCTCGGCGTCCGAGCTGGCGCAGCTGCGGATCGGCGACGCGACGAGCCGCCAGCTGGCGAGCCTGGGCGAGGGGCGGCCGCTGTGTCCCGATACCCTGGGTCAGCTCTTCGAGGGCGGCCTGGTCCGCCGCGCGCGTCGGGACGCCGGGGTGTTCTTCACGCCCGCTTCGCTGGCCGACTTCGTGGTCCAAGAGACCCTCGGTCGAAGCCAGCGCGACCCTGGGAGCCTTCGCGTGCTCGACCCTGCGTGCGGGGGCGGGGCCTTTTTGTTGGCGGCGCACCGGGCCGTTCGCCGCGCGACTGGAAAAGAGGGGGCGCTCGCCAATTTCTTCGGCGTCGACAAGAACGGCGAGGCCCTCGCCGTAGCCCGGCGCGCGCTGTGGCTCGAGCACGCGAAGGCGCAGGGTCGGCTCGAGCCGGCCCCGGCACAGCTGTTCACCAACCTGCGCCAGGGCGACAGCGTCGTCGACGATCCGCAGGTCGACCCCTGGGCCTTCGACTGGTCCACGGGGCGTCGTGTGGGCGCGAGCGCGGGCGCGTCGACCTGGCCCGCGCGCTTCGACCTGATCCTCGGCAACCCGCCCTTTGTCCGCCACGAGCAGCTCGGGCCGTTCAAGGCCCACTGGCGCGAGCGCTTCTCGACCTACGAGGGCGGCGCTGACCTGTTCGTCTACTTCATCGAGCGCGGCCTCGAGCTGCTCGCCCCGGGCGGCCGCCTGGGCTTCGTGGTCTCGAACAAGTGGCTGCGGGGCGGCTACGCGGCGCGGCTGCGCGAGCGCCTGGCTCGGGACTGCACCGTCGAGCTCCTCGTCGACCATGGTCACGCGCCCGTGTTCGCGGGCGCCGACGCTTTTCCTTGCGTGCTGTGCGTGCGCAAGGGTCCGCCCGCGCCCACGCACGCGGTCCAGGTCATCCAGGGCGGACGTTCGGCCGAGCGCTTCGCCGTGCCGCAGCGCAGCCTCGCCGCCGCGCCCTGGAGCCTCGAGCCGCCGGCCGTGCGCGCGCTCGTTGCCGCCCTGCGCGAGCGCGCCGTGCCGCTGGCAGACTACGCCGGGATCAAGCCCCACTACGGGGTCAAGACCGGCTGCAACGCGGCGCTGCTCGTCGACGGGCCGACCCGGGATCGCCTGTGCCGGGAGGACCCGCGCTCGGCGGAGATCCTCGTCAAGTACCTGCGCGGCCAGGACGTCGGGCGGTGGTCGAGCCGCTGGCAGGGGCGGTGGATGATCTTCACTCGGCGCGGCGTGGACATCGACGCCTACCCGGCGATCAAGGCTCACCTCGAGGGCTTCCGGGCCCGCCTCGAGCCGCGCCCCAGGGGCCACGCAGGGCCGTGGACCGGGCGCAAGGCCGGGGGCTACGCGTGGTACGAGCTCCAGGACGCGGTCGACTACCACGCGGCCTTCGAGGCGCCGAAGATCGTCTACCAGGTCATCCAGTTCCACCCGCGCTACGCCCTGGACCGCGACGGCCTCTACACCAACGACAAGGCCTTTTTTCTGCCCTCGAGTGACCCCTGGCTCCTGGCTTGCCTCAACAGCCCGGCGATGTGGTGGCACAATTGGCGTTGCCTGGTGCACATGAAGGACGAAGCCCTCAACCCCGCGGGAGACAAGATGATCCACGCGCCGATCCCCCAGCCCACAAAGGCCCAGCGCGAGCAGGTTGCGAGGGCGGTCGAGGCCGTGGTCGCGGCGCGCCGGGCCAACGACGAGGCCAACGCGGCGCTCCTCGACGGGCTCCGCCGCGAGTGGGGCGTCGAGCGACCCGGGAAGAAGCTGGGTCAGCTGGCCGAGCTGGATGGGGACAGCTTTGTCCGCGAGGTCGAGCGGCGCCGGGCCAAGGGCAGCCCGCGGCTCTCGGACGCCGCGCGGGTCGAGCTGCGCGCGGTCTTTGACGCCGAGGCGCCCGAGCTGCGCGAGCGTCGAGCTTCGATCGCCGGGCTCGAGCGACGCATCGCCGCGACCGTGCACGCGGCCTGGGCTTTGAACCCCGACGAGCTCGCGCGCATGCGGGCCACCGCGCCGCCGCGCACGCCCACGAACTGGTGATGACGACGATGCCGCGACCTTCGACGCTCCTGGACCTCGGCCGAGCCGCCGCGCTTGGGTTGTTGGTTGTGGTCTCTCCGGCTTGCGCCTCGCTGACCCTCGAGCTCCCACCGGCTCCGGATCCGCAGGTTCAGGCGGCGGCCTTCACCCAAGGGCGAGCGCTCGTCGACCTCGACCACCTCGCCCGCGTCGAGGCCCGGGCCGAGGCGGCGCCCGAGGACGTGCGCGCGCAGTGGCAGGCGGCCATGGCCTACTTGCGGGCGACCCTCGAGGGCCACGTCGACCAGCGCGCGCAGGCCGAGCGCTACCTCGAGCGGGCGCGCGGCCTCGACCCCAAGGCCGAGCGCGTGCCCGCGGCTCGGGTCCTCGCTCGCTTCTTGAACATGCGCTCGGCCGTGGGCGACTTTTCGCGGGTCGAGGAGCAGCGGGTGCTCTACGAGGAGCTGCTCGCAAGCGCGGGGCGGCCCAGCGCGGGGCGGAGCCGCTTCGACGCCGTGCACCTCGAGAGCTTGCACGCGAGCGTGGGGGCCATGGCGCAGTACGCCGACGGGCGCCCGCTCGCGGCGCTGCGCGCTCTGGCAGCGATGGAAGACGAGATGAGCGCCCACATCGCGGCGCACCCCGAAGACATCGACGCGCGGACCATGGCGGCGAACTTCGAGCTGACCTTCGCGGGCATCGTGCCCGTGGGCAGGCACGCGCGCTTGGAGTGGGGGACGGAAGAGCTGGCCGTGCAGCAGGCCCACTGGGATCAGCTCAGCCCCCGCGCCCGGAGCGAGGCCGTCGCGCCCAACGTGCGCACCGTGTTTGCGTTTCAGCTCGCCGAGGCCCTCGTCGCGGCGGGGGAGCTCGGCCGAGCCGAGGCGGCCTACGACGCCGTCATCGAGCTCGACGCGCGCGTGCCGGAGACGGCCCCTCGAGCGCAGCTCGTCGGCCTCGCCCAGGGGCGACTCGAGCAGCTGCGCGCGGGGGCGGGGTTCGACGAGGGGGAGCTGCTCCCGCCCTGGCCCCGGGCCGTCACGGGCTGCGTCGCCTGCCACTCGGAGACCGCGAATTTGCCCACCGAAGACCTCCACGCCGCGCCCCTGATTTCGTTCGTGGGAGGCCAGCCATGAGCCTGCGCCGAGCCGCGCTCGCGGTCGCGGCGTTGCTCGCCCTGGGTTGCCAGTCCAAGCCGGCGGGGCACCCTCAGCGCGGAGCCGGGGCGCAGGTGGCCAGCCCCGCCGCGCATACTCGCCAGGACGCGCCGGTGTCCGCCGAGCAGCTCGAGGTCCTCGGAGCCCTCGCCGCAGCGGCCGACGCCAACCCGGACGACTTCGCCGCGCGCAAGGCCTCGGGCATGGCGCACATGTGGGCGACCCTCGGCGGGGGTCTCGACTTGCGCGATCGGGCCGAGGCGGACCTCGAGGCCGCCTTCGCCCTCGACCCGAGCCACCGCGGCCTGAGCCGCGCCCTCGGGCGCTTTTACAACCTGCGCGCCGTGGCCGGAGACAGCAGCAAGGCGGACATGCAGGTGACCGTCTACGCCGCGCACCTCGGCGAGGCCTACGACCCGGAGACCGGCGAGGTCGACGTCGACGCCCTCGACACCTCGACCTTCGTCGCCTACAGCTTCTTCGAGCTCGGGCGCATCCTCGCGGCCAAGAACGCCGGCAAGCTCCTCGACGCCCTGCGCCGGGTCAAGGCCCTCGAGCGCGCCCTGGCCGAGCGCGCCGCGGCCCACCCCGACGACGTCGAGCTCCGCGCCCTGGCCGGGAATTTTTCCTTCTTCTTCGCCGGCAACATCCCCATGGACCGCGAGCGCCGGGTCGCCGACGCGGTGGCGTCCTTCGAGGTCCTGCGCGCGCGCTGGGGCGAGCTCACGCCCCGAGCCAAGGAGCGCAAGCACTGCCCCAATACCTACGAGAACTTCATGTTCGAGCTCGCCGAGGGCTACGCCGTGCTCGAGCGCGGCGACGAAGCGCGGGCGATCTACGCCGAGCTCGCCGCCATCGACGAGCCCTCGTCGATCGCTGGCGAGCGCCCGCGGACGCGGCCCCGGGAGCTCATCGCCACGGTCTCGCGCGAGCGCCTCGACAACCTCGACGCTTACCTCGGTGACATGCGCCTGATGCCGCCGTGGCCCAGCGACGCGGGCAATTGCGTGGTCTGCCACGCCTGGCAGGCGGAGGTCGGGTTGGGCTCGCTGCACGCGATCGATCGGGACGCCTTGGTCCGGGACCTGCTCGAGCTGCCGACGCAGACGGAGCTCGCGCCGGTGTTTGGCACGGCCCCGGAGTAGGGGCTTCCCCGCTTGTGGGCGCTCGGGGCCCCACCTAGGCTGGCGAACGATGGTCCGCGCGCGCTGCTTCGTCCCCGCCCTGTTCGCGTTCACCCTTCTTGGCTGCGCCGTGACCCACCCGCCGGACTACGAGCAGCTCGCCAGCGAGCCGCCCCTGGTCGCCGAGGCGACGCGGGGCGTCATGTACGGGGTCGCGCCGTGGTCCTGGGAGCTCCCCGACGGGCGGAAGATCTTGCTCGACTCGGAGCGGGGCTCGCTCGTGTCGGGGATGGGCCTCTACCGCCTCGACGCGGCCTTCGACGTGCAGTTCGACGGCGGCGGGACGAGGCTTCAGTGCGCGACGCAGCCCGAGGGCCCGGGCTTGCCCTCGACGCGCTTTGGCTGCTGGGACGAGGGCGGCCGGACGACCTTTTGGTTCGCCGACGGGGCGGCGTGCACCGCTCGTGACATCGGGGCGATGGAAACCATGACCACCCCCGAGTGTTGGCGGGGTGTGCTGGACATCGGCGGCTCGCAGTACAGGGTCGCCTACGCCCACACGGCCAAGTCCAAGATCGTGGTCGATCGCGTCACCTGGACCGACCCCGAGGGGCGGGTGGTCCAGGCGGCGAACATCGTCGCCGAGGCGCGCGTCGAGCTGTTCCACCCGGCGCCTGGGGCAGTCTCACCCCTCGACGGGGACACGCTGGTCCTGCACGCCCTCGCGCTGCATCGCTACTCGCAGCTGGCGAGCATGTAGGGGCTCACGGCGCGCAGACTTCGTCGGTGTCGAACTCGGCCGCGTAGTCGACCCCCTCGACCTCGAAGCCCCGGGTCCGCGCGTAGCCGGCCATGAAGCGCTCGTAGAGCGCCACGTCGAAGGTGTCGCCCTCGTTCAGCGCCTCGAAGCGCGCCGCGAGAGCCGACTGGACGTCCTCGGCGAGCTCGCGGTCGTCCATGCGGATCAGCCCCTCTTTGTCGGGCTGGGCCTCGCCGCCGAAGAAGTACTCCTGGAACATGCGGCGCATGCTGGCCAGGGGGTCCTCGTGGCGCGCGCCCATGACGTCGAGGAGCAGCGCCATGTACAGCGGGACGCCCGGGATGCCGCCGCTGGCCTCGGTGATCACCGCGGGGCCTTCGACGGCCACGGCGCGGCCCTGGAGCTGCTTGGACAGCTGGACGTCGAGGGCCTTGGTGGTGAACTCGAGGTCGGCCTTGGCGAGGCCGATGAGGCCGTCGCGGTACAGCGGCGCGTTGAGGGGGCTGCCGCGGTAGGAGATGGTCAGCAGGGTGTGGCCCTCGGCGAGGAGCTCGGCGCTCATCAGGTCCTGCATCCACGCCTCGACGATCTGCCCGCCCATGACGAACTGGGTGCGGATCGCCTCTTCGGGGGTGCCCGGCTTGATCTCGAGGTTGACGATGCTCGGCGGGGCGTCGTCGGTGGGGCCGGTGAAGGTCTTGACGACGGTGGTGTTGCCCAGGGGCTTGAGCGCGCTGGACACGGCCTTGCCGGTGCGCGGGTCGAGGCCCTTGGGCGCGGCGAGGGACCAGACCACGCCGGCGAGCTTTTGGCCCGGGAAGGTCTCGCGGATCGAGGCGATGACGCCGGCGCGGGCGGCCGGGTCGAAGGCGTCGATGTTGTGCGAGACGGCCTGGAGGCCCTTGGCCTTCAGCGCGCGCTCGATCGCCGCGTTGCGGTGCCAGCCGGGCGAGCCGATGCGGCGGATCTTGTTCTTGCTGTTCGGATCGGGCTGGCGATCGAAGCTGACGTTGATGGTGTGCGCGCCGTGGTCACAGGCCAGGGCCACGCGGGCGGCGGAGCCGAAGCCCCCGGAGCCGCCGACGACGAGCCACAGCCCGCCCGCGCCTGCCTCGGCCGAGGGGCCGTCGGCGCTGGCTCGCGCGATCATCCCTTCGGCGTCGCGCTGGGTGCCGACGGGGTGGAAATTGCCGGGGAAGATGACGTTCCCGGCGGCGCGCATGAACCGGAATTGAAACTTGGGGAGGGCGAGCTTCATGACGTCTGACCTTTGGCGGCGTGTACCATGCCGAGGTGGGCAAGCGCTCGCACACCGGCCTCTGGAAGCATCTGCGCGCCCTCGCTTCGCCTCGGAGCTGGCTCACGGTCGGGGCGCGGGCGAGCTGCGTCGTCCTCTGCCTGAGCCTCGGGATCGGCTGTGGGCCCACGCAGGCCTTCCGCAGCCGGAGCTGGGCGAGCCCGGAGTCCGGCCAGGGCGTCGCCGGGGTGGCCCAGCCGCACGCGCAGATCGAGGGGTTGGCGGTGGCGATCGAGGCGATCGAGTACGGGCCCGAGACCACCGTGATCCGGCTTGCGCTGACTCGGCCAGCGGCGCCCGAGGACGGCGCCCGAGGCGAGGGGGCCACCGTCGTGGAGCTCGAGGCCGCCTGCTTGGCCTGGCAGTCCCTCGAGTACGCGCCCGCGCGCCAACCCGAAGCCGTCGACGGCCGGGCGCGCGTGCCTGTCTCGGGTCCCCTCGAGCTGTCCTCCGGTCAGACCGTGGTCGTCGAGTTGCGCTACCGCCTGAGCCGGCCCCTGGTCAGCAGCGGGGCGCGCCTGATCTTGCGAGCCGTCGAGGTGGACGGGGTGCCGTCGATCGATCTGCCGACGCTGACGGTCCCGGCCTGGCCCCCGGCGGCGTAGTCGTGCTCGCGCGCTGCATCGAGATTGGTGATAGTGGTCGGAGCATGATGGAGCGTTCTCTTCACCTTCGCGTCTGGCCGCTCGCGCTCGTCCTCTACCTCGCGCCTGGCTGCGGGGATGATGGGGCGCCGTCCGAGGGCGGCGAGGAGATCGGGGCGACGGAGTCGGAGGAGTCGACGAGCACGGAGGAGTCGACGGAGTCGGAAGAGTCGACGAGCACGGAGGAGTCGACGGAGTCGGAAGAGTCGACGAGCGCGGAGGAGTCGACGGAGTCGGAAGAGTCGACGAGCGCGGAGGAGTCGACGGACACGGAAGAGGAGAGCTGCGAAGACAACGCCTTCATCGGCGAGGGCGTGAACCAAGACGACTGGGGCGTGGGCATCTTTTGCGACTCGCTGTGGGTGTGCGTCGACGACCAGCTCGCGGCGACCCTCGGCGAAGACAGCCAGTGGATCTGCGCCCCGGGAGGCTCGGGCTACGACAGCTGCCCCGAGCAGGCCTGCGAGTTCATCGGGCGCCAGCCCCTCCTCAGCGAGGCCGACCTCGAGTCCATCTGCGCGGTCTTGGCCCTCCCGGGCGTGGACGCGGTCTACTGCATGACCCTGGGCGGTTGAGCCGGGAGTGGCTCGGCTCAGGGGACCTGCTGGGGCTCGACGCAGCTCCCGAGGGACTCCTGACAAAAGCCGTTGACGCACGCGCCGTCGGAGCACGGTCCGTCGTCGGAGCAAGCGATGGTTCGGCAGCCGTGGGCGCGGGCGTGGACCGGGCCGGAGACCGCGGCCTCGGGGTCGCAAGCCATGTGGTCGGGGCAGGTGTGGCCCTGGTCGCAGGGCGTGGCCTCGCAGGCCCCGGACGCGCCGCAGGTGTAGCCTTCGAGGCAACCGCCGGGCTCGCAGGGCGCCCGGCACTCGGAGCCGACGCCGTCGGGGCTGCAGGGGTCGGGGACGGCGTGACAGCGCTGACTCGCGTCGCAGTCGGAGTCACTGTTGCATTGCTCGTTGGCCGGGATGCCGCAGACCTGGGGGTCGTTCGGCCCCGAGCACTCGAGGCTCCCGCTGCAGTCGCTGCTGTCGCGACAGCTCGAGCCTTCGCCGCAGCCAACCAGACCCAAGGTGGCGGACAGAGCCACCCCACAGACCATCACGAGGATCAGGGAGCGCGCCATGAGGGATGATTGCACGGGCACCCCGGTCGGTCACCGCCTTCGGTCGAGAGCCCCAGCGCGGGCACGGGCGAGGTCGAAGGGAAGGGCTTACGGCGGCGTCGAGGTCATCGCCAACTTCATCCGGCAGCAAGACTTCGCTATGGTTGGCGGCGTGAAGCCCCACGCCCGCCTCGCCCTGTCCGCTCTGGTCGCCGCCTCGCTCCTCGCCTGCGAGCCCTACGACGGGCCCAAGGCCAAGCCCGGCATCGACCCGAGCAGCGAGCGCGAGGTGCAGTGGCCGGCGGAGGCCAAGCCGCGGCCCAAGCTGCCCAAGGTCCAGCCCGCGATGGCGCGCGCGCCCGAGTCCACGCCAGTCGAGCCCCCCGCGGATCCGGCCCTCGCCGGGCAAAAGGAGGCGCTCGCGGGCATCGGCCGGGCGGCCCTCGACGCCCTGCGCGGCGGGAAGCTCGACGACCTCGTCGCGCTCACGCCCCTGGCCGAGGGTCCGCTCGAGGCGGCCTGCGCCGAGCGGGAGCTGCCCAACACCGCCGAGGAGCTGAAGGCGCGCTTCGACTTTTGCCGCCGGGAGATCGACTTCGACAAGCTCGCCGACGCCAAGATCCTCGCCAGCCGCCCCACGGGCCAGCCGGCCCAGGGCTGCAGCGGCGGCCTCGAGGACTACGGCCGGCTGCAGATGTACCTGACCCTCGAGGACGACTCGATCCACCGCGTCGAGTTCTACGGGGCCATCGGCAAGGACGGAGAGGTCGTGGGGATCGACGGTCCGATCATGTGCAAGGCCGTCGACGCGATCCCGGCGAGCCGCTGACGCGACGTCCGTTCTGGGGTTGAACCGGGGTGCTGAGGGAGGGGATGGCCAGGCTACGGGCCACCTCGACCTTCCCAGTCTGAGCTGCGCTGCAAGGCACGCGCGCCAGGGCCGAAGAGGCAGCGATGCCTGGCGCACTTCATCAAGGAATCCTCGCGCTCTTCCGAGACGACCCGTGGATGGCGTTTGAACTCGCTCGACTGGAGCGCCCACCTGGCCTCGAGGCGCTCCTCGACCGGCAGGGGGCGCTCGACGCCTTCGACGTGGATCTGGCGCGGCGGCAGCTCTTGCCGGATCTGGTGTTGGTCGCTGACGGGCAGCAGGGCAGGGGAGGCGGCGGAGGCCTGGTCCTCACCGTCGAGGTCCAGAGCCGCACCAATGGCCACAAGCGCTGGCGAATCCCCCACTATCAGGCTGCGCTGGCCGACGAGCATGCGCGCGAGACCTGGGTCGTGGTGGTGTCCTTCAGCGCCGGGGTGTCCCGACATCTGGCCGCCTGGGCGGAGACCGGGCCGCCGCGCTTCGAGGTGATCGTGCTCGACGCGAGCCGGGTGCCGGCGGGCTACGACATGGCCAAAGCCCTGGCGAGGCCGAGCGCAGCCGTGCTGGGGGCAGCCTTGCATGCCTGCCGGGGTGACCTCGACGTCGCGCGCTGGGGGCTCGAGGTCGTGTCGCGGCTACCTGCCGAACGGCGCATGCGTGACGCGACCACGATTTTGGCTGCGGTAGACAAAGACATGCGCCTCACGCTGATTCAAGAGTTTCCCTTCGCGCCCGACGACGATCGCCTCCTGGAGATCGAGCGCCGGAGCGGCACTTATCACTTCGGCCACGAGGAGGGCCGCCTGGAAGAGCGCCGCTCCATGCTGAAGACGATGGTGCACGCGCTCTTGGAGGTTCGGGGGATCGCTCTGTCCGACCGCGAGCGGGCTCGCGTCGACGACGAGACGCGAGTCGAGGCGCTCGAGCGATGGGCCGAGCTTGCACGTACGATCACGTACGCTGAGGCCTTGTTCGAGCCTTCCGCGTCTCGCTAGAGCACCGACAGTCGAGAGCTCCCCCGCTCGCCGACGTCGCGGGGGGCGCTCCGTGACTCGGAGGCTGTCAACGAATCCACGCCCCCGCTTGCGGGGGCGACCACCAGCCTTCTCGAAGGTACGAACTCCATTGCCCACCAAGCCAAAGCGGAGGAGCGGACAGCGACGAAGCGCCCCCGGTCCTCAGATGCCTGTGGGGGTAGAGCAGAGCTCAGAATTTGTCGCGGATGACGACGTCCTCGTAGGGCAGCTGGCCGCCCCGCGGGAAGGGATCGGCGACGGGCTTGCCGACGGCGATCATGAACGAGACCACGTGATCGTCGGGGAGGTTGATGAGCTCGCCGACCGCGGGGTAGTCGAAGCCGTCCATGGGGCAGGTGTCGTAGCCCATGGCCTTGGCCGCGAGCATGATGGTCTGGCCCGCGATCCCGCACGAGCGCATCGCCTCGTCGCGCTGCACCTGCTCCTTGTCGTTGTAGTAGTTGTGGATCGCCGGGACGATGAAGTCGGAGACGGCCTGGGGCGCGTTCTTCCAGTAGCGCGTGGGCTCCCGGGTCCACGCCGCGAGGTCGGCGCACAAGATGATCAGCAAGGAGCAGTCGGTGACCTGCGACTGGTCCCAGGCCGCGGCGCGCAGCTGCTTGCGGAGCTCGGGGTCCCGGACCGCGACGAAGCGCCAGTTTTGAATGTTGAAGGCGGTCGGGGCCAGCATGGCGAGGGACAGGAGTCGGCGCTCCTCGTCCTCGCTCATGGTGTGGTTGGGGTCATAGGCTTTGACGGCGCGGCGCGCCTGGATCGCTTCGAGGGTGTCCACGGCCACGATGGTCGTCGCGAAGGGGGGCGATGGACAACCCCGAATCGGGCGTGCGCCCGCGCGGATTGCAGCGTTCGGAAAAGCAGATGCTCGAGCTCACTCGCCCAAGCGCGCGGCGAGGCCCGAGAGCTCGAAGACCTCGCCGAGCGCGTCGGGCCCGAGGGCGCGCGTGTCCAGGAAGGCGTCGAGGTTGGTCTGGACCGGGGCGCTTTCGACCACGCCGAGGGCGGGCCAGGGCGGGGGCGGCTGGATCCACCCGCCCGCCTCGTCGCGCATGTGGCTGCGGTCGCTGATGAAGCGGGCCTGGTAGAGGGCCCCGGGGACGAGGCGAAAGCTGGGCCGGAACTCGGGCGGGACCACGCCCTGACCGCGGAAGCTGGCGTGCAGCCAGGGGATCGCGGGGGTGATCAGATCGCCGGCGCCGTCGAGGTCCCAGACGCGCCACGGCGAGCCCTCGCTGGCCGGGCCGCGGGCGACGAAGACCACGTGGTAGTCCCAGGCCAGGGGCAGGTCGGGGTCCTCGGCCAGGCGTTGGCCCCACATGGCCACCCGCCGGGCGGGGTTGGTGATGAACAGGGCGTGGGGCTCCCGCTCGGCGAACTCGGCCTCGCCGCACAGGTGCCACACGTTCTCCTCGCAGTAGTAGGGCCAGTAGCGGTGGCCGTGGCGGGTGGCGGGCTCGCTCACGCGTCCGTCCGCTGCCAGCTGCGCAAGAAGGGGAGCACGACGGCGGCCACGGACTCGGGATCGTCGAGGTGCACGTGGTGGTTGCCGTCGAGGTTGACGACCTCGCAAGGCGCGTCGCGGCTTTGCAAGGTCGCGATGCGGGCCTCGACCATCTTGGGGTCGTGGGGCCAGCCCGTGTTCGCGCGGACCAGCAGGACGGGGCAGCGGATCGCCGCGAGGAAGGTGAGCACGGACTCTTCGGTCAGGCGCATGCGCGAGTCGATGCGCAGGGCCGGATCGGCCCGCCACTCCCAGCCATGCTCGGTCTCCACGAGGCCCCGCTCAGCCAGGGTCCGCGCCGAGGCTGGGGTCAGCTTCGTGGCCGCGAGCAGGCGCTCGATGGCGGCGTCGAGGCTCGGGTAGGCGCTGTGCTCCCCGGCGGCCGCCCGGGCCTCACGGACCTCGCGCTTGCGGGCCTCGACGCGCAGGGAGCGAGCCAGGCGCTTGGGCGCGAGCTTGGCCTCGTCGCCCAGGGGCCCGAGGCCGTCGAGGAGGATCAGCTGGTCGACGCGCTTGGGCACGGCGCCGGCGATCAGCGTCGAGATGCCCGCGCCCATGGAGTGGCTCATGAGCGTGAAGGACGGCCAGCCGAGGGCGTCGGCGGCCGCGAGGGCGTCGGCGGGCCAGTCGATGAAGTGATAGTGGCCGAGCTTGCGGTCGGACAGGCCGTGGCCGGGGAGGTCGAGGGCGACGATGCGCAGGTCCATGGCCGCGCACAGCCGGGGCGCGAGGCCGTCGAAGCTGGCGGCGTTGTCGAGCCAGCCGTGCATCGAGAGGATCGGGCGGGCGCCGGGCCGGCCCCAGGCGCGGGCGCGCACGCGTCCCTCTCCGAGCAGCCAAGGGACGGGCAGCTCGAGCTCTTCGGCCTGGGGCAGCGTCGCGGTCACGCCCGACTCATGGCGCGAATCGGCGGCGCTGGCAAGGGGGCTAGCAGGCTCCTAGCAGTCGCCCACGGGTTCAGCGCCAGCTGAGTCCGTGGACGATGCTTTCGTGGATCATGGGTCCCGGCGCGGCCGGGGTGGGCGACTGCTAGGGAGACGTCGCGCACTCGAGGGGCTCGAGCTCGACGACGGGCGCTGGACCGAAGCGTGCGCGGCACAGCTGGCCGGCATGCGCCGTGGTCGTGCCCTGTCCGTCGGCGATGGTGAGCTCGCCCGTGATCACGTCGAGCTCGATCCCCACGCCCGCGTGGGCGCTGACCATGAACCGAGCGCTGGGTGTCTCGACGGTGAGCCCATCCACGGCGAAGCGCCACGGCGCCGAATCCTCGCGGGCCGGCAGGTCGACCCAGGCGCGACCCTCGAGCAAGGCCAGCACGCCCGCGTCGTTGCGCAGCAGGCTCGAAGGGTGGAGCTCGAGCTGGGCGTCGCCGTTTGACAGGCGCGCGGAGGCCTCGGCCCCGAGCTGCAAGCTCGCGCCGTCTTCGAGGGTGGAGCCTGCGTCGAGATCGGGCGCGTCCTCGTCCCCAGCGTCGGCTGGACGGCAGTGGTTCTCCCCATCGAGGGCTTCCACGCGCCAAATGGCGGGAGCGGGGGCGGTCTGCGTCGGCGGAGCCTGGGCGACGCGCGGGCTTGGGTCCGGGACGGGCCGAGCGCGCCACGCAAACCACAGCGCGAGGGCGGCGGCGACACAGACGGCCACCCACCAGCCCGCGCTCGACTTCGGCGGCGGCGCGGCGGCTTCGGGTTCGCGGGCGGGGAGCTCGAGGGCGGGCGCTTCGGGGGCGCGCAGAGGCGCGAGCTGCCCCTCGAGTCGCGCGGCGAGCTCGTCGAGCTCACCGGTGCTCGCGGCCTCCGGGTCCCACAGACGATCCTCGGCTTCGGGCCCGCTCATGCCCCGCCCTCCTCGAGGATCGCCTTGAGCTTGGTCATCCCGCGGTGCAGGTTGACGCGGACCGAGCGAGGCGTGAGCCCCGTCTTTTTCGCGATCTCGGGCCCGCTCATACCCTCGACGAGGCGCATCACCAGGGTCTCGCGGTAGGCGGGCGAGAGCGCTTGGATCGCGCGCAGGACCTCGCGGGCCTCGGACACGGGCGGCATCGGGGCGCCGCGCTCGGGCATGGCGACCCGCGTGGGCTTGGCCCGGTGATGGTTGTGGCAGCGGTTGCGCGCGCAGGTGGCCAGCCACGCCGGGAAGCGGGCGGGGTCTTGGAGCTGATCGAGGCGCTGCCACGCCGTCAAGAACACGTCCTGGCTGATGTCGTCGGCCTCTTGCCAGCCGACGTGGGCGAGCACGATCGACCGAACCACCGCCCAGTAGCGGCGATACAGCCGCTGAAAGGCCGCCGCGTCCCCGGCCTTCGCCGCGCGCACCCACTCGACCTCATGGGGCTCTCCCGCCATCGATGCTTCGTCCGGCACCCGCCCGAGAGCGGGGGCCATGCGCGCCAGGTTTGGCATCCGGAGTGTAGGACACGGCCCGCGCCGAAGTGTTAACAGCCCGCTCGCGCCCAAGTTCATGGCGAGCTCACGTCGGGGCAGGGCTGGCGTCGCGCTCGGCCAAGAGCAGCTCCACGGCGCGCTGGGCATCGGCGAAGTCTCGCCGGCACAGGTCGTGGTCTGGCGGTCCCTCGGGGTGGAACTCGGGGCCGGGGTGGATCCAGCGCACGCGCCCCTCGGCGTCGATCAGGAAGCTCGTCGAGGTCGCTCGCCGCGCGCCTTCCCCCCGCCGCAGCCACCAGCTGTCGAGGGTCGACCAGTGGCGATCGATGGCGATCGGGATCTCCAGCTCGAGCTGAGCGGCCCGCCGTGTCAGCGCCTCGAGATCGATGCGCTCGCCCCGAGGCTTGGGGTGGAACACGCCGATCACCACGAGGCCGTCGTCGGCGAAGCGCTCGTGTAGGCGCATGAGCCCGGGCGCGCTGGCCTCGCAAAAGGGGCACTCGTCCGTCCAAAAGCGGACCAGCACGACCTTGCCGCGGAGGTCTTCGAGGCTCTCGATGGGCTGCCCGGCGGGCTGGCTGAACCAGCGCAGGTCGGGGGAGAAGGGCTGGGCGGCGGTCCCGATGAGCTCTCGGCCGCCGCGCGACTCTGGAAACGCCGCGGCGCTGGGGCTGGCGGTGGGCGCGGGCTCGGGCTCGGGCTCGGGCTCGGGCTCGGGAGCACAGGCCAGGAGCCCGAGCAGCACCAGCACGGCGCGAGCGCGGCGAGTCAGGCCCCCTCGTCGATGGATTCGCGCGCTCATGAGCCTTTCTCGAGGAGCTCGACCTCGAACACCAGGACCTCGTTGGGGCCGATCACCGCGCCCGCGCCGGTCTCTCCGTAGGCCAGCTCCGGGGGGATGTAGAGGCGGCGCTGTCCGCCGACACGCATGCCGATCAGGCCCTCGCGCATGCCGGGGATCATACCCCCGAGCGGCATGGCGATCGGCTCGCGCAGCAGCGTCGAGTCAAAGGCGCAGCCGTCCAGGAGGTAGCCGGTGTAGGCGAAGGTCACCAGATCCCCGTCGGCGACCGGCTCGCCCTCGCCCTCCGCGCGTACGAAGATGCCCAGGCCGCTCGCTCGCCAGTCGTAGTCTTCGGGCTCTCCCGCCTCGAAGGACTCGCCGGCGAGGAGCTGCTCGTCGATGCAGGCGCGCTCCTCCGCGGCGCTGGGTGCTTCGGGCTCTGGTTCGGCTGCTTCGGGTTCTGGGTCTGTTTCGGATTCGCTCTCGTTCTCGAGCAAGCAGTCCTCGGGGCTCGCCGCGAGCTCCTGCGCGGCTTGGGCAGAGCAAGCACAAGCCAGGAAGGAGGCGAGCAGGGCGAGGCGTCCGCGTGTGAGGCTGTGGTTGGTGGGCACGACCAGGAGACACCGCGAGGGGGCCAGGCGTTAACAACCCGCGGTGAGATTTTCAGGGGCACGCGTCCGCGTTGCCCGAGATCGTCGCGTCGCCGGTGTCGCCCCCGAGCTCGAAGGCCGTGAGTAGGTCCTCGGCCAGGCAGGTGGGCCCGTCGAGGGGCTCGAGCTCCGAGCTGGGCGCGACGGGAGCGGGTCGGGCAGGGGCTCTTGCTCGCCCTCTTCGCTGGATTCGTCGGCCTCGTCCGAACCTTCGGAGCCGGCGTCGTCTGAGTGGGCCTGGGAACAATGCCAGCTGCGGCGACGACCATTGGCGACCTGGGCGCACCGAGTGGCAGACAACCCGCCAGCGCTCTGTTAGCTTGCGAGCGATGTTCGAGCCCAGAGTTCTCGCTTGTCTGTGCCTGCTCGCAGGTGCCTGCGCCCCGGCTGGCGCCGCGTCTTCGACCCCCGAGGGCTACACCCCCACGCCGGGATCGTCGACCTTTTACCAGGTCGAGGACAACGCCTACGGCATCAAGGCGATCCACGAGCTCGAGGCCCGGGCGCCCTTCGAGCTCGATTGTCCCGCCGAGCAGCTGGTCTACACCAAGCTCGGCAGCGTGCATCAGGTCGGGGTCACGGGCTGCGGGCGCAAGGGTGTGTACAAGCTCGTGCCCTACACCGGGTGGGTGCTCAACACCATGATCCAGCAGGCTGCGCCCGAGCCAGCGGCTGCGCCTCAGCCAGCGGCTGCGCCAGCGACGGAGGACGGAGCTGCGCCCCCGCACGCGCCCTTCCCCGAGTAGCCTCAGTTGGCCACGCGCAGGTGCTCCGGCGGGACGCGCTCGCACAGCCACACGCCGTTGGCGCTGACGAAGAAGCGGTGCCCGTCGGCGGCCATGGTCGCCGCGTCGACGAGGAGGATCACCGGCGGACCCCGGCGCGCGCCGACTTGCCGCGCGGTCGCCTCGTCGGCGCTCAGGTGGACGTGATGGCGCGCCTTGGGGATCAAGCCCTCGCGCAGGATCGAGTCGACAAAGCGCCGAGGCGTGCCGTGGAAGAGCTGGGCCGGCGGCGGGCGCTCGTCGAGCTCGAGATCGACGGCGATGGAGTGGCCCTGGACCGCGCGGATGCGGGCGCCGTCGGAGGACAGGATAAAGCGCTGCTTGCCGTCGGCGGCCACGTGGGTCTCGAGCTCGGCGCGGCTCAGGGCGTGGCCGCGCTCGGCGAAGGCGGCGAGCAGAGCCTCGACCTCCATCCAGCCGTGGGCGTCGACGCGCAGCCCCCAGGCCTCGGGCTCGTGGCGCAGCAGCCAGGCCAGGCGCTTGCCGAGCTGGCTCATGGCTTCGCGGCGGTGGTCGTGCGCGCGGCCTGATCCGCGCTGGGGGTGCGCGCGGCCTGATCCGCGCTGGGGGTGCGTGCGGCCTGATCCGCGCTGGAAGTGCGTGCGGCCTGATCCGCGCTGGAAGTGCGTGCGGCAAAGTAAAGCCCGGACCAGATCTTGAGGTCGATGGTCAGACCCTCGGCCTCTTTTTGCGCGAGCCAGGCCGGGACCGCGTCGAGGGCGACGAGGTGCACGGTGATGTCCTCGTGCTCGTCGCCGCCGCCCTCGCCCACGCGGGTCAGGCCGTGGGCGACGAAGAAGATCATCCGCTCGTCGCTGAGCCCGGCGGTGCTCGTGCCGGCGGCGACTCGCTCGAGCCGCTCGGCGCGAAAGCCCGTCTCTTCTTCGAGCTCGCGCAGGGCCCCGATCTCCGGGGCCTCGTCCTCTTGCCCGGCGATGTCACCGATGAGCCCAGCGGGGAGCTCGATGACCGCGCCGCCCACGGCTGGGCGGTCTTGCTCGATGAGCACCAGCTCGCCGGCCTCGGTCACGGCCACGAGGATCGCCGCGGTCCCGCCGACGGTGCGCTGGCAAAACTCCCAGCGCCCGCGCTTGACCAGGCGCAGCCACTTGCCCTCACCGATGATCTCTTCGTTCGCGTTCAACTCGCCGTCTCCTGCATGGCAGTGTTGGCCAAGAGCGCGGCGCTGTCGACCACCTGCGCGCCGGCCTCGCGGAGGGCGGTCACGGCCGCCTCGCCGTCCCCGGGCTGGAGGTTCACCGCCCGCGTCGCGTCGGCGATCAGCGTGGTCGCAAAGCCGAGCTCGAGGGCGTCGAGGGCCGTGAACTTCACGCAGTAGTCGAGGGCCAGGCCGCACACGTGCACGGACTCGACGCCCCGCTCGCGCAGCCAGTCGCCGAGGCCGGTGGCCTTGCGCCGGCCGTTGTCGAAGAAGCCGCTGTAGCTGTCGACGCCGAGCTCCGTGCCTTTTTGAAACACCGCGTCGAGGCGCCCGCGGCGGGCCTCGAGCGCACCGTGGAGCGCGGCGCCGGGGCTGTCCTGCACGCAGTGCACGGGCCACAGGACCTGGTCGAGGCCGTCGAGGTCGATGACCTCCCCGACCTGCCGCGCGTCGTGGTTGGCCGCGAAGCTGCGGTGCTCGGCCGGGTGCCAGTCCTGGGTCGCGACCACGGTCGCGTAGTCGCCGGCGTCGAGCAGGGCGCGGATCGGGGCGAGCACGGCGTCCCCCTCGGGCACGGCCAGGGCCCCGCCGGGCAGGAAGTCCGGCTGCAGGTCCACGATGATCAGGGCGGTGTTCGGGTCCATGGTGCGCTCCTCAGCCGCGATGCGGCGGGTTGGGGGGTCAGATCTCGAAGGAGAAGCCTTGCTTGACGAGCTTGCGGTAGCGCCGATCGTCAAACTTGTAGAGCCGCGCGGCCCGGTGGGCGACGTCCTTTTGGACCTCGTCGAGGGCCACCAGCAGGTCCATGCCGAGGATCTTCTTGCGGAAGTTCCGCTTGTCGAGCTTGCGCTCGAGGATGGTCTCGTACATGCGCTGCAGCTGGGTCAGGGTGAACTTGCGCGGCAGCAGCTCGAAGCCGATGGGCTGGTAGCGGACCTTGCCCTTGAGCCGGGCCAGGGCGACCTCGAAGATCTCCCGATGGTCAAAAGCCAGCTCGGGCAGGTCGTTGACGTCGAACCAGGCCGCGTCGGCGGCGTCCGTGGCCGCCTTGACCTTGTGGTCGGAGAGCTTGACCAGGGCGTAGTAGGCCACGGTCACCACGCGCTCTCGCGGGTCGCGGTCGATGCCGCCGAAGGTGTAGAGCTGCTCGAGGTAGACCTTGCGCAGGCCGGTCTCCTCTTCGAGCTCGCGCAGGGCGGCCTCGTCGAGGGTCTCGTCGACGTGCACGAAGCCGCCGGGCAGGGCCCAGCGCCCCTCGTAGGGCTCTTGGCCCCGGCGAATGAGCAGGACCTGGAGGTCTTGCTCGTCGAGGCCAAAGACGGCGCAGTCGACGGTCAGCGCGGGGCGGGCGTACTCGTAGGAAAAGGGCATGATCGGCTCGTCATTCGTTGGCGCCGTGGCTGGCGATGAGCTCGGCCTTGAGGGCGGCCAGGCGGGGCTCGAGGGCCACGGGGTAGGTGTCGGGGGCGTCGCAGCGGCGCACGCGCTCGGGCAGCGCCGCGATCTCGCACGAGGCTCGCGCGCGGGTCTGGGCGAGGGCGGGGGCGCCATCGGCCCAGGCGCCTGCGCGGGCGCCCTGGCGCAGGACGGGCTGGAGCAGGTCCTCGACCTCGACCTCGCTCGCGCGGGGGAGGCTCAGGGGTGCTTCGGAGGTCGGGTCGATGGTCCGCGCCGCGACGGGCTCGTCCGCGAGCTCGACGGACCCAAACTCGACGTCGTAGACCAGATCGAGGCGGGCCTGCCCGCTCGCGTCGCGCATGCGCCGGACCTGCAGGATGCCTGGCGTCGAGGTCTTGATCGGCGTGCTCGACAGCTTGACCATGCGCCGCCAGGGCGCCCTCGCGTCGGGGCGCAGGGCCGAGAGCTTGTAGACCCCGCCGAGGGCCGGCTGGTCGTAGGCCGTGGCCAGGCGCGTGCCCACGCCCCAGACGTCGATGCGAGCCCCGGCCTGCTTGAGCGCCGCGACGCGGTACTCGTCCAGGTCGTTGGACGCGACCACCTTGGCGTCGGGGAAGCCGGCCGCGTCGAGGCGCTCGCGGGCGCCGATCGACAGGGCCGCGAGGTCCCCCGAGTCCAGGCGAATCCCGCCCATCTCGTGGCCGCGCGCGCGCAGCTGCTTGCCGACCGCGATGGCCCGGTCGACGCCGCGCAGGGTGTCGTAGGTGTCGACCAGGAACACGCAGTTGTTGGGCAGGGCGCTCGCGTAGGCCTCGAAGGCCTCGACCTCGCTGGGGAAGGCCATGACCCAGGCGTGGGCGTGGGTGCCCCGCACGGGGATGCCAAAGCGCTCGGCCGCGGCGACGTTGGAGGTGCCCAGGCAGCCGCCGACGTAGGCGGCTCGGCTCGCCGACAGCCCGCCGTCGAGGCCCTGGGCCCGGCGCAGACCAAACTCGAGCACCGGGTCGCCCTCGGCCGCGGCGACGATGCGCGCGGCCTTGGTCGCGATCAGGGTCTGGAAGTTGAGGATGGTCAGCAGCCCGGTCTCGAGCAGCTGGCACTGGACCAGGGGCCCGCGCACGCGCAGCAGGGGCTCGTGGGCGAAGCAGGCCGTGCCCTCGGCCATGGCGTCGAGGTCGACGGTGGGCGTCAGGGCGCCGAGCCAGTCGAGGAAGCCCGGGTCGAACAGGGGCTGGCCGTCGTTGCCGGTCAGCGTGGCCAGGTAGGCGCGCTGGCTCGCGTCGAAGCCGAGGGCTTCCACAAATTCAACGGCTTGCTCGAGGCCGCAGGCGAGGGCGAAGCCGCCGGAGCCGTCGTGGCCGCTGCGCTTGGCGAAGGGGTGCTTGCGAAAGCCGAGGTGGAACACGGCCTCCTCGTCGGCGCGACCCAGCTTCCAGTAGCCCTGGGCCATGGTCAGCTGGTAGAGGTCGGTCTGCAGGCCTGAGTGCCGTGTGGTGCGGGGGGCGGTGTCGGTCATGCGCGTGCTCGCTGTCGCTGGGATGGACCGGGCTCGATCTTGGTGTATTTCATACACCAAGAAATTTTCTTGACCAGGTCTAGCCGAGCTCGAGCCGCGCCGGGTCCCCTCGATGGTCGCCGAGGCGCAGGCGGGGCGGCAAGCGCGGGGGGCGGCGATTGGGAGCCTTCTCTCGCCACACCACTGGACACTGGCACAGCGGGCATCGAGCGGGCGGGAGCTCGGTCGGGCTGGGGGAGGCGCGCCGGTCCGCGTCCGGTATGCTCCGCCGCCTATGGGCCGCTCGCGGCACCTCTTCCTCCTCTTCTTCCTCTCCGGCATCAGCGGCCTCGTCTACGAGTCGCTGTGGTCGCGCTATCTCAAGCTCTTCGTGGGCAGCGCCGCGACGGCGCAGATCCTGGTCCTCGCCCTGTTCATGGGCGGGATGAGCCTCGGATCGCTGCTCGCTGGGCGCATGAGCGCGCGCATCAAACGGCCGGTGCTGGCCTACGGCGCGGTCGAGGGCCTGGTCGGCCTCTATGCCCTGGCCTTCCCCACCCTCTACGCCGGGGTCACCCGCCTTTGCTACGACACCCTGTTCCCGGCCGTCGGCGGAGGCGGGGTCGGGGTGGTCAAGTGGACCGCGGCGGCCTTGCTGATCATCGTGCCGTGCACGCTGCTGGGCACGACCTTCCCGCTCATGAGCGTGGGCATCTTGCGCCGCGATCGCGAGCGCTCCGGCGAGATCCTCAGCTTCCTCTACTTCTCGAACAGCTTCGGCGCGTCCCTGGGCGCGCTGATCACCGGCTTCTTCCTGGTCCCGCGCCTGGGCCTGCCGGGGACCCTGGCGGCCGCGGCCGCGCTCAACCTGGGCATCGCCGCGGTCTGCCTGCGCGAGCGCAAGCGCGACGCCGACGCGCCCATCGCCGAGGCCGAGCTGGCCGAGGCTGACGACGCCGAGGATGGGGAGAGCGAAGAGGACGAGTCCGAGGTCGCCCCCGAGGGCGAGCGCCGCTCCCTGCTCGTCCTCATGCTGGCCATCGCCATGGGCACGGGCCTGAGCTCGTTCATGTACGAGATCGGCTGGATCCGCATGCTGTCCATGGTGCTCGGGTCCGCGACCCACTCCTTCGAGGTCATGCTCTCGGTGTTCGTGCTGGGCCTGGCCCTGGGCGGGCTGTGGGTCCGCAAGCGCATGGACAAGTTCGAGCGCCCGGAGCTGACCCTGGGCCTGGTCCAGCTGTTCATGGGCGTCGCCGCGGTCGCGACCATCCCGCTCTACCGCGCGGCCGTGTCCGGCGTGGGCGGGGTGTTCTGGCTGTCCCGGGAGTACCTCGACGACGAGCGCACCCTCGGCCTGTGGGTGCTGTTCAACGTCGCCCGCTACCTCATCTGCCTGATCATCATGCTGCCGGCGACCTTCTGCGCCGGCATGACCTTGCCCCTGGTCACCCACGTGCTGCTGCGCCGCGGCCACCCCGAGGCCTCCGTGGGTCGGGTCTACGGCGTCAACACCCTGGGCGCGATCATCGGGGCCGTGAGCGCGGGGCTGATCCTGCTCCCGCTCATCGGGCTCAAGGCGGTGATCGTCATCGGGGCGATGATCGACATGGTCCTCGGGGTGTGGATCGTGGTGCGCGAGAACAAGCTGCGCCCGAGCCCGCAGGTCAAAAAGCTGATCCGCTCGACGACCCTGGCCACGGTGTCCACGGCGATCATCGGCTTCGGCATCTTCGACGTGAACCCGCGCAACCTGGCCTCGGGCGTGTTCCGCCGGGGCACGGTCGAGATGCACGAGGACTACGAGGTGCTCTTGCACGAGGACGGCCGCACGGCCACGGTCACCGTCACCCACGACACCGCGCGGCCCGGCTACCACACCCTGTTCACCAACGGGAAGCCCGACGCCTCGATCCGCACCATCCGCTGGCCCGAGGGGCGCGAGCACCACGAGGGCCCGGTGATGGCCGGCGACGAACCCACGCAGCTGCTGATCGGCATCATCCCGCTCCTGGCTCGCCCCGACGCGACCGAGGCCGCGGCGATCGGCATGGGCTCGGGCGTGTCGAGCCACACCCTGCTCGCCTCGCCGACCCTCGAGCGCCTCGACACCATCGAGATCGAGCCCTTCATGGCCGAGGGCGCCAAGCTCTTCCACCCCATCAACCGGCGCACCTTCGAGGACCCGCGCAGCCACATCATCTTCAACGACGCCAAGGCCTACTTCGCCGCGGCCGAGGCCAAGTACGACATCGTCGTGTCCGAGCCCTCGAACCCCTGGGTCGCCGGGGTCTCGAGCCTGTTCACGGTCGAGTTCTACGACGAGATCTCGCGCTACCTAAAGGATGATGGATTGCTGTGCCAGTGGATGCACGGCTACGAGCTCAGCGACGCCCTGCTGCTCTCGGTGTTCGCCGCCCTCGACAGCCGCTTCCCCGACTACCGGGTCTACCGCGTGGGCAACCGCGACTGGTTGATCCTCGCCAGCAAGCAAGAAGACGGCGTGGGCAAGCTGCACGGCGAGGTGCTCGACGGTTGGCCCGACCTGGCCGCCGAGGCGGCGCTGCTGGGTATCCACGACCAGTCGCAGATCGACGCCCTGCTCGTCGCCAACGACGAGCTCCTGCGCCCCTACCTCGCCGACATCCAGCCCAACACCGACGCCCACCCCGTGCTCGACTCGGGCGCCGAGAAGGCCCGCTTCTTCCGGCGCTCGGCCGAGGCCATGCTCGAGCTGCGCTTTTTGCCCCTGCCCATCGCCGAGATCATGGGCGGCCTCGATCGCCGCTTCTACACCGAGCGCATCCCCGACCGGCGGACCAAGGACCACGTGCTCGAGGAGCCCGAGCGCGCGCTGTTCTTGATGCGCCTGTTCGAGGACGACGACCGCGAGGGCTACACGGGCTCGGCGGCGATCGGCAGCTACTTCACCCAGCGCGACAACCTGAAGGCCCAGCCCGGCGAGACGCTCACCGCCAAGGCCTGGCTCGACTCGGTCTACGGCGTCTACTACGAGACCGCGCCGTGGATCGACCTGGCCAGCACGCCCTTTTGGGCCGAGGTCCTCGACACCGCGCGCTCGGACGCCGTCACGCCCCCGGTGCGTCGGGGGGTCGAGCTCTTCGACGCCGTCGCGCGCCGGGACGGGGAGGCGATGGTCGAGCTGGCGATGGTCGAGCTCGAGTCCGAGGACTCGGTGATCCACAACCGCATCCTCGCGCTCGCGGCCGCTCTGGGCATGGTCAGCGAGGGGGCGCCCCTGGCCGAGCGCCGGGCCTTCGCCAAGCAGCACATGCGGCCCTACCTGGCCGGCGAGAGCGTGACCAGCGAGGACATCGCCTACGCGATGTTGGTCGCGTGGATGGAGCAGTGAGCTTCGGGCTAGACTGCGGGCGAGACCGGCGGGACAGACGAGTCGGGGGAGACCGGCGGCACGGAGACCGGGACGACGGAGGAGACCGGGGTCGCGGACGAGGACGCCGGAACGGGCAGCAACGCCGACGAGGGCGAGGAGGCCCCGAGCAGCTGCGCGTGCACCTCGAGCCCCGAGCAGCCGGCGCCCTGGCTCGGCACGAGCTTCGCGCTCCTGCTCGGCCTGGCTGGTCTGCGCCGCCGTCGCGCTCGAGCCTGCTAGTACACTCCCGCCATGGGAGCCCGTCCCCTGCGTCCGCGCGGCCTCGCGTCGATCTTGGCCCTCGCCCTCGGTGCCGCGGCGCCCGGGTGCAAGGGCGGCAACCCGGTCCCGCCCAAGGACGAGCCCGCAGGCACGGATGAGGGCGCAGGCGAGGGCGAGGGCACAGCCGAGGGCGTGGCGGTCGTCGACGAGGACGGGCGCATCGAGCCCGACCCCGAGCAGATCGCCGCGGGCGTGCCCTACCTGCGCTTTCGCATCGACGTCAGCGACTCGCCGAGCCGCGGCCCCGCCGACGCGCCGGTGACCATCGTGATGTTCTCGGACTTCGAGTGCCCCTACTGCGACGAGGCCCTGGCCACCGTCGCCTCCGTCGAGGCCGAGTACGCCGGGCAGATCCGCTTCGTCTACAAGGCGATGCCGCTGAACACCCACCCCAACGCGCTCACGGCCGCGCTCATCGGGCACTCGGCCCGGGCCCAGGGCAAATTTTGGGAGTGGCACGATCGCGTGTTCAGCGGGCGGGGCATCGACGAGCTGACCCTCGATCGCTACATCGCCGAGCTCGAGCTCGACCGCGAGCGCGTCACCCGTGAGCTCGACGAGCTCGCCTACGCCCCGGCCGTGCGCGCCGACTTGCGCGCGGCCAAGCGCCTTCGCCTGCGCTCGACGCCGGTGTTCTTCATCAACGGGCGCATGCTCGCCGGCGCTCGGTCCAAGGGCGTGTTCAGCCACATGGTCGAGCAGGAGCTCGACCTGGCCGCGGGCCTGGCCGAAAAGGGCGTCGCGGCCGGGGAGCTCTACGACTACGCGACGCAGTGGGGCTACACGGCCATCGAGTACACCGACGCGCGGCCGGAGCTCGACGAGGACTCGGTCTACCCCGTGCCGATCGGCAGCTCACGGGTCCGCGGCCCCGCCGACGCGCCCATCACCATCGTCGCCTTCTCCGACTTCCAGTGCCCCTTTTGCGCCCGCGGCCACGCGACCATGGAGGCGCTGCGGGCCCGCTACGGCGACGAGGTCCGCTTCGTGTTCAAGCACTTCCCGCTGCCCGGGCATCCCCTGGGGGCGCTCGCGTCCCGGGCCAGCTTCGCGGCGACCTCCGACGAGCAGTTTTGGGCCTTCCACGACGCCGTGTTTGCGACGGGGGCCCGCTACGAGGCTCAGGATCTACTGCGCATCGGTCGGGAGCTCGGGATGGACCAGGTCGCCCTCGAAGAGGCGATGCTCGGCGAGCAAAACGACGCGACCATCGAGGCGGACCTCGAGCTCGGGGAGGCCCTGGGGCTGACCGGCACGCCGGCTTACTTCATCAACGGTCGGCCCATCGTGGGGGCGGTGCCGCTGCTCGACTTTCGCATGTTGATCGCCGAGGAGCTCGCCCGCGTCGAGGAGGCCAAGGCCCAGGGGGTCGCGGCGGGGGACATCTATGGGCACCTGACGGGGGCGGAGGACTGAGGCGATGGCGACGGTCGAGCTGCGCGGACGCAGGATCTTGCTGACCGGGGCTTCGCGGGGCATCGGGACGCACGTGGCCTTGGCCCTGGCGCAGGGCGGGGCGAAGCTCGTGCTCACGGCGCGCTCGGCCGAGGCGCTCGGGGCCATCGCCGCGCGCTGCGAGGCGGCGGGGGCCGAGGGGGTGACGACCATTCGCGCCGACTTGCTCGACGCGGACGATCGCGGCCGCGTCCTCGCCGAGGCGGGGGAGCTGGACGTGCTCATCAACAACGCGGGGGTCGAGTACACCAAGCGGCTGCTCGCGCAGAGCGACGCCGAGGTCGAGCGTCAGCTCGCGCTCAACCTCCACGTGCCCATCGAGCTCAGCCGCCGGGTGCTCCCGGGGATGCTCTAGCGTGGGTCGGGGACCATCGTGAATGTCGCGTCGATGTCGGCGAAGGGGCCCACGCCCTTCAACTCGATCTATGCGGCGACCAAGTATGGGCTGGCTGGGTTCACCCACTCGCTGCGCGTCGAGCTTCATGGCACGGGCGTGCACGCGGGGGTGGTGTGTCCGGGCTTCGTGTCCGAGGGGATGTGGGGGCGGACGGGGTTGAAGGCGCCGGCGGTGTTGAAGGAGGTCACGGCGGGGCAGGTGGTGCGGGGGGTGATGAAGGCGATGGGGGGGGCGGGGGAGGTGCTGGTCACGGCGGGGCCGGTGCGGCCCTTGTTGGCGTTGTTTCAGATGTTTCCGGGGTTGGAGGGGATGATGATGCGGCGGACTGGTGTGGTTCGGGTGTTGGCGGAGCGGGCGGAGTTGGCGGAGTCTGGGGACTCGTAGGGCTGATCGGAGACTTGTTTCTGGTTTGTTGGGGGGCTCGGCTCTGGTGGAGAGCGGGCACG
>NZ_ABCS01000029.1 GCF_000170895.1 Plesiocystis pacifica SIR-1 | reverse complement strand
CCGCTCGGGCGCGTCGGCGGGGCTGGGCCGGACGAGCAGCTCGACCAGGCGCAGGCTGGTCGCGTCCGCCCACTGCACGTCGTCGAGGACCAGCACCTGGGCCACGGGGGCGCGGCGCAGGACCTCGACGAAGCCCTCGACGGTGTCCCAAAAGCGATCGCGCTGCTCGGCGGGCCCGACCGACGGGGGCGCGGACGTGGCTTCGGGGCGCGGCGCGAGGGCGTCGAGCATGGGCCCGAGGGAGGGGACGAGGGGGCGCAGCAGCGAGGCGTTCGCGCCCATGGCCTCGGCCATGGCCCCGGCGAGGGCGCGCTCGGGGACCTCCGGGTGGTCGCGGACGGCGACCAGCATGCCCTCGAGGATGCGCCCGAGGCCCGTGCGCGGATCGGCCTGGCTGTACTGGTCGAACTTGCGGACCGAGAACACCGAGCTCGCGCCCTCTTGCGTCAGGGCGCTGCGCAGATCGTCGAGCAGGGCCGACTTGCCCGAGCCCGAGGGCCCGCGGACGCGGGCGAGGCTGGGGGCGCTGGGGCGAGCTTGGCGGTGCAGCTCGAGCAAGCGGGCGCGCTGCGTATCCCGGCCGTAGAGGCGCTGGGGGGGCCGCAGGCGCTCCGAGGGATCGCGGCTGGCGATGGCGAACTCGGGCACCTCGCCCGGCCCCTCGAGGGCGTCGAGGATGCGCCGCAGGTCCTGGCGCAGCCCGTGGGAGCCCTGGTAGCGCTCGTCGGCCGACTTGCGCAGCAGCTTGGCCACGACCCGCGAGAGCACCGGGGGCAGGCGGCGCTCGGGGGCGCGCTCGTGGGCCAGCGGCGGCACCCGGGTCAGCTGGGCGTGGATGAGCTCGCTGGCCTCGCGCAGCTCGGGGAACAGGCGCTCGCCCGTGAGCAGCCAGTAGAGCGTGGCCCCGAGGCTGTAGTAGTCGCTGCGGTAGTCGACGGCGCGATCGATGCGCCCGGTCTGCTCCGGGGGCATGTAGCCGAGGGTGCCCTCGATGCGCGCCCCGGTGGTCCAGCGCAGCTCCCGGGGCAGCACCGCCGAGATGCCAAAGTCGATCAGCACGGCGCGCCCGTAGTCGGGGTTGACCAGGACGTTGCTCGGTTTGATGTCCTTGTGGACGACGCTCTTGGCGTGCAGGTGGGTGAGGGCGTCGAGCACGGCCAGGGCCACGCGCACGCACGCGGCGGTGTCCGGGGGCTGGGCGAGGGCGTGCTCGTCGAGGGCGCGGAGCTCGGGGTCGTCGTCGGCGAACACCAGGGCCAGCGCCGTGGGCTCGTCGATCAGCTCGAGGACCTCGACGAGCTCCGGCGCGTCGACGAGCTGCGCGATCAACCACTCGTTGCGAAAGCGGGCCCGGACCTGGGCGGGGGCCAGGTGGGGGGCCGGGGTCTTGATGACCACGGGGCGCCCGTCGCTGCGTCGAAGCCCGCGCCAGACCACGCTGCGCAGGGACTCCCGAACGATGTCCGTCCCGCGATACCCGCCCACCTCCATCGGCGGACATCATAGCGGGCTTTGGGGTCGCGATTCGTGCGCTCGAATGGACAGTTCGAGGGCGTCGAAGTCTGGATTAGAGCTCGGCGAGGGCCGCGTAGATCGTGCTCGCGGCCTGGGGCCGAGCGGCGCTGAGCATGCCCTGGCGCATCGCCGAGAGCCGCGCAGGGTCGGCCATCAGCGCGCCGAGGGTGTCGACCAGGCGCGCGTCGTCGAGCTCCGATTGGGGAATCATGACTGCGCCCCCAGCCGCGACCAGGGAGGCCGCGTTGTGGGTCTGGTGGTCGTCGGTGGCGTGGGGGAAGGGGATGAGCACGGCGGGGCAGCCCACGGCCGCGAGCTCCGCCAGCGAGGTCGCGCCGGCGCGGCACAGGGCGAGATCGCACCAGGCGTAGGCTTCGCCCATGTCCTTGATGAAGGGGGCCACGCGCACGCGCGCCTCGTCGACGCCCGCGGCGGCGTAGCCCTCGCGGACCTCGTCGAGCTCACGCTCGCCGGTCTGGTGCCAGACCTCCAGCTCGGGCACGGCCTCCATCAACGCGGCGATCGACTGGACCATCGCGCGGTTGATCGCCCGGGCCCCCTGGCTGCCGCCGAACACGAGCAGCCGGGGCGCGCGGCCTCGGGCCTGGTCGGCCTCGGCGTCGCTGCGGGCTCGCTCGAGGCGCTCGAGCAAGGCGGCGCGGATCGGGTTGCCCGCGAGCACCAGCTTGTGGGCGGGGAAGTCTCCGCGGGCGTCGGGGAAGGTGGCGAACACCCGCCGCACCAGGCGCCCGAGGATGCGGTTGGTGATGCCGGGGACCGAGTTTTGCTCGAGGATGGCCGTGGCCCGACCCATGGACCAGGCGGTGGCGACGATCGGCCCGCTGGCGTAGCCGCCCACGCCAACGACGACGTCCGGGGCGAAGTCGCGGATGATGGCCCGGCTCTGGAGCCACGCCCGCGGGAGGCGGAGCAGCCCCGTGAGCAAGCCCTTGATCCCGCGGCCCTTGATCCCGGTGACCTCGATGCGCTCGAGCGGCCAGCCTTGCTCGGGCAGCACCCGAGCTTCGATGCCGCGATCGGTGCCGACGAAGCAGACCTCGCCGCCCGCCGCGACCACGCGCTCGGCCAGGGCGATGCCGGGGAACAGGTGCCCGCCCGTGCCGCCGCCGGCGATCATCACGCGCAGCGGCTGGGCGGTGGCGGTCTGGGGCTCGGTCGAGGGCGCGGACATCACCAGGGAGGACATGGCCATCCTATACCGGACGCCCCCGCAGACTCCCAGATTCCCGCAGCGACGGGGGCGAAGGGGACGAGGGCCCGCTCAGCCCGCGAGCGCGCCGGCGAGGCCCACGAGCAGGCCGAGGCCGAAGCGGATGCCAAAGCCCCACGCGGCGCCGCGCTTGCTCTCGGGCTTGCCGCGGATCCAGACGATGATCAGGCCGAGGAGCGCGAAGAAGAAGGCGGCGAGGAAGCCCAACCAGAAGTTGCCCGGGTCCTCGAAGCTCAGGGGCTCGGCGTCGGTGTAGGCGTTGTCGACCGGCGGGGCGTAGGGGTTGGCGGGCGGCGAGGCGAAGGGGTTGTCGGCGCCGCCCGAGGGGTTCGGGTTGGCGTTCGCGTAGGGGTTGCCGGCGTCCGTCGGGTTGGCGTAGGGCGAGGCGTAAGGGTTCGCGCCCGGCGGGGGGGCGTAGGGCGAGGGGCCTTGGTTGTTCGGCTCGTTCACCCGTTCAGGGTATCAGCCCGCGCGAAGGCCGTGGACGCGGAAAAATTTCATCCTCGGGGTGAGTTGATTCGTTGTTGCACTCGCGCACGGGGGCGCCGGTCCTGCTAGCATCCCCGCGACATGTCGGTGTCCCCCGAGACTGAGTGGATCCTCGTTGCGACTGGGCTGATCGCCCATGCCGACGGACACCTCGACGGCAACGAGGTCGAGCGCCTGATGGCGATGATCGACGATCGCATCCCCACGGAGAGCTACTCGGACTGGCTCGGCATGCTCGGGGACGCGGCGGCGCTCGAGGCTCGCTACGCCGAGCTGCCCAGCCCCGCCGCCGACCAGCACGAGTTGCTGCTGGAAGAGGCGTGGACCATGGCGATGGTCGACGAGAGCGAGAACGTCCCGGAGATCGCCGTGCTCGAGCGCATCGCTGGCGGCCTGGGCATCGCGTCGGAGCAGCTGTCGAGCTGGCGCGCGAGCTGGCGCGAGCGCGAGCGCAACTACGCCCGGCGGGTCGCCGAGCTGCTGGCCTACTGCCTGGGCGGGGGACAGCCCATCGAGGGGCGGGAGCGCGGCCGCTTCGAGCGCTTCGTCGATCGCCTGCCCGCGCGCCCCGAGCTGCGGGCCGAGCTCTACGCCCTGGCCGCCGAGCCGCGCACCGACGCCGACGCCATCGCCAGCGAGTGCGCCGAGCTCGATCGCAGCCGCCGGGTCCGGGCCTTCCGCCTGGTCGGCCGCCAGGTTGGGCGGGCCGCAGACCAGGACAAGGCCTCCGAGCGCTTCGGCAACCTCGTGCGCCTCGCCGGCCTGCTCGACACGGAGCTGCTGGCGCTGTGAAGACCCGGACCAAGACCCGCGCGGGCGGCTTCAATCCGCTGGCGACTGGCTGAGCGCTTCGCTCCCGACTGCGCTGTCGGGCGCCTGCGCGGCCGCGTCGGCGTGGCGACTGAGCGCCGCGAAGCAGGCCGTGCGCTGCGCGGGGGTCGCGAAGGCCGTGTCTGGGACGTCGACGAAGATGGCCTGGTCGAGGCGTCGGCGGGCCACGATGGTGTCGCGGCGCTGCTCCGGCGGGGTGAGGGCGGCCCAGGCGATCCAGCGCTCGCTGCTCGCGTCGACTCGACGCAGGCCGCGAGCGTCGTGGTCCATGGCGACGGGGCGCGGCGGATCCCGAGCCTCGAAGGAGGCCGAGAGCAGGCCGAAGGCGCAGAACATGGCGGCGAGCAGCGCGAGCACTTCGCCGAGCAGCGTCGGGGCTCGGGCGCTCCCGGCGAACAGGGCGAGGGCCACGGCGAGGCAGCCGACGGCGAGCAAGTAGCGGCTGCGCAGGTCGGCGATCCAGGTGAGCGGGGCGTCCTCGGGATCGGCGAAGCTCGCCGGGCGCAGGACCTGGGGCTTGGGCAGCAAGGCCGTGCCCAGGAAGGCGAAGGCGGCGGCGAGGCAGTTGAAGAGCAGCGCGAGGCCGAGGGACTCGCTCCTCGCCCCGAGCAGGCAGGCCGCGCCGAGGCCCCAGGCGACCACGGGCCCCGTCCACGCGCCCTCCCGTGGGCCGCGCTGGGGGAGGGCCAGCGGCGGCTCGAAGGGGACCGGGTCGGCGAGGGCCGCCTCGACGGCGTCGATGAAGCGCTGGCAGTCCTCGGGGTCGTCAAAGGCCTCCCGCGGGACCGCGCACCACATTCGGTCGTGGCGGTAGAGAAAGAACAGGAAGGAGGGCGTCAGCGCGTACTCGATCTCGGTCCAGGCCAGGCGGGAGCGGGAGCAGTCGTCGTCGAGGCGCAGCGCGTCCGGGTCGACGCGGGCGCGGATCCGGTTGTGCCACGCGGGCGGGGAGCCGCGCTGGTCGGCGCTGCGTCTCCACAGCGTGCCGATGTAGACCGCGGCCAGGGCGAGCCAGCCGAGCGCGGCGACGGGGCGACCGAGGGCGAGGGGAACCAAGGCGGGGACCAGCACCAGGGCAGACAGGACGAGGGTCTGCGCCCGACGGCGACGCATCCGCGACCAGCGAGGTTGCTGGCGCCCCACGAGCTCGAGCTGCTTGCGCGTGAGGACGAAGGCGATCTCGGGGGCTGCGTCGCTGTCCACGGCGCTCCTAGGCCTGGGCTCGCTCGCTGAGCTCGCCCGTGGGCGAGCGACGCAGGGTGATGCCGTCGTCGAAGGCGATGGTCAGCGCGCCGGCCTCGGCCTCGAGCAAGCGAGCGGGGGGCAGGGACAGGTGGTGGAGGGTGTCCGAGTCGATGGGCGCGAGGGGGATGCCGTTGGGCAGGGGGAAGCGCTCCGGCGGGCCTTCGATGAGCTCGAGGGTCACGCGCTCGAGGCTCTGCTCCGAGGCCTCGGCGCAGGCTCGGGCGAAGCCCGCCGCGCGCTGGAGGATGCGCTCGACCTTGGGCCGGGTGTCCTCGGACAGCGCGAGGCTCATGTAGCGCACCCGGTGCATGGTCTCGTCGGTGCACGGCAGGCGGCCGGCGGCGTCGAGGCGCTCGACGGCGATGACCGTCATGCAGTCGTCGACCATGCCGTAGCCCGCGGGCGCGTCGTCGGCCACGACGTTGTGGTCCGAGCTGAAGTAGGCGAGGGCGAGGAGGCGCACGAGGTACTCGTTGCTCGGGTGCCCGGTGCGGTCCTGGAGGGCCACGACGTGCTCGGCGAGCCCGCAGATCTCGCGCAGGTGATCCTCGGCGATGGCGCGCGCGGCGAGCTGAGCCGGCAGGGCCGTCGCCCCTCCGAGCTCGGCAAAGAGCGCGGGGCACCGTGCAAGAAGTTGCTCGGCATAGGTCGTCGCGTCGCGCCGGGGGTCGAGCTCGCGGATTTCGACGAGCTTTTGCATGACGCGCTGGAAGAGCGTCCACCGCATGGTCCGAACTATACGTGTTTTGGGCCGCGCACCGTCGACTTCGGGCCGCAGGCGCAGGGGCGCTGGAGAGGGCGCTGTACAGGCCGTTGCGCACCCTCGGGGCCCCGTCGTCTCGCGCACGGTGCGGGTGTGAGCCCGGGCAGGAGAGGCGCGAAGTAGCGCCCTAGGAGGGCGCCCGGGGATGCCTTATGTTGCCCGTGATTGCGGCCCCAACGACCTCGCCGCGACTGCTTCGACCCTTCGTCCAGACCGAGTGCTTCCCATGGCCGAGCGCACGCCGACCCCCAGCTTCCTCGCCCCCAACGACACCTTCGTCCGCCGTCACGTCGGGCCCAGCGACGCCGAGATCGAACAGATGCTGACGGCCTGCAAGGTCGCCAACCTCGACGTGCTCGTCGACGAGACCATCCCGGCGGCGATCCGCATGGACGGCCCGCTGCGCCTGCGCGGGATCGAGAACTACGGCGAGGCCGGCCGCGAGTTCGGCGAGCACGAGCTGCTCGCTCGACTGCGCGCCCTCGCGGAGCGCAACCAGGTCCGCAAGAGCTACATCGGCCTGGGCTACTACGGCTGCATCACGCCCGGCGTCGTCCAGCGCAACGTGCTCGAGAACCCCGGCTGGTACACGGCCTACACCCCCTACCAGGCCGAGATCAGCCAGGGGCGGCTCGAGGCCCTGCTCAATTTCCAGACCGTGGTCTCGGACCTGACCGGCCTGCCCCTGTCGAACGCCTCGCTGCTCGACGAGGCGACCGCCGCGGCCGAGGCCATGCACATGGCCCACGCGATCAAAAAGGGCAAGCGCCAGGTCTTCTACGTCAGCCAGGACGTGCACCCCCAGACCCTCGCCGTGGTCCAGACCCGCGCCGAGCCCCTGGGCATCGAGGTCCGGGTGGGCAACGCGATGACCACCGAGCTCGACGAGCAGGTGTTCGGCGTGCTCGTGCAGTACCCCGACACCCACGGGAACATCCACGCCTACGACGCGCTCGCCGAGCGGGTCCACGGCGTCGGGGCGCTGCTGGTCGTCGCCACGGACCTGCTCGCGCTGACCTTGCTGCGCGCGCCCGGAGAGTTCGGGGCCGACATCGCCGTGGGCTCGGCCCAGCGCTTCGGCGTGCCGCGGGGCTTTGGTGGCCCGCACGCGGGCTTCATGGCGACCTCCGAGAAGTACCGCCGGCAGATGCCCGGGCGGATCATCGGCGTGTCCAAGGACGCCCACGGGGCCCAGGCCTACCGCATGGCCCTGCAGACCCGGGAGCAGCACATCCGCCGCGAGCGGGCGACCTCCAACATCTGCACCGCCCAGGTCCTGCTGGCGATCATGGCCAGCATGTACGCCGTCTACCACGGCCCCGAGGGCCTGCGCCGCATCGCCCGGCGGGTCCGCGGGCTGACGGCCCTGCTCGGCCGCGAGCTGAGCGCCCGGGGCTACGAGCTGCTCAACCAGCAGCGCTTCGACACCTTGCTCATCGGCGTGCCCGAGGGGGTCGCCCACGCCGACGCGATGGCCGTGGTCGACGCGGCCGCGGCCCGCGGCGTCGACCTGCGCCGCGTCGACGGGCGCCGCCTGGCCCTGAGCCTCGACGAGACCACGACCTTGGCCGACCTCGCCGAGCTGGTCTCGATCTTCGCCGGCGAGGCCGTCTCGGTCGAGGCCGTGGCCGCCAACGCGGCCGCGGTCGAGGGCGAGCTCGACTACCCCGCGCCGCACCAGCGCAGCTCGAGCTACCTCGAGCACCCGGTGTTCCACCGCCACCACGCCGAGCACGAGATGCTCCGCTACCTGCACCGCCTCGAGGCCCGCGACCTGTCGCTCAACCGCTCGATGATCGCCCTGGGCTCGTGCACGATGAAGCTCAACGCGACCGCCGAGATGGTCCCCGTGACCTGGCCCGAGTTCGCCGACATCCACCCCTTCGCCCCGGCCGAGACCGTCCAGGGCTACGCGGAGCTGTTCGGCAGCCTGGGCGACTGGCTGTGCGACATCACCGGCTTTGCGGCGGTCTCGCTCCAGCCCAACGCGGGCTCTCAGGGCGAGTTCAGCGGTCTACTGGTGATTCGCGCTTACCACCGGGCCCGGGGCGAGGCGCACCGCAACGTGTGCCTGATCCCGACCTCGGCCCACGGCACCAACCCGGCCAGCGCCGTGCTCGCGGGCATGAAGGTCGTGGTCGTCAAGACCGACGCGCACGGCAACGTCGACCTCGAGGATCTGCGCGCCAAGGCGGCCAAGCACGCGGCCAAGCTGGCGGCGATCATGATCACCTACCCCTCGACCCACGGCGTGTTCGAGGCGCAGATCAAGGACATCTGCGCCGTCGTCCACGAGCACGGCGGGCAGGTCTACCTCGACGGCGCCAACATGAACGCCCAGGTCGGGCTGTGCCGCCCGGGGGACTACGGCGCTGACGTCTGCCACCTCAACCTGCACAAGACTTTTTGCATCCCCCACGGCGGCGGCGGCCCGGGCATGGGTCCGATCGGCGTCGCGGCCCACCTCGCCCCGCACCTGCCGGGCCACCCGCTGGCGCCGACCAACAACCCCAACGCCGTCGGGGCCGTGGCCGCTGCGCCCTTCGGCAGCCCGATGATCCTGCCGATCTCGTGGGTCTACATCGCGCTCATGGGCGCCCCCGGGCTGACCCGCGCGACTCAGGTGGCGATCCTCAACGCCAACTACATGGCCGCGCGCCTGCGCGAGCACTACCCCGTGCTCTACTCGGGCGCCAACGGCCGCGTCGCCCACGAGTTCATCATCGACCTGCGGCCCTTCAAGCAGTCCGCGGGCATCGAGGCCGAGGACGTCGCCAAGCGGCTGATGGACTACGGCTTCCACGCCCCGACCATGAGCTTCCCCGTCGCCGGCACCTTGATGATCGAGCCGACGGAGAGCGAGTCCATGGCCGAGCTCGATCGCTTCTGCGAGGCGATGATCGCCATCCGCGAGGAGATTCGCCAGGTCGAGGACGGCGCGCTGCCGCGCGAGGACAACCCCCTGGTGAACGCGCCGCACACCGCCGAGGCCGTGTGCGGCGACGAGTGGACCCGGGCCTACCCCCGGGAGCAGGCCGCCTTCCCGCTGTCGTGGGTGCGCGAGTCCAAGTTCTGGCCGGCGGTGGGGCGCATCGACAACGCCTTTGGTGACCGCAACCTGGTCTGCACCTGCCCGCCCCTCGAGGCCTACGAGGACGCGGCCGAGTAGGGTGGCCATCGTCTACGCCATGTTCGAGGCGGCGGCGGACTGCGAGGCGGTCGTCGCCGCGCTCAACCGGCGCACGCCCGAGCGGCCGAGCTTCCCGGTCCAGACCCACGAGCGCAGCCCCCTCGACGGCAACTTCTTGCCGGAGTCGGCGACGACGACCGGCGAGAACACCGTGCGCGGAACCGCCTTCGGCGGCGTGGTCGGCCTGGGCATCGGCGCGCTCGGTGGGGCGACCCTCGACATCATGGGCCTGACGGTGGGGATCGGCGCGCTCATGGGCTTGCTGACCGGGATCCTCTCCGGGCTCTTGGCCGGGATGATGGCGGGCACGCGGCTGCCCAAGATGGCCCTGCGCGAGGCCGCGCTTCCCCTCGGAGATGGGAGCGCGGGCAAGGTCCTGGTGACCGTGGAGGTCGGCGACTCCGCCCACGTGGAGACCGTCGAGGCAGAGCTCGCTGAGGCCGGCGGGGCCGACGTCGGCGTCTGTTGAGTCGTGGACGTGGGGCAGGGAGGGCGTGGCGTCGTCCACGACGGCTAAAATAGGCTGTGAATCCATTCACAGCCTCTGCGAGCAGCCTAGGCCCTCCTGGCGAAGCGAATAAATTGCCGGCGCGAGCAGCTGCCGCACGGCTCTCTTGCCGTCACCTTGAAAGAGGCGGCGGCGTTTCGCTGTCGCACAAAGGAGAGGCTTCATGACTGAAGCACAGGGACCGACCCGCAAGCGGGTCATCATCGTGGGCGGAGGCTTCGCGGGCTTGAACGCGGCGAAGGCCCTCGGCCGGGCGGGTCGACGCGGGCCCGGGCGGGAGCTCGAGGTCGTGCTCATCGACCGCCGCAACCACCACCTCTTCCAACCCCTGCTCTACCAGGTGGCGATGGCGGGGCTGAGCCCGGCCGACATCGCAGCACCCATCCGCAGCTTGCTGAGCGAGTACCGCAACACCCGGGTGATCCAGGGTGAGGTCCAGGCCGTCGACGCGGACGCGCGCGTCGTCCGGGGCGACTTTGGCGAGCTCGAGTACGACTACCTGGTGCTCGCCGCTGGGGCCATGCACGCCTACTTCGGCAACGAGGCCTGGGAGCCCCACGCGCCCGGGCTCAAGACGGTGGAGCAGGCCACGGAGATCCGCCGCCGGGTGCTGACCGCCTTTGAGCAGGCCGAGACCCTGGACCCCACGGACGGGGCCGGGCGCAAGCGCCTGCTGACCTTCGTGATCGTCGGCGGCGGCCCGACGGGGGTCGAGCTCGCGGGGGCGATCGGCGAGATGAGCCGGACGACGCTGGCGAAGGACTTTCGGACCATCGATCCCAAGCTGACGCGGGTGATCCTCATCGAAGCTGGCGACCGGATTCTGCGGGGCTTCGACGCCTCGCTGGCCAGCCGGGCGACCCGAGACCTCGAGGGCCTCGGCGTCCAGGTGTGGACCGGGAGCCGCGTGACCCAGGTCGACGCAGACGGGGTCAACGTCGGCGAGGAGCGCATCGAGGCGGCGACGGTGCTGTGGGCCGCGGGCGTGCGCGCGGCGGACTTCGAGGACGTCGCCGGGGCCGAGCAGGCGGTGTTCGAGCGCGACCGACAAAACCGCATTCACGTCGGCGCGGACCTGAGCATCGAGGGACACCCCGAGGTGTTCGTGGCCGGCGATCTGGCCCGCGCCCTCGGCGAGGACGGCCAGCCCTTGCCCGGCCAGGCCCCCGTGGCGATGCAGCAAGGTCGCTACGTCGCGCGCATGATCCTCGGTGATCTCGGTGGGGGGGAGGGGGCCGGCCGTGAGCGCGAGCCCTTCCGCTACGTCGACAAGGGCCAGATGGCGACCATCGGCCGCAGCCGCGCCGTCGTCGAAGCCGGCAAGGTCCGCTTCGGCGGCCTGTTCGCCTGGTGGACCTGGCTGCTCGTGCACATCTACTACCTCACCGGCTTTCGCAACCGCGTGCTCGTGCTGATCCAGTGGGCCTGGTCGTACATGACCTTCGTCCGAGGCGCCCGCTTGATCGTCAGCAAGCGCTGGCGCTCGTACCCGGAGGCCAATGGCACCGGGGAGAACGAACGCAAAGACAGCGCCGCGGCCTGACGAGAGCGACCCCCAAGCCACCCCAAAAGCGCACAAAAGGGACATGGGGGTCGCGTAGCGATCCGTAAAGGACACAGTCCCCGCCACACCATCAACACACTCCAACTCATTTCAGCCATCTATTTGCCTTCGAGCCAAACTCGGTAGATAAGCAAGTCGCCATGGCCATGTACGTGTCGATCCACGCCACCACCCACCCCGTCGAGAAGGCCGGCTTCCTCAACCTCGAGTGCGACGGCTTCTCGGTCGAGCGTCGGCGGCTGAGCGCCCGTGAGCAGCGCTGGATCCACCACGGCCCCGACATGACCATCGAGCTCATCGACATTCCCCAGTCCGAGCTCGAGCCGGGCTCCGACGTCGTGGCCGAGCTCCCGATGCAAGCCAGCGAGGCCCCCGAGGGTCTGGTCGAGCTGCGCTTTTGCTGCGCTTGATCGCAGCTCTCGCTCGACCAGAGAAGAGGGGCGCGCACGGCAGTGCGACGCCCCTCTCGCGTCGAGGGCCAGCTCGACAACCAAAGAAAGAGGGGCGCGCACGGTCGTGCGACGCCCCTCTCGCCGTTGAGGCTCTGGCTCAGTGGAGCAGGCGGCGACCGGGCATGCCGTAGTCGTCGTCGTCCTCGTCGTCGTCCTCGTCGGGCGCGACCATCACCTCGACCTCGTCCTTGCGCCGCATCAGCGCGGTCAGGACCAGGGCCAGGCCGATGGCCCAGCACAGGATCAGGAAGGCCGTCCAGTAGGGCGAGACGTCGGCGTTGGCCAGCAGCGGCATGGCGGCGCCGTTGGTCACGGCGACGTGCTGGACCTCGAGGCCGTAGGTGCCCACGACCGCGAGCAGCTGCATGATGACCGCCGCGCCGCCCACGAAGGCGACCCGCATCTTGCCCTCGCGCCGGCGAGAGGCCCACAAAAGGGCGGCCACGCCGGTCTCGGCGACGAGCAGCATCTGGGCGAGGGTCGCCCACATCAGCTCGGCGTTGTCCGAGCCCAGGCCCGCGCCGCGCATGATCAGGCCGTAGGTCAGGCCCACGAGCATCGCGGCGGTGACCACGAAGCCCTGGAAGCGCATGAAGGCCAGGCGCGCCTCGACGTAGTCGGCCACCGCGCGAGCGCGGGCAGGGCGGCGCAAGCTGGCGACGAGCAGCCAGGCGAGCACCGGCAGGAGGAACACGCTCGACAGGAAGGTCAGCAGGTTGAGCGCGTTGAAGTCCTGGGTGTCGTGGTGCCCCGTCATGTCGAGCAGGGTCAGGGCGCTGCAGCCGATGCTGCCCAGGGCCAGGAGGACGCCCTCCTGGGGCCGGAACAGCGGGGCCCAGCCTTGCTCCACGCGGCGCCGCCACGAGCCCAGGCAAGCCAGGCCGAGGCCGACCTGCAGGGCGACGGAGTAGGCGAGCATGGTCTTGGTCAGCTCGCCGCTGAGCTCGAGGCCGAGGCCGTGGATGTCGCCGAAGCGGGTCACGGTGGCGACGAGCGCGGGCACGGGGCCGAGCAGCAGGCCGGTGTCGGCGACGTTGAGGGCCGCGAGCGCCGAGCCGAGCAGGCCCGGGATGACGATGCCGACGCCGACGAGGCCGCCGACGATCATCGCGTTGACCCGCTGACCCAGGGCGTCGCCCAGGCCGATGGCGGTCAGCACGGTGGCCGCGGTCAGCACCCCGAGCAGGCCCAGGGGCAGCAGCAGGTCACAGGCGTGACCCGACATGGCGAGCAGCAAGGTGCCCGTGCCCAGCAGCGAGCCGCCGAGGATGAGCGCGAACACGTTGGGGCCGATGGCCATGGCCAGGGCCAGGTCGCCAGCCCGCATGCCGGTCATGCGCAGCACCGGGAGGGTGCCGGCCTCGCGCTCGCGGGCCGTGGCGGTCGCGGTCACGATGGGCGCGACGACCAGGAACACGATGCACGCGACGACGAAGAGCAGCGTGCCGGTGAGCTCGTAGCGCTGCTCGTCGGTGATCGGCGAACGGTAGCGCTCGGTGGGCTTGTGCCGGGGCTCCCAGCGGGGCGAGTCCCAGCCGCCCTCCCAGGTCTTGTTGGCCGAGAGCAAGGCCGAGGAGAACTCGGCGGGGTAGGCCTCGGCGAGGTTGAAGGCCGAGCGGCTCATGTCCTCGGCGCGGCCGTCCCGGAACCAGTTCTGAGCCTCGGTGCTCATCTGGAAGTGCTCGGCCCGGACGCGGACGTCGAGCATGGCCGAGCGGCGGTCGATGAACACGTCGGAGACCTGGGGATCATCGGCGGCGTCGCGGCTGCGCTGCGAGGCGATGAGGCCCTGGTAGCGGCTCAGCTCCCGGCGCACCTCGGCGATGCCGCCGAGCACGGAGTCGTTCATGTCCTCGAGGTCGCGGACGCCGGACGGGCTCCAGGTCGCGAGCTCGTGCAGGTCGCCGTAGCCCCGGCCGTCCACGTAGTAGTAGAGCTCCGGGAGGGGCGAGAGCTCGGGCAGGGTGAGCAGCTCGGTGAGCTTGGGGTCCCCGCCGGCGACCTTTTGGTTGACGTAGTTGAAGTTCTGCCGCGCGAGCAGGGCCTCGGCCTCGGTCAGGTTGTCGAGGGTCGCGTCGATGCGCAGGTCCAGCTCTTGAAGGACGGCGGCCCGGATGCGCAGATCCTGGCTCCACTGGCGATCGACCTCGGCCTGGGCGCGGTCGTCGTAGGCGCAGTCCGGCGTGTCGTCGTCGTCGGAGCAGATGGCCTTCTCGTGCTCGAGGCCCAGCTGGACGCGGACGGCCTGAGCGGCGGAGGAGTCGAGGTGTGTAAAGGCCGCGATACCAAACCAGGAAAGGCCGGCGATCACGACAGCGGCGATGGCTGCGGAGATCAACCGGCCCCGGAGGTCACGGCGGACGAAGGGTCGGAGGCGACGCCAGAGGGTGCGCATGGTGGAGGCGCTGGCGTTGCCGCGAGGAAGGCTCTCGTTCACGGGATCTGCCCTTTCTGACCGTGGGGTGCGGCCGGCCGGGTGACGGCGGGTTGGTGCGAGGACGAGCGAGGGGCTCGGGTCGCACGTGAGGACGCGCTGGTTCTACGAGTGTTCCACAAAATATGGACGCACGCCGGTGCTTTGTGGGCCTCGATGGTCGGCCAACGCCCCGCCTCCAGGTAAGATTTCAGTCGTGTCGGACCAAGCGGAGGGTCAAAACTCGTCTCAGTCGCTCATCGAGGCGCTGCCCGATCTCGCCATCGATGGTGGGATCCGAGACGCCATCGCGCGCTGGTTGACCGAGCCCAGCTACGCCGACGTGCGCGCGCAGTTGGAGGAGACGGTCGCGCAGGCCCTAGGCCGAGCAGGCGAAGAGGCGCGCGGCGTAGCGAGCGCCGAGCTCGAGGACGCCTTCTCGGGGCCTTTGCCCATTGGTACAGGTGGCCGCCGAGGCCCCTGCGGCGCGGGCCCCAATCGGGTCAACGCGGCGCTCATGCGCGAGACTGCTCGGGGGCTGGCGGTCGCCATGGGCGATCCGGCTTGGGGCAGCGACTCCCGGAAGGTCGCGGTGGTCTACGACACCCGCGAGAGCAGCCGGCGCTTCGCCCTCGTCGTCGCCGCGGCGCTGCAGGCCGAGGGGCTGGCGGTGACCCTCGTCGACGCGCCCCGGCCGACCCCGCAGCTGTCCTACCTGGCGCGGGTCTGGGGCTGCGGCGCGGGCGTCGTGATCTCGGCCAGCCACAACCCGCCGACGGACAACGGCATCAAGATCTACGGCCCCGACGGCGCCCAGGTCCTGGGCCAGCGCGACGCCAAGCTGATGACCGCGATCGTGGCTGCGGGTGAGGACCCGAGCGCGCTGCCGGCCATCGACCTCGACGCGCTGCTCGGCGGAGCGCTGCCCGAGGGCGTCGAGCGCATCGCCGGGGACGATCTGGAGACGCGCGCCGACGGCCCCTACCACGGCTACGTCCTCGCCCAGGGCGTGGGCCCGGCGTCCCTCGGCGACAGCGGCCTGAAGGTCGTCTACTCGGCCTTCCACGGCGTCGGGCAGTCTTCGGTGGTGCCGGTGCTGCGCGCCCGGGGCATCGAGGCGATCGGCGTGGCCTCGCAGCTCCCCGACGAGGGTCGCTTCGAGACCCTGCGCAGCGCCAACCCGGAGCAGCCCAAGGCCTTCGAGGAGGCGCTGAAGGTCGCCCGGGAGCACGGGGCGGATCTCGTCCTGGCGACCGATCCCGACGCCGATCGTGTCGGCGCCATGGTCCGCGACGCCGCCGGCGAGTACCGCTTCATCGACGGCAACCGCCTCGGCGTGTTGATGCTCGACCACCTGCTGGGGGGCCTGTCCAAGGCCAGCGCGGCCGAGCTCGGCGACGGTCGGGTGCTGACGACGCTGGTGACCTCGCCCCTCGTCGCGCGCCTGGCTCGGGCCAGCGAGGTCGAGGCCGTCGACGATCTACTCGTCGGCTTCAAGCACCACGCGGGCGCCCAGGCCGAGGCCGACGCGCGGCCGCTGGTGTTCGCTTGCGAGGAGAGCCACGGCTACCTGCGCGGCAACGAGATCCGCGACAAGGACGGGGCGATCGCGGCCCTGTTGCTGACCGAGTGCGCGGCCGCGGACAAGGCCGCGGGCCGGACGCTGTTCGAGCACCTCGCCGCGATCTGGGCCGAGCACGGCTACCACAAAGAGAAGACCGCCAACCTCTACGCCCACGGGATGGCCGGGCGTCGGGCGATCGCGGCGGTCATGGATCGCCTCCGCGCCGAGCCGCCGACGGCCTTCGCCGGGCTCGAGGTCCGCTCGGCCGTCGATCGCAGCGCGCCCCGAGACGCGGGCTCGACCACCCGCGACCTGCCGGGCAACGTGCTCGTCTACGAACTCGAGGGGGAGGGCCGGCGCTGTCGCCTGGTGTTCCGGCCGAGCGGCACCGAGCCCAAGATCAAGGTCTACGCCCTGGCCGCTGGACGCCCTGGCTTGGATGAGGCCGAGGTCGCGGCGCAGGAGCAGACGGCGGTCGACGCCTTGATCGAGTCGGTGCTCGCGGACGCGGCGGGCTTCGCAGAGTCCGTCATGGCGGCGCTGTGAGCCGAGGGCAGGGGCGCCCGAGTTGGCTGCCCTGGTTCGTCGGGGCGCTGGCCCTCGCGGGGGTGTTGATCGGGCTCGCGCTTCGCCCCGAGGAGCGGCGAGTCGAAGCCATGGACAGCGTTCCAGGCCAAAGGGGCTCGGTCTCGGGGCAGCGCCCCGCGAGCCCGTCGAAGGGGGCGGGGCGAGCTGCTCCCGACGCGGAGTCGCCCCGGGCGATCGCAGGCCAGGTGCTCGATGGCGACGGGGCTCCCCTGGGCACTGGCGCCCTCGACATCGTCTGCGTCGACGGCGAGACGAGCCGCGTCTCTCTCGACGAGGACGGCCGCTTCCTCGGGCCCGAGTGCTCGGCCAGCGCGTGCTTGCGCCTGCTCCATCCCCGCGTCGCCCAGCCGCAGGCGTGGGAGGTCGAGGCCGGCGGTTGGACGGGGCAGTGGCGCGGAGCCTGGGCGCCTCGGCTGGACGCGCGGGTGCTCGACGAACACGGCGTGCCCATCGCGGCGGCGCAGGCCTTGGTCCGCGTCGAGCCCGGCGATGGGCTGCTCCGCGCGGGGACCGACGCCGACGGTCACTTCTCCCTCGCCGTGGCGGCGCCGAGCCCCTGCGATCGCTGCATGGCGACCTGCCCCGAGCGCGATCCCGAGGGCGTGATGCACCTTTTGGTCCAGAGCCCAGGCCACGCCCCCTTCAGCCAGGAGCTTCGGCCTTCCGAGCTCGGCGGCGAGGCGCGAGAGATCGTCCTCGGGCCGCCGGCGGATCCCCTGCGTGGCCGGGTCGTCGACGCGGACGGACGCGCCTTCGCGGCCCGCACCCGAGTCCTGGCGCTGGGGGTCGATCGCGCCCTCGAGACTCACGCCGCTCGGGTCGAGGAAGATGGCTCATTCTCCATGTCTTCCCTGGGGGAGGGGCTCTACGAGCTTCGCGCCGTTCGTGACGGCATCGAGCTGGCGACGGCCCGCGGCCGCGGCGGCGAGGAGCTGGTGTTGAGCTCCGAGCGGGTCGCGTCCATCGAGCGCGTGGAGCTGGAGATCCTCGACCCCGAAGGCTCGCCCTGCGTCGGCGTGCGCATCGACGGGGGACCCTTCGCAGGGGCGCGCAGCGACGCGCGGGGTCGCGTGGTGGGCCTGGGGGTGGTGCCCGAGACCTACACGCTGCGCTTGAGCGGGCAGGAGGGGCAGGGCGGGGGCGCCGTCGAGTTGGACCTATCGGATCCAGAGGGCTCTGGAGCGGTCAAGGCTGACCTCGAGTGGCGCTGCCGCTGAGTCGTGGACGTGGGGCAGGGAGGGCGTGGCGTCGTCCACGACCCTACCGAGAAGAGCCGGATTGGGGCAGGGCGCCAGGCCCGAGCGCGGATCTTGCGGACGGAGATCGGCCTCGATCCCGAAATCGCTCACGTTGACTGGTCTGTGGGGCCGGCACAAAGACTGCACGGCGCGCGGCCTGAGCGTTGGTACCATGCCTCCGTGGCCTCCTCCGCCGAGCCTCGGGATGCGCAAGCCGGAAGTGCCGGCGCGTTTCCACAGGTATTCGGGAAGTATGTGCTGCTGCGACCGATGGCTCGCGGTGGCATGGGCGAGCTCTTCCTCGCGGCCGCCGGCGAGACCGGCGGCTTCGAGAAATTGTGCGTGGTCAAGAAGGTGCTGACCGAGCTCGAGGACGACGGCGTTCGCCGCCGCTTCCTCGACGAGGCCAAGGTCGTCGTTCGCCTCAACCACGCCAACCTCGTCCAGGTCTTCGACGCCGGCCGTGTCCGCGAGGAGCACTACCTCGCGATGGAGCTCGTCGAGGGCAAGGACCTGCGCGCGGTGTGGAACCGCTGCGCCCAGCTCCGCCGACGCATCCCCGTCGACTTCGCGATCTACGTCATCCGCGATCTATGCCGCGGCCTGGACTACGTTCACGACGCGATGAGTCTGGACCTGGTCCACCGCGACATCTCGCCGCCGAACATCATGGTCAGCTACCACGGGCAGACCAAGATCACCGACTTCGGCCTGGCGAGCCACGCGATCAAGCGCGAGCTGACCAACCCGGGCGTGGTGTTCGGGCGCTACAGCTACCTGTCTCCGGAGCAGGCTCGGGGCCTGCCGGCCGACCGCCGCACGGACATCTACGCCACGGGCATCGTGCTGTGGGAGATGCTGACCGGCCGCCAGCTGTTCCCCGCCGAGCGCCACGCCGCGGTCGGAGCGGCCGCGCTGCGAGAGCTCCGCAACCCCAAGATCCGCGCGCCCTCGGAGCTCGTCCCCGGGATCCCCGACGGCCTCGACGGGGTCGTGCTCCAGGCCCTCGCCGTCGAGCGAGAGGAGCGCTTCCAGACCGCGGGCGAGTTCAAGCGCGCGCTCTCGGAGGTGCTCAACCTCCGCTACTCGAGCAGCGACGTCGACAGCGTCGCGGCGTTCATGCGCGACATCTTCGCCCGCGAGTTCAAGCTCGAGGCCCAGGACTACGCAAGCTACACCCGCGAGGACTTCTCGCCGATCCGCGCCCAGGCCCAGCTGAGCCCCTCGGAGTCCATGAGCATCAGCGACGCCATCGAGCTCGACGCGGCGGCGGCTCGGGTCGCCCGGGAGCGCTCCGACGCCCTGGCGGCGGCCGCAGGGCAGATCGGTGAGCGGGCCCATCCCTCGGGCAAGCTCGAGCTCGAAGACGAGATCGACGGCCGCGGGCGGACCGACAGCGGGCGGGCGTGGAACGGCGGGCCCTCGGCCAAGGAGCTCGCCGCCGCGGCGCGCGAGCGCGTCGGCCAGGTCGTCAACGATCGCTACCGCATCGATCGCCTCCTGGGCGTCGGCGGCATGGGGGCGGTCTACGCCGTCACCCACCAGGATCTCGGCAAGACCTACGCCCTCAAGGTCTTGCACGAGATCTTCAGCCGCGACCCCGAGCTCATCGAGCGCTTCAAGCGAGAGGCCCGGGCGGCGACGCAGACCGGCCACCCGAACATCATCGACGTCATCGACATCGGCACCGTCGAGGCCAGCGGCGACGTGTTCTTCGTCATGGAGCTCCTCGACGGCACGGACCTGGGCCGGGTCATTCGTCAGACCGGGCCCATGGCGATCCGCCGGACCGTGCACATCGCCCGGCAGATCTGCCGGGCCCTGAGCGCGGCCCACGAGGCCGGCATCATCCACCGCGACCTCAAGTCCGAGAACGTGGTGCTCTCGGTCAAGGGCGGCGACCCGGACTTCGTCAAGGTGCTCGACTTCGGCATCTGCAAGCAGGTCGACGGCTCGAGCACCTCGCAGACCACCCCGGGCATGGTCATGGGCTCGCCGGACTACATGGCGCCGGAGCAGGCCGCGGGCGTGCCGGCCAACGTCAAGTCCGACATCTACGCCCTCGGCACCATCTTGTTCGAGATGCTCACGGGCACCTTGCCCTTCGTCGGGCGCAACGCCATCGACGTGCTCATGCGCAAGGGCGCAGGGCCGGCGCCGGCGGTCAACGAGATGCGCCCCGACGTCCCCGCGACCCTCGCCGAGGTCGTCGCGCGCTGCTTGTCCCGGGACCTCGACGAGCGCCCCGAGTCGATGACCGCCGTCGAGTACGAGCTGACCCGGGCCCTCGAAGGGCGGGCCTCGGCCGTGGCCGCGGTCATGGGCTTGAACCTCGAGGGCGAGGGCAGCGAGGTGAGCGGGAGCGCGGACAGCCTGCGCTTCGAGTCGAGCGAGAATTCGAATTCGCTGTCCGAGATGCTCTCGCGCTCCTCGGACAACCACCCCGGCTCCGCGACGGGCGGGCCGGCGTCCTCGCGCGAGTCGATCATCACCGTCCACGACCAGGCCGCGGCGCGCTCGCTCGCGGCCGAGTCCGCGGTCGAGCCCAAGGCGGGCTGGCTCAAGCCCGCGATGTGGGTGGGCATCGGCGCGGTCGTGGTCTTGCTGCTCGTCGTGCTGATCCGGCCGGAGCTCATCCCGGGCCTCGGAGACGAGGCGCGCGGCGAGGACGGCGTCGAGACCACAGCCGGCGAGGACGCGGTGCCCGGAGAGGGCGACGGCCCGGCCCCGGCCGAGGTCGACAGCGGCGCGGAGCCGGAGCCCCCGGCCGAGGATGACGACGAGGGCGAGACCGCTGGTGGAGACACGGGCTCTGCGCGGGCGCCCGTCGACAACTCGCCCGAGGCCATCGTCTCCCGGGCGGAGCAGGCTCTGGAAGAAGAGCACTGGCGCGAGCCCGCCGAGGGCAGCCTGGCCATCGAGCTCGCCAACCTCGTCATCGCCGAGCCGGGCAACGAGGCCATCGGTCGCCTGCGCCGGGGGGCGGAGAAGATCCTCGGCCCGCAGGCGCGCAAGGCCGCGAAGGCCAAGGAGTGGGAGACGGCCGTCTCGGACTACCGCGACCTGCTGGCGATCTGGCCCGACCACGAGAGCTCCCGGGAGAACTTCCTCGAGGCGCTGCGCGCCCTGGCCCGAGACCAGCGCAGGTCCAAGGACTACGAGGCCATGCTCGCCACCGCCGACGAGCTGCTGGTCTACGAGCCCAAGATGTTCGCCGCCCTCAAGTACCGCGCCGACGCCCTCGCCGGGCTCGAGCGCTGGGAAGAGGCCGCGCCGGCCTACCGCCAGGCGATGCGCATTCGGCCGTCGAGCAAGGACGCCAAGAAGGGCTACTGGCGCGCGCGCAGCAAGCTCAAGAACGAGGATTAGCGCCTCGGGGACAGCGCGCTACCGGCCGGGGTGTCGCAGAGTGTAATTTGAGCGCGTGCGTGGCTCTCGTGTCGTTGTCAGCGCTCTCCTGCTCGGCTCTCTCGCTTGCGACTCCGGGGCCGAAGATGCCAAGCAAGCCGAGGCGAAGCCCGAGCCGGTCAAGCCCGAAGCAGTCGAGCCGGACGCGGCCAAGGGCCCCCCGCCCGGGGAGCTGCCCGCCTACGTCGAGCCGAGCCAGGACACCATCGAGCCGTGGCTGACCCGCCCGGGGACGGCCGCGGCCGTGCTCGCCCACGTGGAGTTCATGGACCAGGACTCCTGCACCCTGCCCGAGACGGTGACCAAGGAGCAGTACGTCGAGGACATGCTGCGCGCGATGACGAAGACCATCGACCAGGTCTGGGTGGAGTTCGAGATCGGCGAGGGGGAGACGCTGTACCAGTACGGCAAGTACGGCCAGAACATCGCGGAGGTCGAGGGGCGCTACGCCGAGGCGAACCCGGACTGGAAGGGCCGGGCGATGTGCTTCGACTCGGAGCCCTTCGGCGAGGCGTTGACGGCGGCCTGGGACGACACCCACGGCAAGCCTCCGTGGGCCGAGGGCGAGTGAACGCAAAAAAGCCGCCCGGCACCTCCACCATGGCGTGTGGAGATTCCGGGCGGCCGCTGCCAGTCGCCTCGACGAAGGATGTGCCTCAGATGTCCATGGACAGGGTGATGAGCTCAGGCACGAACTGGGGTCGGATGGTGATGAAGCTTTCGTGGGCCACGCCCCGCCGGCTGGCGATGTGCACGCCGTTGGGGTTGAGGTTCTCGCCGACGACGTCGTCGTCACCGAAGATGAACTCGCGGCCTCCCTCGTTGTTCTCGATGACCGTGGCCCCCTCGTCGTTGTCGTAGGAGGTGGTGGTGGCTTCGGGAGCGGCCGCGAAGGCCGTGGTGGGGAGCAGGAGCAGGGCGGCGCACAGGGGGAGCAAGGTCTTGGTCATGTGTGGTCCTCCAGACTCTTGGGTGCAACGGGCCCGATCGCGGCTCGATCTGGCCTGACCACGACAAATTTGACCGAGCCCCGCGGCGTGATCGGAGCTGGATCACATCGCGGGGCTCGCGGGGCCTCAGCGGCCCAAGCATGGAGGGCTCAGAACAGATTGAGGATCAGCAGGACGAACAAGATGATCGTCAGCAGCAAGACCGTGCGACCCACGCCCCAGGGCCGGTAGGTGCGCTCCTCACCCGCAGCCGCCGTGCCGGCGCCGAAGTTCTCGGCCGCGGCCTTGGGCACCCCGCTGATCAGCCCGGTGTGGAAGGGCTCCATGGCCAGGAGGATCGGGTAGAGGATCCAGCGCCACAGCAGTAGGGCCCCGCGGCGGTAGAACCAGTCCGCGTCGAGGGTGATGGTCAGGGTCCGCTTGAGCATGTTCAGCAGCAGGAAGAAGGCCAGCCCGGCGAAGAGCAGCAGCTGCAGCTGATTGATGACGTGCGCGTAGTTGTAGGCGTGATAGTGCTCGACGCCCGCGTTGCCCGGGTTGAAGGGCAGGATGTCGTAGAGCGGCCCGGGCCCGGGGGGCAGGCCGATCACGACGCAGGCGAGGGCGAACAGGATCATCGCCGCCTGCATGTTCCACGGCGGGTCCTTGAAGCCGCGCTCGTCCTTCTCGGGGGCGGGCTTTTGGAAGAACACGAACCACGGGAACTTGATGCCGGCGTGGAGGAACACGCCGGCCGAGGCGGCCACGAGCACGAACCAGGCGATGCTCGGGTTGAGGCCGCCGAGGGTCGCCCACGCGCCCTCGCCGTCGCTGCCGTAGACGATCGGGGCCCAGTCGCTCACGTGCGCCGCGGCGTCGGTGATCATCGACTTGGTCGTGAAGCCCGAGGTCAGCGGCACGGCCGAGATGGCCAGGGCGCCGATGATGCCGCACCACATGGTCACGGGCATGGCCTTGTAGAGGCCGCCCAGGTCGGTGCACTTGCGCTTGCCGGTCACGTAGAGCACGGAGCCGGCGGACATCAGCAGCAGGGCCTTGTAGATGATGTGGGCGAAGGCGTGGGCGGTCGCGCCGTTGATCGCCAGGGCCGAGCCCACGCCCACGGCGCAGACCATGAAGCCGACCTGGTTGACGATCGAGTAGGCGAGGATTCGCCGCATGTCGTTCTCGAGGATGGCGTAGACGATGCCGTAGACCGCCATCAGCGCGCCGACCCACACCAGCAGGTTGCAGCCCGCGAACAAGATGATCAGCACGTAGACCGAGGTCTTGGTGGTGAACGCCGACAGGAACACCGTGCCGGAGGCCGAGGCCTCGGGGTAGGCGTCGGGCAGCCACGAGCCAAAGGGCGGGGCGCCAGCGTTGATCAGGATGCCGATCAGGATCAGCCAGGCGGCGGGGCTGTCGAGCTGGGGCAGGGCCCAGGGCTGGCCGTCGGCGCCGATCATCGCCACCGGCTCGGTCATCGACGCGCCGATCTGCATGTGCGGGATGGCGATGGAGCCCGTGTCGACGACGTGCAGGGCGATGCCGGCCATCATGATCGCGCCGCCCACGAGGTGGACGTTGACGTAGCGCTGACCCGCCTTGCGGGCCGCGTCGCCCCAGGGCTCGTTGAAGGCCGACCAGATCACCAGGGTCGAGCCGATGGCCATGACCTCCCAAAACAGGAACAAGGTGATCAGGTCGCCGGCGAAGGTCACCCCGACCGCGCTGCCGGCGTAGAGCATCGCCCCAGCTAGCTCGACCTTGCGGTCCTGGTTGTAGGCGAACAGCGCCCCGGCGAAGGCCATGGTCGCGAAGATGGTGGCGAAGGCCTTGGTCGGCAGGTTGAACTGCGCGACGATCAGCCGGTAGTCGAGCCACTCGAAGCCCAGGCGCAGGTCCTCGGGGAACAGCCAGATGCACGCCAGGGTCATCAGCGGCGCGAGCAGCGAGATCGGCTTGTAGAGCTTGTTGGGCGACGCCGCGATGACCAGGGCGCCGATCAGCATGTAGGTCGCGGGCGGGACGGTGAGCAGCGGGTTCACTGGTCGCCCTCCTTCTCGAGGGGCCGCAGCTTGGCGTCTCGGATCGGGTCCAAGGGCGAGCTGTCGTAGTAGGTGTCGGGTCGCATCAGCACGGCGCCGATGACCTTCTTGCTGATCACGACCATGGCCACGCAGGTCAGGAAGCCGTAGACGACGTAGAACTCGAACCACCCGTCGACGCCGAAGTGGGGCTCGTGGTGGGGGTCGGGCTCGAGCACGTGGACGGCCTCGAGCGCCTTGGGGTCGAGGAGCACGAGCAGGCCGAGGACGGCGTAAAAGCCGATCCACAGCTTGCGAATGGTCTGGGGATCTTCGAGCTTCATTTCGGCATCGCCTCCGCGAGCATGTCGGCGTAGCCAGCGAAGAGGTTGGGGTAGAAGAACAGGACCACCGTGGCCGCGGCCGTGCAGGTCAGGGCGAGGACGATGGGCCAGGGCGCTTCCCCGTGGTCGTGGTGATCGTCGTGGCCGTCACCATGATCGTCGTGGCCGTCACCATGATCGTCGTGGTGCTCGGGTTCGGGCGGCGCCTTGAAGAAGGCCCGGTAGACGATGGGCAGGAAGTAGGCCGCGTTGAGCAGGGTCGAGGTGCACAGCACCGCGATGGCGAACTTGCTCTCGGCCGTCCACGCCCCGCGCATCAGGTACCACTTGGAGATGAAGCCGCCCGTGGGCGGCAGGCCGATCATCGACAGGGTGCCGATGGTGAACGCGCCCATGGTCCACGGCATCTTGCGCCCGATGCCGTCGAGCTCGCTGATCTTGGTCTTGTGCGCGGCGGTGTAGATGGAGCCCGCCGCGAAGAACAAGGTGATCTTGCCGAAGGCGTGGGCCGCGATGTGCATCGCGCCGGCGGCCGCAGAGATCGGGTAGAGCAGGGCGGCGCCGAGGGTGATGTAGGACAGCTGCGAGATCGTCGAGTAGGCCAGCCGCCGCTTGAGGTTGTCCTGGAACAGGGCGATGAAGCTGGCGATGACGATGCTGCCGCCGGCCACGTAGACGAGCCAGCCGCCCTGGCCGTAGAGCCGCAGCTGGTCGACCCCGATGATATAGACCGAGATCTTGAGCACCGAGAACACGCCGGCCTTGACCACGGCGACGGCGTGGAGCAGGGCCGAGACGGGCGTCGGCGCGACCATGGCCGCGGGCAGCCAGCGGTGCGAGGGCATCAGCGCCGCCTTGCCGACGCCGTAGATGTACATGGCGAAGATGATCCCGAACAGCGCCGGGGTCAGCACGCCGTCCGCCAGCGGCTGGGCGAACACTCCGCCCTGGGTGAAGTCCAGGGTCCCGCAGTAGACGTAGGTGGCGACCATCGCCGGGAGCATCAGGCACACGCTCGTGCCCATGAGGATGCCCAGGTAGGTCCGGCCCGAGCGCAGGGCCTCCTTGGTGCCCTTGTGGGTGACCAGGGGGAAGGTCGCCAGGCTCAGCGCCTCGTAGAAGATGAACAGCGTGAACATGTTCGCCGAGAAGGCGATGCCCATGACGCTGGCGATGGACAGGGCGAAGCAGACGTAAAAGCGCGTCTGGTTCTTCTCGTCGTTCCCCCGCATGTAGCCGATCGAGTAGATCGAGTTGAGGATCCACAGCGAGCTGGCGATCAGCGCGTAGATCATGCCCAGGGGCTCGAGGTGGAAGGCCAGGGGCATGCCCGGGACCACGTCGACGAAGAGCTCGGCCTCGGGGGTGGCCTGGAGGAAGTTGGTCAGGTTGATGACCACCCAAAACAAGGCGGCGGCCGTGATCAGGGTCGTCGCCTCGCGCAGGTTCGGCCACTTGCCGGCCATGGCGATGAGGAAGGCGCCGACCAGGGGCACGGCGACGGCCACGGTCGGGCTCAGGTCGAGCTGCCAGGTCGGCAGGCCGGCCGCCATCAGGGAGCCGAGCAGGTCGAACACGGTGGTGAGCAGCAGGTCCATCACATGCCTCCCGCGAGCAGCAGGCGCGCAGCCGCGGCCGCGCTATCGGCGGTCCAGCTGGCGTTGACGCCGAAGAACACGCTCGCGCCGATCAGGATCCACATCGGGATCAGCATCGACAGCGGGGCCTCTTCGACCTCCTTGTCCGGGTCTACCGGTTCGTGGAACCAGATCATCTCGATCAGGCGCCACACGTAGATGAGCGCGAGCACGCCGCCGAGCAAGACCACGAAGGCGAGGTACCAGTAGCCCTCTTGCATGGTGCCGACGACCAGGTACCACTTGGACACGAAGCCTGCGGTCAGCGGCACGCCGATGAGCCCGCAGCCGCCCACGGTGAAGGCCGCGGCGGTCAGCGGCATGCGCTTGCCAATGCCCTTGATGTCATCGACGGAGGTCCCGCCCATGCGCAGGGCGACGGCGCCGATGGCCATGAACATCCCGCCCTTGATGACCGCGTGGTTGAAGATGTGGATGACCGAGGCGGTCACGCCGTCTTGGTTGGCGAGGCTGAAGCCGAGCACGATGTAGGCGATCTGGCCCACGCTCGAGTAGGCGAGCACGCGCTTGACGTTGACCTGGCGGATGGCGCTGAAGCTCGACACGACGATGCCGGCGCTGGCGCACAGGGCCAGGAAGTGCAGGTCCTCCCCGCTGTCGAACACCCCGCCGCCGTAGATGGTGAACACGAAGCGGAAGGTCATGTAGACGCCGACCTTGGTCGCCGTCGACGCGACCAGGGCCGAGACCGAGGACGGCGCGTAGGTGTAGGCGTTGGGCAGCCACAGGTGCAGGGGGAAGAGCGCCATCTTGAGGCTCAGCCCGACCATCAAGAAGGCGAAGCTGACCATCACCGTCTTGTTGCCCGCGAGCTCGCCGGCCTGGTGCATCTCGACGAGCTTGGCGTGCATGTCGGCCATGTTCAGCGTGCCGGTGAGCATCAGCAGGTAGCCGATGCCGAGCAGGATGAAGGTCGCGCCGATGCTGCCGAGGACCAGGTACTTGAGGCTGGCGACGAGGGCTCGCCGGTCTCGCTCGCCGCCCATGGCGATGAGCGTGTAGACCGTCAGCGAGCTGATCTCGAGCAGGACGTAGATGTTGAAGGTGTCGCCGGTGACCGTGATGCCCAACAGGCCGGCGATGGCCAGCATCCACACCGTATAGAAGAGGTGGTGGCGGTCGATGACGATCTCGTCGATGACGCTGTCCTTGGCGTAGATCGTGGCCAAAAAGGCGATCAGCGCGACGACGAAGATGACGTAGGCGTTGAGCGAGTCGACGGTGTAGCCGATGCCGTACTGCTCGGGCCACGAGCCCAGGCGGTAGGTGATGGCCTCGCCGCCCGTGTGCACGTCGTAGAGGAGCACGGTGGCGCACACGAACACCGCGGCGGTGATCAGCGCGGTCCACAGCCACGCGAAGATGCCGCCGCCGCGGCGGATCAGCGCGGTGAAGGGCGCGAGCAAGCCACCAAAGAGCGGCAGGATGACGACCAGGACCGGGAGGTGCGGCCGGAAGAACTCGGGGAACCAATCCATGTCCAGCTCAGCTCCCGATCTGCGCGCGGTCCCGCTGGTCCATCTCGAGGATCTCGTCCTCCTCGATGGTCCCGTAGCGGCGCTTGATGTTGACGATGATGGCCACGGCCACGGCCAGGGTGCTGACCGACACGACGATGGCCGTCAGCATGAGCACGTGGGGCAGGGGGTTGTCGAAGGGGCCGGTCTTGGCCGCGTCGGTCCAGATCGGCGCCATGCCGGGCTCGCCCTCGTCGGTGCGGACGACGCCCATGGACACGTAGAACAGGAACACGCCGGTCTGGAACAGGCCCAGGGCGATGGCCTGCTTGAGCAGGTTCTTGCGGGCGATGACTCCGTAAAAGCCGATCATGATGATCGCGATCGCCAGCCAGTAGTTGAAGTGACCCAGGGACACCTAGAGCCCCCTTTCTTCGAGACGCACCGTCGCGCGCCGCTCGCTGATCTGAATGTAGATGGTGATCATCACCGAGCACACGGTCAGGCCCACGCCGTACTCGACGAGGCTCATGCCCAGGGCCTCGTTGCCCGAGGCCGTCCCGTTGGTCAGGATGCCGTAGTCGAGGAAGGTGCCGCCGCGCAGCATGCTGACCAGGCCGACGCAGGCGTAGAGCAGGGCGCCCAGGGCCATGCACGAGTCGATGATCTTGGGCGGGATGCGCTTGCGCAGCTCGTCGGAGCCGAACACCAGGCCGTAGAGGATGAAGCCGGCGGCCAGGATGACGCCGCCCTGGAAGCCGCCGCCGGGGCCGAGCTCGCCGTGCAGGATGACGTAGACCCCGAACACCAGGATGAAGGGGATGGCCATCTTGGCGACGACGCGCAGCAGGGTCTGCTGGCTCATCTGCGAGGCCGGGGCCGGGGGCTGGGCGCCGCGCGGCTGGGGGATGGAGGCCGGCCGGGTGGCCGCCGGCTGGAGCGGCGCCCCGGCCTTGTCAGGCTGCTTGGTGCTCATCAGGCCTGGCCCCCCGTGCCCGTCTCCGTGCCCGGATCCGCGTCGGGGTCGCGGTGCTCCGGCGTGGACTTGTGGACCTTCGGGTCCCACTCGCGGAAGCGACGCAGGAGGATGAGCATCGACAGGCCCGCGACGAAGATGACCGTGGTCTCGAACATCGTGTCGTAGCCGCGGTAGGCCGCGAGCAGGCTGGTCACGGTGTTCGGCACGTGGCCGTTGAAGTCGTCGTCGGGGTGGTGCTCGGGGTGCTCGGGCGGAGGGTCGTTGCGCTTGGCCGCCGTCGGGTGCTTGCCCACGTTTTGGTGCAGCAGCTTGGGCACCCGGTTGGTGTGGATGGGCGCGTCCGGGTCGCCAAACTCCGGCATGTCGAGGGTGCCGTAGATGAGCATGGCGCCGGTCAGCATGCAGATCAGCAGGGCCGGGACGTGGACGGGCTTCTCGGGCTTGGCGAAGCGCTTGGTCCGGACCAGGGCGCCGAGCAGCAAGATGGTCGAGATGCCCGCGCCCACGGCCGCCTCGGTGAAGGCGACGTCGAGGGCGTGCATGTTGGTCCACACCAGGGCCATCAACAGGCTGTAGACGCCGGCGAGGATGGTGGCCGAGAACAGGCTGCGGACCTGGATCACGGCGACGGCCGTGGCCGCGACCAGCAGCAACAAGATGATGTCGACGACGAGCACGGGGTTCATTGCGGGTCCTCTTTGTCCTCGGCGTCCGCCGGGTCGTCCGAGCCTTCGGCCTCGGCTGCCGCGTCCGCGTCTGCGTCTGCGTCTGCCGACCCGGACTCGGCGTCCGCCTCGGCCGCCGGCGCGTCGTCGTCGACGTTGAAGATCTGGCCAGTGGCCTCTTGGAGCGGGCCGACGTCGCCAGGCACGACGATCTCGGCGACGGTCGAGCTGCCGGGGTCCGGCGCGCCCTCGTCTCCGTCGATGGGGATGTTGGTGTAGCGGTCCAGGCGGGCCGCCTTGGAGATGGCGTGGGTGGCGGTGGGCGCGGTCAAGAACAACAGCAAGGTCAGCAACACCAGCTTGAGCACGATGTTGGCCAGGCCGATGAGCTGCGCCGTGGGGTCGTGGGCGCCGTCGCCGTGGCTGAACAGGTCCAGGGCCTGCTGCCCGGCGAAGAAGCCCAAGCCGAGCAGGATCAGGCCCTGGGCGAGGGTGTCGGACTTCCCGGCCGGGTGCAGGCGCGAGTAGAAGTCCGGCATGCGGAGCACGCCGACGGAGCCGGTCAGCGCGAACACGCAGCCGACCAGCAGGAAGAAGGAGCCGACGATCTGCAGCGCGCCCATCAGCTCAGCCTCCCGTACTGGATGTACTTGAGGATGGCGACGGTCGCGACGAAGTTGACCAGGGCGTAGACGATGGAGGTGTCCAGGAAGAAGCCCGGGCTGCTCTTGTCGAGGTCGAGGAAGGCGATGCAGGCCACGAGCACGACGGTCTTGGTGCCCATGGCGTTGACCGCCAGGATGCGATCGAAGACCGTCGGGCCCTTGAGGGCGCGGATCAGCAGGAGCATCGCCCCGATCAACAGGACGACGCAGGTGGCGAAGATGACGTAGGAGCCGGGGTTGGGCCCGGTGTAGTGGTGTTCGGCATGGCCGCCGCCGCCCGCGAGCAGCAGCGTGGTGCTGAGGAGATTCACTTGTCGGGGCCTCCCTCGACTCGTTGGACGCGGCGGTGCATCTCACCCTCGAGGAGATCGTCCGCGGCGCCCTTGGTCAACGCGTGGATCAACAAGGTGCCCTCGCCCACGTCCACGGTGACCGTGCCCGGTGTCAGGGTGATGGAGTTCATGTAGGTGGCCAGGCCGTAGGGTGTGCGCAGCTCGTGCGGCACCTCGATCATGTGCGGCTGGATGTCGAGCTTGCCCGGCTTCCACACCCGCTTGAGCACGTCGATGTTGGCGAGCAGGACCTGCCACAGGAGCCACGGGATGTAGACCGCGGTCCGCGGCCAGTACTCCACGGGCATGCCTTCGTCGTCCGCGATGCCCAGCCGCACGCACAGGGCCGTGATCGCCAGGCAGCTGACGGCGCCAGCGCTCATGAGGTACATACTGCTAATTTGCCCGGATAACACCACGTAGAAGGCAAACAGCGACACAAAGAGGAAGAAGGCGTTCTTCAAGGCTCGCTCCTCGGCAGCGGCGCCCAGCCGCCTTCCGACCTGGGGCGCTTGACCCAGGCGCGAAGCATGGTACGCCCGCTGGCATCCCGATCGCCAGGGAAGATTGAGTCCGCCATGGAACGGCCAGCGCATCCTCGACGCCGGAAAAACCGGCGAGCCAGGACCCGCTCGCGCGAGCGTGAGACGTCCCAGTCAACCGTTCAGCGCGATCGCGCGGTGGCGTCGGGGCAGGGCCCCAGGGACCTCGCCAGCCACCTCGCCGAGGGTCGGGGAGACGCTCTGCGCCACCTGGGCTGGCCCCGCCTGCAACGCTTCCTCGCCGCGGAGCTGCACGTCGACGCCGTACGCCAGCGCGTATTTGACGAGATCGAGGCGATGCAGCTGAGCCTCGCGGCGAACGCGGAGCGCGAGGACGAAGACGAGGAGCGCAGCGCAGGGGTGATCGCGGCCCTGGCCCGGCGGCCGTCGATCTTCCCCGAGGCGAACGAGCGCGCGGCCTCGCGGCGGCACGACGAGCTCGACGGCCTCGACGTCGTGTGGCGCTTCGACGAGGGCGACAGCCAGGAGCCCGAAGACGTGGCGTCGTCATCAGGGGTTGACGAGGCGCTCGGGACCCGGGGCGGCGTTCGAGGGGCCCTGCGCGAGCTCGAGGACCTCGACGAGAGCCTGGCCATCGCGCGCACCGGCGCCGCGTTGACGGTGGTCGAGCTCATCGGCGTGACGCAGCTGTGCCTGGCCGTCGCCCGGATCTGCGCGGCGGTCGAGGAGGCCACCGAAGTCGCGGCGGGGGAGGGCCTGAACGCTCGGCAGCGGCGGGGCCTGGAGGCCCTGCGCGCTCTGCTCAACTTGCGCGACACACGGGCGCCCGCGTCGGACGACGAGCCGGGTGAGGTCAGCGACGCGAGCGAGCCCAGCGATGGGGAGCAGCGCGGTCGAGTTGGCGTCGCGCCGCTGCCCGAGCTCGCGGGCCTGCTCGACCGGGCGATCGAGCGGCGGCCCAAGTCCGGCGACGGCGAGCCGCGGATCTCCGGCAAGGCCAGCCCGGCCCTCGCCGAGGCGCGCAAGCAGGTTCGCGCGTGCAAGCAACGCTTGTTGGCCAAGGCCGAGCGCGCCCTGAGAGATCCGCACTTCGCCGAGTGTCTGCGCGACGGCTATTGGACCGAGCGAGACGGCCGCGTGGTGTTCCCCGTGCGCAGCGACGCCCTGGGCAAGATTCGGCGCAGCGGGGCGATCATTCACGGCTCGTCTGGAAGCGGTCATACCTTCTTTGTCGAGCCGGCCCCCCTCGTCGAGGACAACAACGCCCTGCGCGAGGCGGAGCTCGACGCCGCCGAGGAGGAGCGCCGGGTGCTGCGGGAGCTCAGCGCCAAGGTGGCCGAGCACGCCGACGCCCTCGCGGCCATGCAGGCCAGCTGCTTCGCCCTCGATCTCGTCGCCGCCCGCCTGGCCCTGAGCCAGCGCTTCGACGGGGTCCGCCCCGAGCTCGGCGACGCCGTCGAGCTGCGGGCGGCCCGTCACCCGCTGATGCTCTTCGACGGCGTCGAGGTCGTGCCCAACGACCTGGTCATCGCCCGCGGCGAGGGCCTGATCATCAGCGGCCCCAACGCGGGCGGCAAGACCGTCGCGCTCAAGACCCTGGGCCTGTGCGCGCTCATGGCCGCGGCCGGCCTGCGCGTGCCGTGCCGCGGTCGGGCCCGGGTGCCGGTGTTTCGGGCGATCGTCACCGACGTCGGCGACGACCAGTCGATCATCGCCAACCTCTCGACCTTCTCGGCGCACATCCGCCACGTCCAGGAGGCCCTGCGTCAGGCCCGGGCCGACGGCCGCGGGACCCTGGTGCTGCTCGACGAGGTCGCCGTGGGCACGGACCCGGAGCAGGGCGCCGCGCTGGCCGAGTCGATCCTCACCGAGCTCGTCGACGCCGAGGCGACCTTGGTGGTCACCACCCACTACGACCGCCTCAAGCTGCTCGCGTCCCAGGATCCGCGCTTTCACAACGCGGCCGTGGGCTTCGATCTGCAGCGCATGCGCCCGACCTTCCGGCTGAGCCTCGGCGTGCCCGGGAGCTCGAGCGCGATCGCGGTCGCTCGGCGCCTGGGCGTGCCCGAGGTGGTGCTGCGCCGGGCCGAGGACCTGCTCGGCGACGAGGGCCGCCGCGTCGACGAGCTGCTCCGCGACATCGAGGCCGAGCGCGCGGCGCTGGCCCGCACGCGCCAGCGCGTCGAGCGAGACCTGCTGCGCCTCAAGCAGCGCGACCGCGAGGTCCGGGTCCGGGAGCGGCGCGTGCTCGAGGGCGTGCGCAGCCGCAAGGCCGTGGCCTACGCCGCCGCCGCGGACGAGCTGCGCGACCTCGAGCGCGAGCTCAAGCGCCGCCGCAAGGCCCTGCGCCGGGCCGCCCCCGAGCGCGTCGAGGAGCTCCCGACCCGAGGGGAGCTCAGCTCGGACGCGCGGGCCGAGCTCGCCCGTCACCGCGCCGCCGACGAGGCCGAGGCCGAGTCCGACCGCCGCGCCGAGGACCACGTCGACGCGCGCGAGCTGGCCGTCGGTGACAAGGTCCGGGTGCGCTCGATGAAGCAGGTCGGAGAGATCGTCGCGTTGTCGGGCAACCCGCCGCGCAAGGTCACCGTGCAGCTGCCCTTGATGCGGACCACGGTCAAGCCCAAGGACCTGGCGCCGGTCGTCGAGCTGCCCAAGCGCAAGCTCAAGATCCGGGCCAGCGCCCCGGCCCCGGTGTTCGACTTCCGGGCCTCGGTCAGCGCCCAGGCGGCGCGGCACTTCGGCGACGACGCCCAGCCCGTCAAGACCTCCGTCGACAACGTCTTCGACGTCCGGGGCGAGCGCTTCGAGGACGCCCGAGAGCGGGTCGCGGACTACGTCGCCGAGGCCCTCGCCCGAGATCAGGACGTGATCCTCATCCGCCACGGTCACGGCGGCGGAGCCCTGCGCAAGGCCGTCCGCGAGCGCCTGCGGGAGCACCCGAACGTCAAGAAAGTGCGCGCTGGCCTGGTCCAGGAGGGCTCCAACGCGGTCACCGTGGCGTGGCTCGAGTGAAGCGGGCAAGCTAGGGGTCCGTGGCTCGCCTCGCCCAACACGCGCAGTCTCAGTCCAAGCGCAGCAGGGGCGTTGGCCTGCTGGCTGGGCTCGCGCTCTTGGCCGTGCCCGCGGCGGCGCAGGCCGGACCGCTCGGCGAGGCCCGCTCGGTGGTCCGCGAGCCGGACCGGCCCTACACCGTGGTCGCGGGCGAGGCCGACGCGAGCGCGGTGGTCCAAAACTCGGCCAACCTCGCCTACCTCGAGGGCTTCAACGCCGTCATCGACTTCACCGCCAACGTCAACGCGGCCGGTCGCCGGGGCAACGGCGTGGGCGCGTTCTTGGCGGTCCCCTTGCCCTGGGACCTGCTCGCCCTCGGGGTCGGCGGGCAGGTGGTGTGGCGCGAGCAGGACACCGCCGACGACGAGCCGGGCTGCCCCGACTGCGGCTTCGGCAAGCTGAGCGTGGCCGCGGCGGTGCCCTTCGAGCGCTGGGTCCCGGGCCTGTCCGCGGGCTTCACCTACTCGCGGCTGATCTCCAGCGGCAACCTCGTGGCCGCGAACCGCAACCAGTTCGACCTCGGGCTCAGCTACCGGGCGAACCGCTTCGTCACCCTGGCCGCGGTCGGCCGCCACCTCAACGCGGCCCGCGGCGTCGTCCCTTACCTCGACACGGAGCTCGCCCTGCGCCCCACGGGCACGCCCAACTTCGAGCTGGGCCTGGGCGCGCGCCTGGGCTTCGTGGTCTCGCGGCCGGCCGAGCGCGACGCCCCCGTGCAGCCGCGCTTGCGCCTGCTGGTCGGTCGAGGCGGCGTGCGCGTCTACGGCGAGGCCGAGCTCTACAACGACTACCTCGGCGACGGCGTCGCCGACTTCCGCACGGCGGCCCGGGTGTCCGTGGGCCTGCAGGTCGACACCGCCCACGTCGGCCTGGCCGTCGGGCCCAACTTCGCCGTCAACTCCGGGGCCGCGACCCAGCCCCTGCAAGGGGCGAGCGGTCGCCTGCGCCTGTCCCACGAGCGCTACACCCAGGTGCTGCGCACCCGCCCGCGCCAGGTCACCCGGATCTCGCTGGCGGGCAAGTCCGACGACCGCGACCTGGCCGAGGTGGTGTGGACCTTCGACGGCCTCGCCCGCCGCGGCCCGGGGGTCATCCTGCTCGAGGTCGACGGCTCGGACTTTGGCCTGGCCCAGCTCGAGGAGGTCCGCGAGGCCGTGCTGCGCTACCGGGCCCAGGGCGGCAAGGTCGTCGCCTACCTCGAGGGCGCCAGCACCTTCGAGTACTTCCTCGCGGCCAGCTGCGACCGCATCTACGCCCACCCCCAGCAGGGCCTGGAGCTGCGCGGGGTGCTGCGCAACACCTTCTACTTTGGCGAGCTGCTCGGGCGCCTGGGCGTCCGGGCCGAGTTCGTGCGCGTCGCCGAGTACAAGGGCACGCCCGAGCGCGCGTCCCGGGGCGAGCCGAGCGCGCCCGTGGCCCGGGCCAACCGGGCCTACGTCACCGACACCTGGAACCACGTCGTGCGCCTCATCGGCCACTCCCGGGCCCGGGATCCGGCGGTGGTCTCGGAGTGGATCGACCGCGCCGTGTGGACCCCCGAGGACGCCCGGCGCATGGGCCTGATCGAGGGCCTGGCCTGGCCCGAGGAGCTCGACGCGCGCCTCGAGGGCTGGCTCGGTCGAGCCGTGCGCATCGACGCGCCCCCCAAGGCGCCGGTCCGCGAGGGCCACTGGATCGAGCCGGCCCACGTCGCGGTGCTGCACATCGACGGGACCATCGACGACGGCATCTCGCTGCACGTGCCGATCCTCGACATCGACGTGTCCGGGGCGGCGAGCCTGACCAAGACCATCGCGGCGCTGCGCGACGACCCGGACGTGCGCGCCATCGTGGTCCGCGTCGACTCCCCCGGCGGCTCGGTCAAGGGCGCCCAGGACATCGCCCACGCCCTCGACCTGGCCCGGGAGGTCAAGCCCGTGGTCATCTCCATGGGCAACCAGGCGGCCTCCGGGGGCTACTGGGTGGCGACCGCGGGCCAGTACATCTACGCCGACGCGACCACGCTCACCGGCAGCATCGGCATCTTCTATCCCAAGTTCGACTTCAGCGAGTTCCTCGACCGCTACGGCGTGGGCGTCGACAGCGTGGCGATCGGCGACCGGGCGGCGATGCGCTCGATGTGGCTGGCCAACTCCGACGCCGATCGCGAGGCGGCCATGCGCGGCATCCGGGCGAGCTACGACCGCTTCATCGTGCGCGTCGCCGAGGCCCGCGCGATGACCCCCGAGCAGGCCGACGCCGTCGCGCGGGGGCGGGTGTGGAGCGGCGTGCGGGCCCTCGAGGTCGGCCTGGTCGATCGCTACGGAGGCCTCTACGAGGCCGTCGGCCGGGCGGCGGTCATGGGCGAGCTCGCGGACAGCGGCGACGCCCTCGAGATCCGCCACTATCCCGAAGACCCGACCCTCGTCGACCAGATCCGCCGGCTGTGGAACTTCGAGCTCGATCTGCCCCTGGGGCGAGCGGGCGGGGCGCTGAGGGGGCAGGGGCTCGCGGCGATCGATCCGCTCTCGGGCCGGGCGCTGAGCTTCGCCGACCCCTTGCTGCGGACCCTTCGACGCATCCCCGCGAGCTTGTGGTTGAGCGAGGGCCCCGAGGCCATGGCGCTCAGCGATCACAGCATCGAGATCGAAGGATAGTTCTGTTTTGCCCCCACAGCCGCTTGGGACCGGGGGCGCTTCGTCGCTGTCCGCTCCTCCGCTTTGGCTTGGTGGGCAATGGAGTTCGTGCCTTGGAGAGGGCATGGGGTCGCCCCCGCGAGCGGGGGCGTGGATTCGGTGAGAGTCGCTGCGCTCTGTCTTGCCCCACGGGGGTCTCGGGACAGGGTCTCGGGACCGGGGACGCGTCGTCGCTGTCCGCTTCTCCGTTTTGGTCGTGGGGCAATGGGGCTCGTACCCGGGAGGGGGCATCGGTCGCGCCCGCAAGCGGGGGCGTGGAGCGTTCACAGTCTCGAAGGTTTAGTCGTGGACGTGGATTCGCCCGCGCGCGCGTTGCGGGGGTATATTGGCGCCATGGCCGTAGAGCTCAGCCCCGAGCAGGAGTGGACCCTCGTCGCTTGCGGGATGGTGGCGCACGCGGACGATGAGCTCGAGTTTGGCGAGTGGGACCAGATCCTCAGGGTCGTCGATGCCAACGTCGACGACGAGGGGGTCGGCCCGTGGATCGAGCTGTTGAGCGATCGGCCGGCGCTCGAGCGTCGCTTCGCCGAGCTTCCCCCGCCGATGCCCTTCGTCGCCGAAGAGATCCTCGAACGCTCGTGGCGCATCGCGCTGGCAGATGGTGCCGGATCCGAGGTCGAGGCCGAGGTCCACGACCGCGTCGCCGAGCGCGTGGGCGTGAAGGTCGAGGAGGCCGCGCGCTTGCGAGCGACGTGGACCACGGAAGCGAGCGAGCGCGCCGAGCTGGTCGTGGCCTTCGCGGCCGCCCTGGCCAACCTCGACGGGCGCATGGACAGCGCCGAGGCGGCGCAGTTCGACTCCCTGCTCGAGCGCATGCCCGTGTCCGTCGCCCGGCGCCTCGAGCTCTCGGCCTTGCTCTACAACCCGCCCAAGCTCGACGAGCTCGGCCTGCGCCTGGGGAAGCTGAGCGAGAGCCTGCGCGAGGGCGTGCTCCACGAGCTCGCGCCCCTGGTCAACGCGACGCATCAGAGCGAACGCGAGCAGGGGGTCTACCTGGAGCTCGCGCGCCAGGCCGCGATCCCAGAACACCGCGCGCGCAAAATTTTAGAGGCTACTTAGCTAGTTGGCCCTCGCTCGCCCGCGAGGCTCGGGGTTGTTCTGGTTTCTAGGTTTGAGGGGCGCTCGTTCGCCCCTTCGTTTTGGTTGGGCCCCCTACTTCCTGCTCTGGCGAATTCTAGAGTTCTCAAACCGAGGACCCCAACCAACCCCGAGCCTCGCGGGCGAGCGAGGGCGAAATAGCCGAGCGAAGCGAGGACCAAATAGTCGACTATGGAGGTCATGCATCTGCCTGCTCGGCCGGCACACGAAGCCGCACGCCTCGCGGCGCTTCGCCAGTACGCCATCGTTGATACGGAGCCGGAGCCGCGCTACGACGAAATTGCCAGGATCGTCGCGCGGGCCTTCGACGTGCCGATGGCCTTCATCTCGTTGATCAACGAGGACCGGCACTGGACCAAGGCGGGCATCGGCTACTCGGGCAGCATCGCCCGCGACATCACCTTTTGCACCCACGCCATCGAGGCCGACGAGGTGCTCTTGGTGCCCGACGCGACCCAGGACGAGCGCTTCGCGGCCAACCCCCTCGTCGAGCCCGAGGGGGGCGTCCGCTTCTACGCCGGCGCGCCGCTGGTGGTCCCCGGAGGGCACCGCCTGGGCACGGTGTGCGCGGTGGACGTGCGCCCGCGGACGCCCAAGCGCGAGCTGCTCGTGCTGCTCGGCGCCCTCGCCCGCCAGGTGGTCGAGCTGCTCGAGCTGCGCCGCCGATCGAAGCGCCTGGCCGAGTCCGTCGAGAACGCCAGGACCCTCGGCGAGCTCATCCCGATCTGCGCGCAGTGCCGCAAGGTTCGCCGCGACGACGCCTTTTGGTCGAGCCTCGAGGGCTACATGAGCGATCGGGCGGGGACCCGCTTCGCCCGCGGTCGGTGCTCCGAGTGCAAGCCTCCTGCGAGCCCGAGCCCGAGCCTGGGGAGCGCCGAACTCAGCCAGCTGCCCGAGGACTTCGACGAGCTGCCCGAGGTGAGCGCGGAAGAAAACAGCGCGACCGCGGCCATCGAGGCTGCGCTCCGCGATCTATCCCTGCCCGAGGCCGAGCTGGGCGAAGCCCTGACGATCCTCGACGCCCAGCGCCGCGAGATCGACGAGCTGCACCGCGTGAGCGCCGAGCTCTCGGAGCTGCTCGCCGGCATCCGCACCCTCGGCGAGCTCATCCCCCTGTGCGTCGACTGCGGGAAGGTCCGCCAGGACAACCACTACTGGTCGAGCCTCGAGGACTTCGTCGAGGCCCGGGCCGGCAGCCGCTTTAGCCACGGCATCTGCCCCAGCTGTCTGCGCGAGCTCTACCCGGACCTGGCGGATGCGGTGCTGAGCAAGCAGGGCTAGCCCTGCTCGAGCGAGCGGCCCTCCCTGCCCCACGCCCACGAGTCAGGGACTGTGAATGAATTCACAGTCCCTGACTATTTTAGTCGTCGTGGACGACGCCACGCCCTCCCTGCCCCACGTCCACGACTCAGAGGGTCGGCCAAAACGAGTTTTGCCCGACCCTCTGCCTATTTTAGCCGTCGTGGACGACGCCACGCCCTCCCTGCCCCACGTCCACGACTCAGGGACCGTGAATTTTTCACAGTCCCTGTCCATTTTAGCCGTCGTGGACGACGCCACGCCCTCCCTGCCCCACGTCCACGACTCAGATCTGAGACTGTCAACGAGTCCACGCCCCCGCTTGCGGGGGCGACCACCTGCCTTCTCAAAGGTACAAACGCCATTGCCCACCAAGCCAAAGCGGAGGAGCGGATAGCGACGAAGCGCCCCCGGTCCGAGCTCGCTGTGGGGGCAGAACAGAACTCAGCCGAAGCGCAGCAGGAACTCGAGCAGCTTCTCCTTGATCGCGCCCTCGTAAGGCGGCGCGATCAAGTGCATGAGGTTGGGGCGCAGCTGCTGGTAGACGGCCTTTTGGTGGCTGAAGGTCCGAAAGCCCTCGCGCGCGTGGTAGTGGCCGATGCCGCTGGCCCCGACGCCGCCGAAGGGGATGTCGTCCTGGGCGACGTGGGTGGCGGTCGCGTTGGTCGAGAGCGCGCCCGAGACGACCCGGCGGCCGACCGCGCGGATCTCCGAGTTGTCGTGGCTGAACACGTAGGCGACCAGCGGGCGGGGCTTGCCGTTGACGTACTCGATGGCCTCGTCGAGGGTCGAGTAGGTCTTGATCGGCAGCAGCGGCCCGAAGATCTCGTCCTGCATCACGGACATGTCGTCGTTGACGTCGAGCAGCAGGGTGAGCGGGAGCTTGCCGGTCTCGGCGAAGCGCTCCGGGGCCTCGTCGCCGGGGTTGATCTCGAGGGTCGTGGCGCCCTTTTGGCGGGCGTCCTCGAGGGCGCCGACGAGGCGCTCGCGGTGGCGCTCGTTGATGATCGCCGTGTACTCGGGGTTGTCGGCCATGCGCGCGTACATGGCCGCGACGTCGGTCCGCAGCTGGGCGACGAGCTCGTCGACGCGGGACTCGTGGACGAGGATGTAGTCGGGCGCGACGCAGGTCTGGCCGGCGTTGAACAGCTTGCCCGTGAGCAGGCCGCCGAGGCCCGAGCGGATCGGGAAGTTGCGGCCGATGAAGGTCGGCGACTTGCCGCCGAGCTCGAGGGTCACGGGCACGAGGTTCTCGCTCGCGGCCCGCATGACGTGGCGGCCGATGGCCGTCGAGCCCGTGAACAGCAGGTGGTCGAATGGCAGGGAGGAGAAGGCCCGGGCGACGTCGGGGCCGCCGGTGGTCACGGACACCTCGGCGGCGTCGTAGGTCTTGGCGATCAGCTCGGCGATCAGGGCCGAGGTCTCGGGGGTCAGCTCCGAGGGCTTGATCATCGCCCGGTTGCCGGCGGCCAGGGCCCCGGTGAGCGGCCCGGTGGCGAGGTAGATCGGGTAGTTCCAGGGCGAGATGATGCCGATGACCCCGAGGGGCTGGAACTCGATGCGCGCCCGAGACGGCCAGGTCGCCCAGTGCGAGCGGCGACGATCGGGGCGCATCCAGCTTCGCAAGTGGCGGATGGTGTGGCGCACGGCCATCAGCGAGGGCAGCAGCTCGAGGCGCAGGGTCTCGCCGGCGGCTCGGTTGCCAAAGTCCGCGCTCACGGCCTCGACGAAGCGATCTTGGTTGTCGAAGAGCATCGCCGCGAGGGCCTCGAGCTTGGCCCGTCGCTCGCGGTAGCTCGGCGGTCCGTGCTCGAGGAAGGCGGCGCGCTGACGCTCGAGGGTCTGGCGCATTTGATCTTCGGAGAGCGAGGGGCTCGACTCGCGACGCAGAGCTTGGACGGACATGAAACCTCCACCGTTCGTGGCCCGGCCTCGGCCCGATGGACTCGGGATGCGAGCAGGCGAGAACGCCGTTTATGATAGGTCGGACCGGGGCGTTTGACCAGGCTCGGATGCGTCGGGATCCCCCGGGTTGGTGGACAGGGCGGCGAAGGCGGCGAGCAGCCCGGCGCCGGCAGCTGTCGACACCGCAGCACCAATGAACAGGGCCGCCCAGCCCCGCTCGGCGAGGCCCACGGCGAGCATGGGGGCGAACACCCGGGGCAGGTTGATCGCGGCCATGGCTGCGATGAAGGTCGTGGTCGGGAGCCGAGTCCGGGTAGCGAGGCCGAGGGCCAGGGCGTGGAGGGTGACGAGGACGGCAGGTTGGAGCAGGCCCTCGACCACGGCGAGGGCGACGACGGTGCCGGTGTGCAGCCACAGCGGGCGCGCGGCGAGGAAGGCGATCCAGCCCAGGCCGAGAAGCGCCGCCGCGAGCGCGCCGGCTCGTCGAGGACCCAGGCGCGCGCTCAGGGGGCCGGCCCCGGCGGCACCCAGCAGCCCGAGGACGGCACCAAGGGGCACGAGGATCTGCGAGTAGCGGGCGTAGTCCCAGCGCAGCTCGTTGAACAGCAGCTCCGCCGAGACGGCCTGGGTCAGGTTGGGCCCGGTCATGACCAGGGCGAAGGCGGCCAGGCCCGCGGCGAGGGCGAGCACCAAGGCGGCGCTCGGGGAGCTCGAGCGGGCAGGGGCCTCGGGGCGCTCGGGATCCGCCTCGGGATCCGCCTCGGGATCCGCCTCGGGATCCTCCTCGGGGGCGCGGGCGAGGGGCAAGGTCGCGGTCAGCCCCGCGATCGCCAGGCCGACGAGCACGATCATCGGGACGCTGCGGTGCAGGCCCGTGGCCATGCCCGAGGCGACCACGCTGGGCACCAGCAGCAGCGGCCCGAGCAGGCCAAAGCCGAGGGCGTGGCCGAGGCCCATGAGCGCGCCCAGGGTCGCCCGGCTCGCCCGGGCCGGGTCGGCGTCCACGGCGAGGTTGTCGACGAGCACGTCCTGGGTCGCGAGCAGGGCGTTGATGCCCACCCACAGCGGCGCGATGGCGGCGACGGCCGGCGCGTGGCTGCCCCCGGCGCTCGCCTGGGTCCACAGCCCGGCCAGGCGCAGGAACACCAGGGCGACGCCGAGGTTGAGGACCGCCAGCGCGAGGGCGCGGAGGCGAGGGCGCCAGCGCGGCCCCAGGTCGAAGCCGAGGGCGAGGCCAAACTTGAGCACCCAGGGGAGGGCGCCGCTGATCAACACGCCGACCTGCTCCTCCAGGGGCGTCCCGAGCTGGGCGAGGGCGCCGAGCATCAGCACGCCCATGGACGCGACCAGGCCCTGGACGAGGTAGGCCCCGCCGACCACGGTCGCCACGCGCCAGGGGATCGGGCGGGCGGCGGAGGTCTCGGCGGGCGTCGGGGTGGACACGTGCGCCTTGGTTGTATCAGGCCCGCCGGGCCCGGAGGCGCTCGGCCGTCACGCCCAGGCTCGCGCCCAGGCCGGCCAGGCCCGCGGCGAACAGCAGCGCGCGCAGGGGCGTCCACGGCCGCGGGCCTCTTGGCTCGGGATCTGTCGTCATCGATGGCGCGAGCACGAGCTGGATGGCGTCGGCGTCGAGCTCGGGGAGCAGCAGCTGGGCGACCGCTCCGAGCTCTCGGCGGAGCCCGTCCTCGTCCTGGGCACGACCGACGATCAACACCCGCGGCGCGCCGCCGAGCTCGACGTCGGCGTGGGCATCGGCCACGCCCAGGGTCCTCGCCGCGCGCTCGAGCTCGGCCGCGAGGGCCAGCTCCCGCCGGGCTCGCTCCCCATCTCGGGACGGGACCAGGGCGGGGTCGGCAAACAGCGCCCGCTTGTCCGCCGGCCGGTCCTCGAGCGCCGGGCGAGGGTCTTCGGATCCACACCCGAGCGCGACCAGCGAGAGGCCGAGGGCGAGGGGCAGGCGGGGGCGCATCGCCGGAGTGTCGAAGGGCTCGCCGCGGGGCGCAAGAAAGCGGCGATGCGGGGACTTGCGGGGGCCGAACACCGGTGCTAACCGAAGAGCATGACGACGGTCAGCCAGAGCCGGCGGTGGATCTCGTATCGCACCGCGCGTTCGTGCTGAGGCGTCACGCGACCCGCTGAGGTCGCCCCAAACATCCAGTTGGGTTCGGCGCCGCCTCGCGCGGGCGCGTAAAACGACAACTCTTTGGACGGAGCTCGAGCCTCGGCTCGGCTCCGAGTCGCTGTTTTCGCGCTGCCGCGTGGCTTGGGCCGCCGCGTGGCTGCATCGCCGTGCCCATGACATGACCCGTACACACACTCCTCTCCACCGCACCCGCAACATTGGCATCTCCGCGCACGTGGACGCTGGCAAGACCACGCTCAGCGAGCGCGTGCTGTTCTTCACCGGCCGCATCCACCAGATCGGTGAGGTCCACGACCGCCAGGGGCGGGGCGCGACCCTCGACAGCCACGCGGCCGAGAAGGCCCACGGCATCACCATTCGCTCGGCCGCGACGCGCGTCGACTGGCGCGAGCACGCGATCACGATCATCGACACCCCCGGACACGCGGACTTCACCGTCGAGGTGGAGCGCAGCTTGAGGGTCCTCGATGGCGCCGTGTTCGTGTTCTCCGCCGTCGAGGGCGTGCAGGCCCAGTCGATCACCGTGGATCGCCAGATGCGTCGCTACGGCGTGCCCCGCATCGCCTTCATCAACAAGATGGATCGGCGCGGGGCGGACCCCGAGCGGGTCGTCGCGGACATCCGCGCGACCTTGGGGCTCGAGGCCGTCGCGCTGCAGCTGCCCGTGGGTAGCGAGGCCGAGTTCGCCGGCGTCGTGGATCTGGTCGAGCGCCGCGTGCTTCGCTTTGAGGGCGAGCACGGCGAGACCGTCGTGGCGAGCGCCGTACCCGAGGCGCTCGGCGTGGCCGTCGAGCTGGCGCGAGAGCAGCTCGTCGACACCGTCGCGCTCCACGACGAGCAATTGCTCGAGCGCGCCCTCGAGGGCGAGGTCTCGGCGGAGCTCCTGCGGGCGGCGATCCGCCGGGCGACCCTGGCTCACGCCATCGTCCCGGTGCTGCTCGGCTCGGCCTTCCACAACCAGGGCGTGCAGCCGCTGCTCGACGCGGTCGTGGACTATCTGCCGCATCCCGGCGAGGTCCTCGATACGGCCGAGTCGGACGCGGGCGCCACGGTCGAGCTCGAGGCCGAGGACGACCTTCCCATGGTCGGCTTCGTGTTCAAGGTCGACGAGACGCGCTTTGGCAACCTCGCCTACCTGCGCATCTACCAGGGCAGCCTCGCCCGGGGGCAGCGGCTGAGCTCGCGGCGAAGGGGCAAGCGCCAGCGCGTGGGTCGTCTCCTGCGGCTCCACGCCGACGCGCCGACGCCCATCGAGGACGCCGGGGCAGGGGAGATCGTCGGGCTCTTTGGTCTGGCGGTCGAGTCTGGCGACACCCTCGTGGGCGACGACCCGGACACGGGTCGGGCCCTCGCGCTCACCGTGGCGGGCTTCGCCATCCCCGACCCGGTCGTCTCGCGGACCCTGCGTCCGCAGCGATCCGCGGACCTCGAGGCGCTCGGCAAGGCGCTCGCGCGCTACGCCCGAGAGGACCCCTCGCTCCGCGTGGGTCGGGACCCGGAGAGCGGCCTGCCGCTCATCGCCGGGACGGGCGCGCTCCAGCTCGAGCTCTACGCCGAGCGCCTCGGCGACGAGCACGGCCTCGACGTCGAGCTGGGCGCCCCTCGGGTCGCCTACCGCGAGACGATCTCGGAGGAGGTGACCTTCGAGTACGTCCTGCGCAAGCAAAGCGGCGGCGGCAGCGGTCAGTACGCTGGCGTCGCGGGCATCCTCCGGCCCCTGGTCGGGGGCGAGGCCTACCGCTTCCTCGAGCGCGTCCGCGGCGGGGCCATCCCGCGCGAGTACCTGGACAGCTGCGACCGCGGCTTCCAGGCGGCCCTGGGCGAGGGTCCGCTCACCCGAGCGCCCGTCGTGGGTGTGGAGGTCGAGCTCCTCGACGGCAAGACCCACTCGAAGGACTCGAGTGATCTGGCCTTCCGGATCGCGGCGCGAGACGCCCTCGTCGAGGCCATCGCCCGCGCCAAGCCGCAACTCCTCGAGCCCATCATGCGGGTCGAGGTCGACGCTCCGAGCAGCAGCTTCGGGGCGATCTCGGGCAGCCTGACTGCCCGCCGCGGGGCCATCGTCGACTCGCAGATCCAAGGCGAGCGCGTGGCCATCACCGCTCGGGTCCCGCTCGCGGAGATGTTCGACTACGCGACGCGGCTCGGCAGCCTCACCGGGGGTCGGGGCACCCACAGCATGAGCATGGACGGGTACGAACGCGTCCCCGATGCCATCCTCGATCACGTCGTCGCCCGCGCGGCGTCGTGAGACCCGAAGGGGCGAGCGCCAGTTGGCGTTCGTCCCTTTTTTCATGCTCCGCGCAGCGCCTGGCCGAGGCGCTCGAGCAGCCGCGAGTGCCGGCGCGACAGGGTCGCCGCGCTCACGCCCAGCTGCTCGGCGAGCTCGCGCCCGGTCTTGCCGTGGACGTAGAGGCCGACGATGAGCTCGCGGGACTCGGGCTCGAGGGCGGCGATGGCCGCCCGCAGCCGCTCGATCTGCCGGGCCTTGAGCACGCGCTGCTCCGGGTCCGTGTCCTCTGAGGGCGCGACCGCGAGCCCGCCGTGGGTGGCCTCGGCGATCAGGATGGCCAGGCCGGCGCGGTAGACCAGCTCGCGGGCGGCGTGGACCCGCTGCTCGAGGCTCTCGCGCCCGCCGCCGGCTCGCTTGGCCCCGCGGTCCTCGGCGGCCTGGCGCATCAGCAGCTGGGTAGCCTCGAGGCGCTGGATGGCCCGCTGTTTGCGTCGACGGCCAGGGCTGCGCTTGCGCACCGCGTCGATCATCGCGCCGCGGATGCGGTAGTGGGCGAAGGTCGAGAAGCTCGCCCCGGCCGAGGGGTCGAAGCGCATCGCCGCGACGACCAAGGCCTCGTTGCCGACGCTCTCGAGCTCCTCGACGCTCAGGGCGCGGAGCTGGCGGGAGAGCGCCCGGGCCAGGCGCTCGACCAGCTGGGTGTGGGCTTCGACGCGGGCCGCTTGGGCGTCGCTGAGCGGCGGGCTCATGGACGGACGGAGGGGGCTGGATTGGATGGGCGAGGGGAGGTCAGCCGCCCTGGGCGCGGCGGATGTGCTTGCGCAGGGCCCACTTTTGCTCGTCGGTGGCGTCGAAGCGCACGCCCATGTCGCGCTTGGACGCGCGCACGACCGTCCCGTCGACGGGCATGTTGGCCTCGGCGACGGGGAAGCTCAGCAACAGCTGGACCTTGGTGCCGACCCGCTCCCAGGCGGGGCCCTCGAAGCGGCAGCCGCCCACGGAGATGTCCCCGAGGGCGCGGTGGAGGACGACCTCGTCCCCGATCACGTCGGCGAAGGCTGCCAGGCGCAGCCGCGGGTGGACGCGGGCCTCGTTGCTCACCGGCGCAGCATACCCCGTGAGTGGCCAAACGCGCGCGTTCGAGGCGCCAGACTGCGACGGAGTGGCCTGCGAGGGCGGCAGCCGTGCCAGATTGTCAACCAAAGCGCACAGGGCGCGATAGGCAAGTCGCTGAAATTCAAAAAGATTGCGAGAAAATGAGGTGGGCGCTTGCTTGCAAGCTCGGACGGTGGCAGTTCGGCCCCTACGGTTTCCCCGCGAGCCAATCGTCCCGATGTCCTCGACCTTCAAGACCGCTCACCCCACCTCGCGCCTGCGGGCGCGTCTGTTCGCTGGTGCCCTGACCATCGGGGTCCTCGCCTCCATCGCCCCGACGACGGGCTGCAAGCCGCAGTCGACCATCGCCGGCACGGAGATCCCGGACACCGAAGACAACCGCCAGATCATCGCGGTGCTCGAGCGCTACCGGACCTCGCTGGTCAGCCGCGACGCCGCGGCCGTGCTGGCGACGGCGCACCCCACCTACTACGACCAGGCGGGCAGCGACGACCCCAGCGACGACACCACCTACGCGGAGCTCGGCAACCTGCTGCGCCGCCGCCTCGCGCAGCTCGACTCGATCCGCTTCACCATGGACTATGTCGAGATCATGGTGACCGGCGATCGTGCCGTCGCCCGGGTTTGGATCGACGCCAGCTTCCGCTTCAAGCCGATCCTCGACTCCTACGGCGAGCCCCGGCCGTCGGCGCCCTACCAGCGCGTCCAGGATCACTCGGAGTTCGAGCTGGTCCGCGAGGGCGACACCTGGATGATCGTCCGGGGCATTTAACGTGGCCGGGTGACAATTTGGGGCCACCATGGCTCCAGTGAATGAGAATCGCTGCACCGATCGGTGCAGCGATTTTTGTATGCGTACACACAGCGATGAAGAACAGCATTGACCTTGGGCCGAAATCGCATTTGGCGAGGCTCAAAGGACCGTCTGAGTCACGTCTTAGTTCGCACAAAAAGGTTTGTTTTGGTTGCTTTGGGCAGGTCAGGGTGACGCTCTCGGTCAATCCCTCTTGAAAACGCGCAGGTGCCGTGGAATGGGGTTTAATCGCACCTAGACCCGCGGTGGGGTGATCTTGGCGCCATGCTCGATATTGAAAATATGGTGAGCCAGCACAATGAGAATGCATTTGTTTGAGCGGAATTTTTCCGTTGAAACCGTTGACGGAATCATAGGCCTCTCCTACATTGCGCCCACATCAGCTCACCCGAGCTCATCTGTTCAGACTGAGGATATCGAACACCCCCCAGTTCGATTCCGAACACGTTCTAGAGCGCATTACCATGGCCAATCACGTTGCCTTGGCTGGGCGCGCGGGCATAGCCGCGGCCCCCAACTTCGATCCCATGTGCGTCGACATCGACGACGTCGTCGACCGGCTCATGCTGTGGGCCGGCTGCTTCCCCCACTTCAGCGAGGACCACGCGCGTTTTGGCGCCCGCCTGGCGCAGATCATCGTCGAGGGCATCGAGACCATCGCTGGTGAGATGATTGGGGGGCTGGGCTCGCCGGCGCAGCAGCTCATCGAGGACCTGGCCCTCGACATCGCGTGGATCTTCTGGATTGACGACTGCTTCGACCTCTACCCGGAGCTGTCCTCGGACGGGCTCCTCGAGCTCGGGGACTTCCACCTCCAGGGCAGCTGCGACGGCCGAGCCCTCGAGGTCTGGAGCGCGGGCCTGGTCGCCCAGAGCTTCCGCGTCGACGAGCGCCCCGAGGGGGCGTGGCAGCTGTGGCTGCAGTCGGCGGTGCAGATGATCCAGGCCTTCCAGCGCAACAAGCTCTCGTCCCGGGCCGAGGGTCGGCGCTGGACCTACGAGGACTACCTCGCCAACGGCGAGATCAGCTCGGCGGTGCCGCACTTCGTGGCCACGGTCTCGCTGCTCTACAACCTGGACCTGCACGAGCGCATGGACGAGCCCGAGGTCCGCGGGATGATCCGCGATCTGAGCCTGGCGATGCGGCTCGAGAACGACATCGTGTCGGCGGGCAACGAGCTCGAGGACGGTGACAACGCCAACTCGGTGCTGGTCATGCGCCACGACCTGGGCCTGCGCGGCGCCGTGGACTTCGTCGAGCGCGAGCGCGCCAGCCACGAGCGCGCGCTGTGCTCGGCCCTGGACAGCCTCGGGCCCGATCCCCTCGCGCAGATCTGCCGCCTCGTGCTCGAGGGCGCGCACTGGTTCCACGCCACCGAGCGCGAGCGCTACACCCCGCTGCGGCTGGCGTCGTAGACACGCCGAGGGCGAGACCCTCGCAGCTTGCGGCCGGGGTGGGCGACTGCTAGCGCCAATGATCGCCAGATCACTCCGACCGAAGACCTGCGGCCAGGGGGCCTGTGTGCCGCCATGGGCGAACCTGGAACTGAGGCGCTGCGCACGAACTCGAGCCGGACACCGGCCCGAGCACTCCGCGAACGCTGCTGCGCGGCCCTGGGAGGTACGCTTCGCGACGCCGCCGACGCCGCCGGATTTGCGCGCAGGACCTCCCCGCTCGAAGGGGCCGAGCTCGAGCGCTTCGTGCAGGCATTGCTGCATGGTTTTGGCGCGTGCTCGCCCCTCCCGGGCCGCCTACGCGACGCGGGAGCCCCACCCAAACCAGACTCGAGGACGGCTCGAGGGTTGTGACTCCCGAGGCACCCGGTTTATCGTGGTCATCCGAGATGGCTGGGTCGCAAAACTCCATCCACAAGGTCGACTATGTCGCCGGCGTCGTGGTGGCGTTCAGCACCACCGGCGTGATGTCGAAGGACGACTGGGACCAGACCCTCGAACAGCTGCGGACGCGGGAGCCCTTGCGCGGCTACCTCGGGACCAGCGTCGGCACCGTCGAGGTCTCGAGCGCCCAGCGGCGTGCCGCGGTCACGGTCATGACCGAGCGCGACCGCCCCACGGCGATCGTCACCAAGAGCCGCATGGTCATGGGCCTGGCCACGGCAGCCTCGTGGCTCGGGGCCAAGATCAAGGCCTTCAGCTGGGAACAGCGCGATCAGGCCGCTCGCTTTTTGTCCGTGCCCGAGGCCGACATCCCTGCGGTCCTCGCAGCCCTCGACGCCCTCGAGCGCGCGGCCACGGACGAGGAGCAAGCCCGGGCCAAGGCCCGCGCACAGGCCCGCGCCAAAGCCCGGGCTCAGCTCTAGTCAGCAGTCGCCCACCCCGGCCGCGCCGGGACCCATGATCCACGAAAGCGTCGTCTACGGACTCAGCTGGCGTTGAACCCGTGGGCGGCTGTCTTTCTCGGTAGGCGGTCGGGACCACGAACAGGGCAGGGCAGGCGTCCACGGGCGCAGTGTTGAGCACGGGTGCGACGGGCGGGCACGGCCGACAGCTCGGGCCCTGGCGGCGCGGGGTCGGGCGTTGATCCTCGGCGGGCGCCGGGCGGCGGCGGTCGACGAGCTCCAGGCCGAGTTCGGCGGCCTGCGGCACGGGCGTTCATCGCAGATCTGGCCGATCTCGCCGCGCGGGCAGGCTTCGCTCGAGTTGACCGGGGTCGGCTAGCCCTCGCTGACGACGAGGCTGTCGGGGTAGCTCAGGTCCAGGAACATGTCCTCGCCGAAGGCCGTGCGGTCAAAGCTGACCTCGGTGCCGTCGGGCCAGCGGACGAGGAGCTCGAGGTCTTCGCAGGGCAGCTCGCCGAGGCCAAAGTGGAGCACGCGGGTGTCCTCGGAGTTGTACATGCCGCGGCTGGACTTGGCCTCGCGGGTGCGCAGCTGCTCCCCAGACCGGACGGTGACCCGGGTGCCGAAGGCGTCGCGGGACACGGCCTGGCCGTCGCCGTGGACGCGCACGGCCAGCCAGCGGTTGTCCTGGCCCAGATCGTTGCGGAACAGGAAGTTGGGCCGGCCGCCGCCCTGGTCGCGGCCGCCGACGAGCAGGTCGAGGTCGCCGTCGTGGTCGATGTCCGACCAGGCGTGGTTTTGGGCGCCCTTCATGCGCCGCAGCACCTCCTCGGGGTCGTTGATGCCGCTGGTCACGCCGAGGCTCTCGAAGCTCCCGTCGGGCAGCTGGTGCATCAGCCCGAACCAGCCCTTTTGCTGTTCGTCGGTGTAGTTGCCCTCGTACTTGCGCTCTCGGGACAGGGAGATGTCGAGGAGGCCGTCGTTGTCGAAGTCGATCAGGGCCCCGTCGACGTCGCCCTCGTTGAAGGGCAGGCCCCGGGCCAGCCACTGGTTCTCGAAGCCGTAGCTGGCCCCGGCGCCGCCGTTGATCAGCAGCTGGCTGGGGTCGGACCACTTGCGGTTGTAGTCGGAGTCGACGGGGTGCGAGATGGTCGTGAGCAGCACGTCGAGGTCGCCGTCGTTGTCGACGTCGCCGCAGTCGATGCCGAAGCCGTTGCTGCCGCGGTACAGCCCGCTGGGCGGCTCGGGCTCGTCGTCTTGGCCCATGCCCGTGGTCGACAGCCAGTAGTTGCCGGTGCGCAGGTAGGCGAAGCCCCGGGCCTCGCCGAGCTCCTCGAACAGCCCCCCGCCCTGGTTCTCGAACAAGAGGTTGTGGCCGCCGTTGGTGCTCACCGAGTAGGTCGAGACGAAGATGTCGAGGTCGCCGTCCTCGTCGTAGTTGCAGGTCACCGAGCCGTTGCTGGGCCGGGCCTGGTTGCCCTGCAGCGCCGGCGTGACGTCCTCGAAGTGGCCGTCGCCCAGGCCGCGGTAGAGCTGGTCGGTGGTCACCGCCGAGGTCCCGCCCAGGCCGACGAAGAGGTCGACGACGCCGTCGCCGTTGAAGTCGGCGAACACCGCGTTGGCGTGGGCCGTGGGCGTGGACTCGACGCCCGCGTCGGGCAGCGCGGTGAAGTGGCCGGCGCCGTCGTTGAGGTAGATGGCGCTGCGGTGGGGCTCGTAGTTGGGCAGGTCGAGGCCGGCGAACACGTCCTGATCGCCGTCGTTGTCGACGTCGGCGAAGGCGAAGAAGCCGGCCTGCACGTCGCGCAGCCCCGAGGCGTCCGAGAAATCCTCAAAGCTCCCGTCGCCGCGGTTGCGGAACACCAGGTGCTCGAAGGGCACGCCGTTTTGAGGGTTGGGGAACAGGCTGTGGGCGACGATGTCGTCGTAGCCGTCGCCGTCGATGTCGGCGAAGGCCAGGCGGCTGTGGTCGTTGATCACCGTGCCCTCGGCGGGCGGGTCGTAGAAGTTGTCGACCCGGATCCCGCTCGCGTCGGACACGTCGGCGAAGAAGTCGGCGCCCGGGGCCACGGCGGGCCGGGCCTCGCAGGCCATCGGCTCGCCGCCGGCCTCGTCGGAGCTGGCGTCGGGGTTGGGGGCCTCGCTGCCCGTGCCGCCAGGGCACCCCGCGAGCACAAATACGGCTATGGAGGGGAGAACGACGCGAAGCGGGGCGAGCACCCGAGCATCATCGCGTCGCGCCGCGTCGGTTCGCAAGCGCGTTTCAGAGACTGTGAGTGACTCACAGTCTCTGTCTATTTTAGCCGTCGAGGACGAGCCACGCCCTCCCTGCCCCACGCCCTCGACTCAGAGACTGTGAGTGACTCACAGTCTCTGTCTATTTTAGCCGTCGAGGACGAGCCACGCCCTCCCTGCCCCACGCCCTCGACTCAGAGACTGTCACCGAATCCACGCCCCCGCTTGCGGGGGCGACCACGAGCCTTCTCCAAGGCACGAACTCCATTGCCCACCAAGCCAAAGCGGAGGAGCGGAGCGAGGAAGCGCCCCGGTCGCAGGCGTCTGTGGGGGCAAAGCAGCGCTCAGGCCCCGAGGATGAGCTCGGCGGCCGGCGCGACGAGGGTGCGCAGGGCGGTCGCGTGGACCTCGGCGCGCACGCTGGGGGACAGCACGCCAAAGGCGGCGCTCGAGCTCGGGGTCGCGACTTCGGCGAAGCTGCGCTCGGGGGCACGCTGACGCAGGGCGCGGGCGAGCTGGATGCGGGCCCGGCTGCGCAGCTCGGGGTGGCGCTCGCACAGCCACGCGAGGGTCTCCCAGCCCAGGCGGGCGTGGGCGAGCTCGTCGACGGCGACGCGGCCGTGGAAGGCCCGAGCCTCGGCGTCCTCGCAGTGGTCCGCGGCGATCTGGGCCTCGGCCGCGGCGAGGGTCTCGTTGACGCAGGCGTCGCGGATCAGCTCGTCGACGAAGCGCTCGGGGGACACGGCGAGGGGCACCTCGGCCAGGGGCAGGGCGCCGGGCTCGAGGGGGCGGCCGGCGAAGCGCTCGGCCAGGGCGAAGGCCAGGCGGGCGTGCTCGATCTCGTCGAGGGCCGCGGCCTGGACGGCGCGCAGCAGCCAAGGCGGCGCGCCGAGGGCCGTCAGCTGCATGCCCACGCGGGCGAAGGAGGCGACCGAGGCGTGCTCGAGCAGGGCGAGCTCGAGGTAGTGGGTGGTCAGCGTCGAGCGGGCCTCGGCCGGGCTCGGGTCGACCTCGGCGAGGCGCGCGAGCACGGGGGAGCCGCCCGCGTCGATGAGCGGGCGGCCGGGGACGATCGGGCAGTAGGCGCCCTCGCAGGTCCACGGGTTGTCGCCCCAGCCCGCCGCGCAGTACTCGTCCGCGCCGCAGTGGGCGTCGGCGTAGCACTCGTCCATGCCCATGTAGCAGCTGAGCATGGACCAGTCGTCGCAGTCCGAGCGGTTGACGGACACGCCACACATGCCGCTGGGGCAGTCGGCGTTGACCTTGCAGTCGTCGATGTTGTCGGTCGCGCACTGGGGGCCGTCGACGCCGTTGGTGATGCCGATGACGCCCTGGCAGATGCACGCGCCGTACTCTCCGCCGCAGTCGGCGTCGTTGGTGCACGGCTCGTAGCAGCCGCAGTTGTAGTCATTTTGGACGCACAGCCCCGACCCGCACTCGTCGTTGGACGAGCAGCCAAAGTTGTCGTTCGGGTCCACGCAGGGCTCGAAGTCGGCGACGATCGGCGCGCAGTCGAGCTGCTGGCTGCGGATCTTCGCCCCGTTCTCGCACAGCAGCCAGCCGGTGAAGTTGTCCTCGGCGTCGAAGATGGGCAGGGCCTCGTTGCAGCCCTCGGGCGGCGGCCCGGTGTCGGTCGACTCCTCGGTCGTGTCGGTCTCGGTCTCGGTCGACTCTTCGGTGGACTCGGTCGACTCCTCGGTCGTGTCGGTGCTGGACTCGGTGGACTCGGTCGACTCGGTGGACTCGGTCGACTCTTCGGTGGACTCGGTCGACTCTTCTTCGGTGGACTCGGTGCCCTCGCCGGAGCTGGACTCCGTGGTCTCCGTCGCCCCGACCTCATCGTCGGCGCTGGTCCCCGAGTCCCCCGAGTCGGTCTCGCCGACCCCTCCCGGGCCACACGCGGGGGTGGCGGTCAAGCTGGCGAGCAGGGACAGGCGCATCCATTCGAGTCGTCGTTGCATGGCAAGAGCGGCGGCAGGTGGAGTCCGCGTCTTGAGTCTGACACGATGCACCTGCCCGCGAGGGTCTAGACCCCGGCTGGGCTGCTTTTTCCGGGTCCGGGTGATCACGCCCTTGCCCTGGTGTTATCAACCGCCCATGGCCTCCGCCGAACTCGCCGCCATCTTCGCCAGCCTCGACCTCGAACTCCCGGACGTCGGAGCGGGGGAGGGGAGCTTGGCCTGCATCGACCCGTCGACGGGCGCGGCCCTGGCCCACCTGGCGCAGGATGATCTGGCCTCGGCCGAGGCCAAGACCGAGGCGGCGACGCGCTGCTTTGCGCGCCTGCGGCTGCACCCCGGGCCGGCTCGCGGGGCCCTCGTCCGCGAGATGGGCGAGCGGCTGCGCGCCCACGAGCAAGCCCTCGCGCAGCTCGTCTGCGCCGAGGTCGGCAAGGGCATCGAGGAGGCCCGCGGCGAGGTCCAGGAGATGATCGACATCTGCGACTTCGCCACGGGGCTGTCGCGCAGCCTCGGCGGGCGGACCATGCTGTCCGAGCGCCCCGACCATCGGATGTTCGAGCAGTGGCTGCCCCTGGGTCCGGTGCTGTGCATCTCGGCCTTCAACTTCCCCGTGGCGGTGTGGTCGTGGAACGCCGCCATCGCCCTGGTGTGCGGCGACCCGGTGGTGTGGAAGCCGAGCCTGGCCGCGCCGCTGTGCGCCCTCGCGGTCCACGGCCTGCTCCAGCCGGTGCTCGCCGAGGCTGGCTTTGGCGACGCGATGCAGCTGATCATCGGCCCCGACGATCCCGTGGCCCAGGCCCTCGTCGACGATCCGCGCTTTCCCCTGGTCAGCGCCACGGGCTCGTGCGCCATGGGTCGGGCCGTGGCCCCGCGGGTCGCCGCGCGCCTGGGTCGGACCCTGCTCGAGCTCGGGGGCAACAACGCGATCATCGTCGAGGCCAGCGCGGACCTGGACCTGGCGACGCGGGCCATCGCCTTCGGGGCGGCCGGGACCGCGGGCCAGCGCTGCACGACCACGCGCCGGCTGTTCGTCGAGGCCAGCGTGGCCGAGGCGCTCACGGCCAAGCTGACGGCGGCCTACGAGCAGATCGGCCAGCGCGTCGGCGACCCGCGGGACGCCACCAAGCTCGTCGGTCCGCTCATCGACGCCCAGGCCGTGGCCCGCTTCTCGGCGATGCTCGCCGAGATCCGCAACCAAGGCGGCGCGGTCTTGGCCGGCGGCGAGGTCCTCGACGGCCCCGGCCACTACGTCCAGCCCGCCCTCGTGCGCGTGCCCCCAGGCCTCGACCTCGACGCCACCTTTGGCCCCATGGAGGTCGAGACCTTCGCCCCCATCCTCTACCTGCGCAGCTACCCCGACGGCGAGCTCGAGCGCGCCCTGGCCTGGAACAACGGCGTCGAGCAGGGCCTGTCGAGCGCCCTGTTCACCGACAGCGTCCGCGCCGTCGAGCGCTTTTACAGCCCGGCGGGCAGCGACTGCGGCATCGCCAACGTCAACCTCGGGACCTCGGGGGCGGAGATCGGCGGGGCCTTCGGCGGCGAGAAGGCGACCGGGGGCGGGCGCGAGGCGGGCAGCGACGCGTGGAAGGCCTACATGCGCCGCCAGACCTGCACCGTCAACGGCGGGGCGGCGCTGCCCCTGGCTCAAGGGATTCGCTGGGACTGAGCTCTGTTCTGCCCCCACAGGGAGCTGGGGACCGGGGCGCTTCGTCGCTGTCCGCTCCTCCGCTTTGGCTTGGTGGGCAATGGAGTTCGTGCCTGTGAGAGGGCCCGTGGTCGCCCCCGCAAGCGGGGGCGTGGCAGTCATTGAGTCGTGGACGTGGGGCAGGGAGGGCGTGGCGTCGTCCACGACGGCTAAAGCAGACAGAGGGTTGGCCAAACTCGTTTTGGCCGACCCTCTGACGCGGCGCTCCGCGATCAGGGCGGCGCGTGCCAGGCCATCGCGGCCGCGACGTGCTCTGGGAGCTCGTCCGCGCGGGCGTCGAGCAGGCGCTGGCGCACGAACTTGCGAAAGGCCGTGATGCCCGCGTCGGCGCGGACGGGGCGGTCCTGACCGGGCGGGGCGACGTGCCGGGCGAAGGGGAGGTCCTCGTTGAGCTGGGCGTACTTCCCGGCCATCAGCGTGAAGCCCATGGCGGCGAGCTTGCCGACGACCGGGATCGTGATCGGCTGGTACATGCGGAGCATGCGGAAGGTCGTGTCCGCGTCGATCGGGCAGTCGTAGACGGTGACCATGCCGGTCTGGTCGACGTTGATGGCCTGCAAGCTCGGCGCGCGGTACTCGACGAGGAAGCGCCGCGTTCGGCCGCGCTCGCCGGGCAGGGGCTCGGCGTTCGCGCGGTAGTCGAGGCCGTCGGGGCGCAGCTCGACGGCGCTCTCCCCCACGAGGCTGCCGACGCGGACCATCGACACTTGCGAGCCGTGCACGTAGTTGAAGTGGTGGATGTCGAAGTTGTTCTCGAGCGAGTTCGTGAACGACAGCGGCCACTCGAGCTCCGAGTCGTGGCTGGTCCCGGCGTAGCCGACGGTCGCGCGCAGGTAAGGGAGCTCGGTGGCCTCGGCCAGGCCGTCCGCGCCCCAAAACATCCACACGATCCCGTCGCGCTCGCGGACCGGGAAGCGGTCGGTGCACATGCCGGCGGGGATGCGGGCGTCGGGGCCCTCGCAGGGCATGCGGACGCAGGCCCCGGCGTCGTCGAATTCGAAGCCGTGATAGCCGCACACGAGCCGCCCCGCGCGGACGAAGCCGAGGCTCAAGGGCACGCCGCGGTGCGGGCAGCGATCGCGCAGGCACACCAGCTCGCGGCGGGCGTTGCGAAACAGGACCAGGTCGACGCCGCCGCGGCGCAGCGCGACGGGGCGCTGGCGGACACGACGGCTGAACAGGATCGGATACCAGTAGTTCGGCAGCATGATTCTTTTGTTGGTCGACACTTACAATAAAGGGCGATCTTTTGTTAGTCAACACTTACAAAAAAAGCGCCTGTGCCGCCGTTTGTGTTGGAGGGCTATGCTGAGGACCGAGCGCCATGCCCAAGCGAATCGATGACGCCGCGGTCTTCGACGCGGCCATGCACGTCATGCTCGAGCGCGGCTACGCCGGGGCGACCATGAGCACCATCGCCGAGCTGGCTGAGGTCAGCGAGCTGACCTTGTTTCGCAAGTACGGCTCCAAAGCGCAGCTGCTCGCGTCGGCCATCGAGCACGGGCTGTCGCCCATGGCCGAGGCGAGCTTCGAGCCGAGCGGTCAGCTCGTCGAGGACCTGGACAGGGTCGTCCGCGTGTTCGTGGCCGCCAACGCGAGCCGCTCACGCCTGCTCGGTCTCGTGATGGTGGAGAGCCCGCGCCACCCCGAGCTGGTCAGCGTGTTGCGGACGCCAAACCGCATCATCGGGAAGGTCGCCGCCTTGGTGAGCCACTACCAGCGCGCGGGCGAGCTGGGCCTGGGAGAGGCGTTGGACCTGGTCCTCGCGCTCCTCGGACCCCTCGTGGTTCATTCGCAGCTGAGCCACGGCAACCCGGAGCTCGAGCTCGCGCCCCTCGATCTGCGCTGGCACGTCGAGCGCTTCATTCACGGGCACGGGGGGCAGCCATGAGCGCCCGCTCGAGCCTAGCCGTCGCGCTGGCGCTGCTCGTCTTCGGCGCGTGCACGGAGGGGCGCTCGAGCGTCGACGAGCAGGTCCCCGCCCCCGAGCTCGGCCGGTCGCCAGGCTCGCCCGAGCCGCCTCCTCCGCCCCCGCCCAAGCGCGACGACCCGCGCCCGAGCGAGGGCGGGGCGACGCTCGATCGGCCCGCCGATGTCCGCGGGCCGCTGCGCGAGCTCGACTACCGGACCTCGGGTTGCTACGGCCGTTGCCCCGTGCAGCGGCTCGTGCTCCGGCCCAGCGGCGAGTTTTTGTACATCGGGGAGCGCCACACCAAGCGCGCGGGGGTCTACGTGGGTCGGGCGGACGAGGAGCTCACGGCGCGCCTGTTCGCGGCGGCTGGCGAGCCCCCCTTCGACCGCGGGGCCGAGTATGCGAGCGAGTTCAGCGACCAGTCCGCGACGACCATCGGCTCCGTCGACGGCCGCGATCGGGTGGTCGTGTCCGACTACGGCTTCGTGGCCCCGGAGGCGGTAAAGGCCGTGGAGCAGGACTTCGAGGAGCTGATCGCGGCCATCCCCAACGCGAGCCCGAGCGAGCGCCCCAAGGAGATCGACTTCGACCACTTCGTCCAGTCCTCGCCCAGCCCGAGCTGCCGCCGCTACGGCGACGCCATCCGTGAGCGCTGCGTCGCCCTGGGCGAGGGGCGCACGGCGACCCGCGGCTGCGTCTACCACGGGGCCATCGCCGCCGAGCTCGATGACCTCCGCTACACCTTCGACGGCGAGGCCCTCGAGGCCGGCTGCGCCTTTGCCCTCGACAGCGTCGAGGCCGACCGCGCGGGCCTCGACGAGGCAGACCCCCGCGCGGTGAAGCACCTGGACGCGGAGATGAAGGCCAAGTGCGCCGAGTTCCTGGCCATCGTGTTCCGCGAGCAGGGCGACCCGGACTATCCGGACGAGGTCAGCCCCAACCGCGGCGGACTGTGCGAGTCCATCCTCGGGACCTGACTGTGCTAGCCAAACAGCTTCGTCTTCGCGGCTTCGGAGATCGCCAGCACCCCCGGGTGCTTGAGCCGACGCTCGACGGAGATGGCGTAGAAGCGCTCTTGGATCGAGTCGCTGCGTCCGATGACCTGCACCCCATACTGCGAGGTGATCTCGGCCTCGATGGCCGAGGGAGCCGCGAACACCCCCACGCCGGACTGGCCGAAGACCTTGAGCAGGGCGCTGTCGTCGAACTGGCCGACGATCTCGGGGTGGATGTCGAGGTCGTCGAACCATCGATCGAGCTCGCGGCGGACCATGCTGCCCTGCATGGGCAGCAAAAATGGCGCCCGGTCGAGGGACTCGGGGAAGCCGCGCTTGTACTTGCGTGCCAGGGGCGGCGCGCCAAAGAAGGTGACCCCGCACGATCCCAGGGGATGGTTGAAGGCCTTGACCGAGACGTGGGGCCCGATCGGCGCGTCGGAGATCACCAGATCCAGCTCATGGCGTGCAAGGCGCCCCAAGAGCTGGTCGAATTTGTCCTCGTGGCAGACGACGTGCAGCCCGTCACCGAGGTTCAAAGCAGGCTGCAGCAGGCGGTAGGCGACGAGCTTGGGGACCACGTAGGTCACCCCCACGACCAGCCTCAAAGGCCGCCCTTCGAGGCGCTCGTGCAGCACATCCACCATTTCGCGCCCGAGACTGAAAATGTCTTCAGCATAACGAAGGGCGACACTGCCCGTCTGGGTGAGCGCGAGGCGCCGACCGGAGCGATCAAAGAGGCTGACGCCCAGGTTATCCTCCAGCGTGCGCAACTGTGTCGAGATCGTCGGCTGCGAGACGCTCAGCCGCTTGGCGGCGGCGGCGATGCTGCCCTCCTTGGCGACCATCCAAAAGTACAACAAGTGATGGTAGTTGACCCACTGGGACATGATCGGTCTGACCTAAGAGCGAGCGACAAACATCAGCTGAGAGCTAATCGTCATGAAAGACACCCTCGAGCCGATACCGGTATATTGCTCATCAAGCTCCGAATTCAAGACTGAAACGTCATGTTTCATTTTTTCTAAAATTCGCTGAGCAAACTTCTATTTGTTGGATGTTTTTTCGTAGGCTACATCGGCAAGGTCCATGATTGGCTTGGGACAACAGGAAGTCGAGGCGGAGGAAGCTCCCGCCTCGGGTCACCCTTCGGCGGTGTCGGCGAGCCGCGCGCTCGAGCTGCTCGCAAATCGTTGTGGGGTCGCGGTCAGCCCCGAGAACGCCTGGCTAGCGGTGTCTACGGCCTCTACGGCCGAGGGCGCGCAAGGCTGGGCGTGCTCGATGATCCAGGCCGGCCGCGTGGCGGGCCTGTCCTGTGAGCGGGACGATAGCGGGTGCACCGGCGGGGACTCGGGCGACGCGCGCACGCTCCTCGAGCTCGCGGCCCTCGGCAGCCCGGCGCTGTGCTGGGCGGGGCAGCGCTGGCTGGTCCTGCTCGGCGGCAACGCCCGGGGTGTGGAGCTCGCGGTCATCGAGGACGACGGCAGCGAGTGGCGCCGACGCTTGAGCGCCCGCGAGCTCGGCGACTGGCTGAGCCGGCACAAGACCATCGACCTGCACTGGCTGCGGGCGGAGGCGATGTTCCCCCTCGCGGGGGCAGGGCTGGCGGCTCCGGGGACCCTCGAGCGCGTGCTCGGGCCCGGGCGCAAGGCCGTGCGGCGCCTGGTCTCCGTCGCCAAGTTCGAGAGCCGGGACCTGTGGGTCGTGGCCATCTACGCCGTCGCCGTCGGCGTGTCGAGCCTGGTCATCCCCGTCGCGGTCCAGGCCCTGGTCAACTCCGTGGCCCTCGGCGCGGCCTTGCAGCCCCTGGTCGTGCTCAGCCTGCTCTCGGCCGTGGTGCTCGGCTTCGTCGCGGTCTTGCAGGTCTCCCAGTACGTCGTCGTCGAGATGATCCAGCGGCGCCTGTTCGTGCGCGTGGCCGCGGACTTCGTGCGCCGCTTGCCGCGGCTGGATCTGGGCGAGGACTCGCCCAGTCACGGGCCCGAGCTGGCCAACCGCATCTTCGACGCGGTGTCCCTACAAAAGTCCGCGGCCAAGCTGCTGCTCTCGGGCTCGGCCCTGGTCCTGCAGATGCTCTCGGGTCTGCTGCTGCTGGCCTTTTACCACCCGCTGCTGTTGGCCTTCGACTTCGTGCTGGTCCTGTCCGTGGCCGTGGTCATCTTCGTGTTCGGCAAGGGCGCCCTGTCGGCGAGCCTGCGCGAGTCGAAGAGCAAGTACGCCGTCGCCGCCTGGCTCGAGGGCGTGGCCGGGAGCATGACGGCGAGGGCCGGCGGCCTGGGCGACGCCCGGGCCCGGGCCTTCGCCGACGCCCGCGGCGATCAGCTGCTGCGCGCGTGGCTCGACGCCCGCGGGGACCACTTCAACCGCCTGCTGCGTCAGATCGTCGGCGGCGTCGGCCTGCAGGTCCTGGCCAGCGCGACCTTGCTGGGCATCGGCGGCTGGCTGGTGATTCAGCGCCAGCTGACCCTGGGCCAGCTCGTCGCCGCCGAGCTCGTCGTCGCGACCCTCGGCACGGGCCTGGCCAAGCTGGGCAAGCAGCTCGAGACCTTCTACGACGCCGCGACCTCGGCGGAGAAGCTCGGCCAGATCGTCGACCTGCCCGTGGAGCGGCGCGGCGGCGCGGTGGTCGGTCGGGGGGCGGGCCAGGGCTTGCCGATGACCGTGGAGATCACCAAGAACGGCCTCGACGGTGATCCCGTGTTGAGCCTCGCGGCCGGGGAGCGCCGGGTGCTCAAGGGCCGCTCGCGGGCCCACTCGAAGCTGTGCTGGGCGCTCTACGCCATGTGTGAGGAGGGCAGCGGGGCCCTGCGGGTCGAGCTCGACGGGGTCCCGGCCGCGCTCTTGGACCCCGAGCGCACCCGCGAGAGCGTGGCCCTGGTCCTCGATCACGAGCCCGTGCTGCTGCCGACGACCCTGCTCGACAACCTGCGCCTGGGCTGCGACCTCGAGCTGCGCGGGGTGTGGTCGGTGTTGCGCATGCTCGACCTCGACGCGAAGATCGAGGCCATGGGCAAGGGCCTCGAGATGCGCATGAGCCCGAGCGGGGCGCCCTTCGACTACGTCGAGCGCCGCCGCCTGGTGCTCGCCCGCGCGCTGCTGCGCCAGCCCAACCTGCTCATCCTCGACGGGGCCCTCGACGGCCTCGAGCTCGACGCGGGCCATAGCGAGGCCCTGCTCGACCACGTGTTCGCAGCCGACGCGCCGTGGACCCTGCTCGTGGTCAGCGACAACGCCGAGGTCCAAGCTCGCGCCTGAGCCCGACCTGTCCTTCGATTTGCCTCTCGCCCCCTCGAACTACGACACCATGTTGTCCTCCCCGCCCTCCCCACGCATGCGCGCGTCGATGCTCGTCAGCACGACGCCGCGGGTGACCCAGGTGCTCGCGCGGATCATTGGCGTGGCCCTGCTCATCGCCATCGTCGCGGCCTTCTCCCCCTGGCAGCAAAACGTCGCCGGGACCGGGCGCGTCATCGCCTACGCCCCGCTCGAGCGCCAGCAGGCCGTCGAGGCGCCCATCGAGGGCCGCATCGTCCGCTGGCACGTGCAAGAGGGCAGCCGGGTCCGCGCCGGCGACTCGCTGGCCGACATCGCCGACAACGACCCCGACATCCTGGCCCGCTACGAGCGTCAGCTCGACGCGGCGCAGATGGCCAAGACGGCCTCCCAGGGCTCCGTCGACGTGGCCAAGGCGCGCATCACCTCGCTCGAGCTGGCCGCCGACGCCAAGCGCAGCTCCGCCGGGCTGCGCGTCGACGTGGCCCGCGATCGCCTCGTCGCCGCGGAGCGGGCCGTGGACGCGGCCAAGGCCTCCTCGCGCACCGCGGACCTGAACCGCGATCGCAAGGAGGCGCTGTTCGAGGAGGGCCTCGCGTCCAAGCGCGACGTCGAGGTCGCCCAGATGAAGGCCGAGACCGAGGCCGCCGACCTCGACCGCGCCGAGGCCAACCTGCGCGCGGCCAAGCGGGAGATCGAGCGCCTCGGGGTCAACCGCACCGAGGCCGGGGCGAGCGCGACCGCGAGCGTGGAGAAGGCCAAGGCCGATCTGCGCAAGGCCGAGGCCGACCTGGCCAAGGCCGAGACCGAAGTTCAAAAGGTCGAGACCCGCCTGGCCCGGCAGCAGCGCATGACCATCGTCGCGCCCCGGGACGGCACGGTGCTCAAGATCGTCGTCAAGCAGGACGGTCAGATGGTCAAGGCTGGCGATGCCGTGGCCCGCTTCGTGCCCGACATGAGCGCGAGCGCCGTGGAGGTGTGGATGTCCGGGCGCGACGGCCCGCTGATCGCTCCGGGCCGCAAGGTCCGGCTGCAGTTCGAGGGCTGGCCTGCGGTGCAGTTCGTGGGCTGGCCGTCGGCCGCCGTGGGCACCTTCGGCGGCGTGGTCGAGTTCGTCGACGCGACCACCGACGACGCCGGCCGCTTCCGCGTGGTCGTGCGCCCCGACCCCGACGACGATCCCTGGCCCGAGCAGCGCTTCCTGCGTCAGGGCGTGCGGGTCAAGGGCTGGGTGCTGCTCGACCGCGTCCGCCTGGGCTACGAGCTGTGGCGTCAGTTCAACGGCTTCCCGCCCGCGGTCGACCCGGCCTACGACGGCAAGGGCAAAGGCAAGGGCAAGGGCAAGGGCAAGGGCCCGGTCGACGCCAAGGTCGCCAAGGGGGTCAAGTGAGCGCGGCGGCTGTGACGGTCGCCCTCCTGCTCAGCTTCGCCCCGCCCCCGACCTTCGTGGCCCCGCCGGCGCCGGCGAAAGAGGGAGCTGAGGAAGTCCCGGCTGAGGGGAGGGCCGAGGCGGAGGTCGCGGTCGACCGGACGCAGCGCGGCGTCGAGACACCCGCGGCGGCGGCCACCCGGCGGGCGCAGGCGAGCCAGGCCCAGGCCGATGCTCGGACGGCGGACAGCGCGGAAGGCCCGGCCCGGGCTGCACCCCTGGAGCTCGGCGAGGTGCTCGGCTCCGTGGCGGAGCACGACCCGCGCCTCGAGGCCGCCGAGCGCAAGCGAGAGGGCGCCCGCGGCAAGGCCATGGCCGCGCGGGGAGCCTTCGACCCCAAGCTGGCGGCCCGCGGGCTGATCCAGCCCCTGAGCTACTACCAGCACGGCCTGGTCGACGTGAAGGTCACCCAGGCGACCCCGCTGTGGGGCCTCGGCGTGTGGGCAGGGTGGCGCGTGGGCGCCGGCGACTTCGCGGTCTACGACGGCAAGCTGCTCACGGCCTCTGGCGGCGAGCTGCGGGCCGGGGCGAGCCTGCCGCTGTGGCAGGGCGGGCCCACGGACGAGGCCCGGACCGAGCGCCGCGTCGCCGACCTCGAGGTCGCGCGCCAGGACGCCGAGCGCGACGCCAAGTCCCTCGAGCTCCAGCTCAAGGCGACCAAGGCCTACTGGGACTGGGTCGCCGCGGGTCAGCGCCTCGAGGTCGCCGAGCAGCTGCTCGAGATCGCCGAGACCCGCGACGTCGGGCTGCGCCGGCAGATCGATCTGGGCGCCGTCGAGGCCATCGTCGGCGTCGACAACCGCCGGACCATCCTCTCGCGCCGCGGCAAGGTGGTGAAGGAGACGCGCTCGTTCCAAAAGGCGACCCTCAAGCTCTCGCTGTTCCTGCGCGACGGCGAGGGCGAGCCGGTGCTCGCTGGGCGCGAGCGCGTGCCGGTGCTGCCGGCCAGCGTGTGGGCGGGCGATGTCCCCGAGATCGAAGTCCCGCTCTCGCCGACCAGCGACGAGATCGAGCAGGCCATCGCCAACCGCCCGGACATTCAGGCGCTGCTCCAGGTGCGCGAGCAAAAGGTCGCCGAGCTGCGCTGGGCTCGAAACCAGATCGCGCCGCGGGTCGACGTCTCGGCCTGGGTCGCCAAGGACCTCGGCGAGGGGGTCGAGTCCCTGCTCCCCCCCGAGGTCGCCGCGACCATCGAGCTCGAGCTGCCGATCCCCATGCGCAAGGCTCGGGGCAAGGCCCGCACCGCCCGGGCCGAGCTCCAGCGCGTCGAGGCGCAGCTGCGCCTGGCTCGAAACGAGGTCGCCATGGAGATCGGCGACGCCCACTCGGCGCTCGTGGCCGCCCACGCCCAGCTCGAGCTCCGCGCCGAGCAGCACGACCTGGCGCGGCAGCTGTCCGAGGCCGAGCTGCGCCGCTTCGAGCTCGGCGACAGCGACCTGCTGCGGGTCAACCTGCGCGAGCTCGCCGTCGCCGAGGCGGCGGCCCAGGAGGTCTCGGCGTGGGCGGAGCTGCACCAGGCGCGGGCGGCCCTCGACGTGTCGCTAGGCCGCCCGGTAGGCCCCGAAGCCAGCGGCGATTAGGCCCCGCCGGGGCTCGGGGCTTGGGAGCGGGGGGCGTTCAGTCTTCGCCCAGGAGCTGGACGAGGGCTTGGCCGTAGCGTTCGAGGGTCTTGGGCCCGATGCCAGGGACGGCTCGGAGGTCCGTGATGTCGTTGACTGTGGAGGTCGCGAGGGCGTGGAGCTGCTTGTCGTTGAGCACCCGCGAGGGGGCGAGGCCTTGGACCTGGGCCACGGCCGTGCGCCAGCTCTGTAAGCTTCGCAGGCGGGGGTCGCTGGCCTTCGTGCTCGAGGAGCTCTCGGCGGAGGCGCGCGCTTTGGGGGCCGCGCGGGGCTTGGGCGCGGCGCGGGGCTTGGCGCTCGAGGATGTCCGCGAGGATGAACGCCGCTTGCTCGCCTGCTTGGTCCGGCGCTTGCCCTTGCGTCGACGCGGGCCCTTGGCCTTGGTCTTCGCCTTGCTGGGGTAGCGCTCGCCGAAGTCGACGATCACCGGCAAGCTGGCCAGCATCGCCTCGAGCGCGTCCGCTTCGGTGGGGAAGGGGCGCGCGAGGCTGAGCTTGCGGAAGCTGACCCGGCGTCGCTTGCCGCGGGGCACGAAGGTGCGCGACTCGACCTCGACGTAGCCCGCGCGCACGAGGGCCTCGACCACGCCCTCGAAGCTGCCGCGATCGACCTGCGGCATGGCGAGGTCCTCGTAGAGGCGCCCCGCGGCGATGCCCTTGGGCGCCGCGCGGAGGGCCGCCTCGATGGCCTCGGCGCAGCGCTGCTGGATCTCGCTGGCTCGCTCGCGCTGGGCGAGCAGCACCTGCGAGGGCGCGCAGATGTCACACATGCCGCAGGGCCCGGCCTGGTCTTCCCGGTCGCCAAAGTGCTCGATCAGCTCGAGCATGCGGCAGCGGCTCGATCGCAGGTAGTGCTGGGCGCGCTCGAGCTGCTCGTAGCGGTGTTCTCGCTGGGCCTGGTAGGGCGCGCGCCAGTCGTCGCGCGGGCCCTTGCGGGCGCTGTGTTCGTCGTCGAGGGCGGCGGCGCCGTGGATCCACAGCTTGGTCAAGATGATCTGCAGCAGCTCCATCTTGACGCGCGCGCGCCTGCGCAAGGAGACGCGCTGCACGGGCCGGGGCCCGAGCAGGCGAGCGACGGCCTCGAGCTTGGCCAGCGGCGGGTAGTCCCGCTCGAGGAAGAACTCGTGGGTGCGCCGGTCGGCGTAGGCGTGCATCAAGATCGCGCGGCTCGGCTCGCCGTCGCGGCCGGCGCGGCCGATCTCCTGGTAGTAGGCCTCGAGGCTGCCGGGCGCGGCGACGTGCACGACCGTGCGGATGTCGGCCTTGTCGATGCCCATGCCGAAGGCCACGGTCGCCACGATGACCCCGAGCTCGCCTGCGGTGAACGCAGCTTGGACCTTGGCCCGCTGCGAGGCGCTCATGCCCGCGTGGTAGCGGGCGACACCGTAGCGTCCGCGCCCGCGCTCGCCGAGCAGCTGCGCGAGCTCTTCGCAGCTGCTGCGTGTGGGCGCGTAGACGATCGCCGGGCGCCGCTCGTCGGGCTCGAGGAGCTCGGCGCACAGCTGCTGGCGGGCGCCGACCGGGACCTCGACCACCTCGATGGCCAGGTTGGTGCGGCGAAAGCCCTTGATGAAGGTCTTGGCCTGGTCGAGCCCCAGCTGGGCGAGGATGTCGCCCTGGACCCGGGGCGTGGCCGTGGCCGTGAGCGCGGCGATGGGCACCTCTCGGCCGGCGCCGAGGGGGCGCAGGCGGGCCTCGAGCATGCGGTAGTCCGGGCGAAAGTCGTGGCCCCACTGCGAGATGCAGTGGGCCTCGTCGACGGCGATGAGCGCGGGGCGGCGGCGCGCGAGCATCTCCGGGAAGCCCCGCACGCCCAGGCGCTCGGGCGCGACGAACAAGAAGTCGAGCTCGTCGGCGAGGTAGCGGCGGCAGACCTCGCGCGCGGCGGTGCGGGAGAGCCCCGAGTGGATGCGCTCGGCGACGAAGCCCTGCGCGCGCAGCTTGTGGACTTGATCTTCGATCAGGGCGATCAGCGGGCTGATGACCAAGGTCGCGCCGCCGCGCGCGACCCCGGGCAGCTGGTAGCACAGCGACTTGCCAGCCCCGGTCGGCATCACGACCAGCGCGCTGTGGCCCGCGTGGATCGCCGCGCAGATCTCGGCCTGGTGCGGGCGAAAGGCAGGGAAGCCGAAGCGCTCCGCGAGCAGCTGCGGGAGTTGATCGGGCGCCAGGACCTCGCGGGGGCTCGGAGCTGGGGGGCCATGGCTCGTGGCGCTCAGCTGGAGCTGGGTCTGGCGCGCGGGGCCGGGCTGCCCGGGATGGGCGCGGCGATCGCTGGGCTCGTGTTGGGCTCGCGCAGGGCCGGGTCGTGGCGAGCGCGGCGGCGCTCGCCCCTGGGCCTGGACCGCGGCGCAGACCTCACTGACGTAGCGCTCGATGGTCTGCATGAAGGCCTCGAGCTCGCCAGCCTCGCCGCGCATCTGGTGCAGCGAGAGCTCCCAGTTGCCGGTCATCTCGGGGCTCTTGACCTGGGGATGGACCGCGTCGATCAGCCGCTCGCCCTTGGGGCTCGCGCGCAGGGCCTTGCTGCCCTCGCGCTCGACGTAGCCGCGGCGCAAGAGCAGCTCGATGGTCGCCGCGCGCGTCGCCGGGGTGCCCAGGCCGCTGCCGCGCATGGCCTCGCCGAGCTGTTCGTCGTCGAGCTGCCGCCCGGCGTGCTCCATGGCCCCGAGCAGGGTCGCTTCGCTGTGCGGGCGCGGAGGCTGGGTCTGCTTGGACAGCGCGCGGACATCGAGGACGCGCACCGCTTGGTCCTTGGCCAGGCCGCCGGGCAGCTTGGGCTCGGTCTTGGCCTTGGGCCGGACGCGCAGGTCGAGCACCTTCCAGCCCTCCTGCTCCACGGAGCTGCCCGTGCTCAGGTAGCGGTCGACGATCGCCTCGACCCCGGCCTCGGGCCGCGCGGTGACGATGTGGGTCTCGACCTTGGTCCGCGCCTCGATGTGCGGCTCGTGGTAGGCGGCGAGCAGGCGGCGACACACGAGGTCGTAGATCTTGGCCTCGTCGCTGCCGGCGCGCAGGGAAGGGCGCTCGGCCGTGGGCAGGATCGCGTGGTGATCGCTGACCTTGGCGTCGTTGACGTAGCGCGATCCGAGCGGGCGCTCGCCGCTGCGCTCGGCCACGAGATTGGTCTCGGCCCCGGAGTAGCTCGGCGCGATCGCGGCGACGATCGACCCCAGCGTCCCGGCGGTCTCGCGGTCGATGTGGCGGCTGTCCGTGCGTGGATAGGACAGGGCCTTGTGCCGCTCGTAGAGGGTCTGGGCGATGTCCAGGGTGCGCTTGGCCGAGAAGCCGAACAGGCGGTTCGCGTGGCGCTGGAGCTCGGTCAGGTCGTAGAGCAGCGGGGGCGGGAAGCTGCGCTTGGTCCGGCTGACCGAGGCGACGTGGGCCTCGCCGCGCTTGGCTCGGGCGATGACCTCCTCGGCCTCGTCGGGCTCCGCGGGCAGGCGGGCGAGGGTGTTCGCGGCCGCCTTGGCGTCGCGCCTGGGCTTGGCCGCGCGCTGGGCCTGGGTCTCGGAGTCGGGCGGCGCCGGTCGGTGATAGACCCCCTCGTACTCGCCCACGCTGGCCCCAAAGCGGGCGTGCACCTCTCGGTAGAGCTCGGGGACGAACTCGCGGATGGCCCGCTCGCGCTCGACGAGCATGGCCAGGGTCGGCGTCTGCACGCGACCGACGCTGAGCGAGTCGTCGTGGCGCAGGCTGTAGGCGCGCGAGAGGTTCATGCCCACGAGCCAGTCGGCGCGGCTGCGCGCACGAGCGGCGTTGGCCAGGCCCTCGAGCTGCGCGGGGCTGCGCAGGCGCCGAAAGCCCGCGCGGATCGCTTCGTGGGTCAGGGCCGAGATCCACAGCCGCCGCCAGGGCTTGGTGCAGCCGACCTGCTCGTAGATGTAGCGGAAGATCAGCTCGCCCTCGCGCCCCGCGTCCGTGGCCGAGACGAGCTCCTTCACGCCGCGGGCGTTCATCAAGCGCGCGAGCACGGCGAGCTGGTCCGCGCCGTGCTCGAGGGCGCGCAGGGGCCAGCTGCGCGGGAGCATGGGCAGGGTCGCGAGGTCCCAGTATTTCCAGGCCGCGTCGATGTCGCCCGGTTCGGCGAGGCCCACGAGGTGGCCGACGGCCCAGGTCACGCGGTAGCCCTCGCCCTCGAGGTAGCCCTTGCGGCGCTGCGTCGCGCCGAGCGCAGCGGCGATGTCCCGCGCGACGGAGGGCTTTTCGGCGACGACGACGACGGTCACGAGCGCGCATCTTAGGGGGCGCAGCGGCCCTTGGCGAGCCGGGCGGGGAGCAAGGGCGGGACGGGTTCGCAGGGTTCGCGGCGGGGGTGTCGGGAGCAGGCAAAGGCTGCGGCCAGGCTCGGCCTTTCGCGCTGCGGCTGAGGACACATCCTGAAGGGACATGAGCGTGTCCTCGACCTCTCGATGGCTGGTCCTCGCGCTGAGCGTGGCGTCTTTGACGGCTTGTGGTCCCGAAGGGGACGAGGGCGCGGACGAGGGCGGCTGCTGCCCTCCGGCGGTCAGCGTCGTCGTCCTCGACGGGTCGACGGGAGAGCCCGCGGCCCAGGGCCTCGTGGTCTGCGAAGGCTACGGCGCGTGCACGACGGGGGCGACGGGGATGCAGGCGTGCGGCTTTGGGGTGAACTCGGGCCTCTACAGCCTCGAGGTGTCGGCGCCGGGCTTCGACGCGCAGACCCTCGAGGTTGAGGTCGACGACTACGGCGCCTTCGATGAGTTCGGCTGCTACTGCGCCTACGCGCCCCGGGTGATCACCGTCTCGCTCGTGCCGAGCGACTGAAGCGAGGGCTCAGAGACTGTGGATGCATCCACAGTCTCTGTCCATTTTAGCCGTCGTGGACGACGCCACGCCCTCCCTGCCCCACGTCCACGACTCAGGGACTGTGAGTAAATCACAGTCCCTGTCTATTTTTGCCGTCGTGGACGACGCCACGCCCTCCCTGCCCCACGTCCACGACTCAGCTTGGCGGTACGAATTGGTGGCTGAGGCTGCCCTCGCGGCCGCATCGGTCGCGGACGCTGACCTCGAGGCGCCAGCGATCGCTCGACGAGACGCCAAACCAGTCCGACCACCACACGAACAGGATGTCGGTGACCTCGACGGCGCCGTTGGCCTCGACCCCGGGGCTGACGACGGTGCGCGAGCGGACCTGCTCGAAGGCCGCGTCCTCGGCCTCGCAGTCGTCGTAGCACTCGAGCAGGTCGACGCGGACCTCGACGCCGGGGTAGTCGAGGGCCGGGTCGAGCACGCGGACCCCGAGCCAGGTGTGCCAGCCGCCCTGGTTTCCGGTGATGGTCGTCGGGGTCTCGCCGGGGGCGAGGGGCGTGAAGCTGCCCTCGGCGTTGCCGAGCTCGAAGCTCAGCTCGCCCTCGAGGGTGCAGGCCGGATCGGGCTGGAGGGGCTCGCCGCTCTCGCACAGCAACAGGTCGTCCTCGCAGGGCGGGCCGCTCGCGTCGCCGTCGTCGCCGCCGTCGTCACCTCCGCACGCGAGCAGGCTCAGCGCGAGGGTGGATGCGAACAGAGGCAGGCGGGGGGCGGATCGGCGTCGCATGGGGACACCCTGGGTGTGCCGAGCTGAGCGCGAGTCGATCACCTGGCACGCGGACGCGCAAACGAAAGAGCCCCCGCACACGGCGAGGGCTCTGCGTCGGCGAGGCCGACGACGCGGACGACCTGGGCCTACTTGGCCGGCGGCAGGCTGGCGAGGATGGCCTCGAACTGCGGCTGGTTGGGGATCATCTGCAGCGCGGCGGTGCAGATCTGGCGGGCCTCGGCGAACATGTTCGCGTCGCGCATGCAGGTCGCCAGGCTGATGACCGGCTCGACGTCGCGGGGGTTGAGGGCGACGACGGCGCGCAGGTGCTCGACGGCCTCGCGCGGGCGGCCCTGCTTGCGCAAGATCGCGGCGATGAGCTGGCGGATCTGGCCGTCGTTGGGGCGCAGGCGCACGGCGTTCATCAGGTGGCTCAGGGCCGCGGCGTCACCCTCGGACTCGCGCACGGCGAGGGCGAGCATGAGGTGCGGCTGCCAGTAGCGGGCGTCCTTGGCGATGACCTCGCGCAGGAACACGGCGGCCTCGTTTTGCTTGCCGGGGTCGCCGCTGTTGACGTTGTCGATGGCGACCTCGTAGCGCTCCTCGAACTCGTCGATCTCGAGGGCGAGCATGGTCCGGCGCGCGAAGGCGTCGTCGTCGAGGCTGCGGCGGGGCAGGGCGAGGAGCTTCTCGAGCCAGGGGCGGGCCTCCTCGGGGTTCTCGCCCTCGACGTAGAAGGTGGTCAGCGAGGTCAGCACGGCCGCGTTGGTGGCGTGCTTCTCGCCCGCGCCGAGCAGCAGCTCGGTGGCCTTGTCGTCCTCTTCCTCCATGGCCAGATCGAGGAGCATCTCGATGGCGCTCTTGGCCACGTGGTTGAGGCCGACGGCGGTCGCGAGCAGGGTCATGGCCTCCTCGCGGTCTTCCTTTTGCTCGTCGGTGTCATCGTCGGAGCGGTCCCACAGCACGTTGGCCAGGTCGCCGTAGGCGCTGGGGATCTTGCCCTCCTCGACGGCGCGGCGCAGGAAGGGCTCGGCGGCGTCGAAGTCGTCCTTCTCGATGAGCAGGCTGCCGAGCAGCGCGAGCACGGGCGGCCCGTCGTTGCCCTGCTCGGCGGCGTGCTGGGCGACCTTGAGGGCGTTCTCGGTGTCGCCGCCGCCGCGCAGGGTCTGGATGAAGTTGACCGCGATCTGGATGTTGGTGGGCTCGAGGTTGAAGGCCTGGTTGAAGCCGTTGATGGCCGTGGGCAGGTCGCCCATGCGGCGCGCGACGGCGGCCAGGTGGTGCCAGGCCTCGGCGTCGTCCTTGCGGCGCTGGGCGGCGATCGACAGGGCCTGGAGGCACAGCGGGGTCGCGGTGCGGTCAGGCTGGATGCCGATGATGAGGTCGACCATCGCGTGGAGGGCCTCCATCGCGGGGTCCATCGCCGGGTCGCGGTTGATCGCGTCCATCAGCGGGTTGATGAGCTGGTCGGTGGTCGCGGGCACGGTGCGGCCCTGGAGCGCCGAGAGGTTGCCCAGGCCCACGAGGAAGCTGAGCATGGCCTGGGGGTTTTGGGTCTTGAAGGCGGTCTGCCAGCTGTCGTGCTCGACGGTCTGACCCGTGGCCTCGCCGACGGTCTTGAGGGCCTCGAGGAACTTCTCGCCGACGGTCTCGGCCTTGCTCTCGAAGGTCCAGGTGCCGACGGTCTCGAGGCGCCCGGGGACGGTGCGGGACTCGGTCTTGGCCTCTTCGCCCTCTTCGCCTTCGACCTCGACCTCGACGGTCGTCTCGTCGCCCTCGCCGCGGTGGACGGTGGACAGCCGGACCTCGAGGGTCAGCTGCTCCTCGGACACCGAGAAGTTCGCGGCGATCAGCCGGGTGGCGTTGGGGAAGCGCGCGGCGCCCTCGAGGGCCCGGGCGTCGACCCAGGGGTCCTTGTAGACGAGCAGCGCGGGGACCTTGCGCCCTTGCTGCTCGGCGATGGCCGTGAACACCGGCGCGGCGGCCTTGAGCCCGGTGCGCGCGAGCTCCTGGGCGAGCCAGCGCTGGACGCCCATGGACAGGGGCGCGCCCTTGCCTTCGTTGATGCACGCGAGGGGGAGGACCACCAGGTCAATCTCCGAAGCGGCCTTTTGCATCGCTGCGATCTGTTGTTGTTGGGCCAGCGCCGCAGCGTCCGCGCCCTCCTCGATCACGAGCTCGTCGTTGTTCTCCTGGTCCTCGGCCATTGGCGCGCCACCTTGCCCGATGGCGCCCATTGGCGCAAGGCGGCCAGGGGACCAATCCCGGTCATTCGGCCCCCCGCTGGGGGTCAGGGACGGGGGCGCGCGTGGTAGCGTGGCGCCGTGTCTGGGGAAGGGGCTCGCGGACAGGCCGCTCGGCCTGAGGGGGCCCCATCTGCCGGCGCGCCTCGGCGGCCTGGGAGGGTACTGGGGGATCTCACGCCGGCCCGGGGAGGCGCCGTGATTTCGGCGCTCGTGGCCGCGCTCCCGGCCTGCGGCACGCCCACCGTCGACGCCCGCGCGGTGTGGATGGACGGCCTCGGCGAGGACGGTCAGCGGCGCCTGCACGTCTACGACCGCGGGGAGCTGCGCGAGCTCGACATCCTCGGCGAGGAGGACCCCATCGATCGCGTCACCCTCGGTCCGCAGGGGCGCGGCGTGTTGATCCGCGCGGGTGCCCAAAACGCGGGGTGGATCGATCTGCGCGATGGCCGTCGATTGCCCCTGGAGCTCCCGTCCCCGAGCCTCGAGGCCGTGGCCTCGGTGGCCTTCACCGCCCGCGGCACGGCCTTGAGCTGGACCCGCCTGGGCACCGCGGTGTCCGACCACCTCGCCGTCCTGCCCCTGGGCGCGGGCGTGGACGTGGGGAGCTCGGGCGGCCGCGTCCAGCCCGAGCGGATCCCGGGTAGCTTCGACTGGGTGCTCAGCGCCGTCGGGGCGCCGGTGGTGGTCGCGGCCGAGCTCGGGCCGGCCAGCGCCTCGCTGCACTTCGTCCGCTACCCCGAGTCTGGCACCGACCCGCGGGTTCGCCGCGTCGCGCAGGTCGAGGATCGCATGGGCCCGAGCGGGAGCCTGCCCGACGACCCGGGGCTGACCACCCGCTGCCTGGCCCGCGAGGCGTGCGGGACCTTGGCGTCGGTGTCGGCCTCGGGGGAGAGCGTGCTCGCGCGCTCCAGCGCCGACGGCGGGAGCTGGCAGCGCTTCGATCTGCGCGAGGGCTCGATCGGTGGCGCCGACGGAGGGCTCAGCTCGGGCCCGCTGGCGCTGCCGCCCAAGCTCGCGTCCGAGCACGCCGCGGGGACCTTGCAGCTGTTGCTCAACGTCGACGGCGAGACCAGCGTGTGGCTGGGCGCGGGGGCGCTCCACCTGTGGGACGAGCGCGCCCCTGGGGACGAGGGCCTTCGGAGCGTCACCATGGTCGACCCGCCCGAGTACGCCTGGGCGCCCTTCGCCGACGGCACCGGGGTCGTGTTCATGTCGGGAGCCGGGGCGGTGGTCCGCGTCGACGCCCTCGCCGGGATCCTCGAGACCCTCAACGAAGAGGACACCGACTGCTTCTTTGCAGGCGAGGCCGCGTTCTCTCCGAGCGGGAGCTGGGTGGCCTGGTCGTGCGTGATTCCCCCGGGTCCGGGGGAGCAGCCGGGCACGGAGCTGGAACCGATTACGCAGCTCGTCCGGGTGTCGCGGCTCCGCGGGCTCGAGCGCTTTCCGGGGGTTCCGATGGTCGTCCTCGCCATCGACGAACAGGGCGCGATCTTGACCCACAGCGTCCTGTCCGTGCTCTCCGACGGCGTCGACGAGGTGAATTCCGTGGATGTGCCCCGAAACTTGTTCGCCCTCAGTGGCGATGGCGTGCTCGGACGCATCGATGATCTAGAGCCCACTCCGGTGCCCATTTTGACAGGGGACAGCACCTTCGGACGTTATGTGCAGGCGCGCTCGCGGATCTTCGGCGGGCCTGGCTGAGCTTGCCGGACCGCCAGCCCGTCGAGAGGCGGGGGCGAGGCGCTGGGGCGTCGAGATGCGAGGAGCGAGTCACACGCGAGCGGCAGCGCGCGGTCGGGCTGCGGCCCCCGCTCGCGAGGGACGGGACTACAATGTTGGTGCTGGCCGGCGATCCGGTCGCGAACCTCGCCCATGATCGAATCGATCGAGTCGACGTCGTACCCCCGATGCCGCCCATGCGCGAGACCGTGGATGCACGATCGGTGGGGGTCCAGATGAAGCTCGGGGCCAAAGAGCTTACTGAACATGGGCGCTTGCTCCGGGCGACGCCGAGTGCGGTCGTGCGTGAGCTCGACGAGGAGCGAGACGGGCGCGCGGTGGTGGTCAGGCGCGTCGAGACCAGCGAGACCCTCGCGCCGTGGCTGTGTCGTCAGCTGCAGCTGCGCGCGGCCGTGGCCGTGGAGGGCGTGGGCGAGACCCTGAGCGTCGCGCACGAGGGCGGGCGCGTCGAGATCGTGCGCCCGCGCTTGCCCGGGCGCTCGTTCGCCGACGCCCGAGACGAGCGCGGGGCTCCGGCCGAGGCCAAGGCGGCGAGCGTGGCGGCGGTGGACGTCGCGGGGGCGGTCGCGTCCTTCATTCAACTCGCCGACATCCTCGAGCGCCTGCACGCCGAGGGCCTGGTCCACGGCGAGCTGTGCCCGCGCGCGGTGTGGGTCCACGAGCACGGCGGGGTGTCGCTCGTCGACTCGGGCTGCTCTGGCCTCCTCGACGGCGAGCCGCGAGAGCTCGAGCACCCCGAGCTGTTGCGCGAGCACCTGGCCTACCGCGCGCCCGAGCAGATCGGCCGACGCTTTCGACCCCGAGAGCCGCGCAGCGATCTCTACGCCCTCGGCGTCATGGCCTACGAGCGCTTCTCGGGCCGCTTGCCCTTCTCGGGGGCGAGCGCGGGCGAGCTGCTCCGCGCCCACCTGCAGCTCGAGCCCCGTCCGCTGGGCGAGCTGTGCCCCTTGCTCCCGCGCGCGCTGACCCGCCTGGTCATGAAGCTGTTGGCCAAGCTGCCCGAGCACCGGCCGCGCTCGGCGGGGGAGGTGGCGGCGACGCTGCGCAAGGTCGCCGCGCAGCTCGAGGGCGGGGGGAGCCTCGACGCCGCGGAGTCCGAGCCTACGTTGGCGCTGCCGCCGAGGGGCCTGCTCATGCCCCACGCGCTGTTCGGCCGGGACGAGTACATCGGCGCCCTCGAGTCCGAGCTGACCGTGGCCCTCGATCGTCGGGAGACGCGCCTGGTCACCCTGCGCGGCCCGGCCGGCGTGGGCAAGACCTCGCTGCTCGCCGCCTTCGAGCGCCGGGTCATCGCGCGCTGGGGCTTCCTCGGCATCGGTCGCTTCGAGGCGCGCAGCTACCTGCGGCCCTACGCGGGCCTGGCCGACGCGCTCAGCGAGCTGGTGATCAGCGTGGCCATGCTCCGGGAGCAGCGGCGCGAGGAGTGGCGCGAGCGCCTGCGGACGCGGCTCGGCCCCCTGGTCCGCGAGCTCGCCGAGCTGGTCCCCGCGCTCGGCGAGTTCCTCGAGCTGCCAGAGGTGACCGCCGCGCCCGCCATGCCCGAGGGGCCCGAGGGGCCGGAGAGCGGCGACACGCTCTACGAAGAGCCCGCGCACGCGGCCCATCGCCTGGCCCTGGCGGTGACGCGCCTGCTCGCTTGCTTTGGCGAGCGCGGCCCCCTGGTGCTCATGCTCGAGCAGCTCGAGAACGCCGACCGCGGGACCGTCGAGCTGCTCGCCGAGCTCATCGAGCGCGGCGTGGGGACCTCGATGCTGGTGGTCGTGAGCGTGGGCCCGGGCCGCGCCGTCGCGCACCTCGAGGGCAAGGTCCCCGAGCGGCGGCGCCGAGAGATCGGGCTGACGGGCTTCGAGCGCGGCCAGCTGCAGGCGATGGTCAGCGGGGCCCTCGAGCGCGAGGGCGAGGCGCTCGGGGAGCTCTTGGAGTTCATCGAGCGCCACGGCGTGTCCGATCCGCTGAGCGTGGGGGAGGCCCTGGGCCTGCTCGCCGAGCGGGGCGCGCTGCGCTGGGAGGAGGGGGCCTGGCGGTGGACCAGCGCGAGCCTGGCCGGGGCCGATCTGCCCGTCGGCCTCGAGGCGATCACCCGCTGCTTCATCGCCCGGGCGTCGACGGCCGAGCGCGAGGTCCTCGAGCTCGCGTCTTGCCTCGGCTTCCGCTTTTGCCTCGATCAGCTCACGGCCATCAGCGAGCACCCCGTGGCCGAGCTCGTCGAGCTCGTCGACGGCCTCGAGCGCAAGGGCGTGCTGTTGGCCATGCCCAGGGGCTACCGCTTCGCCAACGGGCGCTTGCACACCGTGACCTTCGCCCGCGTCGGAGCGGAGCGCGGCCGCAGCGTCCGGCGGGCGCTGGGCGAGCACCTGTTCGCGCGCGTGCTCGCGGGCGCGAGGGCGGACGGGGCCGGGGAGGCGATGGCCGGAGCGCTGCGCCGGGCCCCCGCGCACCAGCTCTTCTCCCTGGCCAGCGTGCTCGCCGAGGGCAACCTCGAGGGCGGCGTCGACCTCGACGCCTTCGACCAGGACTGGCGCCAGCGCCTGGGCACGGTCCACGCCATCGCCGGTCGGCGGGCCATGGCCCTGGCCAACTGGGGCTGCGCCCTCGAGCACACCGAGCTCGCCCGGGCCCTGCTCGAGCCGGAGCTCGCCGCCGCACAGGCCGGCCAGGGGCGCCACGCGCTGCTGTTCTCGCTCTACCTCGACCACGCCGAGCTGCTCGGGCTGCGCGCCCAGATCGAGCGGGCCGCGGCCGAGTTCGAGGCGCTCACGCGCTGGCAGCTCGAGCCCGTCGAGTTCGCCTCCGCCGTCGCGCGCTTCATCGACTTCCTCGACACGATCGAGCGCACCAAAGACGCCGTGAAGATCGGCGTCGACGCCCTCCACCGCCTCGAGGTCGAGGTCCCGATGACGGGCTCGCGGGCGCGGATGATCTGGTGGGTCACGCGGGCCTGGCGGGCGACCCAGCGCCACGGCATCGATCGCCTCGCCGAGCTGCCGCGAGCCTCCCGCAGCCCCGAGGTCGGCGCGATGATCGTGCTCGCCTCGCTCAAGCGCGTGGTCTACGGGAGCGATCTCGAGCTGTTCGTGTTGCTCAGCGCCGTGCACGTGTTCCTGGGCATGCGCGCGGGCCTGCACCCGACCATGCCCATCGCCCTGGCCCAGCTGGGCGTGGCGATCTCGGCGGGCGCCGGCGACCCGGCCGAGGCCGGGGAGCTGTGCGATCGCGCCATCGAGCTGGCCGTCAGCGCGGGCGTCCCCGCGATCACGGCCCAGGCCCGGGCGATCGCCGTGCTCTTGGTCTGGCCTGCGTGTCGACCGTGGCGCTGGTGCGCCCAGCGGATCGTCCCGGCCAAGCGAGCCCTCGAGGAGAGCGGCGACATGCGCACGGCCGTGTTCGCGGCCGCGACGGGGTCCATGGCGCTGTTCGAGGCCGGCCTGCCCCTCGCCGAGCTGGCCTCGGTGAGCGCGAGCTGGGCGAGCCAGGCGGCGGAGTACGGGGGAGGGGAGAGCGTCGAGATCACGCGCACGGTCACGGGCCTGGCCGAGGCGCTGATCGGGGGCATCGACGACGCGCCCGCGGCCTCGCACGTGCTGTCCGGCAGCTTCTCCATCGAGGCCTTCACCCGCGACAGCACCAAGCTCGGCGTCTACTCCATCACCGCCCTGCGCAGCATCGGCATGTGGCTGCTGGGGCGGCGGGACGAGGCCGTGAGCCTGTGCGAGGCCATCGCCGACGACTACGAGGAGGTGATGTACGGCGCGTGGGAGACCCCGCGGACCGCGACCATCGTCGCCGTGTGTGCCGGCCACCGCTGCGCGACGGCCGACGCCAGCGAGCGCCGAGCCCTGCGCAAGCGCATGCGTCGATGCGAGGCCGCGGTCCGCCGCTGGTCCCAGGGCGCGCGCGAGAACTTCGAGGCCATGGCCGTGCTGATCGCCGCCGAGCGAGAGCTCGCCGCCGGTCGCAAGGAGCAGGCCCTCGCCCGCTACGAGGAGGCCGGCGAGCTCGCCCACGAGTTCGAGCTGGCCTACGTCGAGCTCCTCGCCCGGGAGCGGCTGGTGAGCCTCGCCGACAGCCTCCGCCGGGGCGCGACGACCCAGGGCGCCCTGGTGCTCGCGCTGCACACCGCCACCCAGTGGGGGGCCGAGGCCGTGGCCACGCGCCTGCGCCGGGTCTACGGCGCGCGCTTGATGGCCTTCGGCCCCGCCCGCCCGGTGACCAAGTCCGGGCCGATGTCGATCGCTACCTCCTCGATGACCTCCGTCGAGGCCAACGCCATCGCCCTCGCCGGCTTCGACCTCGACCTGATGCTGGCCACCTCCCAGATCATCGCCCAGGCCCTGCGCTTCGAGGACATCGTCGACAGCTTGCTGAGCGTCGCGCTGTCGAGCACCGGCGCCGAGCGGGCCGTGATGCTGGCCGAGCGCAACGGGCAGCTGTGCTTCGTCGCCGAGAGCCGGGTGCGGACGCGCAGCCAGGTCTTCGACGAGCCCGTGCCCGTCGACGAGGCCCGCGGGCGGCTGCCGACCTCCGCCGCCGAGGAGGTGTTCCGCAGCTACGAGCCGCTGTTCATCGAGGACCTGCACCACGACCCGCGCTTCGCCAGCGACCCCTACGTGCTCGAGTCCGGCGTCTCGATGTTGATGGCCGTGCCCATGTTCCAGCACAGCGACATCCACGGCGTGCTCATGGTCGAGGCCCGCGAGCGCGACGAGAGCTTCGACGAGAGCGGCCTCGACATCCTCCGCGTGTTCGCGGGCCAGGCCGCGAGCGCGGCCGACAACGCCCGGCTCTACGAGGCCCTGCAGCGCAGCGAGGCCAACTGGCGCACCCTGGTCGACGGCGTGCCCGACATGATCTCCCTGCTCGACCGCGCCGGTCGGGTCGAGTTCATCAACCACCTCGAGCCCTACGGCACCGACCCGCAGAGCCTGATCGGAGTGGACTCGCGGCAGCTGATGCAGACCACCGAAGGCCCGACCTGGAGCGAGGTCCTCGCCGAGGTCGTGGCCACGGGCGAGCGCCGGGAGATCGAGATCAGCTTCGGAGCCGGGGCGACCAAGCGCCACTACAACGTCCGCCTCGCGCCCATCGAGGGGGCCGACGGCGGCGTCGACAAGCTCATCTCCATCGCCACGGACATCACCGAGCGCAAGCAGGCCGCGTCCCAGCGCGAGGAGCTCGAGACCCAGCTGCGCCAGCAGCAGCGCCTCGAGTCCCTGGGCACCCTGGCCAGCGGCGTCGCCCACGAGATCAACAACCCCGTGCAGGGGATCATGAACTACTCGGAGCTCATCGCCGGCAACACCCAGGATGAGGAGCTCGTGCTCGAGTTCGCCAGCGAGATCACCCTCGAGTCCCAGCGCGTCGCGACCATCGTCCGCGACCTGCTGGCCTTTTCGCGCCAGGAGCGAGAGCAGCTCCAGCTCGAGGCCGGGCACGTGTCGGCGCTGATCGAGTCGACCCTCTCGCTGATCCGCACGGTCCTGCGCAAGGACCACATCCGCCTCGAGGTCGACATCCCCGAGGGCTTGCCGAAGGTCCGCTGCCGCGTGCAGCAGATCCAGCAGGTGCTCATGAACCTGGTGACCAACGCCCGGGACGCGCTCAACGATCGCTACGAGAGCTTCTCGGACTTCAAGCAGATCGAGATCCGCGCGCGCAGCTTCGAGCGCCACGCCCAGAGCTGGCTGCGGATCAGCGTGCAGGACCGCGGCAAGGGCATCCCGGACGACGTGCAGGCGCGGATCTTCGATCCCTTCTTCACGACGAAGGGGCGCGATCAGGGCACGGGGCTGGGCCTGGCGGTGAGCCATGGGATCGCCCTCGAGCACGGCGGGGAGCTGAGCTTCGAGACCGAGCTCGGGATCGGGACGGTGTTCCACCTCGACCTGCCGACCGTGGTCGATTGACCGTCAGCGGCTCTCGCCGAGCGCGTCTCAGTCCCGCAGCGCCCGAGCCAGGCAGCGCACCAGCGCCTCGAGGCTATCCACCCGCAGCCGCGACAGCTCCGCCCCGAGCTCCACCTGCGCCCCGGCCTCCCACGCCCGCAGGTACGCCGTCGGAAAGGGCGTGAGCGCGTCGAGGGCCTCGTCGCCGAAGGCCTCCAATTGCCGAGGATCCCCGATCACCCGGTGGCTCCGCGCGAGCAAGTGCGCCGGCCGAGGCCCGCGCTCGCTGGTGTCCGGAACGAGCTCGAAGGCCGCTTCGCTGCGACCCGGAAGCCCAACGGTCAGCTCCACCCGCACATCCGCCGGGCTCCGCCGAGGCACCCGCGCGCGCAGCTCGAAGGGCGTATCGCCGAGATGATCACGGACCAAGATCGTGCTCCCGGCGTCGTCCTCGGCCGCGATCGGAGCCGCCGCAGCCAGGCGCTCGCTCAACCCCTCCAGCGTCCCGCGCAGGTCCGCCTCGTTGGGCGCAAAGCCAGCCCCCTCGGCCTCCCGATCCTCCTCATCATCGATCTCCTCGAGCTTCACCCACTCCGGGACCTTCGGGCTCCCGCCCCAACCATTCCAGGCCCCCAGCTCCCGGTGGGGCGCGCCCGGCAGCAGCGTCTCGATGAACAGCAAGGCCCCCGCGCCAACCATCAACGCCAGGTGCGGGCTCGACAGCCCCAGCCCGGCGATCAACATCAACCCCAAGCTCAGCCCCCGGCTGCGATCCTCCGTCGAGACCAGCGCCGTGTAGACCGTCACGAACATGAAGAACAGCCCCAGCATCAAGGCCGCGGACCGCAGGTCGTCGGTGTAGGGCGGGTAGGGCACCTGGAAGCCAAACAGCGACTGCAACAGCCCCCCGAGCCCGTCCTCGAGCTCGCCAAAGCCGTGCTCGTAGAAGTAGTAGAACAGCATGCTGCCGAACAGGCAGATGATGCCGACCACCGCGGTCACCCAGCGGTCCAGCCGCGGGCGCAGCAGCCCCAGGGTCAACACCGAGGCGACGACCATCGTCGCCCCCAGCCAGGGCACCGCCGCGGGAGCCACCAGCGCGCCCGACAGCCCGTGCACGCCAGCGGTCGCCAGCCGCACCACCATGGGGGCGAGCAGAATCAGCGCGATCGGCCGCCGCTCCGCCGGCCCCAGCCGGGTCCAGAACAGCCCCACAGCCAGGGGCCACGCGGCGATCAACAGCCCCGCTCCGAGCTCCGTGATCCACGGTTGTCCGCCCAGGCTCAGCGCTTGCGCCAGCCCGGCCTCGCTCCCCGGAGGCGGCGGCTGCAGCAGCGTCGACAGGTGGCCGACCAAGAGCAAGGCCGCTCCAGGTACGGCCAAGGCCGCCGGCCCCATGCGCTGCCACGCCGGCCCGAGCTGCTCGTCCCGAGCCCAACGCAGCGGCACCATCACCGCCAGCGCGAAGGCCAGGATGGCCGCGAGGTGGTGGAGGATGAACTCGCCGTGGAAGGCCAGGCCGAGCACCGTCGCGTGCTTGCGCAGCCCGAAGAACATCCCCAGCGGCCAGACTGTCCCCAGCGTCAACGCGATCGCAGGGCGCTCGCGGACCAGGTAGATCGCGAACACCCCCGCGGTGACCAGCGCGGCCGCCAGCAGGTAGATGGCGCTCGACTCGCTCGAGGCGGCCTCGAAGTCGTCGGCCCGGGCCATGCCCAGGGCGACGCTCGCCAGCACCTGCAGCAGCCCTGCCACGAGGGCGACGGCGGCGAGGCCCCAGGGTCCCCGCTCGTCTTCCCCCGCCTCGCGGGGGCCTTGCTCGTTTCCGGGCTCGCCCTTCACCTGGTTTCGTGCGCTGGGGTCTCCGGCGCGGATGACGAGTGTAGGCCCGCACCCGGCGAGAATCCACGTTGCGCGAGCTTTCAAGGCACCCGCCCATCGCGGTTGGGCCGGGAGCGGGCCAGCCTGGCCGGATGCTCAGCGCCCGCCCAGCCGACTTTTTTGGACCCGGACCGACATGTGACTACATGTAGGATATGAACCGCCGGAGCTTCCTGATGGGCCTCGCCGCTGCTTCGACCGCCGCCTCGTCCGCGCTGCTCGCGCCGTCCCGCGTGCTGGCCGCGCCCAAGCCCATCCTCGACAAGCGCTTTCGCCTGGTCATCGACCCGGGCCACGGCGGCGAGAACGAGGGCTGCCACGGCCACGACCACGGCGTGGTCGAGAAGGAGCTGACCCTGGCGATGGCCCAGCAGCTGGCCTCCCGCGTCCACGAGCTCCTGCCCCGGGCCGAGATCCTCCTGACCCGGGAGGCCGACGAGACCCTGCACCTGTCCCAGCGCGTCGCCTTCGCCAACGCGGCCGAGGCCGACCTGTTCCTGAGCCTGCACTGCAACGCCTCGCCGCTGAGCAATCAGACCGGCTACGAGACCTTCATCCTCGACCTCGAGGCCTCCAACGAGGAGACCGCGCTGACGGCCCAGCGCGAGAACGACGAGGGCTTCGCCCGCCCCGCCAACACCTCGAGCGAGGGCGACGTGTCGACCATGCTGCGCGAGCTGAGCATGACGGCCGACCGCAGCCGCGCGGCCCACTTCGCCCGCGCCATCCAGGCCCAGCAGCGCAAGCTGTTCCCCGACCGCCCCGACCGCGGCGTGCGGCAGGGCCCCTTCGACGTGCTCCTGGGCGCGCGCATGCCCGCCGTGCTCCACGAGGTCGGCTTCCTCGACCACCCCGGCGAGGGCCCGATGCTGCGCAGCGCGTCCGGCCAGGCCAAGCTCGTCGAGGCCATCGCTCAGGCGACCGCGAGCTACTACGGCGACATCGTCCGCCGCGCTTGAAGCCTCCGCTGCTTGGCTGACACAACGAGGCGCCCTCATGGGGCGCTTCATTCGTAGGGGCCGTTGCCCGACCCGTGATCGATGCTAGGGTTCGCGTCGCCGACCATCCGGCGAGAAGGCAGCGCACGTTGTAGCTCTCCCGCTCCCATAGTCCCCGCATCCGCGCCGCGTAGCGAACGGTGAGGATCGTGGAGAACCTTTGTCAGGAGCTCGAATCCGAGCCCGGACGGCCGCATTGGCGCCGTCTACGGGCCGCGGATCGTCAATCATTGGAGAGAGTCACGATGGCCGCAAAAGCCCATCACAAAAAGTACCCGCGCACCCGTCACCTGCCCTGGTCGCCCGGGGCGTCGCGCGACGACCTGATCGCCAGCAGCCTCGACGCCTTCGCCGAGCAGCGGGTGATCGTCACCGAGAAGATGGACGGCGAGAACACCACGCTGTACCGCGATCACATCCACGCGCGATCCCTCGACAGCCGCCACCACCCGTCGCGCGATTGGGTCAAGGCCCTGCACGGCGGCGTCGCCCACCACATCCCCGAGGCCTGGCGGGTGTGCGGGGAGAACCTCTACGCCCGGCACTCGATCGCGTACGCCGGGCTGCCGAGCTACTTCATGATGTTCTCGATCTGGGACGAGCGCGACCGCTGCCTGGACTGGGACAGCACCGTCGAGTGGGCCGCGCTGCTCGGGCTCGAGCTCGTCCCGGTGCTCTACGACGGGGTCTTCGATCCCGCGTGGTTCGACGGGTTCGAGCAAGACCTCGAGCGCGCCGAGGGTTACGTCGTGCGCCTCGCGTCGAGCTTTTTGCGCGCGGACTTCGGCGTCAGCGTGGCCAAGTGGGTGCGCCCCGGCCACGTCCAGACCGACCAGCACTGGATGCACGCGGAGGTCGTCGCCAACGGACTGGCGGGCGGGTCATGAACGCCCTGCTGAGCGCGATCGAGGCCGGCGCGACGCCGTCGATCGGCGAGTTCGTGGACGCGCTCGGCCCGGCGATCCCGGCGCTGAAGGACTTCGCGGACACGCCCCAAGACCCGGGCTGGCACGCCGAGGGCGACGTGTTCATCCACACCGGCATGGTCCTCGACGCGCTCTACGAGCTGCTCGAGAACCGGGCGGCGCACATCACCGGTGCGCGGCGGAGCGCGCTGATCCTCGGCGCTGCGCTGCACGACGTCGCCAAGCCGTTCACGACCCGGCGCATGGACATCCAGGGGGTCGAGCGCGTCGCGGCGCCGCGCCACGAGATGATCGGTCGCTCCTACCTCGTCCCGCGCCTGATGGGCCTGGACTTGCCGTGGTCGATCGTCGAGCCCGTGCTCGACCTCGTCGGCTACCACGTCACGCCGAAGTTCCTCGTCGTCAAGAACCGCGACCGCGGCTCCTATCAGCGCCTGGCTCGCTCGGCCGATCCGGAGCTGCTGTACTGGCTCGAGCTCGCCGACATGCTCGGGCGGACCTGCGCCGACCAGGAGCGACAGGTCGAGCACATCGAGATGTTTGGCCTGTTCGCCCGGGAGTACCGGGCCTGGCGGCGCTTTGGCGACGACGCGCCGAGCTGGCGCGAGCTGTTTGCCACCGAGCTGCGCGAGTGCTCGGCGCAGACCCGGGACGTCAGCTACGGGTCCTACCTCCGCGATCTCGAGTCGGGGCGCGTCCATCATCCCCAAGCGGGCTTGGCCCGCAGCTATCGCTACCGCGGCGAGGGCTTCCCCGAGCTCGTGGTGCCCGTGGGCCCGAGCGGCTCGGGCAAGTCGACGTGGATCGAGCGGCACCTGGGCGACCACGCCCTCGTGAGCCTCGATGCGATCCGCGCCGAGCTCGGCAGCCGCGCGGACCAGTCGCAAAACGGCAAGGTCCGGCAGATCGCCAAGGACCGGCTCAAGGTCGGGCTCCGGGCCAAGGCCAAGCTGGTCTGGGACGCGACCAACCTGCGCCGGGACTTCCGCGACGCGGTCACCAACCTCGCCCGCGACTACGGGGCGCTGGTGACCATGGTCCTGTTCCCGCGCTCGGAGGCCGAGTACGCGTCGCGCAACCGCAGCCGGGAGCACGCCGTCCCGGCCAATGTCCTGCGTCGCCAGCTCGAGGGCATGCAGTGGCCCGAGCTTCCCGAGGCCCACCGCTGGCTCGTCGTCGGCCCGAACGGGGAGATCCTGGCCTACTACGGCGGCCTCGACGAGGCCTTGCCCTACGGGCTGGAGGCGACGCCGCAGACCCTTCGAGAGGAGATGGCGTGGACTCCATGACGCCGCTCTTGCCTGTCTATCCGCGGACCCTTCACCTCGGGGATTCGGGCGGCCGTGCTTCGCGGCACAGCTGCGCCTTCGAGGAGGTGGCCGGCCAGGACTTCGTCGTCGAGGAGAAGATCGACGGCAGCCACTGCGGCCTGTTGTTCGACGACCAGGCCGAGCTGCGCGTGTTCACGCGCAACACGATCCTCGAGTCGCCTCCGGTGCGCCACGACTTTCGCCTGCTCGATCGCCTGGCCCACGAACAGATGGACGGGCTCTGGGAGGTCCTCGGGACCCGCTACGTGCTCTACGGCGAGTGGGCCGAGTTCACCCACACCATCGCCTACGACGCTCTGCCGGCGTACTTCCTCGAGGACGACGTCTACGACCGGGAGGCGAAGGGCTACTTGTCGACGGAGCGGCGGCGCGAGCTCGTCTCCGCGCTCCCGCCGGCCTTTTCGACCTCCGTCCCCGTGCTCTACGCCGGCTGCGTTGCGACCATGGACGAGCTCCACGCCCTGGTCGGGCCCTCGGCCTTCGCGTCCAGCGGGGAGCGCATGGAGGGCCTCTACATCAAGCGAGAGGACGAGGGCGCGGTCCTGCGTCGCTTCAAGTGGGTGCGCCCCGAGTTCCTCGCGCGCATCGCCGCCGCGGGCGAGCACTGGCGCGACCAGGCGCCGAGGCGCAACGCGCTGGCGGACGACCCGGGCTACTCGCCCACGCTGACGTAGGTGTAAATCTCGCCGTCGTACTCGTCGGCCTCGCGCTGCCCGCGGACCACGTGGACCTTGGGCAGGGCCTTGGCGATGGCCTCGCAGCGCTCGTCGGACAGGAAGTTGTCCGAGATGTCGAGGCGCTCGAGGTGGGCGAAGGCCTTGGCCTTCTTGGTGAACACCTCGCTCTGGGCGTCGACCATGGTGCCCATGGACAGGTCGAGGCTGGTCAGCTGCTTGATGATCTTGCTGCCGGCGATGGCCTTGGCGATGTCGCCCTGGAACTCGGAGTTGCACAGGCCCAGGTGGCGCAGCTTGGGCAGCTTGGTGTTCTTCCACAGCGCGGTGAGGTCGGAGACGCTCGCGTTGCCGCCGTAGTTGTCGGCGCCGAAGTAGACCGTCATGCTGGTGATGTTGGGCAGCTCGGCCTTGGCGATGGCCCGGGCGCTCGACCACGACAGGCCGCCGGTCTCCACGGTCAGGGTCTCGAGGGCCTCGTGGACCAGCTGGGTGAACTGGATGTCGTTGCCGCGGACGTAGAGGCTGCTCAGGCGCGGGGCGATGGGCAGCACGTCGCTGATCTTGCCGACGATGGTCGAGGAGATGTCCCAGTAGCCCGAGCCGTCCCCGACGTGGAGCCGGGTCAGGGCCTCGAGCTTGCCCGAGCGGCAGATCGCCTGGACGTTCTTGTCCATGCGCCCGAACCAGTCCTGGTTGTCGTAGGTCGTGCCGATGCTCAGGTTGCGCAGGAAGCGGGTCGCCGGCGCCTTGACCAGCGCGCGCAGGATCTTGTCGGGGGTCGGCCCGGCGTATTCGTGGTCGCTGCCGCAGCCGACCGAGGCCCCGATGACGTAGCCGTACTGCCACTCGAGGCTGGCGGTGTCGCCGATCTTCTTGTGTTTGAGGATCTTGGCCGCGCCGCCGAGCCACTCTTTTTGGTGAGCCTCGGTGATCTCGGCGATGCGCGCGTCGAGGGCGGCCTTGTCCTTGCCCTTGGCGCTCCGGCTTTGCTGCTCCAGGGAGATCAACTCGCCGTGGGGGTCGCCCTCTTGCTGCAGCCAGTCGGCGTAGACCTGCCAGGCCTCCTCGTTGCCCGGGTCGTCGAAGATCGCGGCCTCGAGGGCCGGGTTGCGTCCCTCTTCAGCGGTCGCGTCGGCCTTGCCGACCTCGACCTCGACGTAGCCCTTTTTGACCTTGCTGTTGAGCTTCTTGGTCCCCGCGGCCTCGGCCGCGGCCTCGGAGGCGCAGCCGGTGGTCTTCATCTGACCGTCGGTCCCGACCTTGCCGTAGCGGACGGTGAAGCTGGTGCCCTCCACGGAGAGCTCCCAGAACTTGTGGGACTTGGCGTCCTTGTATTCGAGGCGACGGACCTTGGCCATGGCCGCGATCTAGCCACGAGCGGGGCGAGAGGTCGAGCTTTTCCGACGCCCGGCGCCAGGGTCGAGGCCAGGCCCGACGGAAGACCCATCCTCGGGCCCTCTCAATCGTCGATCAGGTGGGCTTCGAGCAGGGGCGGGACGGCGCGCTCGAGGATCTCGACCAGGGCCGGGTCCATGAAGCGGTACTCGTCGGGGATGTCGAGGACGTAGACCGGCAGGTAGGCGCACAGCCGCGGAAAGCCCGAGCGGATGCGCTGGGCGTGCTTGTCTTCCATGACGAAGACCACGTCGGCGCGCTCGAGGTCGCGGGCGCCGAGGGTCCGGCGGGCCTTGGCCGAGGTCCCGGCCGAGCGCGAGACGATGCCGGGGTGGCGGGCGAAGACCTTCTCGGCCGTGGGGCTGCGCCACTGGTTGCGGCTGCATACGAACAGGACTTCGAGGCGCTCGGACATGGCGGGGGCAAAGCAGCGCTCAGGCGCGCAGCTCGATGACGCCGACCTCGTCCGCGTCGGCCCGGGCGAGCTCGCCGACGATGGCCGCCGGGTGCCCGCTCGAGCGCAGGGCCTCGACGAGGCGCTCGGCGCCGTCGGGGGGCATGGCGACGAGCAGGCCGCCGCTGGTCTGGGCGTCGGCGGCGATGTGGGTCAGGGCGAAGGCGCGGTTGTTGGTGCTGGCGTGGGCGCGGCGCAGCCGGCCCTCGACGTGGCTGAGGTTGGCCTTGCTGCCGCCGGGGTAGATGCCCGCGCCGAGGTGCTCGAGGGCGCCGGGCAGCAGGGGCAGGCGCTCGAGCTCGAGCTCGGCGCGCAGCCGGCTGCCCTCGAGGATGTTGCTGAGGTGGCCGAGCAGGCCGAAGCCGGTGACGTCGGTGCACGCCGTCGCGCCCAGGCGTCGGGCGGCGTGGGCGGCCTCGCCGTTGAGCCGGGTCATGGAGCGCACGGCGGCGTCGACCTGCGCGGGCGTGGCCACGCCCTTTTTGATGGCGGACGCGACGATGCCCGTGCCCAGGGCCTTGGTCAGGACCAGCTGCTGCCCGGGCATGGCGCGGGTATTGGCCAGGGAGCGGCGCGCGTCGGGCTCGAGCATGCCGGTCACGGCGAGGCCGAACTTGAGATCGCCGTTGCGCACCGTGTGCCCGCCGACCACGGCCACGCCCGCCTCGGCGCAGGCCTGGCTGGAGCCGCGCATGATGTCGCGGAGCACGGTCAGGGGCAGGCGATCATCGGGGAAGAACACCAGGTTGAGGGCCCACAGCGGGCGCCCGCCCATGGCGTAGACGTCGGACAGGGCGTTGGCGGCCGCGATCCGCCCGAAGGTCTCGGGGTCGTCGACCAGCGCGCGATTGGGTCACGGGTCAGGACCAGCTGGGGCCCGTCCTCGTCCAGCCCCGCCCGGGCCCGGGAGGGCGGACGACGGCCGCGTCGTGGGACAGCTCCCGCCCCGACGACCACGTTGGCGCTCCCCGCTGCGGGGGGGAGCATCCCGTCCAGGACCTCGACCAGGTCACCGAGCCGCAGCTTGGCGGCTCACCCTCCGCCGTCGGCGAAGGCGGTCAGGCGCAGATCCTCGTCACGCGGGGTGTCGGGCATTGCGCGAGCCTACCCCCAAGGCCCTGCACCTGGCGAGGACGACGGCGCGATCAGTCGGGCGGGTCCGGGAGGGGGAAGAGGAGAAGCGAGAGTAGACTCTGGCGATGGAGTCTCCCTACGCCCTCCTCGGTGGCCGCGACGCCGTGCTTTCCCTCGCCGAGGCCTTCTACGACGCGATGGAGCGCGACGAGCCCGAGCTCGCCCGGCTCCACGAACTCGACGCAGACCCCGAGCGCGACGGGCTGCGGATCAGCCGACGCACCCGCGATCGCTTTGGCCTGTTCCTCGTCGGCTGGCTCGGCGGTCCGCAGGAGTACATCGAGCGCTTCGGCCACCCGCGCTTGCGCATGCGCCACGCCCACGTGCCCGTGGACTCGGCCATGCGCGACGCGTGGCTGCGCTGCATGGCCACGGCGATGGACGCCCGGAGCGTGGGCGGGCCGGTGCGCGGCTTCCTCGACCATCGCTTCGCCGAGGTCGCGGACTTCCTCCGCAACAAGGCCGACGCGTAGACGAAGGGTACGGAGTACCCGCGCGGGCGGTACCAGTCTCATTGCCGTCGTGTTCGTGCCTGCTCGGCCGACCCCGAGCACCGGACGGTGGTTTCAGTTTTGCCGATCCCAAGGTCGAGAGTTTGACCGCAGCCCCAAAAAACAAGGGTTTGCTCGGCGTGGTGGGTCATCCGGCAAAAAGGGTGGATAACGCCTTGCAAAGGTGTAAAAACAAACATCAACTCCATCGAGTCGAAGTTGGCAATCATGATGCGTACGCAAACGGCTTTTCTCCTAGCCCTCCCCCTCGTTTTCTCCCTCGCCTGCAAGGCTGATGTCGACCCTGGTGACGAAGGCGCCGATGAGGTCGCCGAGGATGAGGAAGAGGAAGGGGAGACTGACGCCCCAATGGATGAAGCGGGTGACGACACCTTCATCCCCGAAGAGGACTTCTCGAGCGCGTCGAGCTGCGATCCCTTCGCCCAGGATTGCATGGATGGCGAGAAGTGCGTCGCCTACGCGAGCAGCGGCGGCACCTGGGACGCGAACAAGTGCGTGCCGGTCATGGGCGACGCCGTCGCTGGCGACGAGTGCACCTACTTCGGCGCCGTCGAGGGCACCGACACCTGCGACGAGGAGACGGTGTGCTGGAACGCCCTCGAGGTCGACGGCCAGCTGATCGGCACCTGCTTCCCCTTTTGCACCGGCTCCGCCGACAACCCGACCTGCGAGGACGACTACATCTGCCGCATCGTCAACATGGGCGCCATCAACGTGTGCCTGCCGCCCTGCGACCCGCTGCTGCAAGAGTGCGACGAGGGCCTGGGCTGCTACTGGTCCGGGGGCTCGGGCACCTTCCAGTGCATCATCGTCGCGGGCGAGGGCATCCCGACCGGCGATCCTTGCGGCTTCAACAACGACTGCGCCCCGGGCAACTTCTGCGCGGCGGCGGAGGCGACCCCGAACTGCCAGGGCACGGCCTGCTGCGCGAACTTCTGCGACCTGACCGAGGACCCGGCGCCCTGCGCCGACATGACCGAGTGCGTGTCCTTCTTCGAGGAGAACAGCGCGCCTCCCGGATTCGAGGATCTGGGCGTCTGCGTCATCCCGGCCTGATTCCAAGGTACGCTCCCTGAACACGCGAGAGGCGTGGATGCTCTACGGCGTCTGCGCCTCTCGGTTGTTTGGGCCGGGCCGCAGCTCCGGGTAGATTGACCGGACGTGATCCCTCGTACGCGAGACGCTCTGAACAAGGTCCTGCAGCGGACCTTCCCCCACTCCGAGGACATCGACCCGGAGACCCTCGACGCCTTCATCGACGAGCTCATGCGCCAGCGGACCGAGTCCCCCGAGGTCTGGGCGGGCGACAACGCGGTCGACGAGCACGGCCACCACAAGGTCCTGTGGCTGAGCGCGACCCATGCCCGACGGACCCCGGTGACCTCGGTGTTCACGGCCTCGACGGCCTGCGTGTGGGTGACCCTGCCGGAGTCCGAGGCCGGGCCGATCCACACCGCGCTCGGGGACGTGCTGCCCCAGGATCACCTGCTGCACACCCTCGAGCAGACCCGCGAGCGCTTCGGCGCGCGGGTGGGCCGGCCCTTCGCCCGCGTCGATCTGCTGACGCCGCCGCGCCGGGGCTTTCGCTTCGCGCCGATGTCCCTGTACTTCGGCTACGCCGGGGTCGACGACGACGAGCCGATGTTCGTGATCTTCGAGGCCGGCGACGCCTTCGGCCGGCCGGGGGCGCTGTACCTCGCGGTCACGCCCGAGGCCGTGATCGAGGAGCGGGCCGGCTACAAGCCCACGCCGATGAGCTCGCCCGAGGACTGGTACGTCGGCAGCATCCGGCTGACCGAGGACCGCCGCGAGCCGGCGATCTTGACCATGACGGCCGCGGACGAGCGCGACGCCGAGCCGCACTTTCGCCTCTACGCCGAGTACACCCCGGCGCCGCAGATCCCCACCCACGGCGCCATCGCCTCGCTGGTCCAGGCCGCGCTGCGGGTGTGCGCGGTGCAGCAGGGCATGGGCGAGGACCAGAACATCGTCGAGGAGCTCCTCGCCGAGACGGGCCTGGGCCTGCTCGAGTGGGTCGATCGCCCGGACAACCACGCGTCCTCGCCCGAGGACCTGGTCGAGCGAGCGTTCGAGCCCAGCCACGACTTCGACGGCTTCCTCGCCGAGCTCTCGGCCGAGGACTACGCGGTGTTCACCGCGTCCATCGCCATGCTGCTCGCCGAGGTCGCCCGGGCCGACGGCAGCTTCGACCGGCGCGAGCGCGTCGAGCTGGACTGGCGCATGAACTTCCAGCTGCCCTCGGCCCTCGGCGACGCGTTCCGCTTCTCGAGCGCCGCCCAGGCCGAGTACCGGACCCTGGTCCACGGCGAGCCCAGCCCCGACGGCCGCCCCTTCGACGAGCGCCTGCGGGAGCTGGCGGCGATCGTCGCTCGGCTCCCGCCGCCCCTGTGCGCGCGCTACCACGACTTCGTCGTGGACGCTTGCCACCACGTCGCCGAGGCCTCGGGGGGCGTGCTGTGGTTCGGCAAGAAGGTCGGCGTCCGCGAGCAGGCCGTGCTGACGCGCATCGAGGCCGCGCTCGAGCTGAGTCGCAGCGCTACTCGCCCACGCTGACGTAGCGGGCCGGCTCGACCCCGGGGTGGACGTAGACCTGGCGCTGCTCGCCGGTCAGCACCGTGGGCGAGGCCAGGGCCTGCGCGTCGCTGTCGTCGAGGTAGTTGTCGCGCAGATCCAGGCGCTCGAGGTGCGCGAAGCGGTCGCGCTGCGCCCGGAGCACGGCGGCCCCTGGAGCGTGCAGCGTGCCCATGCTCAGGTCCAGCACGCGCAAGCGCGGGAGCAGCTTCGAGCGGGCCAGGGCCGCGGCGAGCTCGTCGCTGATCTCGGCGTTGCGCAGGCGCAGGACCTCGAGCGCTGGGAAGCGCTCACCGCCAAACAGCGCGTCGAAGTCGTGGAGCTGGGCTTCGGCGCCGTAGCCCGCGTCGCCGAGCCACAGCTCGAGCTCGCGCAGGCGGGGGAGCTCGGCGTCGAGGACGGAGCGCAGCGCGGACAGGTTCAGGCCGCCGCTCTCGATGGTCAGGCGCTCGAGGGTGGGGTGGGCGAGGCGGCCGAGCTCGATCTGACCGCCGCGGACCCGGAGGCTGCGCAGGCGCGGGCAGCAGCCCGGGAGCGCGCCGATGTCCCCGACCTCGGTCCACGAAATCTCCGTCTCTTCCGGGTAGGCGAAGGCGCCGACGACGAGCTCTTCGAGGGCGAGCAGCGGCGCGCGCTCGCGCAGCAGGGGCACGAGGTGCTCGTAGTGGTTGACGTCGTCGAGCTCGGCGAGGCCGAGCTGGAGCCCACGCAGGAAGCGGGCCGCGGGGCTGTCGAGGAGCGCGGCGAGCAGGGGGCGCAGGTCCGGCTCGCGGTCCCAGCCCACGCCGACCCAGGCCCGGTGGATGAAGCCGCGGCGCAGCTCGAGGCGAAAGCAGTTGTGCCCGCCGCGGGCGAGGTGGCGGCACAGGGCCTCGCCGAACCATGCCGGGCGCGCGCGGATGGTCTGCTCGGTGTCCTGGCCGGGCTCGGCGCTGCGGTCGGGGGGGCCGGGGTCGTCCATGCAGCGGTTGATGTGGGCGCCGAGGGGGTCGCCCTGGGCCAGGAGCCAGTCGGCGTAGACCCGCCAGGTGGCGTCCTCGTCGGCGTCGATGATCGCGGCCTCGAGCGCGGGGTCGCGGGCTGCCGGGGCGGGCTCGAGGGCGATCGCGGGGGGGATGGGGATGGGCGCGGGCGGGGCGATGAACGAGCCCTCGGCCCAGTCCTCGGGGGCGATGGTGGCCTCGCGCAAGATGGCCTCGAGGGGGTGCGGGTCGGGGTCGGGCTCGTGGCGGGCGACCACGGTGTAGCCCTGGTCGAGCTGGCGCTGGACGAGGGCTTCGAAGCGATCGAGGGCGGCCTGCTCCGTGCCGAAGCGCTCGACGCTCGGGCGGCCGAACACGGTGTCGTCGACGATGCGCAAGGTCGCGAGCTCCCGCTCGATCTGCCACTTGCGCGTGCGCAGGAAGCCGCGCCGTTCGAGTCGCATGAGGTGCATCGGCGGTCGTCAGCGGGGCAGCGCGGCCAGGGTGCGCTCGACTCGGAGCGCGTCGGCTTCGCGCCCGGCCCCGGCGTAGCGGGCCTTGGCGTGGTCGAGGAGGGCGCGGACCCGGGCGCGGTCGAGGGGGGCCGCGCCCGGCAGGTCGGCCCGGAGCAGGTAGGCGCGGGCCAGGAGCTCGCGGGCCTGGACCGCCGGGAGGGTGTCGTAGGCCTTGGCCTCGAACACCTCGACGGCGCTGGCGAGGGCCTCGACGGCGGCGGCGGGATCCTGGGCCGCGAGCGAGGCGCGGCCCAGGCTCGCCGCGACGCGGGCGTGGGCGACGCTGTCTTCGCCGTGAGCCGCGGCCATCCGGGTGAGCGCGGTCTGGAGCTGGGTCCGGGCGAGCTCGGTCTGTCCGCGGGCGCACGCGAGCTCGCCGCGCTGGGCGAACACGCGGCCCTGGAGGTCGTCGTTGCGAAACTCGGGCTGGGCGGACAGGCGGGCGAACACGGCCTCGGCCTCGGCGAGGTCCCGGGCGGCGCGCTCGACCCCGGCGGCGTCGATCTCCGGCCCTAGCGGTAGCGCGCGGGCAGAGCCTCCCGAGCCCGAGCGCCGAGCCCCAGGCGTCAGCGCGCCGGCCTCGGCCAGATCGAGGGCGGCCAGGCGCAGCAGCCCGTCGACGACCCGCGGGGAGTCCTCGCCCATGCTGACCCGGTGGACCGCGTCGGACTCCTCGAGCAGGGCCCGGACCTTGGCGTGCGCGCCCACCTCGAGCTCGACGTCGGCCGCGAGCACGAGGGCCATGGCGAGGAAGGCGTGGTCCTGGAAGCTCGCGCGGGCGATGTCCAAGGCGCGCTCGAGGGGCGGCCTCGCCTGCTCGTGACGACCGAGGGCGAAGCGGACGTTGGCCAGGCTGTTGAGGGTGTTGAACAGGTCGGGGTGGTCGGGCTCGAGGTCGCGCTCGCGGGCGCTCAGCACGGTCTGGAGGGCGCCCTCGGCCTCCTCGTAGCGGTCCATGGCGAACAGGGTCACGGCCACGGCGTCGCGGGCATCGATGACCGCGGGGTGGTCCTCGCTGCCGTGCTCGTCGAGGTAGAGGGCCTCGGCCCGGCGCAGGTCGGCGAGGGCCTCTCGGGTGTGGCCGAGGCCGCGGCGGACCAGGGCGAGGTTGTAGAGGCGATCAGCGAGCTGGGTGCGGTGCGAGCTGGAGTCCTCGGGCAGGTTCTCGATGGCCAGCTCGTACCAGCGCTGGGCCGGCTCGAGCTCCTCGCGGGCGTGGAACAGCACGCCCTTTTGGCCCTGGGCGACGGACAGCAGCTCGGGGTCGCCGGTCGCGTGGGCGAGGGCGATGGCCTGGTCCGCGTAGCCGTGGCCGACGGCGTTCTCGCCCTGGAGGTAGCCGACGAGGAAGGCCTGGCTGGCGAGGGCCTGGCTGGCCCGGTGCAGGTCGCGGTGGCGCAGGGCCCCGAGCTGGGCGCGCTCGAGCCGTTCGCGGGCGCCGTCGTAGTCGCCCAGGCGGATCAGCACGTCGCCCTCGAAGTGGTCGAGCTCGGCGGCCACCGGCGGGTACTCGGGGGGCAGGGCGGCCCGGGCCTCGACGGCGAGGGCCTTGGCCTCGTCGTTGTGTCCGGCCAGGCGCATGGCTCGGCCGCGGTCGATGGCCCGGCGGACCGTGTCGACGCGCTCGCGGACCGGGCCGGCGGCGGGCGGCGGGGCCACGGAGCTCAGGGCGTCGAGGTCGGCGCAGGCCTCGATGTCCGAGAGGCCTCCGGCCGCGCTCAGGGCCCGCTCGACGAGGGCGGCGTCGGGCTCGGCGAGGAGCTCGGCGATGCCCCCGAGCTCCTGCTTGCGGCGATCGAGGCAGGCCATGCGCAGGTCGAGGAGCTGCTCGGACTGCTCTTTGCGTACGCGGGTCGCCTCGCAGGCGTCGCGGTGCATGGCGATCCAGTCCTCGGCGTAGGCGTCGAGGCGGGCGGCCACGCGCGGGGCCGTGGTCGCGGCGTAGGGCAGGTCGACCCCGGCGATGGCGGCCTCGAGCTCGGCCCGGGTCGCCTCGCTCCACACCGCCTCCATCTGCGCGCGGCCGCCCGTGCAGACTGCGGGGGCCTGGTCCGTCGGCTCGCCGCGTTGGCTGCCGATGGTGAACGCGCCGACGCCCACGGCGACGAGGGCGGCGACGCTCGCCAGCGCGCTGACTAGGGTCCGTCGACGCCGCCGCGGATCGGCGCCGAGGGCCTCGAGCAGCGCGTCCATGGTGGGCCAGCGCGCCTCGGGCTTGGACGCGAGGCCGCGCAGCAAGGCGGCGCGCAGGGAGGTCGGCACGGTGCTGTTGGGCGGGGCCGGGGCGACCTGGTCCTGGGCCATGTTGAAGTAGATGGACGCCAGCGACTCGCCGCGGAAGGGACGCTCGCCGTAGAGGGCCTCGTAGACCGCCACGCAAAACGCGAACTGATCGCTCAGCGGCGTCGCTGAGCCCCCGCCGTAGAGCTCTGGCGCCATGTAGGCGGGGGTCCCCAGCAGCGAGCCCGTGCGCGTGAGCTGGGCGTCGAAGGTGCTGCTGGCCTCGAGCTGCTGGAAGTCCGGGGGGGGCTCGGGGTCGAGGCGGGGCGCGTCGTCGGCCGAGCTCTCGTCGGCGCCGCGCTCTCGGGCCGCGCGGGCCAGGCCAAAGTCGAGCACGATGACCCGGCCGTCCTCGCGGCGCATCACGTTGGTCGGCTTGAAGTCGCGGTGGATCAGCCCCGCGGCGTGGGCGGCCGCGAGCCCGCGCCCGGCCGCGCGAAAGATGGCGACGGCCTCGGCCCAGTCGCGGCTGGGCAGGTCGAGCGCGTCGAGGGTCTGGCCCGACACGAACTCCATGGCCACGAACACCCGCCCGTCGGCCTCGCTGCCGACGTCGTGGACCGCGACGACGTTGGGGTGCGAGAGGCGGGCGAGGGCCTGGGCCTCGCGCAGCAGCCGGGCCTGGACGAGGGCCCCGGACTTCTTTTGCGGGCGGATGACCTTGATCGCCACGCGCCGGTCGAGCTCGGGGTCGTAGGCGGCATAGACCACGCCCATGGCCCCGGCGCCCAGGGTCCCGAGCACGCTGTAGCGCCCCAGCTTCTCTCCGGCGCGCAGGGTCGCCGCGTCGCCGTTGGGCTCGTCGTCGCCCTCGCCGACGAGGGTCGCGTCCACGTCCTCTTCGCTCGCCTCGGAGAAGGCGGAACGGAGGGCCGCACCGTCGAGGGGCGGCCCGGCGATCGTCGCGTCGTCGGAGGGAGTCATCGAGGTCCGCGTACCGGACCGATGTTACCCCGTCTCAGCTAAGATCGGACGCGGTCGTAGGTCAGGAAGGTGAAGGCGTGAGCGTGGCGCTCGTCGGTGGGGTGCTCGATCCGCTCGACCTCGCGCCACTGAGTGGCGTCGAAGCTCGGAAAGGTCGCGTCGCCCTCGATGTGGGCGTGCACCCGGGTCAGGTACATGCGGTCCGCGAGCCCGCTCTCGATCGCCTCGGCGTACAGGCGCGTGCCGCCGATCACAAAGGCTTCGTCTTCGCCTGCGGCCCGGGCGAGCTCGATACCCTCGGCCAGGGAGCGGACGATCGTGCCCCCGGGCGCGTCGTAGTCGACCCGGCTGGTCACGATCACGTTGACGCGCTTGGGCAGGGGCTCGGGCCGCGACTCCCAGGTCCGCCGACCCATGATCACGTGGTGCCCCTTGGTGGTCCGCTTGAAGAAGCGAAAGTCGTCGGGGAGGTGCCAGGGCAGGTCGTTGTCCCGGCCGATGACGTCGTTGTCGGAGGCGGCGCTGATCAGGGAGATGCGCATGGTTGGGCAGACTACCGGCAAAGGGGCGGGGAGCGAAGGGGCTCGCAGGCGTGAGCTGCCCCGCGGTTGGGGTTTTGAACAAGCTGTGAAAAAAAATCGAGATGGCCCGCGGGGGGTCGCGTCTTGGGGGTGACATGCTCATCAAGAACAGCAAGCACATCCTCCTGGCCCTGTGTCTCCCCATGACCTTGCTCGCGACCTCGGCGTGCGTGGTGATCGAAGACGACGACGACGTCGGCGACGAGGCCGGCGACACCGGGGGCGGCGGCGAAGAGACGACCGGTGGCGGGGGGACGACCGGCGGCGGGGAGACGACCGGCGGCGAGACCACTGGCGGGGGCGAGACGACCGGCGGCGGCGAGACCACTGGCGGCAGCGAGGGCGACCTCGGCGAGGCCTGCATGTTCGCCGACGAGTGCAACGAGATGATCTGCCTGGTCTCCGACGGCGACGATTGGGGCTTTTGCTCGAAGCCCTGCACGGACTGGACGGACTGCCCCGACTTTTGGGACTGCGTCGACGTCGGCAACGCGGCCTTCGACGCCTGCGTTCCGGGCTAGAGTCCCGTCGCTGAACTTCCCAACGGAAGTCCAGCGCGGGGCTCCAGCCCTCTGG
>NZ_ABCS01000030.1 GCF_000170895.1 Plesiocystis pacifica SIR-1 | reverse complement strand
CCCCGTGCCCGCTCTCCATCGGAGACGAACCCTCGGCCAAACCCACAACTAAGCCCGAGCCAGCAACTCCTCACTCACCGTCCACAATCGCTCCGCCGCCTCATCATCACAAGCGTGCGCGTCAACCCCAAGGTAGCGAGCCGTAGCCGCAGCCCTATCCGTCGGCGCAGCCACGTCGCAGTCCTCGCAGTAGACCCCCGCCTTCCCCTCGAGCTTCGCCGAAGTCGCAGCCCACAGCGTCGTCGAGCACCCCTGCTCCGGCGTCTTGAACCCCTGCTTGGCCATCGCCGTGGGCTCGCCGCTCTCCTCGATCCACCCCAGCGCGACCATCTCCTCCTTGGGCAGGTGGCGCTGCAGCGGCGTGAAGATGCCCCCAGGATGGACGGAGAAGGCCAAGCCCCCGGTATCGCGCAGCCGCCTCGACAGCGCGTTGGCAAACAGTGCGTTGGCGGTCTTCGCCTGCCCGTAGGCCTGCCACTTGTTGTACTCGCCCGTCTCGAACTGGATGTCGTCCCAGCGGATCCCCGTGATCTTGTGCCCCGTCGAGCTCAGCGCCACGACCCGCGCCCCGGGGGTCTTGGCGAGCACCGGCATGAGCGCCTTGGTCAGGGCGAAGTGGCCCATGTGGTTGACGCCAAACTGCGACTCCCAGCCGGGCCCGACCCGGGTCAGCGGGCAAGCCATGATGCCCGCGTTGTTGATCAGCATGTCGAGGGCCGAGAGCTCCTCGACCATGGCCGCGGCGAAGCTGCGCACGGACCCGAGGTCGGCCAGATCGAGGGGCCGGGTCTCGACGGCGCCCCCGATGCCCTCGAGGTTGGCCTTGGCCTTGTCGGGGCTGCGCACCGGCACGATCACCCGCACGCCCTTGGCCGCCAGCGCCCGCGTCGTCTCGAGGCCGATGCCGCTGTAACCACCGGTGACGATCGCGGTCTTTCCAGACAGCTCGAGGTCGGCGATGACGACGGCGCCATCGGTCTTGGCGGCGAAGCCAGATTGGGTCGGGACTTGATCGGAGACGGCCATGACGCGCAGTCTCCACCCCGCGCGAAAGCCCCGCGACACCCACGTGGGTAGGCGTGGACGGCTGTTGACGCTCCCCTTGCCTTTCGCAGCTCCCGCCGTGAGCTGGCGCGTAACGCGTCGCTGGCATCCCGCGATGGCTCGACGTACACACGGCCCACCCTCGGTCGCAGAATAGCGAGTGATCCCCAATGCTTACGGTATCCGAAGTCACCAAGGCCTACGGCGGCAAGACCCTCTTCGAAGAGGTCACCACCACCTTTGATCCCGGCAACCGCTACGGCCTGACGGGGGCCAACGGCGCGGGCAAGTCGACCTTCATGAAGATCCTGTCGGGCGACGTCGAGCCCGACAAGGGCCAGGTCAACAAGCCCAACCAAGCGCGCATGAGCGTCCTCCACCAGGACCACTTCCGCTACGCCAAGCACCGCGTCCGCGACGTCGTGATCATGGGCAACGACCGGCTGTGGAAGGCCCTCGACGAGAAGGAGAAGATGCTCGCCGAGGTCGACTTCGACGCGATGACCGAGGACCAGGGCATGCGCCTGGCCGAGCTCGAGATGGTCATCGCCGAGGAGGAGGGCTACGACGCCGAGAACCGGGCCGAGGAGCTCTTGTCCGGCCTGGGCATCCCCGAGGACAACCTGCTCGAGCCCCTCGAGCTCATTCAGGGTGGTTTGCGCCTGCGCGTGCTCGTGGCCCAGGCCCTGTTCGGCGACCCCGACATCCTGCTCCTCGACGAGCCCACCAACCACCTCGACCTCGACTCGATCCGCTGGCTGGAGAACTTCCTGCTCAACTATAGCGGCGTGCTGATCGTGATCTCCCACGATCGCCACTTCCTCAACCGGGTGTGCACCCACACCGCCGACGTCGACTACGAGAACATCATCCTCTACCCCGGCGGCTACGACCAGATGATGCGCCAAAAGGTCGCCTACCGCATCGCGGAAGAGAAGCAAAACGCGAGCAAGTCCAAGAAGATCGGCGACCTGCAGGAGTTCATCCGCCGCTTCGGGGCCAACGCCAAGAAGGCCTCGCAGGCCAGCTCGCGCAAGCGCGAGGTCGCCAAGATCAAGCTGTCGATGAGCGACCTCAAGCGCTCGAACATCCAGCGCCCCTTCATCCGCTTCGACCAGGCCCGCCCCTCGGGCAAGCTCGTGCTCGAGGTCGACCGCCTCAACAAGAGCTTCGACGGCGAGACCGTGCTCGAGGACGTGACCTTCACCCTGACCCGCGGCGATCGCATGGCCGTCGTCGGCCCCAACGGCGTCGGCAAGACGACCCTGCTCAAGTGCCTGGCCAAGGTCTACGAGCCCGACAAGGGCAAGATCCGCCTGGGCCACGAGGTCAGCGTGGGCTACATGCCCCAGGACCACGAGGAGGCCCTCGAGGACGCCAAGCACGGCAAGACCGCCTACGAGTGGCTGCACCAGTGGGACCCCAAGGCCAGCGTCGAGGAGGTCCGCGGCGTGCTCGGGCGCATGCTCTTCCCCAGCGAGGACGCCGAGAAGCCCGTCTCGGCCCTGTCCGGCGGTGAGACCGTGCGCCTGCTGCTGTCCAAGCTGACCCTGACCAAGGACAACCTCCTGCTCCTCGACGAGCCCACCAACCACCTCGACCTCGAGTCGATCCGCGCCCTCGAGGAGTCCCTGGTCAAGTACGAGGGCACGATGATCTTCGTCGCGCACGACCAGGCCCTGCTCGAGGCCGCCGCGACCTGCGTGCTCGAGCTCGAGCCCGACGGCAAGTGGGACTTCTTCCCGGGCGGCTACGCCGACTTCCTGCGCAAGACCGGTAAGCTCGACTAGCGACTGCCGAGCGGCAGAGCGTGCTCGGCGGGGATGAGGACCAGCGGTCTTCTCCCCGCCGAAACATTTTTCCCGATCGAGAGTAGCTTTGGCCATGGCTCGCACCCAGAGCATCCGCGCCGCCACGGCCCGACGCATCGCCCTCGCGGCTCAGGGCTTTCGTGACCCCAGGCCCAAGGGCGCCGCCGATCGTCGACACCTGCGCCGGGTCATGCGGCGGCTGCAGCTGCTCCAGCTCGACTCGATCCCCATCGTCATCCGCACCCAGTACATGCCGCCCTTTTCGCGCCTGGGCCCCTACGCGCCGGAGCTCCTCGACCGGGTGGCCTACCGCGACGACGAGTGGTTCGAGGCGTGGTGCCACGAGGCCTCTTTGCTGCCCGTCGAGGACGAGCCGCTGCTGCGCTGGCAAAAGGCCCGGACCGAGCGCGGCGAGACCTGGAAGCACCTGGCCAAGTTCATCTGCGAGAACGAGGCCTACCTCGACGAGGTCCTGGCGCAGGTCAAAGAGCGGCCCATGGCCCCGGGCGAGCTCGACGACCCCCGGCCCCGCGACGGCGAGTGGTGGGGCGGCCGCAGCGGGGGCTCGGTGGCCCTCGACTGCCTGTTTCGCCTCGGCAAGCTGGGCATCCGCCGGCGCCCGGGCTTCGTCAAGGAGTTCGATCTGCTCGAGCGCATCGTGCCCGCGCCGATCCTGGCCGCGCCGACGCCCACGGAAGAAGACGCCCACCGCGAGCTGCTCATGCGCGCCGCGGCCAGCTACGGGATCGCCACGGCCGCGGACCTCGTCGACTACCACCGCCTGCCCAAGCGCCCCGCCAAGGCCCGGGTCGCCGAGCTCGTCGAGGAGGGCCGGCTGGTCGAGGTCGAGGTCGAGGGGTGGTCGCGCCCAGGCCTGCTCCACCCCGACGCGAAGCTGCCCCGGCGCGTCGACGCCTGCGCCCTGCTCTCGCCCTTCGACCCCGTGGTGTGGTTCCGGGACCGGGCGGCCCGGCTGTTCGACTTCCACTACAAGATCGAGATCTACACGCCGGCGGCCAAGCGGGTCTACGGCTACTACGTGCTGCCCTTTTTGCTCGGCGATCGCCTGGTCGCCCGCGTCGACCTCAAGACCGACCGCGACGCCGGCGTGCTCCGGGTGCTCGGGGCCTTCGCCGAGCCCGGCGTGGACAAAGCCGAAGTCGTCGAGGGCCTCGGCCGCGCCCTCGACGAGCTCAGCGCGTTCGTGGGCGCCGAGCGCTGGCAGGTCTCGGGCCGCAAGGGCGACCTGAGCACGGCCCTGCGTCGGCTCCGGTGACCCCGCCGGCCTGGGTCTGGTACACCCGCGGGCGATGCTTGCTCCCCGCGCCCTGCTGGCGACCGCCCTCGCGCTGTCCGTGACGCCGACGCTCGGCTGTCGCACGACGCGGGCCTCCGAGGCGGCCGACGTCGTCGACAGCGACTACAAAGGCGCGCCCTTGCCCGTCGAGCTGAGCAAGGCCCGGGACGCGGCGGACCTGTGCCCCGAGCGGGCCGCGTGCAAGGAGGCCGTGGGCGATTGGATCGCCCGGTGCGAGGACGCCGAGCCCGAGGACGACGACGGCGAGGTCGGGGAGGCCTGCTTCGTCGCCGGGTTCATGAGCCGCATCGTCGCGGGCCCGGCCTACCAGGGCGACGCGGCCGGGCTGGCCGCCCAGATCCTCGCCATGCACGACCGCGCCTGCCAGCGCGGCCACGCCGACGGCTGCGCGTGGGCCAGCTCCCTGCGCCTGTTCTCCGGCGACGATCTCGACAAGGCCGTCCGCGACGCCGAGACCGGCTGCGCCGCAGGCAGCGGGGCCGCGTGCAGCATGCTCGGCCGGGCCTTGCTGCGCGACGAGGCCACCCGCGAGCGCGGCGAGGCCACCTTGGCCGAGATGTGCAGTCGAGACTTTGGCCAGGCCTGCGGCGATCTGGCCCACCTCTACCGAGCGGGCACCTACCTGCGCGAGTCGATCAACGACGCGGTCCACTACGCCGAGCGCGGCTGCGCCCTCGAGGACGGCTCGTCGTGCGCTGCCTTCGCGGCCCTCGTCTACAACTTCGAGTCCCTCGCCGACCTCGGCCCCAGGGCCCTCGACGCCGCCGGCTTGGCCTGCGAGCGCGGCCACGCCACCTCCTGCGCGACCGCCAGCGTGCTCTACGACCTGCACCGCGACGACCCGGCCGTGGAGGGCTGGGACGACGACCGGATGATCGCCACCCTCGACTGGGGCTGCACCGAGCTCGAGGGTCCCTCGGCCTGTGTCCTGCTCGGCATCCTCCACGAGTCCGGCCTCGGCGAGAGCCTGCCGGCCAACTACCAGCGCGCCGCCGAGCTCCACCAGTGGGCCTGCGAGCACGGCGACGACGAGGGCTGCCTGCGCTTTGGCGTCGTGCTCAGCAACAGCTCGGACCAAAACCAGGCCGAGTTCGGGCGCCGCCTGGTGGTCGAGCTGTGCAAGGAGGGCTACGGCCCCGCGTGCGTGCTCTTGCCCCCCGAAATGCGCTGAGGCCCGACCGCTCGGGTCAAAACAGCAACGTCCCCAGCCCGACCAGCATCGCGGCGCCCACCAGCGCGAGCCAGATCAGCGAGCCCGCGGGGACCGCCCCCGACCGCGGCGCGAGCTCCTCGGTGAGCTCGATGTCCGCCGCCGCCTCGAGCTCGGCCTCCAGCTCCGAGGTCGACGCGCCCGGCAAGCCCACCATGATCTCTCGAGCGAGCTCGCGCGCCCGCGCCAGCTGAGAGGCCCGCACCATCACGCGCAGCTCGGGCGCCCACCCCATGGCGGGGACCCCTCCTTGGTGCTCGCCCTCGATGAACACCCACAGCCCGCGGGCTTGGAGCGAGGCGCGGAGGGCCGTGGCCTCGCCGAGGGTCGTGCAGCTACACAGGAAGGCGGGCTCGTCTCGCATGTGCTGCACCTACCTCGGGCCCGCCGGGGCGATTCCCGGCCGGTCTACTTCACCCGCGCCTCGAGCCGGGCGACCTTGGTCTTGAGCGCCTTGATCTCGGCCTTGAGGCTGTTGATGCCGTCGTTCCCGGTCAAGCGAATGTCGTCGAGGGAGGCCCGGCCGGACTTGCCCTCGAGCACGATCTTGGGCTTGCGGTCCTTGTCCTGCACGGTGATCCGACCGCCCTGGATGCCGCCGAACTCGTAGCTACCGAGCAGGGCGTTGAGCCGAAGCTTGGCCGAGGGGTGCACGACCTGGTGGGCGTTCTTGTCGCGGGTCACGGCCCCGGAGATGTGCGTGGTGATCTGCCCCTTCTCGTCGCGCAGCAGGATGTCGCCGTCGGTCCCGTCCCCGCCGAGGGTCAGGTTTCCGTTGGCGCCGTCGAGGAAGGCCCGGGTATAGCGCAGCTCCTTGGCCTCCACCCCGCGGTTGGTGATCCGCACCTGCGGCACGTTGCGGTCGTCTCGCAAGATCACGCCGCTTTCGTGGTTGCCGTCGCCGGGGGTGTAGATCGAGACCTGCCCGGCGATGGTCGAGATGCGCACGCCGACCTCGTTGGACGCGTTGCGAAAGTCGACGGTCTTGGTGTGCACGCCGATGCGGCTGGCGGCCTTGAGGTTCATCTGGTTGTTGTCAAAGAGAATGTCGGGATCCATGGCTCGTCCTCGGGTTCGGGCGGGGTTCGGCGAGAGTGCAGGCAGGCGGCTCAGTCGCGCCAGGTTCGGAATTTGATGTCGACGACCGTCGGGAAGTTGCGGGTGTTGTTGACCTCGAGCATGAAGGTCGCGTCCTCGGAGCCGGACACCGAGCGCGCGCCGCCCTTGGGCCCCTCCTTCATGCCGATCGACAGCCAGCGCTCGTCGCAGCTGAAGTCGTCGTAGACGGCGTGGCACAGCCGGGCGATCACGAAGCCGTCGATGGCCTCGACGCTGTACTCGGCGTGGTGGCGATCGTCGTGGTGCCAGCGCATGGTGGTCTTGGCCGGGATGTAGACGCGATCGCTGAACCCGCTGCCCCGCTCGTCGCTCCACCCGCGCCGGGTGTCCGCGATGAGGTGCTCGCGGTGCTCGTCGAGGGCCTCGAGCTCCCGGGGGGAGGCCGCGTGCGGGCGCTTGTCGTGGTTGGCGCAGGTGGCCACGCGGATGAAGTGCTCGGGGCTGATGCCCTGCCAGTTGTCGCCGCCGGGGCGGATCCAGTGGGCGTCCCACCAGCCCTCGTCCTGCAAGACCGTGTGGTCGACGTTGTCGAGGTGCAGGCTGTGAACCTTGGGCAGGTCCTTGATCGCCTTGGGCAGGCCGTGGCCGCCGACGGACTTCCCATTCAGCCCGCCGCCGGCGAAGAAGGACCCCGCGGCCGAGGTCCCCGCGCCCACCCCAGACATCCAGTCGGAGTCCGAGGAGCAGTTGATGATCTCCCCCCGGACCCGCTCGAAGGCCTGGGGCAGGTGGGTGTTGTGCGAGTGCCGGACGATGCCGCCTTGGTCCAGCGGCGAGCCCATCAAGATCAGGTTGTCGATCTCCAGGCCCTCTTGCAGGGCCGCGACGGTGATGCAGGTCCCCTGGCTGTAGGCCATCACGCAGATCTTGGTGTCGACGCCGAGGGTCGCCTGGACCCGGCCGATCGCGTCGCACAGCTTCGCGGGTCCGGACCACGCCAGGTCCGAGAGGCCCCAGGTCTGATCGGTCCGGGTGCCGATCACCGAGCTCCACTCGTTGCCCGGGACGTAGCCCCAAAACAGCTTGACCACGGCGACCCGACGCATCTGCTCGGGCCAGCGCGCGCGGAGCTCTCGCTCCATGTTGCGGAAGTTCCAGTTGGGGTCGGTGTTGACCCCGTGCACGAAGATGATCGCGGCGTCGTAGTCGTCCGCCCGCTCGAGCTGAGCCTGCAAGGAGATGCGCGGCCCGGGGGCCCCAAACTCGTCTCGCAGCACCTCCCGCAGCGAAGAATGATTGGGGGCAATGTCTCCTAAAGTTCGTCGAATCGAGTCCATGGCCGTCGCGCACGCTCTTGGCGGGCGACGATGCTAGCACCGGCCTACGACGTCATTTTGGCGGCTTTGAGCCCCACCCCTCGGGCTTGCGTGGTCTTCTTGTGTTCACGAGCCGAGGCGCCCTCGAAGCCATTGCATGTCGATTCCAAGGGCCTGGCTTCGACCACGCCCGACCCCCCGACGGGGCCCAGCGAGAACGCGAGCTCGTGGGCCAGCCCCGGGTCCGTCCGCGAGGCTGGGGGTGGACGACTCAAGCCGGACTCGCCGCGAGCCCGCTCGCCATGCTCGGCGCCTCGCCCTGCGCGAGGACCTTGGTGCGCAGCGCGTAGGACCCGAGCAGCAGCGAGAGGAACACGACGTGGGTGACGACGTTGAAGTCGCCCACGGCCATGTGCAGGAAGGCCGCGCCCGTCAGGTCGAAGAAGAAGCCGGCGTAGGCCCACTCGCGCAGGCGCTGGAGGTGAGGCCCGCGGCGGTCGAGGCCTGGGGTCACGAGCGCGGCGACCCCGAGCAGCTTCCAGACGCCAATCAGCGTCAACAGCGCCAGCGGAACCCCGAGGGCCTCGGCCATCTCGACCACCATCTGTGGCTGGGCGAGGTTCATGCCGGCTCCGGGCAGCATCATGAGCGCAAACAGGGCCGTGGTGATGATGTAGGGGAGCTTCGTCTTCGTCATGGGCTCAGATTAATTCGTTTGATTTCAACTACAATGCCCGCCAGAGCAACTCAGATGACAGGAAATCGTTCGAATGAGAGCCGCTGACGGCTTCGAGGAATTCATCACCATCGTCGACGCTGGCAGCCTCACCGCCGCCGCCGAGGTCCTCGACTTGCCCCGCGCGACCTTGAGCCGCCGCCTCGCCAAGCTCGAGCAGCGCCTCGGCGTGCGCCTGCTTCACCGCACCACCCGGCGCATGACCCTGACCCCCGCTGGCCAGCTCCTCCACCAACGGGCGCGCGTGCTCGTCGAGGGAGCCCGCGACGTCGAGGCCGAGGTCCGCCGCCTCGACGGGGTCCCCCGCGGGCTCCTGCGCGTGTCCGTGCCCTCGACCCTCGCCCACGAATTCTTCGCCCGCTGGCTGACGGCTTTTTTGCAGGCCTACCCCGAAGTCAGCCTCGAGTTCGTCGCCACGAGCCTGCACGTCGATCTGGTCGCCGAGGGCTTCGACCTCGCCCTGCGCCGCGGACCGATCGACGACCCCTCGCTGATCACCCGCTCGATGTCCGTCGACACCAGCATCGCCGTCGCTTCCCCGGCCTACCTCGAGCGCGCCGGCACCCCGACCACCCCCGCCGAGCTCGACGCGCACAACTGCATCGTCGGCTACCGAGCCGGCCGCCAGCCCGAGCGGCGCTGGCCCTTGCTCGCCGGCGGCTCCGTCACCGTCTCCGGCAGCCTGGCCACCAACGACATCGAGCTGCGCCGCGCCGTCGCGCTCAGCGGGCTCGGGATCGCGCTGATCTCCGCCTACTCCGCCCACGCAAACCTCGACCAGGGCGAGCTGATCCACGTCTTGCCCGAGCACGTCGGCGCGCGCGAGCGGGTCAACCTGGTCTACGTCGAGCGGGAGTTCTTGGATCCGAAGATCCGGGCTTTTGTCGATTTCTTCGTGACGGAGCTCGGACGCGAGCGCGAGCGCGCGAGTACGGATTGAGCTCGGGCCCTCATCCCCGCCAAACAACGCCTCCTCATCCCCGCCAGACAACGCCTCCTCATCCCCGCCAGAGAACACCCCCTTGCAGGGGGTGACCACATGCCCCCTAGCACCCACGAGCGACCCTGCCCGAGGAGCGAAGCGACGAGAGGACCTGCGCGAGCAGGTCCGCTGCAGCCCCAGTCCCCCAGCGCACCGCGGGGGTAAAAAGGAAGGATGGTGACGCGGCAATCCCCCCGAACCCCGCGTCACCACCCCTCGGGCGTCCACACTAGTGTGGATGGATGGCCTGTATTTCCGAGGTGATCGTCGTCGCCGATGTGTCCACGAAAATCTCGAAAAATCTGTCTGCCCTAGCGAAGGTCTCGCAGGGCGATGCGCGCGGCGTTGTATCCACACATTCCGTGGACGCCAGCGCCCGGGTGGGCGTAGCTGGAGCCCAGGTACAGGCCGCGCACCGGCGTCCGGTAGCGGAAGTACGGGAAGATCGGGCGGAATACGAGCTGGCGATACCAGGCGTTGGAGCCTCCGCCGAGGTCGCCCCCGACGAGGTTGGCGTCCATGGCCTCGAGGGCGCTGGGGGAGACGACCCGGCGGGCGCGGATGCGGGCCTTGAAGCCGGGCGCGAGGCCCTCGATGCGCTCGTCGATGGCGTCGCCAAAGCGCTCCTCGACGGCCTTCCAGTCCCCCCCAGGGGGCAGGGCGGGGACGCGCGAGTAGGCCCACAGGGCGTGCTTGCCCTCGGGGGCGCGGGTGGGGTCGCTGAGGCTCTGCTGGCCGATGACGAGGTAGGGGTTGGTCGGCAGCTCGCCGCCGCGGGCCTGGGCGGTGAAGCTGCGCAGGTCGGCGAGGCTGTCCCCGGCGTGGACGACCGCGGCCTCGCGGCTGAGCTCGGTGGCCCAGGGGACGGGGCCGTCGAGGGCCCAGTCGACCTTGAAGGTGCCCCAGCCCTGGGCGAAGGAACGCATCTTGCGGACGACGCGGCCGGGGAGGAGCTTTTCGTCGACGAGGCGACCGAGCAGGGCCGGCGCGGAGGTGTCGCTGACGATCGCCTTGGTCGCGCGGAGCTCTTCGCCGCCGGCGAGCACGACGGCCTGGGCCCGCTTGTCGCGGACGACGATCGAGTCGACCCGCGCGCCCACGCGCACGCGCCCGCCGTGGCTCTCGAGCAAGCGCACCAGCGCGTCGGTGATCGCCCCGGCGCCGCCCTCGGGCACGCCGTAGCCCCCGGTGGTGGCCATGACCGCGAGCATGTAGCCGATGCCGGAGCCGAAGGTGTCGTCGGGGCCGACGTCGGTGTGCAGCGCGAGCCCGGGGATGACCCGGCGCGCGGCCTCGCTGCGAAACCAGCTCTGGGACAGCCGGGCCCCCGAGCGCATGAAGGTCGCGGCGACGCGCAGGAGCGCAAAGGGCAGCAGGCCCAGGGCCGGGCGGATCGCCGGGAAGGTCTCGAGCATCGCCGGGAGCAGGTGCGGCTCGACCTTGCGGTGCCAGTTGGCGACCTCGAGCATCTTGGCGCCGTCCTCGGGGCTGCCGAAGTTGTCGCGGATGCGCTCGATGTCCCGGGCGAGCACGGCGACGGTGCCGTCGGGCGCGGGGTGGGCCGAGTCGATGGGCGCGAAGGTCCAGCGCAGGCCGTGGTCGCCGAGCTTCAGATCGCGAAACGCGGGGCTGATCTGCGCGAAGGGGAAGAAGGCCGCGCCCACGTCGTGGACGAAGCCCGGCTCCGTCGCCTCCTCCGAAGCCAGCGCGCCGCCAGGGCGGGTCGGGTGCGCCTCGACCACGAGCACGTCGAGGCCGGCCCGGGCCAGCACACACGCGGCGACCAGGCCGTTGGGGCCTGCACCAATGACGATGACCTCGGGATCCCCGGACACTGCACTCTCGATAGCACTTTGGGGCCCAGAAAAACATTCGCCGGCTGCCCTTAGCCGGCACTCCGGCTCAATTCGCCCGGTCGACCAGGCGGGTCTTGCAGATCCGGTCCCACACCGTCATCGCCTCACCAAAGTGCACCACCGCGTGGGAGTGGTGGATGTTGTGGAAGGCGGAGGTGTTGATGCCCGTCGGCGCGATCAGCTTCTCGGCCCACTCGATGCGCACGCCGCAGTGCAGGTAGAAGTTGAGGTTCACGAAGGCGACGACCAGGCCGAAGTAGAGCGGGGCCCAGTGCGTGGCCGGGGGGACGCACAGGATCAGGATCGGCCAAAAGGTCAGCAGCGACTCGACGGGGCCCACGGCGAAGCCGGCGAAGGGGGTCGGGTCGCGGAAGCTGTGGTGTTTTTTGTGGAACACGAACATGCGCTTGGTGTGGAGCAGGCGGTGCTTCCAGTACAGCCACGCGTCCATGGCGATGAGCCCGACGACGGTCTGCAAGATCACCGCGCCGACGGTCAGCCCGCGGGACTCGAGGTCCACGACCATCGCCGTCTCGTGGCCGAGCCACCACTGCGCCAGGGGCCACGCGGCCAAGCTCGCCGCGACCCACGACGCGCGCGCGGTCTCGAGGGCCTCGTCGAGCATGGGCGCGGCTTTTTTGCGCTCGCCCTGAATGCGCGCGCCGAAGCGCCCGGACAGCCAGGTCACCACGCCCGCGCCGGTGAGGATCGGCCCGGCGATCGCGACGAAGGCGAAGCCCAAGCTCGCAAACCAGACCTTGGGGCTCTCGGGGTGCAGCAAGCCCGCGGCGGTCAACAAAAAAGGCAGGGCAAAGTCAAACCACTCGGCGGCGGAGCGCGGGCGCTTGGACGAGCTAGCCATCGCGCCCAGAGTACCAGCACCGCTAGTGACGAAGCCGCGCCGCGTCGGCGCGGGCGTGGCGACTCAGCAGGCCCTCGGCCTCGGCCCGGGTGCGCATGTGCTCGACGATCGCCCGGCGATCGCTGCTGTCCATGGGCCAGCGATCGCCGAGCTTGGCGGTCGCCCTGGGGTTGATGTTGCGGGCCCGCGCGCGCTTGCGGAACAGGTGGGCCCGCCCCGGGCGGAGCTCGCAGTGGCCCGAGGAGAAGCGCCGGTTGACGACCTCGTTGCTGTCGCCAAAGCCCAAGCTGGCGCACTCGCGCTGGTGCTGCCGGGCCGCCCACACCGCGGTCACGATCGCCGCGATGCCGTCGTCGTTGCAAAACACCCACGGCGGCGCCTTGGCGTCCCAGGTCGCCAGGAAGTAGGTCGGGTTGAAGCCGAAGGGGCCGTAGCCGTAGCCCCAGTAGGAGGTCTCCCCGCGCTCGCGCTCGCCCTTGGGCAGGACCACGTCGAAGCTGACCCGGTCCTCGTAGTAGGGGTTGTCCTTGAACCTCGAGATCCGCGAGAGCTCGGCCTTGGCCTTCCAGTAGCCCGGGTCGCGGGCGCCGACCTCGGCCATGATCGCGTGGAGCTCTTCGGCCCGCTCGGGGTCCCAGCGGTGCCGTCGCCAGCTCTGGGACGAGGCCTCGAGGTCGGGGTCGAGGACGTGGATCGCGTAGGGGTTGTAGGTCGACTCGCGCAGCGCCCACAGGGCGACGAGCTTGGGGTCCGCGCCCATCTCCTTGGCGACCATCTCGACGAGCTTGCGAAAGCGCTGGCGATCGGTCTCGGTCCACGAGCGACGCAGGCGCTTGTGTCGAGCGCGGCCGTCGTCGCGCACGCGCATCTCGAACTGCTCGCACACGTAGGGGCTGTGGTGCAGGCGATCCCGGGCCTCGTCGACGCGCTCGCCCATGGCCGCGTCGCCCTGGCCGGGGTCGCGCTCTTCGACGACCGCGGCGATGGTCGAGAGCGCGGGCACGGGGGCCTCGGCCAGGAACGAGAATTGATGGACGGAGGCGCGCAGAGAGGCCTCCGGGCGCTCGACGGCTTGCTCGCTGCACGCCGCGATCAGCACGAGGCCGAGCAGCTGCGCGAGCCGCCGGAGGAGCTCGGAGAAGGTCCAGTCGCTGAGGTTTCGCTTCGCCATGCGGTTCCTGTCCGTTCCGGCCGCGATCTGCGGGGCTCGGGGCTGTCGCCGGTCAAGCGGCGGGATTGTGCCGAGCGCAGCTGCGCATGCCAGGCGTCGGGGCGATGACGGGCCGGCCATGGGGGCCCACGAGAGCGCGGGGTCGTTGAACCCCAAGCCAGCTCACGCATTGGCCAAAAGCGCGAGCATTGGATCTGGGCCGACGAATTCCAGCGTTTTTCTCGGCGCCGCGGTCGAGAGCAAAAAGCTTGCCAGGCGCACCTGCGCGGGCCGTTTGCGGCGAGCGCTCAGCGACCGTCGATCTCGCCAAAGCCCGCTCGCGCCGAGCCGAGAGCCCGAGAGCTGCGAGTTTGCTTCAGCGATGTGGCTTCGATTTGTCCTGAGTCACGGCGACAGTCACGCGAAGGGCTCGTCGACGGCCCCTTGTGACCCGCCCACAGCCACGAGCGCAGCGTGCCGGCGAAAGTCCGCCTCGAAGCGCGAGTCGTCGAGGACCAGCGAGTAGAACAGCCGCTTGGGTTGGTACTCCGCGTGGTAGCGGGTCTGCCCGACCATGCGCTGCAGCCGGTTGGTGCTGCGCAGCAGCGGGCCCGGGACGCGCATGGGCGTGACCCCGCGGGCCTCGAGGAAGCGCGTCAGCGGCCCCGCGCTCGGACCCGCGACGTTGTAGAGGCCCTTGCCGTGGACCATCAGCGCGAGGGCCAGGTCGCGAGCGAGGCGCTCTTTGGTCGTCGGGTTGATCATCGGGTCGAAGCCGATGGGCAGCACGGGCGGGTTGCTCTCGAACAACAGGTTGAGCCCCGAGCTGACCCCGCCGCCGACGACCCCGGCGGGGCGCAGGACCATGACCTCGCAGCCGGCGTGGTCCATCTTGGCGCGGCACAAAAACTCCGCGTCGATGATGTCGCGGACCGTCGCCGAGACCTCGGGGTCGAGGTTGAGGGCGGCGTCCTCCGAGACCTTGAAGTCGCCGCGCGGGCCCACGGCATAGACCGCGTCGCTCGACAAGAACACGTACTTGCCGATGCCGTGGCGCAGCGCAGCGTCGAGCAGGTGGCGCGCCGCGTTGACGTTGTACTCGTGGCGCGAGGCGTCGTAGCCCTTGGGGTTCCCGGCGAAGGCCAGGTGCACCACCGTGTCCAGGGGGTGCTCGCGGAACTCCTCGAACAAGAACAGGTTGTCGACCTGGCGGCGGCGGGCGAGGCCAGCCTGGTGATACATGAAGCGCCGCGGGTCGTGGCCCATCAGCCCTGGCGGGCACGGGCCCTGCGCGACGGCGAGGACCTTGTCGACCCGGGGATCGCTGAGCAGCAAGGCGATGAGCTCGACGGCGATCTTGCGCCGCGCGCCCGCGACCAGCACCCGGCGCGGACCGGCGCGGAGGATGGCCTCGGCCCGGGCTTCGAGCTCGGCTCCGGTCTCGCCCTCGGTCTGGGCCTGGGTCTGGGTCTCGTCGCTCACGCGCGGCCCCCTTCGGCGCGCCGCCGGACCTCGAGGCCCAGCTCGATCTGCGCGTTGACGGCCTCGCGCACCCGCTCGACCTCCCGCGCGCGGACCTCCACGCTGCGCAGCGCCGCGGGGTCGATGGTCAGCGGCGGGCCGTAGTGGATGTAGTAGCGCACGGGCTTGGGCAGCAGGCCCAGGGGGCCAAAGAGCGGGAAGGTGCGGGTCAGCGGGACGAAGGGCAGGCCGAAGGCCCGGGCCAGGGGCTCCATGTTGGAGATCACCGCCTGCTGCTCCTCCGCGCCCACGACCCCAAAGGGGATCACCGGGACGCCGTGGCGCGCCGCCAGCTCGGCGTGGCCGTGGGAGAAGGGGAAGAGCTGGTAGCGGTCTTCCATGGGCTTGCCCAGGGCGTCCGCGCCCTCGGGGAAGATGCCGACGAGGTGGCCCTCTTCGATGAGCCCGTCGAAGTTCCGCCGCGTCCCGGGGATCTGTCCGAGGCTCCGAAACAGCGTGCCGACCACCGGCATGCTGTAGACGAAGAAGTCGACCATGAAGCGGACCAGGCGGGGCGGATCCATGTGCCGGAACACGTCCGTGGTGACCATGACGCCGTCGAAGGGCAGCACGCCGCTGTGGTTCCCGACCACGACCCCGGCGCTGTCGAGGGGCACGTTCTCGTGGCCGGCCGAGACCACCCGGAAATAGTACCGGTGCAGCCAGTAGGCCAGGGCGTAGGCGTTGCCGAGGCCGTCGACGGTGGTGCCGAACACGTCGGTGCCGTGGCCGGCGTCGTCGAGGACGTAGGCTTCGACCCGCTCGCGCTCGCGCTCGGGCAGCAGGGTCCGGACCAGGTCGAGGCGGGGCGTGACCATGGGGTTCGCAGTTCGTGGACGCAGACGAGGGCTCAGTAGCGAACCGGCGGACCGTCGGGCTTTTCACGCACGACGCGGCGCTCGAGCCTGCGCTTCCAGTCCTCGTCGGACACGGGGATCAGGTAGACGGTGGGCCACACGCTGCGGCGGTCCTTGGAGCCGAGGCGCCGGGCCCAGTACTCGACGTCGACGACCTGGTAGGGCCGGTCGTCGACGACGACGATCTCGTGGATGCGCGGCACGGTCTGGGCGCCGTCGCTGCTCTCGGTGCGGAACAGCACCCGTCCTTCGCTGGCGTACTCGACGTAGGGCATCGCGCTTGGGCCAGCATAGCAGCTCGCCGGACGACGTTCAGTCGCTACTGGTCGCGGATCTCGAGGGCGCGGACGCCCAGGCGCAGCTGGGTGCCGCTGGCTCGACGCTCGAACAGGCCGACGGCGTCGCGGATGCCCGCCTGGACGAGCTGCTTGCGGGCGCGGTGGATCCACAGGTGGATCAGCTCGGGCTGGATCGCGAGCATGCGCGGGAGATCCTCGCGGTAGACCCAGCCCCGCTCGGTCTCGGGCAGGCCGCGCTCGGGGTCGGCGTCGGCCAGGCGGGCGCGCGCCAGGGCCAGGAGCAAGAACTGGTGGCTGCGCGGCGCGAGGGCCCGGCGCTGCGTGGCGTGGACCAGGCTCAGCTCGACGTGCTCGCCGTCGCGGCTGACCTCGAAGCACAGCCGCTGCTCGGCGAGCAAGCCCGCGCCCGAGGCCTCCCGCGTCGAGGCCAGGCTCCGCGGCGAGAGCACCCGCCAGCTCTGGCCGCCAGCGACGAGGCTCTCGACCTCGCCGAGCTCCCGGGCCCAGGCGTCGTCCTCGACCCACCAGCGCCCGTCGAGCTCGCGGAACAAGGTCAGCTCGGGCTGCTCCTCGCTGGGCAGGCACAGCAGCTCGTGGGCCGCCTCGCGCACCTCCCCCTGGGGGCCGAAGGCGATCAGCGTGGGCTCCGTCGCGTCGACGAGGACAAAGCGCACCGCCCCCGCGAGCTCGAGCTCGACCTGCGCGGGCAAGGGCACGCGCTTCCCCTTGACCAGGGCCTCGCCGCCGAGGGTGGTCCCGTTGCGGCTGCCCAGGTCCTGGACCTTCCAGCCCTCGCCGTCCCAGCTCAGCTCGGCGTGATAGCCCGAGACCCCCGGGTCATCGATGCGCAGGGCGCAGGTCGGCGCGCGACCCAGGAGGTGGCGCGCCGACAGGGGATGCTCGGCTCCCGAGGCGAGATGGCGAAGGCGAGCCACCGCGCGACGGTAGCACGACGGGCTCCGGCTCAGGCCGAGCACGCTTCGATGTCGGCCGCCTCCTCGCTATCGCCCAGGCCCAGCAGCATCACCCCGCGCTCCGGTTTCATGCGGAGATACTTGGTGGCGTTGCGCAGCTTGAGCCCGTCTGGCGCCCAGGCGTAGGGGTCCTCGACCGGGGCGATTTCCCCCCCGCCGGTGACGCCGACGTAGCGCGCATCGTCCGAGTCCGCCCTGACGATCCACACCTCGCCGTCCACCCGGAGATAGTGAAAGGTGCTCGAAGAGTGCAGATCCACGCCCAAGGCGTTGCCTGCTTGGGTCAGGAAGCGCTCGCCATGGGTGGAGTCTTTGATCTTCACCTTGCATCCGCCCCAGGTCGGATCGAGGTCGTTGGGAAAGTTCGGGTTCGGGTCGGACATGGTGCTTCGCGTGCTTTCGTCGTTGGTGAGTTGGGTTCAGCGCTCGAGCCACGCCCGCGCTGCCTCGGCGCGGCTCATCGCCCCCGCCTCGGTGAAGGTTTGCAGGGCCTGCTCGGCGAGGGCCTCGGCGAGCTCGTTCGGGCGACCCACGGCCACCCGCGCGCGAGCTAGCGCCAGCTGAATCTCGGCGAACTCGACCGCGTTCGAGGCATCGGCGATGGCCAGCGCCCGCTCCAGCGCGACCACGGCCCGATCGGCCTCCCCTTGCTCGAGCCACACCGCCCCCTGCCCGCGCAGGGCGTAGGCGTGCAGGGGGTGGTCCTCGGGCACGGCGCCCGCGAAGATCTCGGCGGCCCGGTCGTAGCCCTGCCCGGCAAGCTCGAACTCGCCGCGGGCCAGGGCGACCTCGGCGAGGTTGCTGTGCAACAGCCCCACTTCGTAGTGGTCCTCGCCCAGGCGCTGGCGCTGGATGGTCAGGGCGCGCTCGTAGCTCGCCTCGGCGTCCTCGAGCCGGTCTTCGAAGAAGCGGCACATGCCCGCGGCCGTGAGCAGCTGCCCGGTCTCGTCGTGCTCGGGGCCGAGCTCGGCCTCGTAGGTCGGCACGATCGCGTCGACCTCGGCGCAGCCCCGGACCATCTCGCCCGCGCCAAAGTCGAGGTAGGCCGAGGCGAAGCGGTCGCGGGCGAGCTCGAGAGAGCCCTCCCCCCACAGCGCCCGGTCCAGCGCGAGGGCGGCGTCCATGTGCTCGCGCGCCCGCCCCTGCTGGCCGAGATCGCTGGCGACCATGGCGAGGTTGAAGTGCACCCGGGCGAGCTGGGGCGCCCGCGGACCCCAGCCCTCGGTCACGGCGTCGACGCAGGCCTCGAGCTCGCGCTGGGCCCCCGCGTAGTCCCCCGCCCGGTAGCGCGCCGTCCCGACGCCGACGCGCACGAGCGCGCGCGAGGTCTCGTCGAGGCGACCCTCGGCGAGGGCGTGGGCGCGCTCGTGAGCGGCGATGGCTGCGTCCCAGTCGCCCGCTTGCTCGGCCACCCGCGCCCGCGCGATCTCGAGGGTCACGGCGCGGGGGTCCTCGGGCCGACCCACGCCTTCGAGGGCGAGCTGGGCCTCGTCGACGAGCGCGGCTTCGAGGGCCGGGTGCCCCGAGTCGCCCGCGGCCACCCGCGCCCGCTGGACGCGGACGCTGGCCTCGAGGTCGCTCAGCCCCGCTCGGCGGGCCCCGTGGGTCGCCTCGCGCAGGATCTCGAGGGCCTCGTCGAGGCTGCCGGCCTGATCCGCGAGGGTCGCGAGGACGCGCCGCGCCTCGAGGGAGAGCTCGACCTGGCCGTCCGCCTCGGCCCGCTCGGCGACCGCGAGGACCCGCTGCCGCCCGCGCTCGACAGAGCCCACGTTCAGCTCGGCGCGGGCCCGGGCCAGCTCGGCGAAGGCCGCCTCGTCGGTCTCACTCCGCCTCGCCGAGGCGCTCGCGTCGAGGGCCGCGACGCTGCAGGCGCTGCGCTCAGGTAGGGCGTCGAGGGCCGACACCGCCGCGCCCGGAGCCAGCGCCGGGCCCACCTCGAACTCCTCGAGCACCTCGAGGACCGCGTCGAATTCGGCGCGCTGGCGCAGCAGGCAGGCCTCGCGCCGGTCGAGCATGGCGGCGGACTGCGTGCCCTCGACGTGGGTCGCCTGGCAGCTCGCCCGACGCTCGAGCACCCAGGCCCCGGCCCAGGCGTCGAGGCGGCGACGCACCGCGCCCGCGTCCGCGCCCAGCTTGGCGTCGAGGCCCGCCGCCCGCTCCCCGTCCCAGAACCCCTCGAGGCTCCGGGCTCCAAGGGCGCAAGCCGGCGCCGCGACGGCCCCCCTCGGCCGCGCCGAGGCCAGCCCCAGGGCCACGCCGAGGACCGCGAAGGTCCCGGCCACGAGGGACCAAGGCCGCAGCTTCGACGGGCCCAAGCTCGCCTCGAGGACGTCGAGGAGCGCCTCCATGGACGGCCAGCGCGCGCCGGGCTCGGGCTCCAGCCCGCGGACCAGCGCCGCCTGGACCGAGCGCGGCAAGGCCCGCTCGCGCGGCGCGGGCCGGAGCTCTCGGGCGTCCTTGGCCGCCGCCAGGGCCCGCATGGTCCCGGCCGCGAAGGGTCGCTGCCCGTGGAGGATCTCGAGGGCCGTGACGCAAAAGGCGTACTGGTCCGCCGCCGTGTCGCAGGGCCGACCGGCGTGCTGCTCCGGCGCCATGTAGGCCGGCGTGCCCATCACCGTCCCGCGCATCGTCAGCGCCGAGTCCGACAGCTCGCCGTCGAGGGTCTCGCGCTCCTGAGAGGCTCGACGCCCGCCCTCGGGCTGCGTCACGTCGAGGCTCGGGTCGGCCCCGGGCAAGCGGCGGACCAGGCCAAAGTCCAGCACCCGCGCCCGGCCGTCCGCGCCCACGAGCACGTTGTCGGGCTTGAAGTCGCGGTGCACCAGACCCGCGGCGTGGGCCGCCCCGAGCCCGCGCCCGGCCTGGAGCAGCACCTCGAGGCGCCCGCGCCAGTCCGCCGACGACAGCGCCCAGTCCGAGAGGGTCTGCCCCTCGACGAGCTCCATGGCGATGTAGATCGCCCCGCGCTCCTCCCCCACTTCGTGGACCTGGACGACGTTGGGGTGCGACAGCTTGGCGAGGGCCTGGGCTTCGCGCAGCAGCCTGTGGCGCCCGCGCGCGCTCGTCGAGCCCGGGCGCAGGAGCTTGAGCGCGACCTCGCGGTCGAGGTCCCCGTCGACGCCGACGTAGACCGCCCCCATGCCCCCGCGGCCCAGCAACCGCGCGACCTCGAAGCGACCGATCCGCGCCGGCGCCTCGAGCTGCGCGCGCAGCATCGGCGCCGCCGGCAGATCGCGCGAGACCGTCGGATCCCAGCCCTCGCAGGGCGGCCTGGTGCGCGGCGGTCCATCCACGCCCCGAGCGTCTCCCAACTGCCGGAGCGATCACAACTTCAGCCCCTTTCACGCCCTTTCACCAAAACCGCAAGGTCGCGCAAGGTCGCGCAAGTGCGCCCCAGACCCGCCCTGGCCATGGTCTGAGCATGGGAATCGGACCAAACGTCACTCGCATCTGCGCCCTCGCCAACTACACCGGGAAGGAGCTCGAGTTCCTCAACCCGGACTGGAGCGGAGACAACACCACCATCGGGGAGGGCCTGCACGAGTTCCCCTGGGGCCACCCCGTCTCCATCCCCTGGAGCTGGGAGGGACCCCTGCGCATCGGCGACGCCGGGACCATGTGGCGCCACGGCCAGGACGTGCGCTACCGGGCCCACGGCGCCCCCAGCCACGGTGAAGATGGCCAGCTGCTCTACACCCACCGCAACATGCTCATCGAGGAGTACATCGTCGTCGCCGTCAGCGACGGCCACTGCATGCTCGTGTCCTCCGTCGATCAAGTCACGGCGATCTTCGACAACATCAGCAAGGCCGTGATGAGCGTGATCTCCTTCGACCTCTACGACAAGCTCAGCAAGCTCCCCGAGCTCGCTCGCCAGGCCCTCGAACAGCTCGTGCCCAAGCTCGAGGAGACGCCCGAGCGCGAGGCCAGCGAGGCCGCCCGGCGCATCGCCGCCGTCGACCCCGAGCGCATGCGCGACACCTTCGCCAGCTTGAGCGCGCAGGAGCTCGACGCCCTCGCCCGAGGCTGCGACACGCCCCAGTCGCAGGTGGTGTTCGACAAGGTCTGCGAGGGGCTCAACATCGCGGCCGGCGCCGCGGGCGTCGTCTCGGGCATCGCCGCCGCCATCTCGGGCATCGCCCTGCTGATCTCCGGCGGCGACTTCGGGATCACCTCCGCCGTGTTCGCCGTCATCTCCGGTGTGTTCGCGGCGATCGGTACGGGCCTGGCCCTCGCCGTCCAGATCGTCCGCTTCGTGGTCGATCTCGCAAACAGCTTGTCCGGCGCCCCCGCGGCCGCCTGAGCCCCACCTCGACGACCTCGGAGCCACCATGTCCACCAGCGACGACCCGAACGCGGACTCCCCCTCGGGCGTGGGGCCCGAGGCCCTCGAGCCCCAACCCGAACCCGGGCCCCAGCCCCAACCCCAACCCGAGCCCCAACCCGAACCCGAGCCCGAGCCCGAGCCCGAACCCGAGCCCGAGCCCGAAAAAGAAGGCACGAGCCGACGCGCCAAGTCGATCAGCCTCGTGATCGGTGCGTGCGCGACCCTGGTGACGGCGCTGTCGACCCTGCTCGTCCACTGGCACCCTCCCGAGCAGGAAGACTCGACCACGCCCGAGGCCCCCCCCGCGGCCTCCCCCGCGGCGCCGCACGTCGAACCTGCGCCGGTCTTGGCCGCGACGCCCGAACCACCGGCCAAGGTGGCCCCCGAGCCCCAACCCCAGCCCCAGCCCCAGCCCCAGCCGGCCCCCGAGCCCAAAGTTCCACCAAAAGCGAAGTCCAGGGGAGCCCGGTCCAAGACCAAAGCGAAGGCACCCAAAGCTGCGCCAGCTCCCGCCGTGACCTGTGAGCTCGTCGAGCGCTGCGAGGTGATCGACACCCGCTGCAGCGGGGTCGTCGACCCCGATGGCTATGAGGAGTGCGAGGTCACCGAGGCCTGCGAGCTCGTCGAGCTCTGCTCCTGAGGTCAGAACTTCGAGGTCGCGGTCAGCATCATCAGGCGGTCGTTCGAGTCCCGCAGCCGCGAGCTCAACCCACGAACGAAGCGCCACAGCAGCTCGTAGGCGAGCTCGCGATCGACGAACATCAAGTCGCGCAGGTCGTGCTTGGGCAGCTTGATCAACCGCGCCCCCTCGTGACACAGCGCGTCCGCCGAGCGCGGCACGTCGTCATCAATCAGTGACATCTCGCCAAAGTGCTGCCCCTCCCGAAGGACGGCCAGCGCCTCTTCCCCCATCCCCGACATGTTGCGGGAGATGCGGATCGCGCCGGAGATGACCAGGTACAGCCCGTCACCTTCGTCACCGTGGTGAAAGACGTACTCGTTCTTTTGATACTCGAACTCACCGGCCAGCTTGCCGATGCGGTCGAGGTGGGTCGGGAGCAGACCCGCGAACAGGGGGATCTCCTGGAGCGCGGCCTTGACCTGCTCCAGATCCATCTTCTTGTTCGCCGTGGTCACAGGCTTGCCGCCGGTGAGCTCCTTGGACTTGGCGATCGGCGCGTCGTCGTCAACGATGCCAAATTCTTCGAGACCCGACGTCATCGCCGTCCAGGGTATCCGAGCGCCCCCCGCGGATCCAAAATCGATCAAAAAGCACACCCCGCACCCGAGCCGGGAACGCTCATCCCTCATTGCTCCAACAAACATTCAAAACGAACCAGTAGCTTCGACAGGCATAGAGCGCACACGAAATCGCGCACGACCATCAGCTCACACGAAGCGCGATCTTGTCCCTTTTCATCTCATGTTTTTTGAGTAAGCTGCAAAACCATGAAGAGCCGGACCAAAGTCTCGTTCCTCGCCGCATGTCTGGTCCACCTCGCTGCGTGTGCGGGGGAGCCCCAAGACAACCCCTACGAGCTCCCGGGCTACGGGGAGACGGGCTTCGAGGACGAAGGTGGTGTCGACGCGGGCGACGAGGCAGGGGAGAGCGGTCACGAGGAGGGCCAGAGCGAGGACGGGGGCGACGATGGCCGGCTCGACCCCAACGGCAGCGAGGGCGGCGAGGGCGATGAGGGGTCTGCCGAGGGGGCGGGCGAGGGCGGTGAGGAAGGCGCCACGGACGGCGCCACGGAGGACGAGGGCAGCGGCGCGTGCGTGGAGTTCGTGGACAGCGTGGCCCCGGTGCCGCCGAGCGTGCTGATGCTCCTCGATCGCTCGGGCTCCATGATGCAGACCGGCTTCGACGCCGACGAGCCGGACAAGAGCCGCTGGCAAGCCCTCCACGAGGCCCTCGGCGACGTCATGCTCGCCGACGACATGGACCACTTCGTCGAGTTTGGGGCCAAGACCTTCTCGACCCAGGGCTGGGGCGAGTGCGGCGTGTCCCCGCAGATCGACGTGCCCATGCTCCTCGACAACAGCGAGCTCCTGCTCGAGCTCATCCCGGGGCCGCTCGAGGACGTCAACGGCGGGACGCCGACCCTGGCCGCCCTCGACGCCGGGCTCGGCATGATGCGCGACTACGAGGCCCCCGGCGCCAAGGCGGTGGTGCTGATCACCGACGGCAGCATCGGCTGCACCGACGACCAGGCCGCGACCCTCGAGCAGATCACCACCGAGCTCACCCTCGCCCGCGAGGTCGACGGCATCGCGACCTACGTCGTGGGCATCTCGCCGAGCTACAACTCGGCCAAGGCCCAGCTCGGGGCCATGGCCGAGGCGGGGGGCGGCGCCGACGACTACTTCGAGGCCGCGAACGCCGAGAGCCTGCACGCAGCCCTCGAGCAGGTCGTCGCCGACTCCTACGCCAACAGCTGCCACCTGGACCTGGGCGAGTCGCCCAGCGATCCCGACCAGGTCCAGGTCACCGCCGGCGACCAGGACTGGCCCGAGGTGACCGACTGCGGCTCGGAGGACGGCTGGGTCTGGGCCGACGCCGAGATGACCCGCATGAACCTGTGTAACGCCGCCTGCGACGCTCTGCTCGCCACCCAAGAGGCCACGGTGGGCTACTTTTGCGACCCAGGCTGAGCCATTCATGACCTGGGCGCGTTGCCCGTGCTAGCAAGGGGCCATGCTCTGGCCTCGCTCGCTCTCGGGACTCCTCGCCATCGTGGCGCTCTCGGCCTGCTCGCCGAACACCATCGGTCTCGGCGAGGGCAGCGACGACGTCGGCGAAGACGGCGACACCTCGACGACGGAGGAGTCCGGCGAAGACAGCTCGACGGACGGCAGCACCGACGCCGAGACCACCGACGCCGAGGACAGCACCGACGCCGAGACCACCGACGCCGAGACCACCCAAGACGGCGCCGAGGAGGGCGAGCCCGAGTGCGGCAACGGCCGGACCGAGCTCGGCGAGCAGTGCGACGACGGCAACGACATCGACGACGACGAGTGCGCCAACGACTGCACCCTCAACCCCTACGAGTTCGTCGTCGAGCTCGACGGCATGGCCGGGCTGAAGATCCCCGAGGACATGTACGACGCGACCCTCGAGTCCATGGCGTGCATCGAGCTCAACTTCATCGCCGAGGCCGCCGTCGTCGACGTCACCGCGCAGCTGATCATCGAGCACTCGTGGGTCGGCGAGCTCGTGGCCAAGGTCGTCAGCCCCGAGGGCACCGAGGTCACCCTGTTCAGCCGCCCCGGCCTCGACGAGGCCTTCGACGGCGACGGCTCGTGCTGCGGCGACGACTCCTACTTCGGCGCCACCGGGCCCCTCAACTTCAACGACGACTTCGCCGCGTCCGCCGAGGACATGGGCGTCGAGCTCGACATCGACGAGACCGTGTGCGTCTCCGACGACGTGTGCGACTTCCAGCCGCACCCGGGCGCGACCGGATCGGGACCCCTCTCCGACTTCGCCGACGAGCCCGTCGACGGCACCTGGATGCTGTGCCTGGGCGACAAGGGGGTGATCGGCGAGGGCGAGCTGGTCGGCGCGGGCCTGTCGATCACCGCGTTTGGCATTCCCTGAGCGCCGCCTCGGCGCCTTGACGAGACCGGCAGACTCGCAGTAGAGGCCCCGCCGTGCGCATCTACAGCGAGTCCCTGATCGCCCACCCCGTCGACCGCGTGTTCGAGGTCTACCGCGATCGTCTGCCCGAGACCGTGGCCTACCTCGACGACATCCGCGAGATCGTGGTCGAGTCGCGGGAGGAGCTGCCGGAGCAGGGCGCGGTCCGCTTGCACAACGTGTGGGCGAGCGACAAGGAGATCCCGGCGGTGGCCCAGAAGCTCATCAAGCCGGAGCACCTGTACTGGGACGACCACGCGACCTGGACCGCGGCCGACACCCGCTGCGCGTGGCGCATCGAGACCCGGGCCTTCCGCGACGCCTTCTCGTGCTCGGGCTCGACGACCCTGGTCGCCCAGGGCGAGTCGACCAAGGTGCTCCTCGAGGGCGAGCTGCAGATCGACATCCGCAAGGTCAAGGGCGTGCCGCGCTTCCTCGCCGGCACGATCGGGCCCCAGGTCGAGAAGTTCATCGTCGCCCTGGTCAAGCCCAACCTCGAGAAGACCAACGACGCGATCGCGGCCTTCCTCGACGCCCAATAGAACTACTTTGCCCCCACAGCCGCCTGAAGACCGGGGACGCTTCGTCGCGGAGGAGCGGAGCGACTAAGCGCCCCGGTCTCCGAGCGGCTGTGGGGGCAAAGTCAGAGTCCGGCGACGATCTCTTCGCTGACCTGCCACAGCTTCGCCGCCAGGGCCATGTCGCTGCCGTGGGCGGAGCTCTCGGCGACGTTGCTGTCGGCGAAGTACTGCCCGCGCAAGCCCCCGCCGCCGACGCTGGCGTGGGTGGCCACGAAGCACTGCGTGGCCGCGCCCTCGTGGACGGTCTTCAAGAAGGGCTTGCCGAGCACGCTGAAGGTGAACCAGGTCGCCTTGCTGACGTGCCGGCCCAGGGGCGTGGGGATCACCCCGGGGTGGACGGCGTTGGCGCTGCGCTGGGGGTGCTCGCTGGCCGCGAGGCGGCGGTCGAGCTCCCGCGCGAACAGCAAGTTGGCGAGCTTGGACTGGCCGTAGTTGGCCCACGGCGCGTAGCCCTTGCGGCCGTCGAGGTTGTCGAACTGGATGCCCTCGGCCCGCGGCGCGCCCTGGTGGGCGGAGCTCGCCAGCATCACCACGCGGCCGTCGGGGGCGAGGGAGTCGAGCACCCCGTTGACCAGCATGAAGTGCCCGATGTGGTTGGTGAAGAACTGCAGCTCGTAGCCGAACTTCAGCTGGAGCTTGGGCAGAGCCATGATCCCCGCGTTGGCGATGATCCCCGCGAGCGGCCGCTGCTCCCCGCACCACGCGTTGACGGCCTCGACGCAGGCGCGCACGGAGCTGGGCTCGGACAGCTCGCAGGCCATGGCGACGCCGCGCTCGCTCGCCCCGGCGTCACGCAGCGCCCCCTCGGCCTTGGCCTGGGTCCGCGCCGTGGCGATCACCGTGGCGCCGCGCAGGTTCAGCACACGCAAGGTCTCGAGGCCCAGGCCGCTGTTGGAGCCGGTGAGCAGGTAGACCTTGCCCGACAAGTCGAGGCCCTCGGTGACCTGCTCGGCGGTGCTGCCGTAGCCAAAGCCGCTGGGTCCGGGGCGCTTGAGGCGAGACATGAGGCTCATGGCGCCGAGCATAGCGGGACTGGGGACGTCGCGTCCCTCGCCCGCGGCCCCGCAGGCCCCGGGCGAGCCCGTGGAGCTGACCTTCTGCCTCATCGACATCGGCGACGCCGCCGTGGCCACCGTCGTGCTCCGCGACAACTTCCGCTGGGACTGCGGCGGCTGCATGGACTTCGCCGGCGGCTTCGTGCCCTGAGCCTGCGCCGCGCCCAGCAAGGGGTATACTGGCCAACCATGGCTGACGCTCCCAAGTCCGTGCGCATCGACAAGTGGCTGTGGGCCGCGCGGATGTTCAAGACGCGCTCGAGCGCCTCGACGGCCTGCTCGGCGGGACACGTCAAGATCGACGGCGAGTCGGTCAAGGCCTCCAAGGGCGTCAAGCCCGGGGACAGGATCGACGTGCTCACCCCCGGCGGACCGCGGGAGCTCGAGGTCGTCGCCCTCGGCGAGCGCCGCGGCCCGGCCTCCGTCGCCCGCACCCTCTACGTCGACCACACCCCGGCGCCCCCGCCCAAGGAAGAGCGCGTGGTCGTGGCCGAGCGCGAGCGCGGGGCCGGTCGCCCGAAGAAGAAGGAGCTCCGCGAGCTCCGCAAGCTCCGGGGCTACTGAGGCGGCGAGCGCTTCCAGCTGGTGATCCCCGCCCAGATCCGCTGGGACTCGAGGGAGAAGTTCTCGACCAGCACGTAGGCCGAGGGCAGGAACACGAGGGTCATCACCGTGCTCGTGGCCAGGCCGGCGGCGATGATGATGGCGATGGAGTGGTAGTAGATCCCCGCCAGCGTCGGGTGGTGCAAGAGCATGGGGACGAGCCCAAAGATGGTCGTCGCCGCGGTCATCAGCACCGGGCGCAGCCGGTCCTTGCCGGCCTGGGCCAGGGCCTCGTCGCGGCCCAGGCCATCGCCGCGTAGCTGCGTGACCTTGTCGACGAGCATGATCCCGTTGTTGACGATGATGCCGACGAGGATGAACAGGCCGATCATCGCGACGATGTCGAAGGTCGTGCCCGAGGCCCACATCGCCCACGGGGCGCCAAAGCAGCCCAGCAGGCCCGTGGCCAGGATCGCCCCGGGCTGCAGGAAGCTCTCGAACAGCGAAGCCATCACGGCGTAGACGAGGATCAGGCAAAGACCCAGGTTGATCGCCAGCTGCAGCATCTCGTCGTTCTCCATGCCCCAGCGCGTGCCTTGACCGATGCTGTAGCCCGCGGGCAGCGCGAAGCCCTCGCGGGCGGCCTCGACGGCGGCCTGGTTGGCGCCCCGATCCGTGCCGAAAAAGCGCACCCGCAGGCGGACCTCGGTCTGACGATCGACGCGCTGCACCCACCACGGGCTGCGCTCGAGCTCGATGTCCGCGATGGAGCTCAGCGGCACCTCGGTCACGCCGGTGTCCGTGGGCGCGGGCAGGGGGATGCGCAGGTCCCCGAGGTCGGCGATGCCCGGCCCCCGGGCGCCCTGAGCCGAGCTTTGGGGGTCCAGGGAGCCCGTCGACAGGCGCAGCTCGACCTCCCCCTCGGGGCCGCGGATCGAGCCCAGGGGCACGCCCTGAAACGCGAGCGCGACCATCTGGCTGACCTCGCCGGCGCGCAGGCCCAGGCGCTGGAGCCGATCCGGGTCGAGGACGACGTGGAGCTCCTCGTTGCCCTCGTTGAAGGGGCCGTTGATCCGGTCGTAGCCCCCGGCCTCGGGGTTGTCGAAGTCGCCCTTGGGCAGGCGCTCGGCCATGTGCTCGGCCAAGCGCTCGCTGAGCTCGAAGAGCGTGCCCATGTCCTCGCCGCGGATCACGAAGCCCACCTCCCGCGGGTCCCGGCCGCCCATCCACCAGCCGTCGCGCTCGCCGACGGCGTAGCGGACCCCGGGCTGCTCGGGCAAGCTGGCCTGGAGCCCCTGCTTGAAGTCGGACATCTGCGCCTCGGACTCGATGTCGTTGGCCGGGTAGGCGTCGCAGGTCCCGCCCCAGTCGCGGTAGCGGCAGGTCAGGGTCTCGATGCCCAGCTCGTCCTTGCGCGGCAGCAGCTCGTCCTCGACGGCCTCGAGCCCGGTGATCACGTCGCGGTAGTCCCGGCTGCCGGTGAACTCGAGGCGGATCGGCATGGCGATCATCCGCTCGTCCATGCCCATGTCGATGTTCATGTTCTGCGCCGGGTAGTAGGCGCTCGCGCACAGGCACAGACCGACGGCGAGGGTCATCCGCGGGTGGCGGATCGTCCAGCCCACGAGGCGCCCGTAGAACGCGGCGACGGGCTCGAGCAAGACGTTGCGCGTGGGTCGAAAGCCCCGCGGCGTGCTCGTCGCCGAGTCGGTCTCGGTCTCGGTCTCGGTGCCCTCGCCGTCTTCGTCGTCCTTGGGACCGCCCAGCCAGCTCGGCCGGCGCAAGATCATCAGCAAGGGCACGGCCAGCTGCGAGACCAGCAAGCTGGCGACGAGCGCGGTCACGAAGGTCGAGCCCAGGGGCTTCATGTAGGTGTACATGTCGCCGGGGCTCTGGCCGACGATCATCGGCAGGAACACGATCACGCTCGACATGGTCGAGGCGACGGTCGCCAGGCCCACCTCCCGGGCGCCCTCGAGGGCGGCGGTGAACGGCGGATCGCCCCGCTGCAGGCGCTGCTGGATCGACTCGACGATGACCACCGCGTTGTCGATGAGCATGCCGACGCACAGCACCAGGGCCAGGAGCACGATGCAGTTGAGCTCGCTGCCGCGCAGGAAGAGCACGCCGCAGGCCGCGAGCACGCTCAGCGGGATGCACACCGCCGCGGTCAGCGTGGTCCGCCAGCGGTGCAAGAAGCCAAACAGCACGACGACGCCGATGAGCCCGCCGTAGATCCCCGTGTCGCGCAGGTCGCCGAGGGTGTCGAGGATGACCTCGCCCTGGTCGTTGAACACGGCCACGTCCACGCCGCCGAGGGCCGGGTCTCGGCGCAGCTCGTCGACGGTCTCGCGGACCCGGGCGCTGACCTCCACGGGCGAGGCGCCGGCGTCGGCGAACACGTCGAGGTTGATGGCCGGGCGCCCGTTGAGCCGGCTGCCGCGGCGTTTTTCCTTGGGGTGGATCGAGACCCTGGCGAGCTCGCCGAGGCGGGCAAAGTCGGCGTTGAGCTCGTCGCCCGTGGACGCGTTCGACACGACGGCGACCGCGTCGCCCGCGTCGAGCAGCTCGGTGTCCACCGCGGCGGCCTCCGTGGTGTCCGCGGTCGCCGCGGCCTGCGAGCGACCGACGGCCCCGCGCGCGACGGGCAAGTCGGCGAAGTACTCGGCCTTCGGCGGCGCCCCCGGGCTGCGCACGCCCGCGTCCCGGGACGATCGCCGCAGCGTGCCCAGGCTCCGGCCGCGCTGGGACTGACGCACGACCCCGCCGACCTGGTCGAGGTCCACGCCGTAGCCCCGGGCCGCGTCGAGATCGACGGCGACCTCGAGCTCCCGCGGCTCGACCCCGTCGAGCTCGACCCGGGCGACCCCCTCGATGCGCTCGATGGCCCGCACGACCCGGCGATCGATGAGCTCGTAGGCCCCGTCGAGGGGCTCGTTGCTGGCGATGCGCAGCTGCATCACCGGCTCGTCGGCGGCGCCCGAGGACGAGCTGAGGTCGATGTTCTGGATCGTGTCCGGCAGGTCGGGCCGGGTGCGATCGACCCGCTCGCGGACCTCGAGCTTGCGCGCGTCGATGTCCGTGCCTGGGCGAAACTTCAGGCGCATGCGCACGCCCCACGAGCCGCTCGACACCCGCATCTGCTCGAGGTCGCGGACGCCCGCGATGGACTCCTCGAGGGGTCGGATCACGTCGCGCTCGAGGATCTCGGGCGAGGTCCGGGTGAGGTTGACGCGGATCGAGATGCGCTGGGCCGACTCGGCCGGCAAGAACGCGAGGGGGAGCTTGGCCAGCGCGATCGTCCCGAGCAGGAAGACCGCGACCAGCAACATGCCGACGGTCACGGGCCGGGCGAGGGCGAGGTCCGACAGGCTCCAGCGGCGCACGGGCGCAGTCTAGACCAGTCCTTCCAGGCGGGCCCCGGGCTGGCTCGGGGGGAAGTGCGGCTCAGGCGGCTTTTTGGATCATGCCCTCAGAACAAAAGAAGGCGTAGGTCTCGGCGACGGCCTCGCGCATGGAGGTCGGCTGGTAGCCGAGCTCTTCCCTGGCCAGGGTGCAGTCCGCGTGGCGGTTCATGGCCAAGATCTCGATCGCCCCGGGGGTCAGGCGCTGAGGCGCGTCGGGCACCACGCGACGCACGGTGTGCTCGTAGACCGTGGCGACCGCGCGCATCACCGGGACCGGCATGCGCAGGCGCGGTCGCCGGCCGCCGTGGCATTCGATGAACAGGTCGATGAGCTCGCCGAGGCTCAAGAACTGCGTCGACAGCAAGTAACGCCGACCTCGCTTGCCCCGCGCCATCGCCAGCAGGTGCCCCTCGACCAGGTCCGCGGCGCGCACGAACTCCGAGCCCCCGGGGATGTAGCCGCGCAGCTTGCCGTGGGCGAAGTCGATGAAGGTCGAGCCGGTCCGCGAGGGCAGGTAGTCGTGGGGGCCGATGATCCCCGTCGACACGGCGATCACCGCGTCGAGGCCCTCGGCGACGCCCTTGAGCACCTCGTGCTCGGCCAGGGTCTTGCTGCGCGCGTAGGGCAGCCAGTCCATGAAGGGGTAAAAGGGCATGCCCTCGTGCACGGGCCGGGAGGGATCGACGGGGTCGATGCCGATGCCCGAGAAGGAGCCGGTCAGGCACAGGCGATCGACGCCGGCCTCGAGGCAAGCCTGGACGACGTTGCGCGTGCCGAGCACGTTGATGTCCCAGATCTCGCGCTCTTGCGCCAAGGTGGGCGCGCGCGTGGACACCTTGGCGCCCGCGTGGAAGACCTGCCCGCAGCCCGCGGCGGCCTCGCGCATCGCGTCGGCGTCGCGCAGGTCGCCCACGATGCGCTCGATGTCGAGGCCCTCGAGCCCGCGGTTGTTGGTGCCCGCCTGGACCAGCGCGCGAACCTCGTGACCTTCGTCGAGGAGCGCGCGGATGAGGTTGGCGCCCAGATGGCCGCTGCCGCCGGTAATCAGCGTCTTGCCGCGAGCGGGCCGTCGCGACGGGCCCAGGTCGACGGGCGTGCTCTCGGGGCTCGCGGGCGTGGATGACACGGCCCGGATGTAGCAGTCGAAGCGGAGCTCGTGGGGCCCTCGCCGAGACGCTCGTGCGACGGATCACCGCTTGGGTGATCTGCGCTCGAATCCCCCTTCATGGGTCAGCTCACACGCGCATCCCACGGACGGACTTCGAACACGCCAAACGAGTCGAAGAATCCTACCAATTCCTGGCAATCAATGGGGCCTAGGTGCGACCATCTGGCGCCCGCGCCCAGCGACCCTTTGTGTGTGTCGTCGCTCGCGCGATCGCCTCGCCATGTCCGACATCTCGAGTGACTTGCAGGATCTCCAGCGCCTCCTGGCGCCCTTGTCTACCCGGGTCGCGCTCAACGAGCACGATGCCCTCGGGCTCGACCCCAAACTCGCCGACGGCCTGACCGAGCGCGGGGGCGGGTTGGCCGAGCTCGGCCACGCCGACGCCCTCCGCCTGGGCTGCGTGCGACTGGCCCACGGCGATCTCGATGGCGCCCGGGCAGCGTTCGAGCGCGCCGCCGAGGCCGACGACAAGGACCTCGCCGAGCAGGCGGGCTACGGGGTGGGCCTCGTCGCCGCGGACACGGACGACCACGACACCGCCAAGGCCAAGCTCGCCTCGCTGTGCGCCTCGCCCTTCGCGCTCGAGCGCGTGCGCGGTCGCGTCGGGGAGCACCTGCGCGTGACCGCGGAGCACCCCAAGGTCGGGCCCGTGGCCATGGAGCTGTTCGCCCTCGACCGCCCCCTGCTCGGGGCCGAGCGCGAGGCCCTCGACGCCCGCGCCAGCGCGGCCAAGACCCTCGCCGCCGGGGACGGTGTGGTCGGCGTGCTCGAGGTCCTCGTCCAGGGCGAGCGAGTCACCACCGTCGGCGCGAGCGTGGACGGGCGCAGCTTCACGGCCCTCGACGACTGGAGCCCCGCCACCCTCGCGGCCCGCTTCGGCAGCGTGTGCGACACCCTGGCCCGGCTCCACGAGGCCGACTGGTGCCACGGCGAGCTCAACCCAGAGCTGCTCTACCTCAGCGGCGAGGAGGGGGACGCGACCTTGCTCGAGCTCGGCCCGGCCCTCAACCCCGGGTCGCCCTCGCTGCGCGCCCGGGCCCGCCGCGGCGCGCTGGCCTACCTCGCCCCCGAGCGCCTCGCGGGCGCGGCCCCCAGCGCCGCCGCGGACCTCTACGCCCTCGCGGCCTCGGCCTACCGCTGCCTCGTCGGCGAGGCACCCTCGGGCGGCGTGCCGGCGCCGTCCAGCCGCGTGCCCGCGCTCGACGGCCGCGTCGACGCCCTGCTGCGCCAGGCCCTCGACCCCGACCCCGCGCGTCGGGGCGACCTGGCCGCGTTCCGCTCGGGCCTCGAAGCGCTGACCGAGCCCGCGCCCGAGCAGGCCCCGGTCGAGGCGGCCAGCGAGGACGTGCCCGTGCCCGTGGCCAAGCCCGAGCTCACCGGCACCATGGCAGCGGCCGCCGCCGAGCCCAGCGACCCCGACGACCTCGACGGCTGGCTCGCGGTGCTCCGCATCAAGCCCACGCACCTCCCCGCCCGCGAGGCCGTCAGCCGGCTCGAGCGCGCCGCCCGGGACGAGGGGCGCTGGGATCTCGTCGCCGAGGTGCTCGAGGTCCGCGCCGAGCTCAGCCAGGCCGAGGGCGAGACCGTGATGCTCCTGCGCGAGCTCGCCGAGATCGCCGAGACCAAGCTGCAGGCGCCGGGCATGGCCCTCGACGCCCTCGGCAAGCTCGTCGGCAGCGTGTCCGTCAACGCCCAGCTGCCAGTGGTCGACGAGCTCCTGCGCCTGGGCGAGGTCACCGGGCGCTGGGCCGAGGTCGCGGGCCAGCTCCGGGGCATCGGCGCGCGCCTGCCCAAGCTCGCCGACCAGCTCCGCGTGCTCCGCGGCGCCGCCAAGGCCTACCTCGACCAGGCCGGCGACCTCGACTCCGCGATCGCGGTCTACGAGCAGGCCCTCGAGCTCGAGGCCGAGAACGTCGAGCTGCTCCACGAGGCCATCGCCGCCTACCGCAAGGGCGACTTCCCGGCCGAGCTCGCCACCTCGCTGCTGACCGTCGCCGAGCTCGAGACCGGCGCGACCCGCCACGCCGCGCTCATCGAAGCGGCGGAGCTCCTCGGCGCCCTCGGCGAGCACGAGGGCGCCCTCGAGGCCAGCGAGCACGTGCGCGCCGAGGACCCCGACAACGCCACCGCCCTCGAGGCCAGCGAGCGCTGGGCCCGGGAGCTCGAGCGCAAGGACCTGCTCGCCTCGATCCTGCCCCAGCGCGCCGCCGCCGAGCTCGACGCGGCCCAAAAGCGGAGCCTGCACCTCGAGGCCGCCGAGCTGCTGCGCGGCGAGGGGCGCATGGTCGACGCGATCGCCCAGTACCGCGCCGTGGTCGAGGCCAACCCCAGCGACGCCGAGACGGCCAAGCTGCTCGCTGAGCTCCTGCGCCCCCTCGCGTCCGGGGCCGAGACCCTCGACGGGCTGTCCTCGGTCAACGCCCGCGAGGGGCTCATCGACGCGCTCAGCGTGCTCGCCGAGGGCAGCGAGGACCTGGGCCGCAAGGGCGAGCTGCTCGCCGAGGTCGCCGCCTTGCTCGACCGCGAGGCCGACGGGGGCGAGCGCGCGGCGGACTGCCGCGAGCGCATCGTCGCGACCTTGCCCATCGACCACGCCCTGGTCGCGGCCGCCGTCGACGACCTGAGCCGCTACTACCGGAGCGTCGACGCCCACGACACCCTCGCCGAGCTGCTCGAGCGCCGGGCCAAGAGCGCCGCGCTCGAGCCCGGCATGCGCATCCACGCCCTGCGCGAGCTCAGGGAGCTCAGCGCCGGGCCGCTCGCCGACCCCATGCGCGAGTGCGAGGTGCTCGAGCAGCTCATGGACCTCGACCCCGGCGAGGGCCGCTGGCGCGACCTGCTGATCGCCCGGCTGCGCGAGGCCGGCGAGGACGAGCGCGCCGAGGAGCTGCTCCGCGAGCGCCTCGAGCAGGCCGCCGACGGCCCCGAGGAGCGGGCCGAGATGCTGGTCACCATGGCCCGCATGCGCGAGCAAGCCGGGGCCCTCGACGAGGCCGAGGCCCGGGTCCGCGAGGCCCTCGAGCTCCACGACGGCTCGAGCGCGGGCTGGGCCTTGCTGCGCGACATCCTCGAGCAGCGCGAGCGTCCCCTCGAGGCCCTCGAGGCCCTCGTCCGCGCGGCTCAGACCAGCACCGACCCCGGCGAGAAGGTCCGCGGGCTGTTCGCCGCCGCCAAGAAGTGGGCCACGGCGCTGAGCAAGCCCGAGCGGGCCCTGCCCCTGCTGCGCGAGCTCGTCGCCCTCGACCCGCACCACGAGGAGGCCACGGCCCTGTTCACCGAGCTGCTCGTCGACCGCGGCGACCTCGGGGAGGCCCTGCCCCACGCCGAGCGCTGGGTGACCCAGCTGCGCGCCGGCGACCCCAACAACCGCGAGGCCAACGCCCGCGCCCACGCCCTCGCGGGCCGCTGCGCCCTCGCGGCCCACGACAAGGACAAGGCCCGCGAGCTGCTCCGCGTCGCCAAGGAGTTCGACCCCCGCAACCGCGAGGTCGCCCGGGCCCTCGCCGACCTCGAGCTCGAGTCCGAGAACTGGGACGCCGCGCTCAAGGCCTACCAGGGCCTCGCCATGCAGGCGAGCCAGGGCGAGGGCGAGGTCCGGACCCAGGCCGAGCTCTACCTGCGCATGGGCCTGGCCCGGCGCGGCCTCGGGGAGCTCGCCAAGGCCCACCAGATGATCGATCGCGCCCTCGACCTCGACCCGGGCTTTGGCGACGCCGCGCGCTTGCTCGTCGAGCTCGCCGACGCCCCGGCCAAGCAGGTCGAGGCCCAAAAGCGGCTGCTGTCCGTGCTCGAGACCGGCCTCGCCGAGCTCGACGGCGAGGACGAGCGCCGGGCCGCCCGCGAGACCGAGCTCCTCGACCTGCGCCTGGCCCTCGCCTCGACCCTGGCCGAGGACCTCAACCGCCCCGAGGAGGCCGTCGAGCAGATGAGCGCCGTGATCGCCGCTCGCCCCGACGACGTCGCGCTGCTGCACAAGGCCCTCGACCTCTACAGCAACGCCGAGCAGTGGGCCGAGGCCGTGGACATCCTCGATCGCCTCGCGGCCTTCCAAGAGAGCGGCCCAATTCTGGCCAAGTACCGCTACGCCGCCGCCTCGCTGATCCGCGCCAACGAGCTCGACCCCACGGGCGGAGTGCTGCGCGAGCGCCTGCTCGGCGTGCTCGAGGCCGACCCGCTCCACGACAAGGCCTTCACCGCCGTGGTCGAGGAGCTGCGCCAGGCCGGCGAGGCCAAGGAGCTGTCGAAGGTGCTCCGCGCCCGGCTCAAGGCCTTGCCCGAGACCGGCGAGGCCGCGCCCGCGCGGGTCGAGCTGCTCGAGAGCCTCGGCGCCCTCTACCAGCGAGAGCTCGGCGATCCTCGCACCGCGATGATCGCTTACGAGCAGGCCGTCGCCCTCGCCCGCAGCGCCGGCATCGACGACCCCCAGACCCAGCTCGAGCGCCGCCAGAAGATCATCGGGCTGTCGGTCAAGCTCGGCGCCGACGCCCTCGACAAGGGCATCGAGCAGGTCCAGGCCGTGATCACCGACAACCCGCTCGACTACGACAGCTACCACCGCCTGGTCGAGCTCTTCCTCGCGGCCAAGCAGCGCGACGCAGCAATTGCGGTGTCCCGAACCCTGCGCTTTTTGAAACAGGCTGACGAAGCCGAATTGGAGCTGGCCGCCGAACTCGGGGACGGGTATCAGCCGCCCCGCGGGACAGTGGCGCGAAAGGCATGGCGAGATGTGCTCATGCCGAATCACCCCAGTACGCGACTGTCTGACCTATACGGTTTATTGTGGCCCGTTATGGGAGCCCGCGAAGGGCAGCGTTATTCGAGCCTCGGTCTCGAGCGCGGCGCCCGGGAGAGCGTGACCATGCAGGCCTCGGGCGTCGCCCGCTGGGTCGCCTACATCGCCCAGGTCCTCGACATGCCCGCCCCCGATCTCTTCCTGCGCAAGGGCACGGCCGGCGGCTTCACCGTCACCGCGCTCAACGACGCCACGGGCGTCTACCCCACGGTGCTCGCGGGCGACGACGCCCTCGGCAAGCAGCCCGAGGCCGCGCTGGCCTTCCGCGCGGGCCGGGCCATCGCGCGCTCGCATCCTTATCTACTCGGCGCGAGCTTGCTGCCCTCGAGCGGGAGCCTGCGCGACGTCATCTACGGCGCGGTGGCCCTGACCCACCCGCAAGTGGCGATCCCCAAGGAGCTGCGCGATCGGGCGCGCTCCTGGGGCGAATTGATTCAGAAGATGCTTCCCCCCTCGCGCCTCGACGACACCCGCAAGGCTGTCGCCAAGGTGATCGAGTCCGGCGGCGCCGACACCAAGGCGTGGCTGCGCGGGAGCGAGCACACGGCCGCGCGCGTCGGCTTCCTGATGTCGGACAACATCGAGAGCGCCTCGCGCCTCGTCCTTCAGGGCGGCCCAGGCGGCCAGGTGGAAGGCCGGGAGCTCATCAAGGGTTTGATCGCCTTCAGCGTGTCTTCGCCCTACCTGCAGCTGCGGCGGTCGCTCAAACTGGGACGATGAGTTCCAAGCCGGCCCGCCGTGCGGGTCCGAGAACCAGAGGAGAGAGCAGGCTCAGCCGCTCTCTCTTTTCGTTTGCGCGCTCGCGCCCGCCCTCTCGCAAACGATTCATAACACTATCACGCTGTCCCTTTGAACAACAGGCTTTGCATAACGCGCACACAGCATGGTTTTAATTTAAACACTTTGCAATTGACCACGCCCGTGCATTAGTCTGGATATACATTGGATTGAGCTGACAGATTCGGGGCATTTAACCGCACCTACCATCTACAAAACGACACTCCCAGACACCGTGGCCTTTTCGCCGTTGCGATTTGTTTCAGGCGCAGCTCCATGCTCGCGCGCCGGTTTCGCCGTGTCTGTCTCGTCACCCTCGAGAGGAGCGCCGCTTCCATGGCACTGCACACCGACATGTCCGGCAGCTTTCGCTGGCCGACGCTGATCGATTATCTGGTCATCCTCGACGACCTCGCCGTCGACATTGGACTGCGCGCGTGGATCGGCGCCCTCGAGGTCGGCTTCGTCGGGGTCGCGGACGGCCGCCCGGTCTTCGCCGAGATCCCCGGCGCTCGCGGCGACACGGCGCTGACCCTGCTGGCCCGCTTGCCTGCAGCCCGGGTCGTCCCCGAGGCGTGGACCAAAGCGAACCCCAACATCGAGCAGGACTGGCGCGGGCTCGTCGACCTGTCGAGCTGGGAGGCCATCCCTGGCCGCTCGCAGCGGCTCGCCAGCGTACGCAGCGAGCTGCTCGAGTTTCGTGCGGACGGGAGACGAGGCGAGCGCTCCGAGACCTTTGTCGACGACGACGCGGAGCTGGCCCGCGAACACAAGATCGTCGCGCAGCTGCTCGCCTGGGCGGCGGTCGAGGCTTACCTCGGCGGAGACCTCGAGTCGGCTCGCGCGCTAATCGTGCGCCGGGACTCGGTCGCGCCGAGCGACCTCGTGTCCGCCGCCAACCTCGAGCGCCTGCGCCTGCGCATGCTCGAAGACGAGCTCGCCGCGAGCGTGCGCAACATCGGGGAGGGCCTCGGGTGAAGCGGGTGCTCGATCGCGCCTTGAGCGAGCTGACCGGGCCGATCCCCGAGCTCAGCGCGGTGGTCTTGTCGGCGGCCCCCGACGGGCTGATCGCGTGGTGCTGGACCCGGGACGACAAGCCCGAGGTCGCCCTCGGCTTCGCGGCCCTCGACCGCGCCGCGACGGTCTGCCTCGAAGGCCTGGGCGCCTCCTTGCGCCGGCGCAACCTGATGCTGACCGCGGAGGACTACTACATCAGCGCGTGGCCGCTGTACGAGTCCAACGAGCTCGACGAGCACGCCGCCGAAGGCAACGACGGTCGGCTGCCCTCGCGCCTGGTCATCACCATGGTGTTCGCGGGCGACATCCAGCGCGGCATGGTCCTGCTCCACGGCACGCGCATTCGCCTGCACCTGCGCGAGGCCCTCGACCGGGCGTGGGAGCGCGACCGAGACCTGCGCACGGGGCTCGTCGAGTTGCTGAGTCAGGCCGAGGAGCCCGTCGAGCTGATCCATCGCCTGGTCGAGAGCAGCGGCGTCGACTTGCGCCGGCTGTCTCGCCTCGACGCCCTCAACGCCCAAGAGCGCGAACGAGTCCGCGCGGCCATCGGACGGCTGCGCGTCGCACCTCTCCTCAACTAGTGAAGGCCACGGAGGCATCCAGGAGATTCATGGACCACGCAAGCTCGTCGATCACCCAAGACAGCTCCCGGCCTGGCTTGACCTCGCTGATCCGCACGGGTCGCGGCTTGATGACCGTGCAGACCGAGATCGTCGGGGACCCGGCGCAGCTGGTCACGATCGTCGACTTCCGAGGGCGCGTGCTCAAGAGCTGGAAGGGTCCGCTGCTCGTCGAGCCCAACGACCCAGCCGCGCCGAGCCTGGCCCGCAAGTGGCACGCCGAGATTGAAGCCCGGGTGCGCGAGAGCCTCAGCCGCGCCGCCGACAAGCGGCCGACCGGCGACAGGCGCCGCGCCGAGGAGGAGGCCGTGGCCCACCTGTTCATCGCGGCCATGCAGGCCTACGCCGACCGCGACTACCCCACGGCGCGCAGCGTGCTCGAGGCCTGCGCGCTGCTGTTGCCCGAAGACCCCCGGATCCGCACTGCGCTCCAACGGCTGACGTCGAGGCGGTGCTGATCCCCTCTCAACCCTCCGAGAACACCAGAAACGAGACCAACCATGAGCGTCCAAACCATCCTGACCAAGACCATGAACGAAGTCCCCAAAGCCGTCGCCGCCGGCATCGTCGACATGTCGACGGGCATGCTGCTCGGGGTCAAGACCGTCGACAGCCACCCCCAGGAGGTCCTCGACCTCGTGTCCGCCGCGACCAAGGACCTGTTCGAGGGCGACAACGTCACGACCATCGAGAACACCTTCAAGCGCATCCGCGGCGTCGAGACCAACGAGCGCTACTTCAAGGAGATCATCGTGATGTCGACGAACCTGGTGCACATCTTCGCGCGCCTCAAGTCCATGCCCTCGGTGGTGACTGTCGTCGTGTGCCGCACGGACATGAACCTCGGCCTGGGCCTCATGAAGGTCCGCTCGATCTCCGCCTCCGAGAACATCTGAGTCGTGGACGTGGGGGCCCTTGGCAAACGCAGCGCGCCCGGATAGAGGAGCCCGACCATGGAAGCCAACGCGAAGATCGAAGGCGCCGCGGCGCTCTTGCTCGGGGTCAGCGTCAACTACGGCGCGCGCGAGGTCGTGTCGGGCGTCGACCTCGAGTTCCCGCGCAACGAGGTGACCTGCCTCGTGGGTCCGGGCGCGAGCGGCAAGAGCACGCTGTTGACGGTGCTCGAGGCCCTCGTCGACGCCGAGGCCGTCACCGAGGGCGACGACCTGCCCTCGTGGCGGGGCCTCGGCATGGCCCGCGTGGCCAGCTGCGCGCGCATGCGCCAGCACGGCCTGCGCAGCGCTCGCTCCGTCGCCGCGCTCCTCGACGAGGTCGGCGAGAGCGCGGCGAGCCTCGACCTCCCCCTCGACGATCTGCCTGGGTCCCCACCCCCCGAGGCGATCGGCGACCTGCCCATGGCGGAGGCTCCCGACAGCCTCCGCCGGGCCCTGAGCTTCGCCCTCGTCGCCCGCTCGGGCCGCGAGCTGCTGCTCTTCGACGAGCCGCTGTTCGCCCTGCCCCCGGCCCTGGCCGCGTGGGTCCGGGGCCAGCTGCTCGCGCTCAAGCGCGCCGGTCAGACCATGGTGGTCGTGACCCACAACCTCGCCCTAGCCCGGCTGCTCGCCGACCGCGTCGCCCTGCTCGTCGACGGCGAGCTCGTCGAGGCCGACCGCGCCGAGCCCTTCTTCAACCACGCGCGCCACCCTCGGACGCGCCAGTACCTGTGCTGGGGCGGGTGATGGGCGCGCGAGGAGGATTGAACATGCACATGGGACTCGCGGGCTTTCGCTGGATCCTTCCAGGCCAACTCGCGGGCTCGGCCGCGCCGGGCTTGCTGTCGAGCTTGAGCGCCGACCTGAGCTTCCTGCGCGAGCAGGGCATCGCGCGGATCGTGACCTTGACCGAGCGACCGCTCGCCCTCGACGAGGCCCCGGAGCTCGCGGCCCAGTTCGAGATCATCCACTTCCCCATCGACGACATGAGCATCCCGACCCCGCGGGCCTGCGAGGGCCTGGTCCGCGTGCTCGCGCCCAAGCTCGAGTCGCAGCCGGTGCTGCTGCACTGCCGGGGCGGGCTCGGGCGCACGGGCACGATCGCGGCCTGCGTGCTCGTCGATCTGGGCGAAGAGCCCGACGCGGCCCTGACCGCCGTGCGCCGGGTCAACCCCAACTACGTGCAGAGCCCGGCGCAGGCCATGTTCATCACCCACTACGCCCGCTGGCGGCGGTGAGAACTCGGCCTACTCGGCCTACTCTTCACGGAGCAGCGCGAGGATCTCGTCGTCGAGCTGGGCCTGGTGCTCGGACGCGAACTTGCCGACGACCACGTCGCGGCGCTCGCCGATCTTGCTCTTTTGAGCCTGGTCCGCCTTCACGCCCCGACCGCCGATGCCACCGATGGCGCGGCGACGGACGCGGCTGGGTCCGCGGCTGGGTCGCTTGGGCCCTTGCCCGCCCGCGCTCGCGGCCACCTGGGCCTGGGCCTCGCGGGAGCTGAAGGCCGGGTGCGTGAGCGTGGGGTCGACCGTGGGGCCGGGGTGTCCCGGAGTCATCGGCGGGCCCTGGCGCTCGACCTCGCGGGGCTCCGGGACGGGCCGCCGCTCGGGGCGTCGATCCTGCTGCTCCTTGGCCGCCGGCGCCGCCTGCTTGGGCGCGCCGCCGTCCTTGGGAGCCTCGGGGTGCTCGCCGATGTACTTGACGATCTTCTCGTCGAACTCGCCCCGACGCAGCGACCGAATCATCGCCTTGTGGGACTCTTGCATGAGCCCGATGATGTGCTGATCGAGGTCTTCGACCCCCGCCTCGGGGTCGTACGAGACCTTGTTGCTGGCGATGATCGTCCCGTCGTAGAAGGCGTGCGTGAAGATGTGCGCCTTATCGACTCCCGAGTCCTCCGTCTGAACGTGATACAGACGTCCTCGGTGGGGGATGTTGTGGTTATAGCCGAGCTGCGGGGACCGCGACATCGCTCCGATCGACACTATCACGGGCGGCGACTTCAGGGGGTGTTTAATCGCCGCCCGCGATGACCGCAGCCCAGCGGGCCATCGGGCTCCCCCAAGGTGCGCGCCCGTCCAGTGTCGCGGGCCCAGCTCGGGCCTCGCGCAGCCACTGGTGTTCGACGGGCTTTGATGCATGCTATCGCCACGACCTCGCATGCACCCTCGTGACCAGACAGGCCTGCACCCGACGAAGCGGGCAGTGATCCGCAGCGGTTGCGAGGAGCCGCGGTGGCTGACCCTCGCCTGCGAGGCCGGGCGGACCGGTCAGTCCTGTGATCTCGAGCATGCCGCAGCCGCGCGAGCCCAGGGACGAGCCGAGCCCGAGCGCGACCCGGTGCAGGCCTACGCGCTGCTGACCCAGGCGCTGTGCACCCGTCACCCTCACGTCGCGATGCAGGCGCTCCACGAGACCGGGGCCCTGGCCGCTTACCTCCCGGAGCTCGAGGCCACCGTCGACTTCTCCCAAGAGGCGGGGCGACGGCACAAGGACGTCTGGGAGCACACCAAGACCGTAGTCTGGCAGTCCGTGCCGACGCCGACGGTGCGCTGGGCCGCGGCGCTCCACGACATCGGCAAGGTCCCGACGCGCCGCTTCTTGCCCGGAGGAGGGGTCACCTTCCACGGCCACGCCGAGCTCGGCCAGCGAATGTTCGAGCGCGGCCCGGCCCGACGCATCGCCTTCCCCGAGCCGGTCCACGTCCGCGTCAGCGAGCTGATCCGCCTGCACCTGCGCCCGGGCCAGTACGAGCCCGGGTGGACCGACAGCGCGGTCCGACGCTTTCGCAAGGAGGCCGGCGAGCACCTCGACGACCTGCTCAACCTGTCCCGCGCCGACATCACCAGCAAGCGCCCGGGCAAGCGCAAGCGCTGCCTTCGGAGCATCTCGGCGCTGGCCAAGCGAATTCGGGCCCTCGACGCCCTCGACAACCGACCGCAGCCCCTGCCCTCGGGCCTCGGCCACGCGCTGATCCGCGAGCTCGGCCTGACCCCGGGGCCGCAGATCAAGGTCCTGCGCGAGCGCCTGGAGCAGGCCTGCCACGCGGGCACCCTCGAGAGCGGGCGCGAGCCCAGCTACTACGTCGCGGCCGCCCGCGAGCTGGACTAGCAGGACATCGGAGAAGTCCTCACGACACCTCGCTTGGTCTTCTCGCCGAGCTCTTTGGGACGCCGAGACGGGTGGTGACGGCGTCAGCGTCAGCGACAGCGACAGCGACAGCGGTGATGATGTCGGCGACCGTGATGGTGACGGGGACGGCAATGGCGATGGGGTCTGTGGAGACGGACAGGTCGACACCGTCTCGGGAGAGGCTTGCGATGACGGGAACCAAATCGATCTCGATGGATGCAACCTCGACTGCCAGGTCACCGGCGCCCTGGTCTGGGAGGCCGAGCTCGAGACCGACGCCGAGAGCATGGTTCCCGCCGATCTCGTCGTTACGGATGACTCCATCTACGCGGCGGCGTGGTTCGATGAGCGCGGGCTGATCGCGCGCTACTCGTTCGACGGACAGGCCCAGTGGACCCAAGAGCTCGCGCTGGACCCCACCTCGAAGCCAGAGGCGATGGCTTGGAGCGCCGATGGTTTTCTGATGGTCCTCGTCCGCAGCTCCTTGTTCGGCACCGAGCAAACGCTCGTTCAGTACTCGCCTGACGGAGAGGTCCTGACGACGGGCGCGCTCGATGACCCCTCCATCCTCGTCACCGACTTCCTCGAGGTCGACGGCGTCATCCTGGCGACGGGTCGCCGAACCATCGACGACCTGCACTACGGCTGGCTCGGTGTGCTCGACGCCGACGGGAGCGTCCTCGAGACGCGCTTCACGCACGACCGAGAGGGAACGTTCTTACGTCTCGCAATCGACGGCTCGGGGCAGCCTGTCGTCGCCGGCCTCGTCGAGCCCGATCCCGACGAGATCATCCCGCACACCGGATGGGTCCAGGCGCTCGAGCTGGACGGCACGCCGCGTTGGTCGATGAACCCCTTCAACATCGCTGCTGATGTCGCCGGAACCCCAGATGGCGTCCTCGTCCAGGCGACGACCTCCAACAGCGTTCGTGAGCTCATGGCGGTGGACCCCCAGGGGAACGTGCAGTGGTCGCGCCCCTACTCGTTCGTGTCCGACGGTACCCCGCTCGGACTCAACGTTGACGCGGTCGGTCACCCGGTCGTCACCCTGCTCGCGTATGGAGATCCTCAGGAGGGCGCCCCCACCCTCCACAAGCTCGACGCCGACGGCTCAGACCTGTGGTCCGAAGAGGAACCCGGAGGTGAGCTCTACGATGTCCCAGTCGCGCAGGACTTCGTCCCGGAGACGCGCGCCATCGTGACGCTGACGCAGCGCGGCACGTTCGGAAACACCGGCCGCGTACTGCTGCGCCTCCGAAATCGATGAGATGAACCACCGAGTACGCGAGCCTGAGCAGCCACGCCCTCCCTGCCCCAGCTCGGGCTGCTAGCCCCCCGTCACGAAGCGCAGCGAGGGCTTGTCGAGCATCACGGTCGTCATCGGCGGGACGCCGTGGGTCAGCCACACGTTGCCGCCGATCACCGAGCCCCGACCGATGACCGTGTCGCCGCCGAGGATGGTCGCGCCCGCGTAGACCGTGACGTGATCTTCGAGGGTCGGGTGGCGCTGGCGTCCGCGGTCGCGCTCGGCCGCGTCGACGGACAGCGCGCCCAGGGTCACGCCCTGGTAGAGCTTGACGTGATCGCCGATCGCCGTGGTCTCGCCGATCACGACCCCGGTCCCGTGGTCGATGAAGAAGCTCGAGCCGATGCGCGCCCCGGGGTGGATGTCGATGCCCGTGCGCCCGTGGACCAGCTCGCTCATCATCCGCGGGATCAGGGGGACCTCGCGGCACTCGAGGTGGTGGGCGATGCGGTGGACGGCGATCGCGGTCACGCCGGGGTAGGAGGAGATGACCTCGGAGGAGCTGCACGCCGCCGGGTCGCCGTCGAGGGCCGCGCGCACGTCGAGGGCCAGGAGCCGGCGCAGCTCGGGGATGTGGCCGAGCATCTCGAAGGCGTGCTCTCGACCCCGCGCCGCCGCCTCCTCGGCCCCGAGGCGCGTCGCCGAAGCGCACTCGCTCCCGCTCGGCGTCTGCAGCACCCGCGCGATCACCCGCTCGAGATCGCGGAGCAGCACCGAGCAGCGCTCGCCCACGAAGTAGCGCGAGCTGAGCTCGTCGACCTCTTCGGCTCCGAGGTAGCCGGGGAAGACCAGCGAGAGCAGGTCATCGAGGAGCTGCCCGATCTCCGCCCGCGAGGGCAAGTTGGTGCCGTCGAGGTGGTTGATGTTCCCGTGCTCGCGGTACGAACGGAGGATGCCCTCGATGGCCCCTGCGAGCTGACCTTCCGAGTCAGGCTTGGGCGAGTCGGTCACGCCTGCAGGGTAGCTCCGGGGATGGCTCGGTCAAAACGCAAGCTTTTGGGTAAATGACCCGCGGCACTCCTACAATGGCGCCTCCGTGACCGACTCGGATCAGACCGTGCTCGACGCCCTCGTCCGCGAGCTCCTGCTCGAGCGCACCCAGGACCTCGACGCCCCGCGCGTCGCGGCCTTCGTCGACGGATGGGGCAGCGCCCTGCGCCTGCTCGAGCGCTCCGACCTCCTGCTGCCCGGCGCCCCGCCGGCGATCCACACGGCCATCCGCGAGCTCCTCGAGCAGCTCCGGGACGCCCGCGATCGCGCCCTGGAAGACGACGACCTCTGAGCGCGGCGTACTCGCACGGCGGGCCTGCGCCACTAGCGTTTGCTGCGCGGCGGCGCTGGACCCGCCCCCGCTCGAGGGCCGCGTCCCGTAGATCGTCCATGGCGCGCCGATCCAGCCACAATTGAAATTATACTGGAACTGCGATCGAGTCATAAGACGCGACGCACGCACTCCTTACCAGTTTAGAGGGGTCCAATCGTCGAGATTCGACGAGTGTGGCTTTTCGGGACATTCCAGTATGGCTAATATCCAGGTTCATGGCCTCGACCCTCAAGCTCGATCCTGCCCTCGAAGGTCTCGAACCCATCGAGCTGTGGCGACAGTTCGACGCCATCCGCCGCATCCCTCGGCCCTCCCTCCACGAGGCCGGCGTCCGCACTCACCTCGTCGAGCTGGCATGCGAGCGCGGCTGGGAGTCTCACATGGACGAGATCGGCAACCTGATCCTGCGCGTGCCGGGTCGCGGGCGCGGCCAGAGCTCGACGCCCCTGGCGATTCAGGGCCACCTCGACATGGTCTGCGAAAAGCGCCCCGAGGTCGTCCACGACTTCATGCAGGATCCCATCAGCCTGATTCGCGACCGGGTCGAGTTCCGGGGCCGGGAGCGGGACATCCTTCGCGCCGAAGGCACGACCCTCGGAGCCGACAACGGCATCGGCTGCGCGGCGGGCCTGGCCATCGCCCTCACCCCCGAGGTCGACCACCCGCCCCTCGAGCTGCTGTTCACCGTCGACGAGGAGCGAGGCATGAGCGGCGCCATGGCGCTCACCCCCGAGTTCCTCCGGGCCCGCCGCCTGCTCAACTTCGACGCCGAGGCCGAGGGCCACGTCTACCTGTCCTGCGCCGGCGGCCGGGAGCTGCACGCCAAGTGGGAGCTCGACCGCGAGGAGCGGTGCAGCGACGACATCGCCCTGCGCGTGCGGGTCAGCCACCTGCGCGGGGGTCACAGCGGCGTGGACATCCACGAGGGCCGCGGCAACGCCATCGAGCTGCTCATCCAGCTGCTCACGGCCCCCGAGGTCGAGCTCGAGGGCGTGCGCCTGTCGACCTGCAACGGCGGCGGCCGACCCAACGCCATCCCCCGCGAGGCCGAGACCTGGCTGTGGTGCGCCCGCGCCCACGCCCAGCGCTTCGCCGGCGCGATCGAGGCCGCGGGCCGGCGCTTGCGCGATCGCTTCGCCGAGATCGACCCGGAGCTGTCCGTGACCGTCGAGGAGCTGCCCGCCGCCGAGCTCGACGCCGTGCCCGGCCCGGTCGCCGCCGTGACCAGCCGCGCGATCCTCGAGTCCCTCGCCCAGCAGAGCAACGGCGTGCTCGCCTGGTCCTCGGTCATCCCGGGCCTCGTCGAGAGCAGCAACAACATCGGCTCGATCACCACCGAGGGCGACACCATGACCCTGGTGTGCATGGCTCGCTCGTCCAAGCACGGCGCCATCGAGGCCTTCCAAGAGCGCTGCGAGCGGAGCCTCGAGGCCTCCAGCGCGGCGGTCAGCTTCTGCCACGCCTTCCCCGGCTGGGAGGCCAACGTCGACGCCGAGCTCGTCCAGCGGGCGCAGGGGGTCTACGAGGATCTCTTCGGTCGGCCCGTCAAGCTCGAGGCCATCCACGCCGGGCTCGAGTGCGGGGTGCTCGGGGATCGGATCCCCGGGCTGGAGATGATCTCCTTTGGGCCGGACATCTTCGACGCGCACACGCCCAACGAGTCGGTGGTGACGGAGTCGGTGACGAACTTTTGGCACTTCGCCAAGGGCTTGGTCGCGGCGCTGTGCGACTGATAGAGTTCGGTTCGGAAACCTGAAATTAGCTTGGCGGAGATGAGACCGACTGGGTCCGCACCTCCGCCAGAGCTTTGGTCGTGACTGTCAGCCGAAGATCGAGCCCAGCAGGCCCTTTTTGCGGGCCGCCACGTCGAGGCCCAGCTCTTGTGCGAGGGCGCGCAGCTTGTCTTCCTGCTCGCCGCTGAGCTTCTTGGGCACGGTCACGCGCACGCGCACGTGGTGGTCGCCCTTGCCCCGGCCGGTCAGCACGGGGATGCCCTTGCCGCGGCGGGTGATGATGGTCTCGGGCTGGGTGCCGGCCTCGATCTCGAGCTCTTCCTCGCCCTCGAGGGTGTCGATGGTGACCTTGGTGCCCAGGGTCGCCTGGAACATCGAGATCTCGACGTCGCTGAAGATGTCGTACTCCTCCCGCTCGAAGCGCTCGTCGGGCTCGACGCGGATGACGACGTAGAGGTTTCCGGGCGGGCCGCCCTGGGCCCCGGGCTGGCCGCCACCGGGCACGCGCAGGGTCTGGCCCTCGTCGATGCCGGCGGGGATGCGCACGGTCAGGGTGCTCTCTTTTTGCACGGTGCCGGAGCCGGAGCAGTCGCCACAGGGGGTCTCGATCATCTTGCCTGCGCCGCGGCAGCGGGGGCAGGTGGTCTGGACCCGGAAGAAGCCCTGGCTGTGGATGACCTGGCCGCGACCGCCACACTCGGTGCAGGCCACGGGCGAAGTGCCCGGAGCGGCCCCGGAGCCGTCGCAGGTGTCACACTCGACGCGCTTGGCCACGCTGATCTCGCGCTCGCTGCCCTCGACCGCCTCCATGAAGGGGATCTCGAGCAGCATCTTGAGGTCCGCCCCGCGCTGGGGGCCGCCGCGTCGCCGCGGGCCGCCGCCGAAGCCGAGGTTGCCGAACAGGTCGCCGAACAGATCGCCGAAGTGGGAGAAGATCTCCTCGGAGCCCGAGAAGCCCTGGAAGCCGGCGCCGCGCGGGCCCTCGTGACCGAACTGGTCGTAGAGCTGGCGCTTTTGCTGGTCGCTCAAGACCTCGAAGGCCTCGGCGCACTCCTTGAACCGCTCCTCGGCCTCGGCATCATCCGGATTGCGATCCGGGTGATATTGCATGGCCTTCTTTCGGTAGGCCTTCTTGATCTCGGGCGCACCCGCATCACGGGAGACACCGAGAACCTCGTAGTAATCGCGCTTTGCGGACACCGCGCGCAGGAAGCTAGATCCGCCATTGGGGGCTGTCAACGTGCGTGGAAGCCGGCTTTTCGTGACCCACCCACTTGGAGGCGCCCAGCCTGCCCAGGCGGCATGGCGTGGGTTCGACGCATTCGCGAAGGCCAAGGGGCCAGACCGGAGCCAAATGCACTCCCAGGGCGGCCGTGTGGTATATGACCCCTCAACTCCCACCCCCATCCCGCGGGCTGATTCGTGATGGGGCTCTCGAAGGGATTTCTGACCATGAAGATGCCGAGCGCGCGCGTTGCCTTGTCCACCCTCGTCTTCTCCGCCCTGACCCTGGTCCTGGGCACGAGCTGCAAGGAAGAAGAGACCAAGCTCTTTGAGGAGGAGGGGGTCTGGGCCCTCGAGTCCTACGCCCTCGACGGTCTGACCTTCACGCAGATCGACCAGGTCCGGAAGAACACCTTCCTGCTCCGCTTCAGCCCCGGCGACGGTGTCGTCGCCGCCGCCAACTGCTTCGCCTCCGGCTCGAGCACGAGCGTCAACGAGGCGACCTGCACCATCAACAAGAACTCCGCGGAGTGGGAGTGCCGCTGCTACGCCTACGAGTTCACCGACTCGACCATGGTCTGGCAGGAGTTCGCCCCCGGCGAGACCCCCCCGCCCGTCGGCAACCCGACCAACAACGACAGCGGCGGCAGCGACGAGGCCGGCGACGAAGGCGGCGACGGTGGCGGCGCCCACCAGATCACCATCGAGGAGACCGACTCCTCCGGCACCTACCGCTACGTCACCCTCCCCGACGGCCTGTTCGACAGCGACGGCATGACCTCCAAGCACGTGTTCCGCATCAAGGCCGACTCGGTCTGGACCGGCGCCGACATCGACGAGGACGACGTCAACGACCTCGACGAGTGCTCGATGAGCTGCTTCCCGTCGATGGCCGGCGGCTGAGCCCTCCCCCTCGCTCGGCCCGGCGGCAGCAAGTCATCGGGCCTTCGTGGAAGTGCACGGCCAGCTGGTGCGGCCCCCGGTCTTCAAAACCGGTGTGGGGCGCGTGAGCGTCCTGGGCAGGTTCGATTCCTGTGCATTTCCGTTTTTCTTTGGTTGGGGGGTCAGGTGGCCCGACCGTCATTGGACCCCAGGCAGATCCACGGCTACGATCGATTGATGCCTGAGGCGCGCGCCACGAAGCCCCCCCCGCCCACCGACGGTGAGACCGAGCGGCAGCGCATCGTGGCCAAAGTCGAGCGCAGCCTCGCGCGGCTCGATGCTGGCGAGGGTGTCCCACACGCCGACGTACTGACGATGATCGACGCGCGCTACCCTGAGCCAAAACAGTAGTGGCGAAGCGCGCACTGAGCTGGTCTCCGGATGCGATCCGGGACCTCCAAGAGATCGCTGACTACATCGCCAGGGACAAACCTGGCGCAGCGCGTCGTTGGGCCCAGACCCTCACCACTGCGGCCGAACATGCTGCGACACTTCCCTTCGCCGGTCAGCAGGATTGAAGTGGTGATGGCCGGCACTCTCTCCATCAGAAGACCAGCCTCTCCGACTCCAAACCTTGTGGCGACTCGTGCATCCCCGTCAACAACAACTGCAACACGAGTCCGGGATGCGCGTGCTACGGAGGCGACTCTGATACCGGACAATAGAGTCCCGTCCGTGTTCGCTCCGGACGAGGTGCAGTTTGGAAACCTGCTTCGAGGCGTTCGGCGGTCTCTCGAGTCGGAGCCACCGATCCCCCCACCATGACGGGCACAAAAGGGGCAAGGGGGTCGGATCCCCCAGCGCAAGGAGCCGCCAAAGCGGTCAGGGAAACCTGAGCCCCCGCATCAACCCGCGACGACGGAGACCAAAACAGCCCATGCCGTCAGGCGACAGCGGGGGATTCGACCCCCTTGACCCGTGCCCGCTCTCCATCAGAGCCGACCCCCCTCACCAAACCCAGACGAAACCCTCCGCCGATACCCAACCCGCGTCGGCTCCGGCCCAAGCACCCCCATGGTGTCAGCGATCTCCGGAACCTTCGGCGCGACCAGCTCGAGCTCGAGACGCTGAACCAAGCGAGCGAGCAAGATCGTCATCTCGTTGTAGGCCAAGGTCACCCCCGTGCAGCGGTGGCTCCCCCCACCAAAGCCCACGAGCGTGAACTTGCCCTTCCCTTCGCCCCGCTCAAAGCGCTGCGGGTCGTAGACCTCGGGCTCCGCGTAGAGCTCGGGCATGCGATGGGTCAGGGCGACGCCAGACATGAGCAGCCAACCAGCGGGAATCGTGTAGCCGCCGATCTCGACGGGAGCGTCGGCCTGACGAACATGGCGGTCGGCAACAGGCATGATCCGCTCGGTCTCGCGGAGGGCATCGCGGACGGGAGCGAGGGTCGCGAGCGCCTTGCGATCGATGCGCTCGACCCCCTCGAGGGCAACGTCGACCTGTCCGCGGATGCGCTCGAGGTGGACCCGATGCTGCAGCAGCAAGATCACCCCCCAAGCCGCGTGCCCGGTGGTCGTCTCGAAGCCCGCGAACACGAGGGCGAGGACGTAGTCGACGACCCGCTCGACGGGCAGGACGCTGCCGTCTTCCAAGCGCGCGTCGACGAGAGCTTGGAGCAGGTCCTCGGGCTGCCGACCTTGGCGGGACAGCTCCCGCCGCTCCTCGATGAGCGCGCCGAGCTTGCGATGCAGCCGCGCCCGGGCGATGTCCCGGCGGATGAAGCGAGGCAGGGGCAACCACGGCGGCAGCGCCTGGTCGAGGCCCGCGGCCAGGTCCCCGTAGAGCGCCCAAAACTCGGCGTCCATGCGGGCGTGGAAGTCCTCGCCCATGAGCACGCGCGCTGAGATCTCCTGGAGCAGCCCCTCGACGGTCGGGACCAGGTCGAACTCGCCCGCGTCGTCGAGGCCGTCGATGAACCGGAGCACGACCTCGTCGATGACGCCGAGGTTGCCCTCCATGAGCCGAGCCTTGAAGGGCGCGCGCAGGATGTGGCGCTCGGCCACGTAGTCCTTGGGCGTCTGGGTCAGGCCCACGCGCCCAAACATCTTGCGCAGGTAGGCGTAGGGGCCCTCGGTCAATAGCTCGTGATCGGTGCGGCCGTAGAACACGGCGTTGGCCTCGGGCCCCGAGACGACCGCGCAGCGCCACGGGCCGAGGGCCACGGCGAACACCGGCCCGTGCTCTCGTTGGCCGCGCTCGAACAGGGCGCGGTGCTGGCTGCGAAACTCGGCCATGTGCCCCAGGAGCGGCAAGGCGCCGGAGACCATGGGCGGCTCGGCGCCAAAGCGAGGCCCGCTCGACGTCGACGCGCCCGAGAAGGGGCAGCCGGAGGGCGCCTCACCGACAGGCTCGGTCTGCTCGGCCTGACGCGCGCAAGCCCCCGCGAACGCTGCCGCCATGCGGTCGGAGCTCTCGCGGATCTTGGCCAGCGGCACGACCGGCGCGAGGGGGCCGAAAAAGCGCTCTTCGGACAGGTAGCGGCAGCGGCCTGCACCCGTCTGCTCGAGCACGAGGACGCGCTCGACCCGGAGCAACCCGGCGCGCTGCAGACCGCCCCGGTAAGACCACCGGAAGCTGCGTCGCGTGCCCCGCTCGACGACCTCGGTGATCTCGTCGACGGCCCGCGTGCCCGAGCCGTCGGCCCAGCGAATGTCGAGGTGCACCCGAGCCCCCGGCGAGGGGCGGGGAGCCCCGGACACGCCGACCACGAAGGGGTTCCAGCTCGACCACCCGCGAAAGTCGGTCAACAGCGCCCAGGCTTCGTCGAGGCCGAGCTCGATGGGCAGCTCGCTGCGGACCGTCGTCACGAAGCCCTCGCCTGGGCCGAAGCCTGGCCGAGCGAGTCGACCCAGCGCTGGTAGTCGTCCATGGCCTGCCGCCGCGTGGGCCGGTGGCTGCTCTCGCCCCGCCACAGCTGGGCGTCGCGCTCGAGATCGCGGCGGTAGGAGCGGCCGAGGTAGCGCAGCAGCACCTCGGCCTCGGCGCGCGCGAGCGGGCCCTCGTCCGTGAGCCGGACGCTGTAGCCCGCGTGCACCCGCGTCACCCCGCCCAGGCGCGGCGTGGGCATGACGAGGTGGCGGCTGGTCAGGCGGCCGCCGAGGGACTCGACCTCGGTCCGCTGCACGCCGAGGCCGTCGACGCGGCTGCGCAGGCGCGAGGGGATGTACAGCCCGGCGAAGCCCACGTCCCAGCCAAAGGCCATCTTCATCGTGCACGCCGAGCCCTCGTAGGCCAGCGCTTGCTCGACCTCGATCTGCGCGTAGCCGTGCACGGTCTCGAAGTGCTCGATGTCGGCGAGGTCGCGCATGACCAGCTCCGGGCGCGTGTGCAGGTCGACGTGGAACCAGCGCATCGGCAGCCAGCCCGCGCAGCTGAAGCTCGGCACCGAAAAGCGCGGCTCGCCCCCGCCCAGCCACGCGAGCAAGGTGGGGCCGTACTCGCACACGGGCAGGGACACGCCGGCGAGCTCGGCCCGAGCCTCGCCGTCTTGCCCGCGCCGCAGCGTCAACAGGCGATCGGCCACGACGCTCTGCCGAGGCGCCGCCCCGACTCGCGCGTCGCGGGCCAGACCGATGAAGTACCAGCTCGGAGTGATGGTCATGCTCTGGCTCGCAAGGTGTGGAGGGTCGGGCCAGGGTTCGCGGGGGGCTCGGGAGACACGTCGAACTGTCGGGCCCAGCGGCGGTAGAGCGCGATGGCCCCGTCGCCCTTGGCCAGGGCCGGGCGCTCGACGTGGGTGCGGTGCGACCAGATGTCGAAGTCTGCGCTGACGTCGGCCGCGAGGGTCCGCAGGGCGAAGCGTGCGATCAGCTCCGTCGTCGCCCGACCCAGCGAGCGCCCGCGGATCGCCGGAGACCACGGCGACTGCTCGCCGCCCTCGACGACGGCCAGGCGCGTGCGCGTCGAGGTCCCGACCCGCAGCTCCATGTGCCCCGGCCGCGTGGGCGTGGCCAGCACCCACAGCCGCGTAGCCAAGCCGAGGCTGGGGGTCAGGTTCTCGACCAGGGAGTAGCCCAGGCCCCACAGGTGCACGCGGAACAGGTTCTCCACGGGCAGGCGCGCGAAGCGATGCACGAAGCGGTAGCGCGCGCTCAAGTAGGGACCCTCGGCGCGAGCAGGCTCGAGCACCTCGAGCGCTTCGAAGCCGTGGACCGAGCTGAAGTGAGCCAGGTCGACGCTGTTCTCGCTCGTCGACAGCGGGTGCGCGCGCAGCTCGAAGCGGCGGGTGTGGAGGGTCGACCAGCCCTGGGTCTCGAGCGCCGCCGGCTCCCAGCTCGGCGCCCGCCCGTGCTCGTCCCACCACGCGAGGATCAGCCCCTCGCGCTCGCGCACCGGCAAGCTGCGGGTCTGCGCCCGCGGGGGCGGCCGACCTTCCGAGGGGATCGCCGCGCAGCGACCCGCGCGATCGAACTCGAAGCCGTGGAAGGGGCAGCGCAGGTGCTCCCCGCACACGCGGCCCCGCGACAGGTCGGCGCCCAGGTGAGGGCAGGTCGCCCCGAGCACCGACGCGACCCCGGCCTCGCTCCGAAAGACCGCGAATCGCTGCGAAAAAAGCTCCTTCGATTGCACACATCCTGGCCGAAGCTCCGCCGAGGTGGCGACGGCGTACCAGCCGGTGGGTCGCGGGTGGAACGACGTCTCGGGGATGATGGGGCCGGTGGTCATCGACGGTAACTGTCCCGACAAACTTGCCCGACAAAATTGCGCAATATGCGCTTTGCATATGGTGCCACATTTCGAGCTCAATGTATATTTCAACCCCTATCGCCTCGAAATACCCGCACAACGCGCAGGCTTGTTAGGCTCCCGCCATGCGTTGCCTTTCCCTCCCGGCCCAGCTGCTCTTGCCTTGCGCCTGCCTCCTCTTCGCCTGCACCGAGCCGAGCGCCGACGACGGCGCGGACGAGATCGGCAGCGAGACCGACGCGGACTCGACGACGGGCACCTCGGAGGACGGCAGCACCGACTCCGAGGACGGCTCGACGAGCATGGGCGAGACGGAGACTGCGGGCGAGACCAGCACGGACTCGACCGCCGACACGAGCTCGGAGACGGGCGAGCCCCCGCCCCCGCCCAGCGCCTGCGAAGAGGTCGAGCTCCCGCCCCGAGATGGGGCCGACGTCATGGTCGCCCCGGGCCCCGAGGGCAAGGTGATCGTCGACGGCAGCGAGACGACCCTGCGCTCGGTGGTCTCGAGCGCCAACGAGGGCGACACGATCTGGCTCGAGGACGGGGTCTACACCTTCGACGAGGCCGGCGAGGGCCAGTACACCGGCGTCTACGTGACCACCCCCAACATCACGATCCGCTCGGTCAGCGGCGACCCGGCGGCGGTGATCCTCGACTCCAACTACCGCAGCCACGGGGGCCAGAGCGCGGTGCTCACCATCGACGCCCCCGGGGTCGCGGTCGCGGGCATCGGCCTGCGCCGGAGCATCTTCCACCTCGTCCACCTGTGGGCCAACGCCGACGACGTGCTGCTCCACGAGCTCGAGCTCGTCGACGGCGGGCAGCAGTTCCTCAAGTCCAGCGGCGGCGACGCCATCGACAACGTCGAGGTCTCGTGCTCGCGCTTTTGGATGAGCCCCGAGGGCCGCGACAACGTGTGGGGCTACGGGTCTCAAAACGGCAACACGACCTGCTACACCGGCGGCATCGACACCCACGAGGCGACGAACTGGAACGTGCACGACAGCACCTTCGAGGGCATCTACTGCGACGCCGACGGGGTCGAGCGCCCGGCCCACGGCAAGTTCCCCGAGCTGCGCGACAACATGACCTACACCGGCGGCCTGGCCGAGCACGCGATCCACATGTGGGACAGCGCCCCGGGCACGGGCCACACGCTGACCCGCAACCACATCCTCGACTGCGCCCGGGGCATCGGCCTGGGCCTGGTCGCCGAGGTCCACGGCGGGGTGATCACCAACAACATGATCTTCTCGAGCTTCCCCGGCGGGGGCGAGCACGACGTGGGCATCATCGTCGAGCGCTCGATCGACACCCTCGTCGCCCACAACAGCGTGTACTTCAGCCACCCCGAGGCCTACTCGAGCGGGATCGAGTACCGCTGGGGCGTGACCGCGAACTTGCGCGTGCACGGCAACCTGACCAACAAGATGATCCGCGCCCGCGACGGGGCCACGGCGGACCTGTCCGACAACGTCGCCGACGACGCGCCGGGTTCGTGGTTCGTCGACGCCGGCGCCGGCGACCTGCACGGCGCCGCGTGTGCGGACCTGCCCGCGGCGGCCCTGCACGCCGAGGTCGGCCTCGACTTCGACGCCCAGACGCGCACCGATCCGACCTTCGCAGGCGCCGACCACTGCGAGTAGCCGTCCACGTCGGCGAATGAAGCTCCGCGACTACCAGGTCGAGGCCGTGCGCGCGGTCATCGAGGGCCGCAAGCGAGGCCTGCGGCGCATGCTCGTGGCCCTGCCGACGGGCGCGGGCAAGACGGTGATCTTCTCGGAGCTGATCCGCCTGGCCCGGCGCGAGGTCCTGGTCCTCGCCCACCGCGACGAGCTGCTGACCCAGGCCAAGGCCAAGATCGAGGCGGCCCTGCGCCGCCACGGCGACGAACGGCGGGTGGAGATCGAGCGCGGCGAGCAGCGGGCCAGCTCGAGCGCGAAGGTCATCGTCGCGTCGATCCGCTCGCTGCACGCCGAGCGCATCGGCCGGGTGCTCGCCGGCCGCCAGATCGGCCTGGTGATCTACGACGAGTGCCACCACGCCGTCGCCGAGTCCAACCGCGAGGTGCTCGCGCGCATCGGAGTGTTTGGCGAGCGCTGGCCGGGGACCCTGGTCGGGTTCACGGCGACGACCCGGCGCGCCGACGGTCGGGCCCTGGGCGAGGTGTTCCAGGAGATCGTCACCGAGCGCAGCCTGAGCGACATGATCGCGGCGGGCTACCTGCGACCGCTCGAGGGGCTGCGCATCGAGACGAAGGTCAGCCTGGAGGACGTGCCGGTGCTCGGCGGGACCTCGTTCGGCGCCGAGCTCGACGCCGGCGACTTTGACCCCGAAGCCCTCGAAGAGGCGGTCAACGTCGAGGCCCGCAACCAGCTCGTCGCCCGCAGCATCATGGAGCTGTGCCGCGATCGCCGGACGATCGCCTTTTGTGTCGGGGTTCGCCACGCCGAGCACCTCAGCGCCGCCCTCAACCGCCTGGGCGTGCGCGCGGCGATCGTCCACGGCGAGATGCCCAAGCCCGCCCGCGAGCGGGCCCTGAGCCGCTTCCGCGCCGGGGATTTTCGGGTCCTGACCAACGTCGGCGTGTTGACCGAGGGCTTCGACGACCCGGGCGTGAGCGCCATCGCCATGGTCCGACCGACGCGCTCGGAGGCCCTCTACCTGCAGTGCGTCGGCCGAGGCATGCGCCTGAGCCCCGACGCCGAGACCTGCCTGGTGCTCGACTTCGTCGACCTCTCGGACCTCGACCTGGTGACCACGGCGACCCTCGAGGCCGGGCCGAGCAAGGTCCGCGAAGCCCGGGAGGACGAGGCCGCAGACGCCGAGACCAACGAAGGCGCGCCGATGATCCCCATCGACGACGACCGCGACGAGGCGCCCTTGACCCTCGCGGAGCTGAGCCGCCGGCTCCAGGCCTTCGACCCGCTGACCCTCGCCCACAGCCGCGAGGCCGCGGCGATCTCCGCGAACGCGTGGCTGTCCCTGGGCGTGCACGGGATGCTGCTGCACTTTCACGGCCGCGACGGAGGCCTGCGCCGCTTCGAGCTGCGACCCCGGGGCAAGCGCGGCGGCGCGGAGGTCTGGCTCGACGACCGCACCCTGGCCCGCTTCTCGACCATGAGCGCGGCGATCGAGGCCGTCGACTACGAGCTCCCGCGCCACGGGGACCCGGCCAGCGCCCGCCCCGACGCCCCGTGGCGCGTGCACCCGATCACCCCCGAGCTGGCCGAGGCCGTCGCCGCCCTCGAGCCCCCGCGGCGCGCGACCACGGTCGGCGAAGCGATCGCGCACCTGGCCCTCGATCGCCCGGAGCTGTTCGGGAAGCCGGGGCCACGGCAGCGCTAGAGTGGATCCACCCAGACCCGAGCCGCGACGGGGACGCTACACTCGCCACGAATGACGAGCGCGCCGCCATCCGCCGAGCCGAGCCGCCCCGGGCCGCCCTCGCGCTGGCGTCGGGCCCGGGTGCTCGGCTGGTCGCTCTCGCTCAGCGGCGCGGCCCTGGTCCTGATCACCGCCGTGGCCCTGGTCCGCTGGGTCGAGCACGCGCCCCCGCCCCCCTTCCTGACGGCCGAGAAGATCGGTCCCCGAGAGGCGCCCGAGCCCGCGCCCAAGCCGAGGCACTTCCTGCGCCTGGCCGGCTCGGGCAGCAACCTGCCGTTGACCCGCGCCCTCGCCGACGCCTTCGTGGCCACCCGGCCGTGGCTGCGCGTGCGCGTGCACGAGAGCATCGGCAGCAGCGGCGGGGTCCGGGCGACCGACGACCAGGCCGTCGAGATCGGGCTCATCTCCCGACCCCTGCGCGAGCGCGAGCGAGCCCTCGAGCTCGACGTGATCCCCTACGCCCGCGTCGCCGTGGTCGTGGCCGCCAACCCCACGGTCGCGGTGCGCTCCGTCGACCGCGAGGCGCTCATCGACTACTACCTCGGCCACCGCACCCACTGGTCCGACGGCACCCCCGTGACCGTGCTCCAGCGCGAAGAGGGGGACTCGAGCCACGGCGCGGTCGGCAAGGCCATCCCCGCCTTCGCCCAGGCCGACGCGGAGTCGCGGGAGGCCAACCGCTGGCGGGTCCTGCTCCACGACCGGGCCATGCAAGAGGCCCTGCTGTCGACGCCGGGCGCGATCGGGTTGTTCGACCAGGGCCTCGCGACCATCCAGGAGCTGCCCCTGGCGACCCTCGAGTTCGAGGGCATCCGGCCCACGGAGGAGGCCGTGCGCAGCGGCGACTACCCGCTGACCAAGGACCTGGCCTTCGTCGTGCCCGGGAACAGCCGCGAGCCCGACCCCCTCGCCATGCAGTTCATCGCCTTCGTGTTCTCCCGCGAGGGGCAGCAGCTGATCCGCGACAGCGGCTACGTGCCGGCCGATCCGCCGGAGCACTCGATCTTCGCCCAGCTGCGCCAGGTCGGCCCGCCGCCGCCTCCCAGGCCACAGCCACAGCCCCGCGCAGTCGAGGAGACCGAGATAGAGACCGAGACCGAGACCGAGACCGAGACCGAGACCGAAACGGAGACCGGCGCCGATGGCTGAGACCCCCGAGCGCGAGGCCTCGCCGCCCGTCGACCTCGGCCGCCACCTCGCCGCGCGGCTGGGGCCGCTGGCCTTCTTCCTGTTCATCGTGGTCACCGTCGCCGCGCCCTTGGCCTACATGGTCATGGGCGTGTACTCGATCAGCATCCGGGCCGAGGCGAGCGCGGAGCTGGTCGCCGACCTCATCGAAGAAGAGGCCCAGCAGCGCCCCATCTTGTGGCGCTACGACGCCTCGAAGCTCGTCCGCCACCTCAACCTCCAGGCCGCGCACCAGAGCATCGTCCGCGTCGAGCTCACCGACCAAGACGGCCACCTCCTCGACCTGGGCCTGCCGCCGGCCAAGACCGACGACATCGACCTGCTGTGGTACTCGGCGCCGATCGGCCCCCACGGCGAGTCGGGCCAGGTCTGGGTCGGGGTCACGCCCGTCGAGGTCGAGCGCCAGGCCCTGCTCTTGCTGCTCGGCTTCGCCGCCCTCGGGGCCGTGCTCGCGGGCGTGATGTACGGCCTGCCGCTCAAGGCGATCCTCGAGGCCGAGACCCAGATCGCCGGCTCCCGGGCGGCCCTCGAGCACCTCAACGCCACCCTCGAGGCCCAGGTCGTCGAGCGCTCCTCGCAGCTGTCCGAGGCCCTCGACGAGGTCCGCGACAAGGAGCAGCGCCTGCGCGAGCTCTCGGGCCGCGCCGTCGCCCTGCAGGAGGCCGAGCGCCGCTCCCTGTCCCGCGAGCTCCACGACTCCGCCGGCCAGGCCCTGACGGCCGTGCGCATCAACCTTCAGCTGCTCGCCGCCATGGTCGAGGCCGGCAAGCCCGCCCACGCCCTCGCCGAGCGGACGGCCGCCCTGGTCGACTCCACCCTCGAGGAGATCCGCCGCGTCGTCGATGCCCTCGCCCCGGCCGTGCTCGACGACCTGGGCCTGCGAAAAGCCGTCGAGCGCCACTGCGACGACTTCTCCGAGCGCACCGGAGTGTCCATCGAGGTCGTGATCGAGGGCCTCGACCTGGCCGGCGTCGACACCGGGGTCGAGACCGCGGCCTACCGCATCGTGCAGGAGAGCCTGACCAACGTCGCCCGCCACGCAAACGCCAGCCATGTCGACATTCGATTGCGCCGAGTCGACGTGGGCGAAAGCAGCGACCGAGTCGTCATCACGATCCGCGACGACGGCGACGGCTTCGACCCCGAGGAGGTCCGCCGCAAGCGACGACGGGGCCTGCGCGGGATGCATGAGCGCGTAGAGCTGCTCGGCGGCAGTATCCAGGTCGAGTCCGCGCCGGGTGAAGGAGCAAAGATCGCGGTCGACCTGCCGGTCAAGGCCGAGGAGAGCGAAGAGGGCGAAGACGAGCACTAGCTCGCGACCCAAATGCGCACACCGCTCCGCGCTTTCGCTGCTATGTTGCTCGGGTGTACGCCCTGGACGAGCGCCGCGACCCGCTGATCATCCTCAGCGTCGACGGCGAGCCGACCATGGAGCAGGCCCAGCGGATCATGGACGACGTCGACATGATCCTCGAGCGCAATCGACCCTTCGCGCTCATCTACGACATCTCCGCCGCGTCCACGCCCCCGCGCAACGTCGTCAGGGCCATCCTCGACTGGAACCGCGACGCCCGCGAGCGCTACGCCGAGCTCTACGAGCGCCCCGTCGACGCGCCCCCGAGCTTCACCGCCTACTACATGGGCTCGCCCATGCTCCGCGGCCTGCTGCGCTTTTTCCTCCAGATGATGCCGGCCGTGCGCACCCAAGTCGCCGTCTGCACCTCGCTGACCGAGGCCGTGACCCTGGCCGAGCGGGCCATGGCGCGGGCGGGCGTCGACGTCCCGCACCTCGGGGCGCACACCCAGGCCACCGGCTGAGTCCAGCGCCTATCATGCCGGCGATGTCCGGCCTGACCCACATCCGCTACACCACCGAAGCCAGCGAGCGCCTGGCGATCATCACCCTCGATCGCCCGGAGGCCCGCAACGCCTACAGCGACGAGATGTGCGAGTCCCTCGTCGCCGCCCTCGACCGCGCCGACGCCGACCCGGAGGTCCGCTGCGTGATCCTCACCGGCGAGGGCAAGGCCTTCCACGCCGGCGGCGACATCAAGGCCATGCGCGCCCGCTCGGGCATGTTCGCCGGCGACCCGGCCGAGCTGCGCACCCGCTACGCCCGGGGCATCCAGGCCGTCCCCCGCCGCTTCGCCGAGTTCCACAAGCCGATCATCGCCGCCATCAACGGCGCCGCGATCGGGGCCGGCCTCGACCTCGCGTGCATGTGCGATCTGCGGGTCGCCCGAGCGGGGGCCAAGCTCGGCTCGACCTTCGTCAAGGTTGGGCTGGTGCCCGGCGACGGCGGAGCCTACTTCCTCACCCGCGTCATTGGCTTTAGCCGGGCGCTCGAGCTGATCCTCACCGGACGCATCGTCACGGCCGAGGAGGGCCTCGCCATCGGCCTGGTCAACGAAGTCGTCGCTGCCGAAGACCTCATGGATACCGCGCGTGAGCGGGCTCGGGTGATCGCTGCGAACCCTCCCCTGGCGGTTCAGCTGACCAAGCGGGCGGCGTACCGGAGCTATGAGACGGACATGCCGAATGCGCTGGAGTTGGCGGCGACCTATCAAGGGATCGTGCAGAACCTGGATGATCACCTGGAGGCGTTGGGGGTGAAGAAGGGCTGACGCTGCTGGGCTGCGTGTGGTGGGGTTCTTCGATCCTTGCTGCATGTGGTGGGGTTCTCCAGCCACTACTGCGTGCGGCGAGGTTGTCCAGCCACTGCTGCATGCGGCGAGGTTGTCCGGCCACTGCTGCATGCGGCGAGGTTGTCCAACCACTGCTGCATGCTTCCCGGATTGGAGGACAGGCTGGTTTTCCCCATGAGGTGCTATCGGGAGGACCTCGACAGCGTCCGCCCCGACGATGAATCGTGCTCGCTTCGCTGCGCGCGATTCATCCACCTCACGCTCGCTTCGCTCGCTGCGGCTCCGGTCACGGGGCGGCGAGGGGAAATGTTTTGGCGGGGGTGAAGCACATTGGGGGTGGCTCGACCCTGCTGCATGCGTCTAGATTTCGGCGCAACTCGTTCGAGACCCCAGCATTCGTTTTGCGAGCCCCGAGCAGGCCGCTCGGCGGGAGGGGTCCCTGCGACGAGCACCGAGCCGCCTACGTCCTTGGAAGAGCAGACACCGTGGCTCGGCTCGAGCGCAGGAGTGGGGAGGAGCCCGCCGAATAGGCCGCGGTGCACCGCCGGAGCCCTGATGTTGTCCGTCTCTCAAAGAACGCCCACTCAAAGAAGACGCCCCCCGCGCACCCAAAACGAACAAACGTGACATCCGTCACCCCGCCGCAGGTGGGCAATTCGAACTCCCCCCTGAGACAGACGGGTCCCAGCTGTCATGCAGCTGCGCATGAACCACTCCAGCCGACCATTCCTGGCATACCGCGCGCTCCCCACCATCCTCGCCCTGGCGCCTGCGCTCGCGTGTCAGGCCCCTGGCGGCAACGCCGAGGCTGGCAACACCTCCACGCCCCCGACCTTCAGCGCCGAAGACCTCCGCGCCACCAGCCCCGCCGGCGAAGAGGTCCTCGCCCAGCTCGACCTGAGCACCACCCCCTGCGAGGACTTCTACCAGTTCGCCTGCGGCGGCTGGATCGAGAACACGCCGCTGCCCGACGACAAGCCCCGCTGGGGCCGCGGCTTCGGCGAGCTGTCCCAGCGCAACAACGAGGTCCTGCGCTCGATCCTCGAGGCCGACAAGGGCCGCGCCGGCCAGTACTACGCCGCGTGCATGGACGTCGAGGCGATCAACGCCGCCGGCACCAAGCCCCTCGAACCCTACCTCGCCAAGATCGACACCCTCGAGAGCCTCGACGCCAAGGGCCAAGAGCAGCTGTTCGCGCTCGTCGGTGAGCTCGACGGCACCATCGGCCTCGGCGCCTTTTTCAGCTTCGGCCTGTCCCTCGACTTCGAGAACCCCGACCTGCAGATCACCGACCTGGGCCAGGGCGGCACGGGCCTGCCCGATCGCTCCTTTTACCTCGACGAGGGCAAGAAGCAGCAGATCCTCCCGGCCTACCAGGCCCACGTCGGGCGCATGCTCGCCTTCGTCGGCTACACCCCCGAGCAGGCCGAGGCCGCGGCCGGGCGCATCGTCGCCTTCGAGACCGAGCTGGCCAAGCTGCACAAGCCCCCGGAGCAGATGCGCGACCCCAAGGCGGTCTACAACCGCTGGGATCGCAAGGGCGTCGAGGAGCGCTCGAAGCTGCCGTGGGCGACCTACTTCAAGGCGGTGGGCGCCCCGGACGTCGACCTGATCAACGTCAGCAACCCCGAGTTCGTCGAGGGCCTGCCCACGCTCATGGCCAGCGCCGACCTCGAGACCGTCAAGGACTACCTGCGCTTCAACGTGATCAGCTCCCTGGCCGGGAGCCTCAGCGACGAGGTCGTGCAGACCAACTTCATGTTCGTCGGCGCGCTCACGGGTCAAAAGCAGCTCCAGCCCCGGTGGGAGCGCTGCGTCGGCGCGGCCAATGGCGCCGTCGGAGACCTGGTCAGCGAGCAGTTCATCGAGCAGACCTTCGCCGGCGACAGCAAGGACATCGCCATCGACATGATCCAGCGGGTCGAGGCCGCCTTCGAGGCGGGCCTGGGCGAGCTCGAGTGGATGGACGACGAGACCCGCGGGGCCGCCGTGGGCAAGATGGAGAAGATCGAGAACAAGATCGGCTACCCGGAGAAGTGGCGGACCTACGACGGCCTGAGCTTCTCCGGCAGCTACTTCGCCGACACCGTCGCCGCGCGGACCTGGGGCAACGGCTACTCCCTGGCCAAGATCGGCAAGCCCGTCGACGAGCGCGAGTGGAGCTGGCCCGCGTCGATCGTCAACGCCGGCTACAACCCGCTGCAAAACCAGATGCTGTTCCCCGCCGGCATCCTCCAGCCGCCCTTTTTCAACCGCGAGCGGCCCGCGGCCCTCAACTTCGGCGCCATGGGCATGGTCATGGGCCACGAGCTGACCCACGGCTTCGACGACAGCGGGCGCAAGTTCGACGGCGACGGGGTCATGCGCGAGTGGTGGGCCCCCGCGGTCAGCGAGCGCTTCGACGAGCGGACCCAGTGCATCGTCGACACCTACTCGGCGATCGAGGTCCAGCCCGGGACCAACGTCAACGGCGAGCTGACCCTGGGCGAGAACATCGCCGACTTCGGCGGCATCAAGGAGAGCTACGCGGCCTACAACAAGTGGCTCGGCGAGGGCGAGGGCGAGGCGCCGGCCGTGGACGGCTTCACCAACCAGCAGCTGTTCTTCCTCGGCTTCGCCCAGAGCTGGTGCACGGTCAGCTCCCCCGAGATCGACGTGCTGCTCGCCACCGTCGACCCGCACTCGCCGCCCAAGACCCGCGTGAACGTCCCCTTGGCCCACTTCCCCGGGTTCTGGGAGGCGTTCAGCTGCGGCGAGGGCTCGGCCATGCACCCGCCCGCCGACGAGGTCTGCGAGGTCTGGTGAGCCAGCCAACCGTCGCTGCGGCTCCGGTGAAGGCTGCGTAAACGAGCGCGCAAGCCAAGACAAAGGCCCGTGATGAGGCGGGCACGCCGTGGCACAACTGCGGTGTGTCGCGGCTCCCCTCCTCCCTCCTCGTCACCGTGCTCGCGCTGAGCGTTTTCGCCTGCGCCAACCGTGCCTCCCAATCCGACGGTTCTGATGGCCCTGGCAGCGGAGCCGAAGCCGGCGACTCCGCGGAGTCGAGCGAGCCCCAAACCTCCATCGGCCGGCTCGACGCCGCCCTCGCCGAGCACTGGCGCAGCGCGAAGGTCGAGCCGGTCGCCGTTGCCAGCGACGCCGAGTACCTGCGCCGGCTCAGCCTCGACCTCATCGGCCGCGTGCCGACCCGCGCCGAGGTCGAGGCCTTCCTCGCCGACGCGTCCCGGGACAAGCGCGCCGACAAGGTCGACGCGCTCCTGGCCAGCCCCGAGTTCGCCGAGCACTGGGCCGGCCACTGGGCGACCTTGCTGGTCCCCGGCGACAAGCGAGCCAAGCGCATCGGCCAAGAGCCCGTCGAGACCTACCTGGCCGAGGCGATCGAGGCCAACCGCCCCTGGCACGAGGTCGTCGACGCGCTGCTGACCGCCGACGGCTCGCCCAGGGACAACCCCGCGGCCGGCTACATCGCGGCCATGCTCTCGCGCAACGCCGACCCCGAGACCTCGCTGGCGCAGCTGAGCTCGACGAGCTCGCGGGTGTTCCTCGGCGCGCGCATCGAGTGCGCCCAGTGCCACGACCACCCCTACGTCATGGACTTCAGCCGCGACGACTTCTGGGCGATGACCGCCTACTTTGGTCGGACCGCGGCGACCATCGACCGCGACGCCAAGCCCATCGGCGTCGACCTCTACGAGCGCGGCGCGGGCCAACTGCGGGTCGCCCTCGGGGCCGAGGATGATCCGCGCAAACAGGCCGTCAAGCCGCGCTTCATGGGCGCCGAGGCGGTCGACGCCGACCCGCGCGGGGGGCCGGTGGACGACGCAGAGGTCGAGGCTCGCGCCGAGGCCATGGGCGGCGACATGGGCATGGACGAAGCCCCCGCCAAGCCCAAGAAGGGCAAGGGCAAGAAGAACAAAAAGCAGGCCAAGCAAGCCAAGAAGGCCAAGCAGACCCCCCACGACCCGAGCGTCGGCGCCAACCGACGCCAGCGCCTCGCCGCCGCCATCGTCGACGACCCGCGCTTCGCCGAGGCCACCGTCGGCCTGGTCTGGAGCCACCTGTTCGGCCGCGGCATCGTCGAGCCCTGGGACGACCTCCTGTCCGAGAGCGAGGTCCCGCCCCTGCTCGCTACCCTCGCCGAGGACTTCCGCGCCCACGATCACGACCTGCGCCACCTCGTGCGCACGATCGTGCTGTCCGAGGCCTACCAGCTGAGCTCCGCGAGCGAGCTCGAGCAAGAGCAGGCCGCGGCCCGCGAGCGCGCCTTCGCCAAGGCCGCCGTCCGCCCCCTCGCCGCCGAGCCCCTGTTCGCCTCGGTGATCACCGCCACGGGCCTCGAGCAGGTCCAGGGCCGAGGCTTCAAGGCCGCCGTCCGCCAGCGCAAGCAAAAGGCCCTGTCGGAGTTCGAGTTCGTGTTCGGCGACGACGAGATGGCCAGCGCCGACGCGTTCACGGGCAGCGTGCCCCAGGCCCTGCTGCTGCTCAACGGGGCCCTCACCAACCAGGGCGTGGTCGCGCGGAAAGGCGGCGCGCTGGCGACCTTGCTCGCCGAGGGCGAGGACACCGACGCCCGCCTGCGCGCGCTGTGGCTGACGGTCTACGGGCGCCCGCCCACCGACGCCGAGCTGGCGATCGGCCGCGACGCCGTCGGCGAAGGCGGCGACACCAAAGCCTGGGAAGACCTGATGTTCGCCATGCTCTACTCGAGCGAGTTCGGCTCGAACCACTGACGGCGACCGCACGCCCGCTGCGCCCCCACGACCTCCAAAAAACGAGCTGACCATGACCATCGACCGCCGCTCCTTCCTTCGCTTCGGCCTCGGCTCCGGCCTCGGCCTCGGACTCGGGCTCCTCGCTGCCAGCCCCGCGCTGCTGCGCTCGGGCTCGGCCCGCGCCGGCAAAGGCGTCGGCACCGGCACCGGCCCCGCCAAGCGCATCGTCGTGCTCTACATGCACGGCGGCGCCAGCCAGATCGACACCTTCGACCCCAAGCCCGAGCACGAAAACGGCGGGGAGTTCAAGGCGGTGAAGACCTCCGTCTCGGGCCTGCGCATCTCCGAGCACCTGCCCCTGCTCGCCGCGCGCATGCACCAGCTGAGCCTGGTCCGCTCGCTGACGGCCAAAGAGGGCAACCACGACCGGGCCCGCTACCTGATGCACACCGGCTTCTCGCCCCAGGGCGGGGTCAAACACGCCGGGCTGGCCTCGCACATGGCCCGCTTCGCCGACGAGACCAAGCTCGGCGGAGCCCTCGCCCTGCCCCGCGCCGTGGCCATCAACAACCCCGGCCAGGGCCCCGGCTACCTCGGGGCGCAGCACTCGGCCTTCGTCGTGCCCAGGGCCACCCAGGAGGTCCGCAACCTCGCGCCGCCCTCGGCCGTGCCTGCGGCCCGCGGGGATCGGCGCATGGAGCTGTGGCGCGCCCTCGAGGCCGACTTCGCCGACGACCACCGCTCGGCCCAGGTCGAGGGCTCGCGGGCGATCGGCGAGCGCGCCATCACCATGACCAAGGCCACGGAGCTCGCCGCCTTCGAGCTCGCCCAGGAGAGCCAGGCCACCCGCGAGCGCTACGGCGTGACTGGTGGGGGCGGCGACCAGGACTTCGGCGCGGGCTGCCTCATGGCCCGGCGCCTGCTCGAGGCCGGGGTCAACTACGTCGAGGTCGGCATGAAGGGCTGGGACACCCACGACGACAACTTCAACCGCGTCCGCACCCTCAGCGGGAGCCTCGACCGCGGCGCCTCGGCGCTCATCGACGACCTGATCGCCAACGGCCTGTGGTCGGAGACCGTGTTCGTGTGGCTCGGCGACTTCGGGCGCACGCCCAAGCTCAACGGCAAGGGCGGCCGCAACCACTTCCCCCGGGTCAGCTCCGCGCTCCTCGGCGGCGGCCCGATCCGCGCCGGCCAGGTCGTGGGCAGCAGCACCGACGACGGCATGGAGATCGCCGAGCGCCCCGTCACCGTCCCCGACCTGTTCGCCACGGTCACCACCGCCATCGGAGTCGCCCCCGACGAGGTCCACGTCAGCCCCGCGGGCCGCCCGATCACCACCGTCGACGAGGCCGGCGAGCTCATCCCCGAGCTCACCTGAAACGAGAAAGGGCGAGGAGCTCCACGCCCCTCGCCCCGCTCGCGGCTTCGCGCCTCAGTGGGCCTTGTGCCAGGCCTTGATCGCGCTCTTGTAGAAGCGGAAGGCCATCTTCTTGGTCAGCACGCCAGCTTGGCGCAGATCCCAGAGCGACTCCGACACGCAGCAGGAGTACGCCCACTTGCTCATGTTCTGGTCGTCGTAGCTGCAGGGGATCTCCGGGAACACGATGTGCTCCCCGGCTTTGACGCCGTAGAGGCGATTGCGCACGCCGCCGGGCCACAGCACCTCGGCCACGCCCTTGTTGGCCGACCCCAGCCCGAAGGTCAGGACCTCCGAGTCCTGCGAGCTGTGGCTCGAGCCGCCGACGACGGGCTTGAGCGCGGCCTTTTGCCACTTGGGCTCGAAACGAATCACCGCTCCGAAGCCCGAGCGGTTGACCACACCGGCGTCGGTGATGCCAAAGCTCCCGAGGGTATCGATCTTGACAGACTGGTTCGCGGTATCCGTATCGTTGACCTCGATGGAGATGGTCCCATTGGGCAGGGTGTGCCCGCCCCACACGAATCCGTCCACGCCGTTGCCGTACATCAGCGGCCAAAAGCCGGCGTACTCGTCGAACACCGAGCCCGTGGTCCGGCCGATGTCGGTGTACTTGATGAAGGGGATCGGCCCGTTCGGGTCGGCGTCCGAGGCCGAGGCGGTGACGATGTCGACGAGGCCGTCGCCGTTGAGGTCGCCGGCCGCGACGCCGTGGTCGGCCCGCAGCGCCCGGTCCGTCCCGAGGGCGTCGACGGTGACGTCGAAGTGGCCGTCGCCGTCGTTGATGAAGATCGTGCCGGTGTTGCTCGCCTCCCGGGTCACGATGGTGTGCAGCGCCCCGAGGGACACGACGTCGTGGTCGCCGTCGTTGTCGAAGTCCTCGGACGAGGTGCCCCAGCCAAAGGGCGTCGTGATGAAGTCCTGGCCCACGGAGTCGACGAAGGTGCCGTCGTCCTGGCCGTAGAACTGACGCGAGACCGCGTAGCCGACCCCGGCGAGGTTGCCGAAGTCGACGGGGAACCAGTCGCCCATGTTGGTGCTGAAGAAGTCGAGGTTCCCGTCGCGGTCGTAGTCGGCGTAGGACAGGCCCATCCACGCCCCGGGGATCGCCAGGCCGGCCTCTACGGTCACGGCCGTGAAGTTGCCCGCGCCGTCGTTCTCCCACAGCTGGTTGAAGCCGCGGTCGAAGCCCCCGGGCACGCTCGCCGGGTTGAAGGCGCACTGGTCGTCGGCCTGCATCACGTCGACGTCGCCGTCGAGGTCGTAGTCGACCAGGGCCACCGCCCAGCTCGCCCCCTGGGCGCCGTCGGGTACGCCGCCCAGCTCGAGCAGCCCCGAGGCCGCCGACACCTCCGTGAAGGTGTTGTTGCCGTTGTTGAGGTAGACCTCCGTGGGCTGGTTGAGGGTGAAGCCCGGGCTAAAGCACTCGAACAGCAGGTTCTGGTCCCACACGTGGGAGACGACGACGTCGAGGTAGCCGTCGTTGTCGATGTCGGCCATGGAGCACGAGGTGCCGCTGAGGCTGTCGTCGCTGATCGCGTCGGTGGTGACGTCGGTGAAGGTCCCGTCGCCGTTGTTCTCGAACATGACGTGCTGGTCCTCGTGCGCGACTACGAACAGGTCGTCGTCCCCGTCGTTGTCGATGTCGCCAAAGCAAGCACCCGACGCGTCAATGTCGGTGGTCGCCACACCTGCGGAAACTGCCTGATCCGAGAATGTCAATTCTCCGGACTGCGCGAAATTGCTCTGAAGCAGCGCATTGTCCCCGCCCGGGCCATTGGTCACGAAGATGTCTTCGTCCCCGTCGTTGTCGTAATCGAAGATGACCACACCCGGGAGCCCGCGCGACTGGGCGGGCAGCGTCCCCATGTCTGCGGGCAACAGGGGCTCGCTGAGCGAGTCCTGGAAGGCCTGCAGCCACACGGCGTAGCGCGCAGAGGGGACGCGCTCCCAGCCCTCGGCGCCGCTTCCCTGGCCGACAATGTCATGAAAGGAAAGCGGACTGGCGGAGGATACGGCGGGGATGGAGAGGAATACGAGGGCGAGGAATGTCGAGGGTAGTGCGCGAGCCATCAGAGGAAAAGGTGTAGGCCAAGGGGCCGGTGTTCAAATTAAAATGTTGAGTTTTTTCGCCCTCGATGTCCCGCCCGAGCCAAACTGCACGCTTCCAGCCTGGCGCAGCGAGCGCTAGCTTTCAGCACCCTTCTCGAAGTGTCACAATATGAGAAGGATCCATTGATTCGTACCGACCCCTCGAGAGAGACGCCTCAGACCGCCCCTGAGCCCGTTTCGGACCACCCCGAAACCCTAGACCTGCGGCCGGGGTCAACTTGGCACCCAGAGGCGGCCCGTTGGCCGTTGACAAAAACGTGGGCATTATCGCGCTGACGCGAAGGCCTACGATACTCAAACGCAATCGAATCGCTCGACCCAGCGGTCGAGTCACTCCCAAGCCCCCAGGAATGAGGGTAGAGTTTGGAGGTCGGTCGCCATGGGTGTCCCGCTTGCAGAGTATCGGACGGTTCGCTCGGTACGCGAGTCCGTCCACTCTCGGGTGTACGAGGCCGTGTCCGAGCGCGACGGGCTCGCGGTGATCGCCAAGGTCTTCGACCTCACCGACGAGGCCGACGAGTACCGCGTCCAGCTCGAGTTCGAGCGCATACGCGACCTCGGGGTCGAGGGGGTCGTGCGCGCGCGCGAGCTCCAGCGCGTGGGTGACCAGCTGGTCCTGATCTTCGATCGGGCCCCAGGCACCACCCTCGCCGACTACTGCCACGAGCGGGGCGGGGCCCTCGAGCTCGACGTGTTCTTCGACGTCGCCGTGGCCCTCGCCGACATCCTCGCCCGCACCCACGCCGCGCGCATCGTCCACGGCGACATCAAGCCGATCAACGTGCGCCTCGCCCACGACGCGGGGGACCGCGCCGTGATGCTCGCGGACTTTGGCATCTCGGTCCTGCTCGAACACGAGCGCAGGCACATCTACGACAGCGGGGTGTTCCTGGGCAGCTTGCCCTACATCTCGCCCGAACAGACCGGGCGCACGGGCCAGAGCGTCGACGCGCGCACGGACCTCTACTCCCTCGGGGTCACCTTCTACGAGGCGCTCACGGGCCACCTGCCCTTCGAGAACCTCCCGCCCCTCGAGCTGATCCACGCCCACCTCGCGCGGGTCCCCGACCCCCCTCGAGCGCTGCGCCGCGAGCTCCCCGAGGGCCTGTCTCGGCTGATCGCCCGGCTGCTCGCCAAGGCCCCAGAGCAGCGCTATCAGTCCGCCCGGGGCCTGGCCGCCGATCTCCGCGAGCTCCGCGAGCGCCACCGCGCCGGCCTCGACGACGCCGACTTCGAGCTCGGTCGCCACGACCAGAGCGCGTCCTTGCGAGTCCCGCAGTCCCTCTACGGGCGCCGGTCCGAGCGGGCCAAGCTCGCGCGCAGCCTGGACGCGGTGGCCCGCGCGCGCGCGCGCAAGCTCGTGGTGATCCGCGGGCCCGCGGGGGTCGGCAAGTCGGAGCTGGCCCAGAGCCTCGAGACCGAGCTCGTCGGCCACGGCGGCTACTTCGTGCGCGGCAGCTTCGAGGCCGAGGGCCAGGTCCCCCACCCGGCCCTCGCCCAGGCCCTCAACCAGCTCTTCGAGCAGTTCCTGACCGAGAGCGAGGTCCGGCTGACGCGCTGGCGACAGCGCCTCGCGGCCGGGCTCGGCGGCCTGGCCCCGGTGCTCGCCGAGCTGGCCCCGCGCCTGTCGCTGATCGTCGGACCTCAGCCCGCGCCGGCCCCCCTCGCCGCCACGGAGTCGGCGAACCGGCTGCTGGTCGCGGTCGAGCGGGTGTTCGAGCTGGTCGACCGGGCCAACGCGCTGTTGGTGATGGTGCTCGAGGACGCGCACCATGCCGGCCGGGAGAGCCTCGAGCTCCTCGACGGCCTGGCCCACAACGAGCACGGCGCGGTGCTGCTGGCGCTGACCGTGCGCGAGCGCTCGCAGGCCGGCGACGCCCCCCCCGTCGACGCTCCCGTCCAGGCGCTGTGTCAGACCCTCGAGCGGCTGCCCCACGCCAGCGCGCTGCGCCTGGGTGGCCTCGACAGCAGTGGGGTCGTCGACCTGCTCGGCGCGTGCCTGGGCAGGGTCGACGAGGCCGAGGCCCTCGCGGGGCTGGTCCAGCGCAAGACCGGGGGCGTGCCGCTGTTCGTGACCGAGCTGCTCGAGCGGCTCATCGCTGAGGGCGGGCTGCGCCTGGCCGACGGACGCTGGCAGTGGACCCGCGCCCAGGTCGAGGCGGCGCCCGTGCCCGACGACGCCGGGGCCCTGCTCGGCACCCGCGTCGCCGGGCTCAGCCCCGCGCACCAGGACGTGCTCAGCCACGCCGCGGTGATCGGCACGGACTTCGACGCGGCCCTCGTCCACGCCCTCGCCGGGGGCACGCGCGAGGCCGTGACCGAGGCGCTGTTCGAGGCCGAGGCCGCCGGGCTGCTGGGCCACGCCGGCCGGGGCCTGCGCTTCGCCCACGACAGCATCCGCGCGGCCGCCCGCGAACGCCTCGACGCCCCGACCCGTCGAGCCCTGCGCTGGCGCGTGGGCCAGAGCCTGCTGCGCGCCAACCCGGACCCCGACGCGCGCCTGTTCGAGATCGTCGATCACCTCGACGCCGGCGCGCCGGATGCCCTCGACGAAGACCAGGCCCGCGAGCTCGCGGCGCTCGACCTGCGCGCGGGCCAGCGAGCCCTGGGCACGGGCGCCCACGACCTGGCCCTGCGCTACCTCGGCCACGGCTGCGCCCTGCTCGAGCCCTGGCGCCCGGCGATCGCCGAGCAGGGCGAGCGCCACCGAGACTACGCCCTCGGCTTTCGCCTGCACTCGAACCGCGCCTACGCCCTGGCCCTCAGCGGCGAGCGAGGCGCGGCCACCGAGGCCTACTCGCGCCTCGTCGAGTGGCGCCTGAGCAGCCACCACCTCGGCGAGGTCGCGGCCCGGCGGGTGCGCCTGCTGTGGATCAGCGCCCGCCACCAGGACGCCCTCGAGCTCGGCCGGGCCGTGCTCGCGCGCCTGGGCCTGCGGCTCCCGACGCGCCTGTCCAAGCCCCGGGTCGTGGCCAACCTGCTCTACACCTGGCGGCGGGTCCGGGCGGCCTCGCCGGCGACCTGGCTGGCCCTCGAGCCGTGCACCGACCAACGCGCTGGCGCGATCACGGCCCTGGTCTCGGCCCTCAAGTACCCGGCCTTCGTCGCCGACACCAAGCTCTTCCTCTACCTCGTCGCCCTGCACCCGCGGATGATCCTCGACGGCGGCTACCACCCGACCGCGGCCCTGGCCGTCGGCGACCTGTCGATCGGCATCAGCGGTCGGCTCGGGCGCGTGGCCGCGGCGGCGCGGCTCCAGGACCTCGCCCGCGACCTGGCCCGGCGCGAGCCCACCGGCGCCGTCGAGGCCCAGGTCCTGGGCGTGAGCGGCTCGCTGAGCCTGCACCGCAGCCGGAGCTTCGCCGAGGTCACCGAGCGCTTCGCCCACGGCTACCCCGGGGCCCTCGAGGCCGGAGAGTTCAACGCCGCGGGCTTCCTCGCCGGCTTCGGCAACGACATGCAGCTCGAGCTCGGGACCCACCTGCGCGTGCTCGAGCGCCAGTGCCTGCGCGCGGGCCAAGAGGTCGGGCGGCGCTGCGCCAACCAGATGCGCGTGGAGCTGTGGCTGCTGCGCGGGCTGTGCCAGGCCCTGCGCGGCCTCGACCTCGACGACGAGGCCGACCTCGGGCCGAGCTGGAACCTCGACCCCGAGACCATCGCCGCGGCCGGGGGCGCCCCGACCAACGTGTGCGTGGGGCTGATCTTCCGCGCCATGGTCGAGCTGATCATGGACGAGCCGCAGGCCGCCCTGGCCACGATCTCGCCGGCCATGGACACCCTCGAGTCCGTGGCCTTCAACACCTGGTACGTCGCCCGGGGGGCGGTGATCTTCGACCTCGCCCACTCCCTGTGCACGCTCCGGGGCCTGCCCACGCCGCCCCAGTCCCGAGCCCGCGCGCGCCGGGCCCTGCGGGTGCTCGAGCGCTGGGCCTGGGGCTCGCGCTCCAACTACGGCCACTACCGCGACCTCGCCCGGGGCCTGCGCCAGGCCTGCCGGGGTCGGACCGGGCCGGCCGTCACCCTGCTCGACGCGGCCTGGCGCCAGGCGAAGGCCCGGGGCTGCCGGTGGATCGAGGGCCTCGCCGCCGAGCAGCTCGCCGAGGTCCTCGAGCACGAGGCCGTGTTCAGCCTCAACGAGGGGGCCCGGCGCCGGGCCTACGCCGCCTACGCGGCGTGGGGGGCCGAGGCCAAGCTCCGGCGCATGCGCGAGCGCTGGCCCGAGTCGGCCCCCAGCGCGAGCACGGCGGGCGCCCTCAACCCCTTCGCCAGCATCTCGGACTCGAGCGCGAGCCTGCCGGCGTCGGGGAGCTCGACGGCCTCGCGCTCGGGCAGCCGCAGCGGGTCCATGGACTACGCCGACGTGCTCACGTCCGTGGGCACGATCGGCGACGACCTGCGCCTCGAGGAGGTCGTCTCGCGCACCCTCGACGCCGCGCTGACCGTCGCCGGGGCGAGCTGCGGCCTGGTCGTGCTCGAGCGCGACGACGACCTGCGCCTGGTCGCCAGCGCCGCGGAGGTCGGCGCCGTGCGGCTGAACCCGAGCCCGCCCTCGCTGCGCGACGAACCGACCGCGGCCCCGCGGACCGTGCTGCACTTCGCCCTGCGCACGGCCCAGCCCGTGGTCCTCGACGAGGCCGGGGCCGACCCCCGCTTCTCCGGCGACCCCTACCTCGAGACCACCGCCGCCCGCTCGCTGATCGCCGTCCCCCTGATCCGCAACGAGCGGCGCCTCGGCGCCCTGCTGCTCGAGAACCACCTCGCCAGCCACGGCTTCAGCGAGACCACCGTCGAGACCCTCGAGCTGGTCACCGCCCACGCCGCGCGCTTCCTCGAGACCGCCCAGCTCTACGCGGCCCTGCACAGCAGCGAGGCCCGCTGGCGCTCCCTCGTCGACGGCGCCCCGGACTTCATCGCGCTCCTCGACGAGCGCGGCCGGGTGGTGTTCCGCAACCACCCCGGGCCGCTGATCGGGCTGATCGAGGTCGACGCGGACGACCACGGCGGCGAGGTCCTGGTCGCCGAGTCGAGCGCGCGCTGGCGCGGCGCGGTGACCCAGGTGCTCGAGCAGGGCGAGCGCCTCGAGCTCGAGCTCGAGTATCACGATCGCCAGCACGACGCCCGCTGGCTCAACGTCCGCCTCGCGCCCATGGCCCTCGGGCCCCTGCCCCACGCGCCGGCCTCGGCGCTCACCCGGCGCAACGTGGTGGTCGTCGCCTCGGACATCACCGCCCGCCGCCGGGCCGAGCTCGACCGCCAGAGCCTCGAGGCCCAGCTGCGCCAGCAACAGCGCCTCGAGTCCCTCGGCACCCTCGCCAGCGGCGTCGCCCACGAGATCAACAACCCGATGCAGGGCATCATGAACTACGCCGAGCTGATCAAGCTCAACCCCACCGAGCCCAGGGTCATCATCGAGTTCGCCGGCGAGATCGACTACGAGGCCAACCGGGTCGCGACCATCGTCCGCAACCTGCTCGCCTTCTCCCGCCAGGAGAAGGCCGCCGACGAGGAGGTCATCAACCTCGCCGCCGTCGTCGAGGCCACCCTCTCGCTGATCCGCACGCTCTTGCGCAGCGATCAGATCGACATCGAGGTCCAGATCCGCACCGACGTCCCCGAGGTCCGGTGCCGCTCCCAGCAGATCCAGCAGGTGGTCATGAACCTGGTCACCAACGCCCGCGACGCCCTCAACGAGCGCTTCGGCGAGTACGACGAGCGCAAGCGCATCGAGCTCCGCGTCGAGCACTCGGCCCGCGCGGGCTGGGTCTCGATCCTCGTCGAGGACTGGGGCGGCGGCATCCCTCCGCAGGTCCTGCCGCGGATCTTCGACCCCTTCTACACGACCAAGGGGCGCGACCAGGGCACGGGGCTCGGGCTCGCGGTGTCCCACGGCATCGTCAAGGACCACGGCGGCGAGCTGACCGTGGAGACGGTCGTCGGCGAGGGCACCTGCTTCACCCTCGACCTGCCCTCGGTCGAGCTCGAAGCCAAAGCTGAAGCTGAAGCTGAAGCTGAAGCTGAAGCTGAAGCTGAAGCCGAAGCCGAAGCAACAGAGCTCGGGGTCGAGTAGTCAACCCTCGAGCTGCTCGGCGAGCTCGGGCCAGCGGTAGCCGTCGAGGTCCACGAGCGGGTGCTCGGTCCCGCAGGCCGGACACTCGCGGCGCTCGGGGTCGGCGTTGAAGGCCTCGCAGCCCGCGAGATAGCCAGCCTGGGGCGAGCTCGCGGCCGTGTCGAAGACGTGGCGGTAGAGCTCGCGCTCGCAGGTCGGGCACATCCACGCGACGCCCTCGAGGCCGGGCTCGCGCGCCTTGTAGCGCATGATCACGCAGGGCTCGCCCGGGTCGGGGATCAGCCGGGTGGGCGCGCCCGCGGGCACGTAGACGTGGTCCCCGGGCTCGAGGGAGAAGTAGCGGACCGAGGTGCCCGAGAAGTGAATCCGCCCCCGCCCGGCGAAGCAGACCACCAGGGTGTCCTTGGCGCAGATCAGGTGAAAGGGCTGGGGCCGGTCGTTGCGGCTCAGGCAGATCTGCAGGTGCACCTCGTCGGGCAGCATGGGCCGCTCGTCGTAGGGCCCGAGCTTGCCCGCCTCGCGGAACACCATGAAGGTCTTCTTGCGCCGCAGCCCCACCTCAGCCCTCCCCCGCCGCCAACAGCAGCTGCTTGGCCCGCGCCATGACCTTCGACTGCTCGGCGTAGTCGGTCCAGCCCCACTGGTGCAGCGGAAAGGGCGGGTTGTCGTGGCCGCACTCCGGGCACTCGCGCTGCGCCGGGTCGGCGTTGAACTGGGCCAGGCGCTCGGGCGGCGCGTTGATGCTCGGGAAGGGGTGCTCGAGCTCTCTGGCTTCGGGCCCCGGCGTGGCGTCGAACTCGGCCTTGAACAGCGGCTTGCGGCAGGCCTCGCACAGCAGCGAGATCGCCTCGGTCTGGACCTCGCCCGGATCGGCCTGGCGCTGGGTCACCGAGAAGAGCACGAAGGAGCCCGCCTTGGTCTGGTCCTTCATGAAGGAGTTGACCCCGTGGACCCGGCCGCCGTTGTAGAGCTGGCCCGTGCGCAGGTTCCCGCCCTCGGCGACGAAGGCGATGATGACCTCGTCGACGGTGTTGTGGTGATAAAACTGCCCGTAGTCCTTGCCGGGCTGGCCGATGAACAGCGCCCCCGTCGGCACGATCGCGCCCGGGTGCATGTAGGGGAACAGCGGCGTCAAAGAGGTGTTGGCCTTTTGCATCGCGTTGAGCAGGTTGGCCTTCATCGGCGGCCGATCCTCGCGCGGCGGCGGGATCTCGAGCGCGGGGCTGTCCTCGGTCATGGCGGAGCCTCCAGGGCGGGCGCTAGATCTTGCCCATCTGTTTGAGCATGCCCTCCATCTCGGCGAAGGACTGGCTGAACTGGACCTCGTGCATCTCCTCGAAGGGCAGGCCGAGCTCCTCGAACTGCTCCTCGAGGGCCTCGGCGGTCTCGGCCTCGTAGATGGTGAGGATGAAGCCCGAGCCCAGGTTGACGTAGGCCTGGACGAAGCGCGCGTGCTCCCCCGCGTAGACACCGGACGCGTTCTCCACCCACTGCTCCCGAAGCAAACCAGGCGCCCGGTGAACTGTCATGTATTGCGGCATCGCCCGCCATTATCGGCGTCGGGCGGGAGTGCGGTCAATCAAATGCTCATGCTCGAAAGTGCCCCGATTGGCTTTCCACGCCGCCCGAAACAACCCGCTCGAACTGGGCAATCGGTCATCGGCAATCGCGCGGGGCAATCGTGGCGGTCGGGGTCGAGCCGGCGGCGGTCAGCGCGATCGTTCCGACCTGGGACTCGCACGCCCAGGTCGCCGTCGCGCCGGCGCAGTCTCGACACTCCACCCGGGTCAGGAAGGCCTCCGCCTCGCCGCGCAATTCGACGCCCGCGACGCCCTGCGTGCCGCTCAAGCGCAGGTTCTCGACGTCGCTGTCGCGCGCGTGGGGGCCGAAGACCAGGCCGGTCCACCCCTGACCTGCAGTCGAGGGTCCAATGCGAACGGGCGCCGAGGGGTCGGACTCGCGGGCCAGGTGGAGGGACCCGGTGTCATAAAAGCCCACGCCCAGGGTGATGCCCTTGGCGGCGAGCACCTGCCAGCCGCCGTCGACGGTCAATGTCGCCCCTTTGCCCACGAACACGTCGCCGCGCAGCTCCAAGGTCGCGGCCTGGAAGGTCCAGGTGGTGTCGCGCTCGATCTTGCCGCGGGTCACGACGATCCGCGCGCGCTCGCCCCCGAGCTCCGCTTCCGCCCCTGCTGCTTCGTCGGGCTCGGTGGTGGGGGGGCCGTACTCGTTGAGCTCGCCGATGAAGCCGAGGGCCTGGGGGCTGAGGATGAGCGCCGTGGGGACGCCGCGGAAGTGGTTGCCGGTGAAGCGCTCGACGACGACCGCGTTGCCGCGCAGCTCGACGCCGACCTCGGCGTCGTGGAGGTTGCAGTCTTCGAGGCTCAGCTGCGCCGCCCCCTGGGCGACGATCATGCCTTCGCCGCGCTCGCTGCCGTGGCGCAGCTCGGCGCCGCGCAGAGCCAGCCGGCCGTGCTCGTGGACGACGACGCCGGCCCAGGTCGCGCTGCCCGGGGCGGGCTCGAAGTGCAGCGCGCCGTCCTCGGGGGCGGCGGCAGCGACGAGCGCCCCCGGGCCCAGGGCGCCGATCTCGACCCGCGCGCGCGGGGCGAAGGCGAGGGTGGTGTCGGGCTGCAGGCGCAGCTGGGCCCGACCCGCGCCGACGGGGACCTCCCCGGCCTCTCCATCGGCCTCTCCACTGGCCTCGCCCTCGCCTGGCTTGGCCTCGCCCTCGACGCGCAGCACACCGTCGACGCGGTAGGGCGCGACGGGCCACTCGACCCGCTCGGCGATGCGCCCGCCCGCGACGGCGACGACGGCTCCCGCGGCCAGCTCGAGCTCGCGCACCCCTCCCAGGGCCCCCGGCGCCGCCAGGATCGCCACGGGCGCGCCGGGGCTGGCGACGTGCACGGCTCGCATGCTGAGCTTCGCGCCCTCGACCAGCTCGAGGCTCGGCCCGAGGGCGCCGGTCACCGTGAGCTCGGTGAGCGCGAGGTCCTGGCCGGCGAGCACCGCGGCGGCGTGGGTCTCGTCGCCCGCGTCGACGAGCTCGAGGTGATCGACGCGCGAGCCGGCCGACTGGGGCCCGAGGGTCAAGCCGCGCCAGCGACCCTCGGCGCCGGTCATGCGCACGGGCGCCGCCGCGCTGCCGTGGACCGCGAGGACCCCCGGCGCGCCGACGCCAACCTCGAGGCTCGCGTCGGCTTCGAAGCGCAGCTCGACCCCGGCCTCGATCGTCAGCGTCGCGCCCTCGACCTGGACCCGCCCCTGGACCGTCACCTGCTCACAGCCCGTCGCCTGGGAGAGGCTTCGGTCCTCGGACAGCACCCCCGTCAGGGGAGGGCACGCGCCCGCGCTCTCGGCCGGAGCTTCCGCGCTCGCGGCCTCGGGCGTGTCCGCGGCGACCGGCTCGCCCGCGGGCTCCGTCGAGTCCGAGGCCTGCTTGCGCGCCTTGGGCTCGTCGCTGAAGAGGTAGCAAGCCGACAGCGCGCTGACCCAGGCGCCGAGCAAGAGGAGGCCCCGTCGAGTGCGCGTCGACACGACCCCTCTTTAGCACGGACCCAAAGGCGCTATATTGCGCCCATGTCCCTGCGACACAGCGGAGCGTTCCTCGGCCTGGCCACGGTGTTGGCGATGCCCCTGGCCTGCAAGGGCCCCAACACCAACGTCAAGATCGCCGAGCCCGGCTCCGAGTCCGGCGAGGTCGCGCGCGCGCCGGGGGGCTCGGGCCAGCCCGACGCGGGCCCCCGGCCGCCCGTCGAGACCATCGACCTGTCCGGCAACCTCAGCGGCGTGGGCGACATGCTCGACGCGGGCAGCAAGCTGTTCAACATGTGGTCGCCGCCCGAGCCCGGGGCCCCGGCGATCAACCTCCGCGACTTCATCAGCCTGACGCTGATCCAAGAGGGCTTCGGCCCGGGCTTCTTCGAGAGCATCGACCTCGACGGCGTGCACGCCTTCGAGCTGTCCTTCCCCCACGACGGCCAGCCCCACGCCACGGACCAGGACGTCGACCTGGCCCTGAGCATGGCGGCGAGCAACGCCGCCCGGGCCATCGAGAGCATGCCCGCCGAGCTCCAGCCGCAGCCCATGGGCCAGAACATGTGGCAGCTCGCGGCCGACGACCTCGCGCTCTTCTTCCGCGCCCAGCCGGCGGCCATCGAGGTCGCCATGCAGGTCGAGGCCCTCGACCGCGCCGCGGGGCTCCCGGCCAAGGCCTCCCCGGATCCGCGCATCCACCTGCGCGCGGCCAACCTGCCCTCGGGCGACATCGACGTCAGCGACCTGATCCCCATCCCCTTCGGCTCGCGCACCCTCAGCTCCATCGCCAACGAGGTCGAGGCCGTCGAGCTGCACGCCGACTTCGGCACGGCCCGCGACCTGACCGCGCGCGTGGAGGCCGAGGCGCCCTTCGAGCGCCTGGGGCTCGACCCGATCGGCGCGCCCACGCAAACACCCAGCGCCCTCGCCCAGACCCTGCCCGGCGACGCCATCGCCGTGTGGCAGATGCCCTGGGGCGACCCCAAGCTGCTCCACGACGTGCTCGACAAGCAGGTCCCCGTCGACCAGGTGCCCGCGCCCTTCGACGGCTACGTCGGCGACGTCATGGGCGGCGCGCACACCCTGCTCGACGCGATCGGCGACGAGGTCCTGGCCGCGCCCTACCTCGACGACAAGGGCAACTTCAGCCTCGTGCTCGCGGCCTCCGTCAAGGATGAAGCGGCCGCGCGCAAGGCCGTGCGGGCGATGTTCGGCGCGGCCGAGAAGGCCTTTGGCGATCACATCGCGCTGGCCGGCAAGGACCCGAAGCACAAGTACTCCGTCAAGTTCAAGCAGGACGGACTCAAGGTCGGCTCGCACAAGGCGGACGTGTTCACCCTGACCATCCCCAAGGACAAGCAGGACGACCTCGAGGGGACCGAGTGGCTCGTGGGCAAAAAGCCCAAGCTCGAGGTCTCCGTGGTCGTCGCCGAGGGTCGGATCGTCCTGGCCATGGGCGCGGGCCAAAAGGCCTTCATGTCCCGCCTGGGTCGGCGCCTGGGCAAGAAGCTCTCGGACCAGGGCCTCGAGGAGGGCGGCGGCCTGGCCCTCGCGCGCAAGCTCTCGGCCGGCTGCCAGTACTGCGTGGCCGTCGACCCCACGGAGCTCGGCGAGTTCGTGCTGGTCCTGTTCGCCAACGACCCCGACGAGCCCGAGGCCGTGCGCAAGGCCGCCAAGGAGGGGCTGACCGCGCTGCGCAAGCTCAACCTCGACGGCGAGGTCGCCCTCGCCGCGCGCTTTGGCAAGGGCCGCGGCGCCCTCGGCTTCGGCATCCCCCAGCAGCTGCTGTTCGCCAAGCCCGACGAGGTCGAGAAGCTGACCGACATCCTCACCTCGGTGACCGACGCCGAGGACGCGGAGGCCGCGGCGACCTCGACCTCGATCTGAGCCCGCCGAGCCGTCAGCCATGCGCGCCGCGGGACTGATCCTCGCTGCTGGGGAGTCCCGGCGCATGGGCCGAGCCAAGGCCCTGCTCGAGCTCGACGGCCGCAGCTTCGCGCGCCTGGGCGTCGAGCTGCTGCTCGGGGGGGGCTGCGCCGAGGTGATCCTCGTCGAGGGCGCCCACGACTTGCGCGCGCGCGCGGGTGAGCTGCCTGCGACGGCGCGCTGGGTCGTCAACGAGCGCTGGCCCCTGGGTCCGCTGTCGAGCATCCAGGCCGGGCTCGCGGCCCTCGAGGCCGAGGTCGACGCGCTCGTCGTCCACCACGTCGAGCGCCCCCGCGTGCGCCCCGAGACCGTCCGCGCCCTCCTCGACGGCCTCGCCCGCGAGCCCGGGACCTGCTGGCAGCCCCGCGTCGACGGGCGCTCGGGTCACCCGCTGGTCTGGCCGGCCGCCGCCTTTGGCCCCCTCGCTACCCTCGATCCGCGCACGGACACCGCACGCACGCTGCTGCGCTCGCCCGAGTGGAGCCCGCGGCGCCGCAAGCTCGACTGCGACGACCTCGGCGCCCTCGACAACATCGACCGCCCCGAAGACCTCGCGGCGCTGCGCGACTAATCGTCCGAGCTCGCGACGGACCCGGCTCGGGCGGCCGCCTCTTCGACGATGCTCATCGCCTTGCCCTCGCCGCCGTGGCGCCAGGCCACGAGCTCGGCGCAGATGCTCAGGGCGATCTCGGGAGGCGTGCGCCCGCCGAGGGCCAGACCCACGGGCGCCCGCAGCCGGCCCATGTCCGGGCGCGGACGGTCGCGCTCGTCGTAGCGACGCAGCACCCGGGCGAGCACGGTGTGGACCTTCCTGCGGCTGCCGATCATGCCGATGTATCCGTGGGGCAACTCGAGGGCCTGAGCCAGGGCTCGCTCGTCGCGGGCGTGGTCGCGGGTGACGATGACCAAAAAGTCGTTCGCGCCCAGGTTGGGCACGGCGTCGGCGAGCTCGTCGGCGTCGTAGGGCAGGCGCTCGAGGCCCTCGAAGGCCGGGTCGGCGAGCATGTCCTCCCGGTCATCGAGGACCAGGACCTCGAAGCCGAGGGTCCGCGCCATGGGTCCGAGGGCCTGGGACACGTGCCCGCCCCCGATGATGATGAGCCGGGCCTGGGCCTGAATGAACTCCACGAACACCTCCATCGCGCCGCCGCAGCACATGCCCAGGTCGCGGACCAGGTTGGCCGAGACCACCCGCGAGCGACCGCTGCGCAGGACCTGGCGGCAAGCCTGCTCGACCTGGTGCTCGATCGCCCCGCCCCCGACGGTGCCCAGGTTGCGCGTGCCCTCGCCCTCGGGGATCACCAGCATGCGCGCGCCGAGGATCTGCGGGGCCGAGCCCGAGCGCCCGACCACCGTGGCCAGGGCCGCCGCGCGCTGGGGGTGCCGGCCGGCGAGGATGTCGGCGACGACCTGGGCGAGGGCGGCTGGGCTGACGGAGCCCGAGCCCGACTGGCTTGGCGTCGCGGCGGTGCGAGTCGACGTCGATCCGGGCTCCGTCATCTGCCCAACCATAATTGCTTTTGGTGCGGGTCGCAGTGGCCCGGTCCCCCCCAAGCTCCCCCGAGCTCCCCCCCAGGTCCGGGGTGCCAGGGCGAGCCTCCAGCCCCACGGCGATCGGGCCTCGTGATAGGCTCCCGAGCGCCGTGGACACTTCGACGCTCTCTCGCTCGCCCCGCGCCGCCTTCGCGCTGTTCCCCGCCTTCCTCGCTCTGCTGGCCTGTGAGCCCCGCGAGAATCCCTACGAGGTCGAGTACAAAGGCACGCCCGACCTGCACAAGGTCGACAACACCGCCTCCGAGGAGGACCTCGCCAAGATGCGCGAGGCCGCCGGGCACCCGACCGAGAGCGACATCGCCAAAGAGAACGCCGCGATGTTCGAGAAGGGCGCGCGCGAGTACATCAAGACGCGCCTCCCCGAGTACCGCGACCTGGTCGAGACCATGCGCGGCTACCTCGGCGACATCGAGAAGAAGGCGCCGAAGTGGAAGGACGACAAGGCCTTCGGCAAGTTCAACGAGGGCTACCGCAAGAAGTTCAAGGACTTCCGCGAGACCTACAACAAGCTGACCGGCAACGGCATCGAGGGCGGCAACACCCAGGCCGACATCAGCGCGGCCTTCCGCGACCTCGAGCAGCTCAACATGGACATCGGCCCGGGCATCGCCGACAACGAGGCCCTGCCCGAGGCGATCAAGCGCATCAACGAGCGCCTCGACAAGATCAGCGCCTCCCTCGACGAGATCGAAAAAGACGACACCCTCGAGACCAACCCGGACTACAAGCCCCCCAAGAAGAAAAAATGAGGGGCCGCCGGGGCTAGCAGGGCATGACACCGCGTCGTGCCCTGTGGTTAAAGGGACTCGATGTTCGTCGAGTTCAAAGGCACGATCTTCGGCATCCTCCGCTGGCAGTGGCAGTCGATCCTGCTCTACACGCTGATGTCGGCGGCGATCGTGGTCCTCGACCACTTCTTTGGGCTCGAGATGCTGCACCTGCAGCTGCCCGTGGCGCCCGTGGCCGTGGTCGGCGGGGCGATCGGCATCTTCGTCAGCTTCCGGACCAACTCCGCCTACGACCGGTGGTGGGAGGGTCGCAAGCTGTGGGGTCGGCTGATCAACAGCTCGCGCCACCTGTGCTCCCAGGTCCTGGTCTACCTGCCGGGCCCGGCCGAAGGCGCCGACCAGGATCCGCCCCTGCCCAGCGAACTCCAGCGCCAGATCGTCCGCCGACACATCGCCTACGTCCACGCCCTGCGCGCGCTGCTGCGCAACCAGTCGCTCATGGGGGACCGCGACTACGAGGCCTTCCTCGAGCCCCGCGAGGCCGAGCGCGTGGCCAGGGAGTCCAACCCCACCCACGCGCTGCTGCAGACCCAGATGCAGGCCTTCGTCGCCGAGAACGACGCCGGCCGCCTCCACGACCTGCGCCTGCAGTCCCTCGACGAGACCGTCCGCGCCCTGCTCGACATCCAAGGCGGCTGCGAGCGCATCAAGAAGACCCCCTTCCCGCGCAGCTACGGCTTCATCGCCAGCCGGCTGATCGGCGTCTTCGCGCTGCTCTTGCCCCTGGCCCTCGTCGGCACCATCGACAACGAGTGGATCGCCGTGCCGATCACCGTGCTGGTGTGCCTGGCGTTCACGCTGATCTCCGAGGCCGGGCGCGTGCTCGAGGATCCCTTCACCATGTTCTGGCCGGCGCTGCCCCTGAGCGCGCTGTCGAAGACCATCGAGATCAACCTGCGCCAGCGCCTGGGCGAGGTCGACCTGCCGGCGATGCCCAAGCCGGACGACCAAGGCATCTTGATGTAGCGCCCACGACGAAGGGGATGCAGACCCGCGGCCTCCATCCCCTCTCGTCGTCTCGAGAGAGACCGAGGCTTCAGTCGTCGCGGCGGCGACGCAGGCCGGCGCCGAGGGCCAGCAGCATCAAGATGGCCGTGCCCGAGAAGCCCACGTCGACGGTCTCGACGGCGCAGCCCTTCTTGGTCGAGGGGGTCTCCTCGATGGGCGGGGGAGCCTCGCCGGCGCCCTCTTCCTCGCCCTCGTCGTCCTCTTCCTCGCCCTCGTCGTCGTCACCCGCGAGGGTGTCGGCGATGTCCTGCTCGCTCGGGCCCTCGTCGCCGCCCTCGTCGTCGTCGGACTCGGGCTCGCGGCCGGTGTCGATCAGCTTGACCTTGCCCTTGGCGATGACCAGGTCGCGCTTGCCGTTGTTCTGGACGATCTGGACCCGGTACTCGCGGTTCTTGTTGAAGCCGATGTTGGCCTCGAGCAAGAGCACGGTGGTGTAGAGGCGCTCGCCGTCGTAGTTGGGGTCCTCGTGGCGATGGACGATGTACTCCTCGCCGTTGACCTCCTGGTAAAACTCGACGTAGACGGGCCCGGGCGCGGCGTACTTGCCCATGCGGGCGTGGAGCTTGAGCTCCCAGTCGTCCTCGCCGGGGATGCGGTCGACCTCGGAGGACTTGGTCTTGGCACCCTCGGCGGTCACCCGACCGTTGTCGTCGGTCTCGAGGGAGTCGGCACCGGTGCCGAACCAGATCTGTTCGCTCTCGGGGCCAGCCCAGGCGACGTCGGGGGTCAGACCGACGGCCGCGGCGGCCGGGAGGGCGAGGGACGCGGAGATCAGCAGTGCGCGAAGAGACGGTCGCATGGGTCTCTCCTAACACTTTTTTCACCGTCTGAGCAGCCTCACGGGCGCCCCGATCTCGCGCTCGGGTTTTCTGCGTGAGCGCGGTGACACCAGGGCGCGCGGTCACCCACCGCTCGGTGTCGCGCGTGCGGCTCAGACCTCGAGCAAGATCTCATCGAGGGGCTTGCGCGAGAAGTCCGGCACCTCGCAGTCCGCGGCCGGGTAGCCCACGGGGAGGAGCATGTAGGCCTTCTCGTTCTTGGGCCGGTCGAGGATCTTGGTCAGGAAGTTCATGGGGCTCGGCGTGTGGGTCAAGGTGGCCAGGCCGGCGTGGTGCAGGGCGGCGATGAGCATGCCCAGGGCGATGCCGCAGCTCTCTTGCACGTAGTAATGCTTGATGCGCGAGCCGTCCTCGCGCAGGCCGTAGTCGATCCGGATCATGACGATGATCGCGGGCACGATCTCGAGGTAGGGCTTGTTGGCGTCGGTCCCGATCGGGGCCAGGGCCTCGCGCCACTCCTCGCTCATGCGCTCGTCGTAGGTCCTCCGCTCCTCGGCCTCGGCGGCGTCGCGGATGCGCTTTTTGACGGCGGGGTCGGTGATCAGGGCGAAGCGCCAGGGCTGCTTGTGCGCGCCGCTGGGGGCGGTCCCGGCCGTGTGGATGGCTTTGCGGACGACGTCGAGGGGGATGGGGTCGGGGGAGAACTTGCGGACGCTGCGGCGTTGATTGAGGAGCTCGTAGAGGGTCTCGGCGCGGGTGCGCATCTCGTCTTCGGCGTGGCGCTCGAAGTCGAGGGGGATGGTCGGGTGGAGCTCGGTCACGGGATTAGAATCGCAAATTTTCGAGGGATTGTTTCTGGGGGGGTGGCGCGCCAAACACACGCGATCTCGGGTGGAAGCTCAATGCTTCGCAACCATTGGGTTGGATGTGTGGGAGGAGCGAGCGGTGCTTCGCAATCGGTTGCTCGGTCTCGTGCGGGGAGCTGGGCTTCGACAGACAGCGCGCACGGGCCGGGAGGGTCGGATCCCTTGCTGTCGCCTGAATGCGGGGGCTGGAGAGATCTTTGGGTCTGGGGGTTGGCGGGGAGCTCGGCTTCGGTGCGCTTTGGTGCGGCTCCTAACGCTGCGGGATCCGACCCTCCCGACCCTTTCGTGCCCGCTAGGTTCGCGGAGGGTCGTGGCCTCCATGGAGAACCGAGAGCGCTCTCCGTGACGACTTGGAGTGCTCCCGACCTGGGGTATCGAGTGGGGTATCGAGTGGGGTATCGAGACGACAACGACGAACTCACCGAGCCTCGTAGGTGAGCGAGGAGCGATGACCCCGAGGCCTGTGAAAGGCCGACAGCCTGCAAACCTGCCCGAGCCTCGCGGGCGAGCGAGGGCCCGACAGATCGCGAGCTTCTAGCCCTTCGCCAGAAGGGCTAGCAGCTCACTATGCGCCATCATGGCGTCGGCGTCGTAGGTGATGGAGTCCGACGGGATCTGCAGGCAGTAGCTGCCGTGGCCGTCGTTGCGGATCCACCGATCCCAAAAGCCGGGGACCTGGGCCTCGAGGTCTTTGCGGAGGCGGTTGAGGGCCTGGCGCGTGCCGCTTTGGATCTCGGGGACGTCGAGCAGGGAGAGGTGCTGGCCTGGCGAGCGCTTGGCGTGGACGGCCAGGCGGGCGAACAGGCGGAAGCGTTGCTCGGACAAGAGCAGCTCCTTGCCGTTGAGCTCGAGGTTGCAGCGGCGGCGGTCGTAGGTGCCGATGAGGTGGATCGCGGGCGGGCCGCTGTCCATGGAGTCGCTGGCCCGGCGCTCGTTGGCGGCCATGGTCCCGGCGTCGCCGTGGCTGGCTTCGTAGCGGGCGGCGGCTTCTTGGGCTGCGGCGGCGCGCTTGCTGAGCAGCTCCTTGATGGCGGCCTCGGGCGACTCCTTGCCGCTGTCGAAGGGCTTCTTGATGAAGTCGTCGGCGCCCGCGAGCAGAGCCCGGCGACAGAACTCGTGGTCGTCACCGTGGGCGGTCATCACGATGATGCCGGGGCGGCGCGCACCGGGCAGGGCGACCACGCGATCGAGGAGGTTGAAGCCGATCTCGAGCCGCGGGAAGCGACCCTCCTTGAGGGGCAGGGAGAGATCGAGGAGCACGTAGTCGAACATGATGTCCTCGAGCAGCGCCAGGGCACCCTCTTGGGAGCTCGCTGCGTGGACATCGTGGCCGAGGGACTCGACGGTCTCGGTGACCAGATCGAGGAGCGTGGGGTCGTCCTCGACGACCAGGGCCACATATTTGCTTCGCGACGCCGATAGAGTGCTCATGGGGCCTCTCTAGCGATGATGTCGACAAATCGCGCGCGCGTCCACGGGCCATTGGAACAGCACCGCCTGATGATCCAGTCCAGATCGCGTGCATCGCCGATGCGAGGCGAGTCAGAACCCGTCGTCCTGACCCAGCGGCAGCACGCAGCGCGCGGTCGTGCCTTCGTCGGGCATGGACGTGATCTCGAAGTCTCCGCGGCACTCGCGCTCGATGATTTTGCGCGCCAGGGGCAAGCCCACGCCGGTGTGCTGGTCGTCCTTCTTGGTGCTGACCAGAGGCAGCAGCGCACGTTGGATCTCCTCGGGCGCCATGCCGTAGCCCGTGTCCACGATGTCCACGCGGACCATGCCGCGGCGGGCCATGGCCGTGCGAATCGCAACGGTGCCCTCGTCCTCGCAGGCCTCGATGGCGTTCTTGACCAAGCTCGAGAGGGCCTGGGTCAAACGGCTACGGGGCACGTGCAGCTTGGTCCCGGGGCGGGTGTCGAGCTCGGCGACGACGCGCACGCCGGCCGGCACGTCGAGGGCGTCCTCGACCAGCTCGATCACCTTCTCGACCAGCTCGCCGAGGTCGACGTCCTCCGAGTCGTAGCTCGGATCGTCGACGAGCTTCTTGGTGTCCTCGAGCATGAGCTCAAAAGCGCGCCAGTCACGAGCGATGCCCAGGTTGCGCTCGTAGTGCTTCTTGGGCGTGCGGCTGCCCTCGAGCTTGGCGTGCAGCTTGTTGAGGGCGTCGAGCAGGCCCGCGACCACCGTGCGCATCTCGTGGGTGGTCTCGTTGGTCAGCAGCTTGTAGCGGTGCTCGGCGAGCTTCTCGGCGGCCGCAGCGACGACCTCGCCGTGGGTCTCTCGCAGGGTCTGGAGCTCGCTGGCGACGACGTCGATCTCGTCGGTCTTGCGCTGGTACTCGCGGTCGAGCTCGCGGCGACGGTCGGCGGCGCGCCGGGCCGCCTGGGCCACGTACTGGTTGGCGTCGTTCTCGAGGCGCTCGGCGAGCTTCTCGAACAGGGGGTGCTCGACGTGCACGAGGCCGTTGGCGATGGCCCGGCGGACCTCCCACTTCTCGTCCTCAGCCAGGGCCAGCAGGCGCTCGACGAGCACGCGCAGGTCGGCGCCCGAGGGGTGGGCGCGCAGCTCGTCGATCATGCCTTCGATGAGCCCGACCCGCTTGGTCCACGGCTTGGCGACGATCTCCGCGAGCACGGGGTCCCGCTCGGCGCGGGTCTCGAGGGTGTCGGAGCTCGACCAGTCCCGACCTCCAGGGGCGTCCTCGGACTCCCCCCCGACGGACCCATCGCTCGCAGCCTCGGCCTCGGCGCTGCGACCCGCCCGCTCGGCCTGCTCGCGCGCGGCCCGGGCCCGGGCCCGGGTGGGCTTCTTGGCCGCCTTCTTCTTGGTCGCCTTCTTCTTGGCAGATTGCTTGGACGCAACCTCGCCGGTCTTCTTGGCCCGGCTCAATGGCCGTACCTCCGCTTGCGCTCGAGGAAGGCCTCGGCCCCGCCCTCGAGGATCTGCTCGATCTCCAGCTTGACCGTGTCGACGTCGCCGCGCACCCGCAGCCTGCCGCGCTGGCCGTCGGACTCGGTCACGAACACCCGCTCGGCGTCGCCGAGCACCGGGATGTTGGGGTTGTGGGTCACGAAGATCAGCTGGCGCTTGGCCTTGACCGCCCCGATGTTGCGCACGACGGTCTCGTAGATGAAGGCGTTGTCGAGGTTGTCCTCGGGCTGATCGATGAGCAGGGGCCGGTCGCTGTCGAGGAGCAAGATGGGCAGGATCGTCGTGCACTTTTGGCCCGTGCTCAGGGTCGACGCGTCCTTGTAGTTCCCGCCGTCGTTGAGCTCGATCTTGGGCCGGTCCTCGAGCTGCAGGGCCTCGAGGTCGAGGAGCAGCTTGCCGTCCTCGGCCGCGCGCAGGCGATCGATGAGCCAGTCAGCCTGCTCGTCGCGGACCTCGAGGGCCGTGGCCAGCTCGGACACGGCGCTGCGCTCGACCAGGCGGACCAGCTCGCGCGGCGGCAGGCCCTGCTCGATGCGCGCGACCAGGGTGTTGTAGTGGCGCCCCTGGCCCTTGAGGGCGTTGCGCAGGCGGTCGGCGTACTCGCCCCGCTCGCCGAACTGCGTGATGCTGACGCGGATGTCCGGCTCGAGGCGCGTGGAGATCACCTTGGCGGTGCGCTGGCGCAGGGCGAACACGCGGTCGTGGAGCTCGGAGAGCTTGTCGAGCAGCTCGCCGCGCTGGCGGTTGAGCTCTTGCAGCTCTTTTCGTCGGCGCTCGACCTGGCGCCGGCGCTCGAGCAGCTCGTTGAGCCGGCCCTGCAAGCGCGCGCCCTCCCGGGCCTGGGCCTGGGCGTCCTGGTGGCGCTGGAGCAGCTCGGCGTAGCGCTGCTCTTGGGTGGCGTGGGCCTCCCCGAGCTCGCGCTCGAGGGCGTCGACGCTGCCCCGGGTGTCCTCGACCAGCTTGCGCGCCGCGCCCAGCTGACCGGCGACGTCGCTGCCGGCCTGCTCGAGGATCATGTGCAGGCGCTCGAACAGCTTGGCGTTCTCGCCCTCGGACTTGTCGATCAGCCGGCCGAAGCCGCGCACGGTCCGGTTGAGGTCCTCGAGCTTGTCGACGACCTTGGCCAGCTCCTCGTCGACGCGCCGCATGGTCCGCTTCTCCTGGTCGCGTGCGCCCTTGAGCGCGACCTCGCGGTTGATGTCCTCGGCCTTGTCGCCGCCGACGTCGAGGGCGTCGATGCGCTTTTTGACCTCGGGGATCTCGGCCAGCTCCTCCTCGCGGTCGGCGATGGCCTGGCGCAGGCGGTGGATGTCGGCGCTGTTCTTCTCGAGCTTGGAGATCAGGTCGCGGCGGTCGGGCTCGAGCTCGGCGATCTCGTCGCTGACGAACTGATCGACGATCGCCAGCTGCGCCCGGGGGCTGACGGCGATGTCCTCGATCTGGTGCTGGCTATAAAAATCCGCCGCGAACACCTGCCCGCGCGAGAGCGAGATCTCGACCGGCGAGCCGCGCTCGTCGGAGATCTCCGGGTCCCCGGAGCTCCCCCGGTTGACCCGGTAGACCATCCCGTCGCGGGTCTCGATGGTCACCATCACCGTGCCGCGATCGAGGTTGGCCTTGATCAGCTTGCCCAGCTGGTTGGCGCGCTGGGGATCGTCGGCGGGGATCTGACCGAGGCAGTGGCGACACAGCTCGAGGATCGTCGTCTTGCCGGTGCCGCGGGCTCCGATGATGCAGTTGAGATTCGCCGCAAAGTCCAGCTCGAGGCCGTCCCAGAAACCTCCGTGGACTTCGAGGCGGCGGATCTTGTGGGAGGCGTGGGCTTCGTCGGCGGGCAGCGCCATGGCCAGCAGGGTACAAAGCCAGCGCCCGCCAAGATAGCGCTCAATGCCGCCAATCAACGAGGGCGAGCCCCGTCACCGCCAGCCGACGATCCCGACCTGCACGTCGGTGCACGCCAGTCGCCCAACCCGCCCTGCCCGGCATGACAGCCCCCGTAGACCGTGAAGGATTGCAAGCTTGGCCTGCCGGGGGCACAGTTCCTGGGCGGTGTCTTCTCCCCCGTCTCGCAGTAAGCGCTTCCTGAAGCTGGCCGGCATGACGGCCTCCGTGGCCGGCAATTTCGCCAAGACCAAGGTCAAGTCGCTGTTTCAGTCGGACGAGGACGCGGCCGCGGCCAAGGAGGCCGCGAACCGGGAGTCGGGCAACCGCATCGCCAAGACCCTCGGCGAGCTCAAGGGCGCGGTGATGAAAGTTGGCCAAATGGCCTCCATCGCCCAAGACGTTTTGCCCAAGGAGCTCAGCGACGCCCTGGGCAAGCTCCAGCGCGAAGCCCCGCCCATGGACTTCGAGGTCATCCGCGAGCAGATCGAGCGCGAGCTCGGCGCGGCGCCCGAGGTCCTGTTCGCCGAGTTCGATCCCGAGCCCTTCGCCGCCGCGTCGATCGGCCAGGTCCACCGCGCCCGCACCGACGACGGCCGCGACGTGGTCGTCAAGGTCCAGTACCCCGGGGTCGAGGACGCCGTCGACTCGGACCTGCTCCAGCTCAAGATCGCCCTGCGGGCCAGCGGCATCGTCGACATCGGCCGCGAGGCCCTCAACGCCTCCTTCAAAGAGGTCCGCGCCCGGCTCCACGAGGAGCTCGACTACACCAACGAGGCCAGCAACGTCCGCCTGTTCCGCGGCCACCACCTCGGCCGCCACGACTTCATGGTCCTGCCCGAGGTCATCGGCGAGCGCTCGGCCAAGCGCGTGCTGACCCTCAGCTACGAGCCCGGCGACTCCATCACCAAGATCGAAGCGCTCGGCTACACCCAGGCCCAGCGCGACGAGCTCGGGCGCAACCTGTTCAAGATGATGGCCAGCCAGATCTTCGAGTTCGGCATCATCCACGCCGACCCGAACCCGGGCAACTTCGCCGTGCGCCCCGACGGCAAGATCGTGCTCTACGACTTCGGCTGCGTGAAGTGGCTCGAGCCCGAGATCATCCAGGCCTACAAGGACGTGGTCGAGTTCGGCCTGGTCGAGGACTACCCCGGGGTCGACGACGCGCTGATGCGCCTGGGCGCCCGCCGGCCCAACACCCGCGCGCCGGACTTCAGCTTCTACAAGCGCTGGCGCGACACCTTCGCCGACCCCTTCGTGGACGTGGCGATCTTCGACTACGGCCGGTCCACCGTGCACGACGAGGTCGTCAAGCTGATCCCCGCCTCGGTCAAGCACGTCTCCTCCTTCCAACCGGCCACGGAGCTGATCTTCCTCGACCGCACCGTGGTCGGGCACTACGGCAACATGCGCATCCTCGAGTCGCGGGTGCCGACCTACACCTTCCTGCGCCGCTACCTCGACGGCTTCGACGGCAGCTTTAGCGCGCGCCCGGACTTGAAACCTGGCGAGGCTTAGCCCGTAGTGGCGGACCGCCATGACCGACGTGACGAGACATCAGGGGAGCTGCCTGTGCGGCGCCGTACGCTTTGAGATCGAGGGACCCTTCGACCAGTTCGCGCTGTGCCACTGCAGCCGGTGCCGCAAGGGTACGGGCTCGGTCCACGGTGCCAACTTGTTCGCCACCAAGGCGCAGCTGAACTGGACGAGCGGAGCCGATGCGGTCCGTAGCTTCGCGCTCGCGGGCACCCGACACGCCCGGAGCTTCTGCTCGCGGTGCGGCTCGGCCATGCCCTCGACGCAGATGGAGGGCAAGCTGCTCGTGGTGCCGGCGGGGTCTCTCGACACGGACCTCGAGTCGTTGCCGACGGCGCACATTTTGTGCGACGACCGGGCGAACTGGGAGGACGTGGTTGCCGGTGCGCCGCGCTTTCCTGGTTTTCCTGGCTAGTCGAGTTGGGCCTCGAAGGGTCTGGGCTTCGATGGGCGACGGGCACGGGCCGGGAGGGTCGGATTCCCCGCTGTCGCCTGAATCCAAAGGGTGACGCGGGGTCCAGCTCTGAACGTTCACACGTAGCCTCGCTTCGGCGGTCGTTGGAACGGCTCCTAACGCTGGGGAATCCGACCCTCCCGACCCTCATGTGCCCGCGGTATGCCAGGAGCCTCGGCCTCTCGACGCGGTTGTTGGTGCGCCGCGCTTTCCTGGCTAGCCGAGTTGGGCCTGCGAAGGTCTGGGCTTCGATGGGCGACGGGCACGGGCCGGGAGGGTCGGATTCCCCGCTGTCGCCTGAATCCAAAGGGTGGCGCGGGGTCCAGCTCTGAACGTTCACACGTA
>NZ_ABCS01000031.1 GCF_000170895.1 Plesiocystis pacifica SIR-1 | reverse complement strand
CGACTGCTAGGGCCCCGCCGAGGGAAATCCAAGTGACGGACGTCGGGTGGACGCGTCGCGTTGGACCGCCCCCCGACGACTTTCAAGCGCGAAACTCGACGAGGCGCTCGACCGTCCCGCCAATGGGCTCGGGCGCGGGGATGTCCTGGTCGGGGCTCAAGAGCTCGAGGTCGAAGTCTCGCTCGAGACCCAAGACCACCCCCTTGGCGCGGTAGTCGATCCTCTGCGGTCGAGGAGCGGCGATCCGCGCACGCTGGAGGAAGGTCGCGAGGACAAGGCGCGTCGACTGACCCGCGAAGCCGGCCCCGACGCAGCGACGCACGCCGGCCCCGAAGGGGATGTAGTCGTAGGGCCCCAGACGCAGGCCGTCCCAGCGCTTCGGGTCGAAGCGGCGCGGGTTGGGGAAGACCTTGGGATCGCGGTGGGTGACCAGCGGGCTGAGGATGAAGGTCGCGCCAGCGGGGAGCTTGCGGCCGCCGAGCTCCGAGTCGGCCGAGCTCCGGCGGAAGAACAGGTTGGGCGTGGCCGGGAACAGGCGCAGGGTCTCCTGGATGATCCAACCGAGCTTGGGCATGCGCTCGATGTCCTCGAGCGTCGGCGGGGCGTCGCCGATCGCCTCTTTGACCTCCGCGGCGGCCTCGCGCTGGATCTCGGGGTGCGTCGCCAGCATCAGGCAAGCCCAGGTCAGCGTCATCGCCGAGGTGTCGTGGCTGGCGTTGAACAAGGTCGCCGCCTGGCCCACGAGCTCTCGATCGGTCATGTGCTCGCCGTCGTCGTCGGTCGCGTGGATCATCGCCGAGAGCACGTCGTCCTCCTTCGGCTCGGCCCGACGCGCGGTGATCAACCGCCGGAAGGCCCCGTCGACGCGCTCGCTGCAGGTCATGTACTCGCGGTAGGGGGTGCCCGGGAGCGAGAAGGGGAACAAGGCCGCGGCCGGAGAGAGCACCAGATCCATGATCCGGGCGGAGTCCGTGCACAGGGCGCGGGACTCTTCGAGCCCCAGGCCGAACAGGCAGCGCATCGCGATCTCCAGCGAGATGTCGGTCATGGCTTCGCGGGCCCGGAAGGCCCCCGGGACCCGCCACCTGCCGATCTGGCGGCCGGCGATCTCGACCATCTGCTCGCCGTAGGCCTGCAGCCGGGCCTTGGTGAACGCGGCCATCAAGACGCGCCGCTTGCTGCGGTGCAGGTCGCCGTTGATGACGAGGATGTTGTAGTCCAAGGTCGCGGCCGCGCTGTCGGCGGGCTTGCGGATCGGGCTCTCGATGAAGTTGGGGTAGAGCGCGGGGTTGCTGAGGATCTCGCGGTTGAACTCGGACCCAAACGCGCAGACCCAGCCCGGATCATCCTTGGACAGCGCCACGAGCTCGCCAAACTCTTCGCGAAGATCGAGCATGTTCTTGACCGGATCACCGAGGAAGCGCATCAAGCTGATCTTCCCGCCGAGCACCGGCATGGTGCGCGGTCCAGGGAGCGGGACCTTGGGCAGATCGAGGAACATCACCATGGGATTCAATCCTAACAGATCGCGGTGCTGAGGTAGGCCCGAGGGCGCGACCTCGCCGCAGGCTGCTAACGAGCGCTCCGGCTTTCCCGCGCTGCCACGCGCTCGATCAACGGGTTCATGGCGGCCCAGGCTCGCGCGCTCGCAACGACCCGGTCACACCAGCCACGAAAGAGCTCGAAGTGTACAGCTTCGGCTTTCGCCACACCTGCGAGACGCTGGCGCCACCCAAACACCGTGGCCAGGGTCTCGGCACGCCGGTCACATCAATGTCGAACGCGCCACCCCGCAACCTGGAGGAGCTCGCGCAGCGCCGCCGACGAGGTCAAGTGCATCGTGTCCCAAAGTGATCGCCCAAACACCGCACCGGGGAATGCACCGACCCGCTCGGGCGTGAGCTCGGCATGCGCTCGCCCTCGGCCCTGGCCGCTGCCACCCTCGCCTGTGCCCTCGTCGCAGCGGGCTGCGCGGACGGCTACGAAGCCGAGAGCATCCGCGGCGAGCTCGAGCTCGAGCTCGACGATCCCGCCCTCGAGTTCCGGGTCCAGCCCGAGCGCGCCGACCACACCCCGCCCCCGGCGCAGCCCATCGTCCCCCTACCCGTCCCCGACGCCTCGGAGGGCGAGGAGGGCTGGGGCCCGCGGACCTACGCGGCGCCCGAGGCCGGAGCGCCCCGCCTCGAGTTTGACGCCGACGGGCGGGCGGGGCCCTGCAAATTCGGAGTGCGCGCGCACGGGCTGCCGGCCATCGACCGCGAGGCTGAGCGCGTCGTCAACCTCGAGTACGAGAACGCCCAGGGCCCCTCGGACTACGACACCTCCCGGGCCACGCTGGTCTGGCGGGACTTCGACGACGGCGTGGTTCGCAGCGTCGAGCTCTACGACGGCGAGACCCTCGGCGAGACCCTCGACTACGCCCCCTGGGAGACCTGCGGGCGCCTGCGCAGGCAGCTGAACGCGCAGCTGCCCACGCTCAACGAAGCCCTCGCCAGCCAGCCCCTCGAGCCCATGCCCGCGCTGCCGGTGCAGCTCGCCTACCCCAACGCCGGCGAGCCCTCCCTGCCCGCTCGGGGCCACGAGCGGCCGGTGGAGCTGGTCTACCGCAGCGGCGATCTGGTCGCGCGCGTGCGCGGGCTCGAGATCCTCGCCCGCGCGCCGCACCCGAGCTGGCAAGGCCCACGGGACACGCTGGACGCCTACGACCCGAGCGTCGTCGGGGCTACGGCGACCGCGAGGCCGGGATCGCCGTGGTCCTGCGCAGCTACGAGACGGCCAGCTGCATGAGCGACACCCAGATCTACGCGGGCGTCACCCGCTTGCCGGCGGCGGCCTTCGACGCCATCGAGCTGCGCCGCGAGCTCGCCCGCGTCCCGAGCTGGGACTGAACCCCGCCCAATTGCAGCTCAGCTCAGCCGCAAGCGTCTTCCGTCGCGACGTAGAGCTCCCAGCGGTCGGTGCCGACCTCCGCGGTGTCGCAAAAGTCCGAGACCAGGAAGTCCTGCGCCCCGTCGCCGGTCAAGTCGACGAGCTGATAGCGGTACTGGCCCTCGCCGCAGCCCCAGTAGTCCGCCAGCAGCGTGTGCAGGTCATCCCCGGCGATCGGCGCGGGCAAGGTCCAGGTCGTCGGCTGGGCCGCGAAGCCCGAGCCCGTGTTCGCGTACACGTGCCACGTGTCCGTCCCCACGCCTGCTGTGTCGCAGTTGTCCGTCACCACGAAGTCCGGCGCCCCGTCCCCCGTGAGATCGAGGACTTGGTAGCGGTACTGGCCCTCCCCGCAGCCCCAGTAGTCCGCCAGCAGCGTGTGCAGGTCGTCCCCGGGGATCGGCGTCGGCAACGACCAGCTCGTCGGCTGCGCCGCGAAGCCCGAGCCCGTGTTCGCGTACACGTGCCACGTGTCCGTCCCCACGCCTGCTGTGTCGCAGTTGTCCGTCACCACGAAGTCCGGCGCCCCGTCCCCCGTGAGATCGAGGATTTGGTAGCGGTACTGGCCCTCCCCGCAGCCCCAATAGTCCGCCAGCAGCGTATGCAGGTCGTCCCCGGGGATCGGCGTCGGCAACGACCAGCTCGTCGGCTGCGCGGCGAAGCCCGAGCCCGTGTTCGCGTACACCTGCCAACTGTCCGTCCCCACCCCAGCGGCGTCGCAGTTGTCCGTCACCACGAAGTCCGGCGCCCCGTCCCCCGTGAGGTCGAGGAGCTGGTAACGGTACTGGCCCTCGCCGCAGCCCCAATAGTCCGCCAGCAGCGTGTGCAGGTCGTCCCCGGGGATCGGCGTCGGCAACGACCAGCTCGTCGGCTGCGCGGCGAAGCCCGAGCCCGTGTTCGCGTAGACGTGCCACGTGTCCGTGCCCACGCCGGCGGCGTCGCAGTTGTCCGTCACCACGAAGTCCGTCGCCCCGTCGCCCGTGAGGTCGAGGAGCTGGTAGCGGTACTGGCCCTCCCCGCAGCCCCAGTAGTCCGCCAGCAAGGTGTGCAGATCGTCGCCAGCGATGGGCGTCGGCAACGACCAGTTCGCGGGCTGGGAGGCGAAGCCCGAGCCCGTGTTCGCGTAGACGTGCCACGTGTCCGTGCCCACGCCGGCGGAGTCGCAGTTGTCCGTCACGAGGAAGTCCGTCGCCCCGTCGCCCGTGAGGTCGAGGAGCTGGTAGCGGTACTGGCCCTCCCCGCAGCCCCAGTAGTCCGCCAGCAAGGTGTGCAGATCGTCGCCAGCGATGGGCGTGGGCAGGGGCCAGCTCGTGGGCGTGGTCTCGAAGCTGCACGCCTCGACGGGCTCCTCTTCCCCCGTGGTCCCCTCCTCCCCGGTGGTCTCCTCTTCCCCCGTGGTCCCGTCTTCGCCTTCGCCCGTCGTCCCTGCCTCGCCGCCGTCCGTGGTCCCCGCCTCCCCTCCGCCGGTCGTCCCCCCATCGCTGTCTCCGCTCTCCCCAACCTCGTCGTCGCCGCCCTCGTCCCCAGCCGGGGCGCAGGCGATCATCGCGGGGAATAGGCAGCACAAAGCGAGCGAGGTGCGAATGTTCATGGGCCGGAGGGTAGTGCACCCGCCAATGTTGTCCCCCCATCACCGCGATGAGCGTACGCACGAGGCTCTTCCTCCACGTTTTGAATCAATTAGACGACCCATTCGCCAGGTCGAAATGGGGGCTTTCAATGATTGCAGTCCCAGTACCATCGTCGATTCACCAAGACCTTCGCTCCATCCGTCATGTCACCCGCGCGCGCTCTCGGTAGCGCGCGTCCGCGTACTCCCGCCCCGCCAATACCGAGCGCAGGTGCTCCACGGCCTCCCACAGGTCGACGAAGCGCAGGTAGGCCGGCGCGAAGCCAAAGCGCACGCCTTCGGGGCTGCGAAAGTCGGGGATGACCTCGCGGGCGATCAAGGCCTGGACGATCCCATAACCCTCGGGGTGGGTGAAGGTGACGTGCCCGCCCCGCTCGCCCGCGGCGGCCTCGACGGGCCCGAGCAAGGTCATGCCCGCGTCGGGGCAGCGGCTGTGGACCAGCTCGATGAAGGTCCGCGTCAGCTTCGACGCCTTCGCCTGCAGATCCACGGGCGAGACGTCGGCGAGCTGCTCGAGGGCGTCCTCGAGCACGGCCAGGCCGACGACTCCAGGGGTCCCGCACGCGAACCTTCGAATCCCCGGCGCCGGCTCGTAGTCAGCCCCGAACTCGAAAGGACGCGCGTGCCCCATCCAGCCAAACAAGGGCGAGCGCAGCGCGGCCTGGTGGCGCTCGGCGACGTAGAGGAAGGCCGGAGCCCCGGGGCCGCCGTTGAGGTACTTGTAGCCGCAACCCACGGCCATGTCCGCCCCGCTCGCGTCGAGGCGCACGTCGAGCAAGCCGGCGCTGTGGGCCAGATCCCACAGGGTCAGCGCCCCGACCTCGGCGGCCCGGCGGTTGATCCGAGCCATGTCGAGGCTGAGCCCGGTGCGGTAGTTGACGTGGCTGGCGAGGAGCACGGCGACGCTCTCGTCGAGGGCGTCGACGAGCTGCGCCCCAGGCACGACGCGCAGCTCGAGGCCCCGCGCGAGGGCAAACTCGACGCCCTGAGCGATGTAGTTGTCGGCCGGGAAGTTCTCGCCCTCGAGCAGCACCACGCCGCGCGGCGCCTGGTGGTTCAGCGCCGCGACGAGCAGCTTGAAGATGTTCGCGGTCGTCGAGTCCGTCACCAGCACCTGACCCTCGGCGGCGCCGATCAGCCGACCGAGGGCGTCGCCCACCCGCACCGGCGCGTCGATCCAGTCGGCCTGGGTCCAGCTGCGGATCAGCCCGCGCCCCCACTCCTCCTCGACCACCCGCCGCGCCGCCTCCGTCGCGGTGTTCGAGCGCGCGCCCAGGGAGTTCCCGTCGAGGTAGATGAGCCCCGGCGGCAGCGAGAAGCGGCCCCGCAAGCGGGCGAGCGGGTCGGCGGCGTCCATGGCTTCACACTGAGCGCGGGTGATGGGCACGGGGACACTGTAAGAGCTAAGCTGCGCCATGGACCAGGGATCCCACGCTGCGATTCGACGGGCCGAGGTGGTGCTCCCCGGGGCGCCGCTGGACGCGACGCTGCGCTTTTTCACCGACGCCCTGGGCTTTCGCGTCGACGCCGTGTTTCCGGCTGACGACCCGCGACAGGTCGTGATCTCGGGCCACGGCCTCCGCCTACGCCTCGACCGAGACCTCGACCCGAGGCCGTCCACTCTGCGCTTGGAGTGCCGAGACGATCTAGACGGCCGCGCCCGCGAGCCCATCGTTGCCCCCAACGCAACGGTGGTCGAGTTCGGCCTCGCCGAGGCGCCCCTCGAGGTCCCCGAGCACGCGACGCGACTCGAGCACACCCGCGCCGCGCTCGACGGGGCGCGGTGGGTCGAGGGCCGCGCGGGCATGCTCTACCGCGACCTCATCCCGTCCCGCTGCGGCGGTCGCTTCATCGCCTCGCACATCCGCATCCCCGAGGGCGGGCCGGTGCCCGACTACGTCCACTACCACCGGGTCGCCTTCCAGATGATCTACTGCCGCCGCGGGTGGGTGCGCGTCGTCTACGAAGACCAGGGGCCGCCCTTCGTGCTCGAGGCCGGGGACTGCGTGCTGCAGCCGCCCCAGATCCGCCACCGGGTCCTCGAGTGCTCCGACGGCCTCGAGGTCATCGAGCTCGGCTGCCCCGCCCTGCACGAGACCCTCGTCGACCACGCGCTGACCCTGCCCACCCAGGAACTTCGGCCCGAGCGCACCTTTGGGGGTCAGCTGTTCACGCGCCACCGCGCGAGCGAGGCGAGCTGGGAGCCCTGGACGACGCCTGGGTTCGCGGCGCGAGACCTCGGGATCCAGCGCGCGAGTCGGCGGGCCGCGGCCCACGTCCTGCGCCTGCGTCCCGAAGGCGGCGACGCGGCGCTGACCTTCCCCGACGCGTTCAGCTTCGCCTTCGTGCTCCGTGGCTCGCTGTCCTGGTCGACCTCCGCGAACGAGCGCCTCGTCCTCGCTGAAGGGGACGCCGCGACCTTCCCGGCGGGGCAGACCCTCCCGGGGCTCGAAGTCTCGCCCGATCTCGAGCTGCTCCTCGTCCGCGAGTGAGGGAGGAGTCGCGGTCAGCTCGCCACGGACCCGAGCCGCGCGCCCGCGAGCCGAGCCCCGGCGATGTTGGCCGCGAACGGCCCGAGGCTCAGGCACGCCGCGGCACCGACCACGTGGATCCGCGGGTGCCAGCGCAGGGCGTCGTCGAGCACGGGCGCCGCCCGAGGGCCGCGGGCGAGGCCGAAGCCCTGGGCGAGGTCGTCCAGGAGCGGCACCCCGTCAAAGTCGCGCTCGAAGCCCGTCGCCAGGCCGAGCCGGCGGCAGCGAAGCGTGTCGCCGCGGCCGAGCCAGAGCGCCCGCTCGCCGCCCAGCTCGCGCGCGCCGGTGACCTCGCCGCACACGACCCGCAAGCGCCCGCGTCGCTGCGCCCGGGCCAGGCGCGCCGCGACGCGGGGCGGGACGCTGCCGTGGCGAATCTCGCTGTCGAGGACGGCGGCCCGACCCGCGAGGGAGAAGCCCGCGAAGCGCCACGACCAGCGCGGACGAGACCAGCGCGAGGCCACGTCGAGCTCGGCGACCGGAGGCAGTCGGCGGCAGACCAGGGTCGTCGCCCCCGGCTTGGCTCGAGCCCAGCGCAGGGCCAGCTGCACCGCCGAGAGCCCGCCGCCCACGACGACCGCCGGTCCATCGGGGAGGCTCGAGTCGAAGCGAGGATCGAACACGTGCAGCGCGGACCCGCCGACGGCCTCGGCCCACGCCGGCGCGCGGATCGGCGCCTGGCCGAGGGCGAGGACGACCCGCCGGGCCCGGAGGCTGCCCCGCTCGCTCTCGACCCGCACCCCGCCCTCGACGAAATCGACGCGCTGCGCCACGCCCCGCTCGAGCAGCGCGTCGAGGCCAAAGCGCCCGCGGACCCACTCGACGTGGCGACGAAACAGCGCCACCGAGGGCGCCCGGCAAGGCCCGGCGAAGGTCCCGGGCTCGAGCTTGGGGAGGCTGTCGGCGAAGTGATGCAAGGACAGCTGATCGACGCCGATGTCCTGGTCGAGGGGCGAGCGCAGGTGGCTCATGGCCAGGTTCTCCGCGCGGCGGTCCCACTCGCAGAGCGGGCGCGGGTGCGGGTCGAGCATGCGCACCGTCGCCCCCCGCCGGCGCAAGCAGGCGGCGACGTGAAGCCCATGCACGCCGGCTCCGACGATCAACCAGTCGAGCATCGTCACGGAGACTGGGGTCTACAACCCCGCCATGGCGAAGGCAATCGCAATACGCCGGCAATGCAGTCCGGTCCAATCAGCATTCAAACAACTGTGCAAGCATGCATTTGCCGTCCGACCTCCCCAGCGCCCCAGTGTTGGGGCCGCAGGCGTGCGCAAGCCTCCGTGAGAGACGTCGAGATGAGCCCCACCGACAACCCCTTCTCCGCAGCAGGGCCCTGGGACCGCGTGTCCGAGGGCTACGTCGAGGCCACCAAGCCCTTCTTCTCCGCACCGATGGTCCGGGAGTCCGGGAGTCCGGGAGTTCGAGAGAGCCCGCGCAGCCCAGGGCGCCCGCGCAGCGAACGTCCGCGTGCGCCGGGGCGACGGACAGGCCCTGCCCTTCGCCGACGCCTGCTTCGACCGCGCCTGCTCCAACTTCGGGGTCATCTTCTTTCCCGACCCGGCCAGGGGCTTCGCCGAGCGCCACCGCGTCCTTCGCCCAGGCGGACGCGCTGCGGCGACCAGCTGGTACCCCCTCGACCAGTCCCCGGTGTTTCAGCTCCTCGTCGGATCCCTCCGCGCCGCGGGTGCCATGCCCAGCTCAAGCTTTCTCGAAGCGAAGCAGGCGAAAGCCCTGCGCGTGGGGCTCGAACCAAAACCGGTGGTTGCACCGGTCCCCGCTGTCGGTCTTGACGTACAAGCCCTCGGGCGTGGGCCGGACCCACAAGATCTCGGCGTCCGGCACCTCGGCGGTGATCTGCGGCTGGAGGATGGGGATCATCAGGGCGCTGAGCTGCTCTTCGCGCGCGTGCCAGACCGGCTCGGGGTGCGGCGGCGGGTAGCCCTCGGCCGCGACCTCGAGGGCAGCGACCAGGGCCTCGCGCTCACCCGGCAGCGCGGCACCGCGACCGACGGCCGCGACCCAGCGCAGCGCCAGCTCGACGCTGCGCTGGGCTCGATCGGCGTCGAGGGTCCCGTTGGCAAAGCGCAGCTCGACGGTCCCGAACTCGTACCAGGCCGCGAGGTTGATCCCGCTGCGGTGACCCTGGGGACGGCCGACGTGGCACAGCGCGTCCTCGCAGGGCGCGGCCAGCCACGCGTCGCGCTGCGCCCGGGTCACCGGAGGACAGAAGATCAGCCGGTGACTCGGGGTCTGGAACAGCTCGCGCAGAGCCGTCTGCGTGGTCAAGGCCGCGTCGAGGAGGGCTGGGAGCGCGTCGACCCCCCAGGGCTCGAGGCCGACGTGCACGTGGAAGCCGCAGCTCCAGTTGACCGAGGCACCGGCAGTTTCGATGCGCGCCATCATGGTTTCGATCTGCCCTCGCTGGGACCAGTCGACGGGCGGCGACTTGATCTCGCCGCCGCCGTAGCTCCCGTCGAGGGCACGCATGCGCTCTCGTGGGTCGACGGACCAACCATCGAGGCGCTCCACGGCCTCGGGGGCGATACCGACAAACTCGATCTCGACCCCGAAGCGGAGCGACCGCCAGTCGATGTCACGGGGCCACACGGGCCAGACTCGCACACTCCATCGCCAGCTTCGAGCGCATGCCCCTGCTCGCAATGCTCGGTGCTAGGGTCGAAGCATGGACGCTTCGATCCACGCGCGCCTCGACGCACGCCGCCGTCGTCTCGAGAGAGCCGTACTGGCCCTCTCCAGCACGGCGCTGATCAGCTGTGGCCCCGACCAGCCCAGCCCCGAGGAGGACACCGGCGTACTCACCGTCGGGGAGGAACAGGGCAGCGAAGACGAGATCGGCGACGAGGGCACGGACACCGATACGGAGACCGAGGCCGGCGAGCCCGTCGACTGCTCCGTGGCCATGGACGTCGCCAGAGAGGGCACCTGCAGCGACCTCCTGGGCTACTATTGGAAGACGGGAGGCTGCACGCCGCTGTACGGGTGCGCGTGCGAAGGTCCGGACTGCGGCGAGCTCTACCCCGACGCGGACAGCTGCCAGGCCGACTACGGCGACTGCGACGCGTGTGCGCCCTGCCCCGCGAGCTTGTCCTGCGTGGTCTACTGCAGCGGCCTGGGCTTCCTCGACGGCGTCGAATGTACGGACTCTCCGAGCTGCGAGGAGCCCTACTCCCCGGGTTCGTGCGAAGGTTCTCCGGGCGACCCGATCCCCGACGCGGACCTCTACTGCGCAGGCCTCGGCCGCGTCGTGGTCACGGGCGAGCTCGAGACCGACGCAGGCCCATCGAGTCCGAGGGAGCGAGCCGGCCGAGCCTGGGCCCGCGTCGCCGCGTGCGAGGCCGCTTCGGCGGAGGCCTTCGAGCTCCTCGCGCGCCAGCTCGAGCAGCTCGGCGCACCGACTCCGCTGCGCCGGCCACCCACCGAGTTCGCCGAGGACGAACGCCGCCACGCCCGAGCTGCCTGGGCCATCGCGCGGGCCCGCGGTGCCACCGAAGCGTCCCCGCTCCACCCCCAAGCCCCCGCCGAGGGCCTCGAGGCCCTGCTCGAGCAGACCATCGTCGCCGGGTGCATCGGCGAGACGCTGTCGGCCCTCGAGCTCGAGCACATGGCCGCCGCCTGCACCGACGCCCGCATTCGCGCGACCCTCGAGGCGATGGCCGCCGAAGAGGCAGCCCACGCCGAGCACGCCTGGATCCTGCTCACCTGGCTCCTCGAGCGCTGGCCGCGGCTGCGCGCCCAGGCCAGCGCTCACTTCGCCCGCCCCTGCGACACCGTTCGCCTGGGGTTGGAGCGGGCCATGCCCGAACACGGGCTCCTCGATGACGCGCGCAGGGACGAGCTGTGGGCGATCGGGCGCGAGCGCGTGGTTCGCCCCCTCGAAGCATGCGTATTGCGTCTCACACCCCGATCTGGGCGGCCCCGGAGCACCCCAATGGTTGAAGGAGCCCGCCCCACCTAGGAGCCTGGGCTGCTATCGTGGTGCATCCCGCAGCTCGCGCGGGTCTCCGCTCCCCATGGAAACCATCAAGCTCGACGACACCACCGATACTTCCGCCCTCGCCCAGCGCCTCGCCGCGACCCTCGAGGAGGGCGGCCTGGTGTGTCTGCCGTGCAACGGGAGCTATCGAATCGTCGCCGACTTGACCAATACCAGCGCCGTCCTCGACCTCATGGTCTCCAAGCAGCGCACCCGCAAGGCCCCCGCGCTGGTGTTCATCGACTCCCACGCCCGCCTCGAAGAGATCGACGCCGCCCTCCCCGAGCCCGCCCGCGTCCTCGCCGACGCCCTGTGGCCCAAGCCCCTGACGATCCGCGTGCAGCTCGGCGACGCCCTGCCCCGCAAGGTCAAAAAGGAGCTCGGCGGCAAGAAGGCCAAGGTCGGCGTGCGCGTGCCCGCCGACGCCCTCGCGCGCGCGACCGCGGCGGCCCTGGGTCGGCCCTTGCTGGTGTCCAGCGCCAACCGCCAAAAGAAGGCCGGCGAGAGCTCCCCCGCCCAGGTCCGCCGGAGCTTTGGCGCCCGCGTCGACATCTTCGTCGACGCCGGGGACATCCAAAAAAAGAGCGCGTCGACGGTCATCGACATCGTCGACGGGGCCCTGTCGATCGAGCGCCAGGGCACCGTGGAACACGCCGAGCTCGAGAGCTTGCTCGCCAGCCTCCCGAGCTGAGGGCGACGTCGAAGTCGCCGCCCCCACTGATGCCCAGGTCCTGGAATGAAGGCTGGGTCGAGACGCTGACGGAGATCGGGCGAACAAAAACCCGGGGGATCACAAAACAATCGCTTTGGCAGTATGGTCGGCCCGTGAGCGACGCCGCCAACAATCCCCTCCTTGGAGTCGAACCCACAGCCCACGAGCAAGTCTGGCGAGAGCTCGAAGCCCGCCTCGCCGGCGACGTGGACACGTCGACGGGCAAGGTCCTCGGCGGGGTCTACAAGACCGACGAGGAGACCGAGGCCCTCGCCGCCGACGTCTACCGCCGGGTGCTCGGGGCCAACGCCCTGTGGATCAACCTCTACCCCTCCATCGCCAGCATGGAGAAGGACATCGTCGGCGCCGTCGCCTCGCTGCTCGGCGGCGACGAGCAGGTCGTCGGCAACGTGACCAGCGGGGGCACCGAGAGCATCATGCTCGCGGTCAAGACCGCCCGGGACCACGCCCGCGAGACCAAGCCCAAGCTCGGAGTCCCCGAGATCGTCCTGCCGATCACCGCCCACCCCGCCTTCCACAAGGCCGCCCACTACCTGGGCATGCGCGTGCGGATGACCCCCGTGGACCCCGAGGGCTTCCGCGCCGACGTCGACGCCATGCGCGAGGCGATCACCGACGACACCGTGCTGCTCGTCGGCTCCGCCCCCAACTTCTCCCACGGGACCATCGACCCCATCGAGGCCATCGCCGCCCTGGCCAAAGAGCGCGGGCTCTCGTGCCACGTCGACGCCTGCGTGGGCGGGCTGATCCTGCCCTTCCAGCGGCGCATCGGCGAGGACCTGCCCGCCTTCGACTTCGCCCTGCCCGGGGTGACCACGATCTCCGCCGACCTGCACAAGTACGGCTACGCGCCCAAGAACGCCTCGGTGGTCCTCTACCGCAACCGCGAGCTGCGGCGTCACGCCTTCTTCGTGTGCTCGGGGACCACGGAGTACGCGGTCATCAACCCCACGGTGCAGAGCAGCCGGACGGGCGGGCCCGTGGCGGCCGCGTGGGCCCTCATCCGCGCCCTGGGCCTGCGGGGCTACGAAGCGCTCGCCCGCAAGATGATCGGGGGGACGCGCGAGGCGATCGCGGGCATCAACGCCATCGAGGGCCTGCGCGTGCTCGCCGATCCCGAGACGAGCATGTTCACCATCGCCGCCGACGAGCTCAACATCTTCGAGCTCGCGGACCTCATGGCCGACCGGGGCTGGGAGATGGTCCCGCAGTTCGCCGTCGGCGGCTCGCCGCCCAACCTCCACGTGGCCATGAGCCCGGGCAGCGTCCCGAAGGTGCCCGAGCTGATCGCCGATCTAGCAGCCTGCGCCGCCAAGCTCCGCGCCGACGGACCGTCCTTTGACGAGGCCAAGCTGACCGAGGCGGCCCAGGAAGTCGCCGATCAGCACCCTCTTCAAATCATGATGAAGCTGGCGCCCATGCTGGGCCTGACCGGGGGCATCCCCGATCGCCTCGGCCCGCTCAACACCCTCATGAACCTGCTCAGCGCCGAAAAACGCGACGCCCTGCTGACCATGTACATGAACGCGTCCTAATTTACCCCCACAGCCGCTGCGTACCGGGGACGCTTCGTCGCTCCGCTCCTCCGCTTTGGCTTGTCCTCAATGGTGTTCGTGCCTTCGAGTGGGCTTTGGGTCGCCCCCAAGGGGGGCGATTCGTTGCCGGCCTCCGCGAATCTTTGAGCTTCTGCGAGCAGCTAGCACTCAGAGGGTCGGCCAGAACGAGTCCTGTCCGCCCCGCTGTCTATTTTAGCCGTCACGGACGACGCCACGCCCTCCCTGCCCCACGTCCGCGACTCAGAGGGTCGGCCAAAACGAGTTCTGGCCAACCCTCTGACTATTTTAGCCGTCGTGGACGACGCCACGCCCTCCCTGCCCCACGTCCACGACTCAGGGACTGTCAAGATCGGGATAGGGGCGCCGGGTCTCCCCGGCGAGCCCCTCCCACACCACCTGGCATGCGGGTCCGCACCAGGCGGTTCGATGCTTGAGGTCACGAGGCCAGGGTCGGGACTCCCAGCCGTGCGAGATACGAGTTCGACAGGATGCGGTTCACCACGCCGTTCGAGTTCCACCACCACTTGCTCACGTGAGCCGCTACGGCTCGCGCCTGCAAGTCTCGGGCTCCCAGCCCCCGCAGTGCTCGATACGCCCGCCTCGGGGTCCGATATTGGTACAAGATCAGACACCGTATCCGGCGTCGGATCCACCCCTCGACGTCTCGGAGTCCTCGTCGGCTTTCTGTCAGCCCGAAGTACCTCCACCACCCCTGCAGGTAGCGTTGCAGCTGCCACACCACCTGCTCCACACGCCGTCCGCGACGCTTGTTCGTAAGCTCGCGGACGCGCTCCTTCATCCTTTCCATGGACTTGCTCGCCACCCCGATCTTCGTCTCGCCCTTCTTGTTGACCCACAGGTCAAACCCCAAGAAGGGCCGCTCGTAGACCCGGGCCACCGTGCTCTTCGACTCGTTGACTCGCAGCCGCAGCTTGGCGAAGCGCTTGATGAGCGCGCCCATCACCCGCTCCCCCGCTCGCTTCCCTCTGTGCCAACAAGGGTGAGACAGCGAAGCCCCCGAGATTAGTGTAGAGGGCGAGAACCAGCCAGCCGATGACTCAGACAACCAAACCACGCCAGACTCAGCCCGAAGTACAGGTGGTGGCAAAACCAAAGCGGCGGCGCTTCACGGCCAAGTACAAGCGCCGGATCCTCGAGCAAGCCGATGCCTGCACCAAGCCTGGTGAGGTCAGCGCGCTGCTGCGTCGTGAGGGCTTGTACTCGTCGCACCTGTCGAGTTGGAGGCAAGCCCGCGAGCTCGGTGAACTCGCGGCCCTCGAGCCGAAAAAGCGCGGGCCCAAGCCGAAGACCGACCCCCGCGATAAAAAGATCGCCGAGCTCGAGAAGCAGCTCGCCAAGGAGCGCGCCCGCCGTGAGCGCGCCGAGGCCCTCGTCGAGGTCCAAAAAAAATTGGCATCGATGCTCGAGGAACTCGGCAAGGACGAGGAGCCATGATCGACATCGTCAACCGGGTCGCCCCCGAGCTCGGCGTCGAGTCGACATGCGCCGCTCTCGGCCTGTCTCGTGCGACCTACTACCGCAAGCGCTACGGGGAGCTCCACGGACCCAAGCGGCCGCGCCCGAAGCCCTCGCGCGCGCTGTCGGGACAAGAGCGCCAGGCGGTGCTCGATACCCTCCACGAACAACGCTTCGTCGACCAAGCCCCTGCTGAGGTCTACGGGCGGCTGCTCGACGAAGGCAAGCACCTGTGCTCGGTCCGCACCATGTACCGGATCTTGACCGACAACGACGAAGTCCGCGAACGCAGAACCAGCGCGTGCATCCCCCCAACGCCACCCCGCGGCTGTGCGCGAGGGCGCCAAACCAGGTGTGGACCTGGGACATCACCAAGCTGCTCGGCCCGCGCAAGTGGACCTACTTCTACCTCTACGTCGTCCTCGACCTCTTCAGTCGCTACGTCGTCGGCTGGCTCATCGCCGAGGCCGAGTCGGCAGGTCTGGCCCAGCGGCTCATCACCGAGACCTGCGCTCGGCAGCAGATCGAGCCGAAGGTGCTCACGCTGCACCAAGATCGCGGCTCGCCGATGACCTCCAAGACCTTCGCGCAGACCTGCGCCGACCTAGGCGTGACCAAGAGCTTCTCGAGGCCACGGGTCTCGAACGACAACCCCTTCTCCGAGTCCCACTTCAAGACGCTGAAGTACCGACCCGAGTACCCCGGGCGCTTCGATGACCTCGCCGCTGCCGAGAGCCACTGCCGCGACTTCTTCAGCTGGTACAACCACGAACATCTCCACAGCGGCCTGGGGCTGATGACCCCCCACGACATCCACCATGGCCTCGCTGAGGAGCGGCAGGAGGCCCGTGCCCGAGCGCTCGCCGCTGCATTCGCAGCGCATCCCGAGCGCTTCCCAAACGGACCCCCAACACCGCCCTCGCTGCCGACCGAGATCTGGATCAACCAGCCCTCGAACAAGACCATCGATACCCACGCGAGTCCCGCAGCGGGACACTAAACCCAACCCGAAGCTGTCTCATTTTCATTGACACCTTCCGCTTCGACCGCACGAGCACCCGGAGGTCGTCCGCGTAGCGGACAAACGCGTGGCCGCGTCGCTCGAGCTCCTTGTCCACCTCGTCGAGGTACACGTTCGCAAGTAGAGGCGACAGCGGTCCGCCTTGCGGCGTCCCTCGCCTCTGCTCCACCTTCACCCCATTGACCATCACGCCGGCCGAGAGGTAGCGGCGGAGCGTCCTGAGCAGTCGACGATCCTCGAAGCGTTTGGCTAGCCGCCCCATCAGCATGTCGTGGTTGACCCGGTCGAAAAATTTCTCCAGGTCGATGTCCACGACCCACACTCGCCCTTCGGTCACGTAGTCCCGCATCTGCGAGACCGCGTCGTGGGCCGAGCGGCCCGGCCGAAAGCCGTAGCTGTGGTCGCTGAAGGTTGGATCCAGCCGCGGCTGGAGGACTTGCAGGATCGCCTGCTGGATCACACGGTCGCCCACCGTCGGGATGCCGAGCTCGCGCTCGCCTCCCCCGCGCTTGGGGATCTGCACCCTTCGCACCGGCTTGGGTTCGTAGCTGCCCGCGAGCAGCTGCTCGCGGATCCCAGGCCACTGCTCGCGCATCCACCTGGGCAGCTCTTCGACCGTCATCCCGTCGATACCAGGACTTCCACGGTTTTGCCTGACTCGTTTCGCCGCGCGCTCGAGGTTGCGGTGGTCGACCACCTCTTCCATGAGCGCGCGCGTGCCTGGGCCCTCGTTTCCGGTCCTCGCCGACGAGGCCTCCTCGCTCCCCTCGGGCGTCCCGGATCCACCGGTGGCCCACAGGGGGAGCTCCATTTGTTTGGACGTCTGAGGCATGGTCTCGTCGAGATTCTCGGGCGTCGTGCCCTCGCTATCGTTCGGTCCTTGTGGCGCCCTTCGACACCTTTCGTGACCTCTGCTGACTTCTCGCTCCGCGTGCGTGACCACGTGGCCCTTTCAGGCCCCTAGAGCGAGAGCTCCCCGGGTAAGGACACCGGCCTTCCCAGCGCGATCGCCGGATGCACGTGACGCCGTGTTCGGCCACGAAGAGCTTCGCGTTCACTCGCACGCTCGCCCTCGGCGCCCCGCCTCTGATCCGGTTTCTGTGCGTCGACCCGCTGGTTCGTTTCACGCTTCTTTCAGACCCTCAGTCGCCCTCGGGCCCTTGCGCTTCCCTTTCTTCGTTCGTGGCTCCTTGGAGGAGGACTTTCACCTCCAGGTCGGTGTCCATGCCGAGCACACGAATCCACGCCCCCGCTCGCGGGGGCGACCAAATGCCCTCTAAAAGGCACGAACCCCATTGCCCCACGACCACAGCGGAGGAGCGGACAGCGACGAAGCGCCCCCGGTCCCGAGACGACCGCGGGGGCAAAACGGAACTCAGCGGGTCTCGAAGTCTGCGCCGCTGCGGTTGACGACGACGAGCGAGCTCGGCGGGTGCTCGGCCAAAAAGCGTGCCTGGGGCGCGAGCGCTCGTCGGGCCTCGAGGGGCGCGCGCGAGGCGAGGATGAAGCTGGCCCAGTCGCCGTCCTCGCCGGGGCCCTGGTCCACGGCGAGGTTGGCCACGCGGGGCTCGAGCTCGGGGAAGCTCTCGCCCACGGCCGCGAGGATCGGCCAAAAGTCTGGGGCGTCGACGCTGACCTGCACCGAGACCGGGGCCTCTCGAGTACACCGCGCGGCGATCTGCGCGTAGAGGGGCGCCTCGAACAAGGGCGCGTAGCGTTCGTGGGCCGGCGCCGGGAAGTCGCAGATGACCACGTCGAACAGCCCGCCGGGCTCGCGCGTACCCCCCAGGCTCGGGTCGGCCACGAAGGCGAGGGCGTCGGCGTGGATCAGCTCGACGCGCGGGTCGTGGAGCGAGCCCTCGCTGAGCTCGACGAGCTCCGGGACCTCGAGGGCCATGCTCGTGACCTGCGGGTCGTAGTCGACCAGGACCACGGCCTCGACGCCCGGATAGCGCAGGACGTTGCGGGCCACGAGCCCGTCCCCGCCCCCGAGGATCAGCACGCGCCGGGTGCTCGCCGCGGCGATCATCGCCGGGTCGACGAGCACCTCGTGGAACACGTGCTCGTCGCGGCTGATGAACTGCCAGTAGTCGTCGATGGTCAGCGAGATCGAACCATCGGGTTCGCGCCACAGGATGACCTCGAGGGGACCTCCGGTGGCGCGGTGGATGACTTGATCGCGTTCGCTCATGGGCGAGCGCCCTATCGCACGAAAACCCGAGCCTGGCGAGCTAGCAAGCTGCTGAAATTCGCCGCGCGTCGTCAGGTGCGTCGCTGCGCGTCGAGGCCAAGGAGCGAAACTCCAGATGTCTTCGATGGGGCGGGCGATGGTGCTTCGTGCGCGAGCTGAGCCGCCGGGGCCGCGGCCTCATCGAAGGTCGGCGACCCGCGGCTGCGGTCGGTGGCCCTCGATGAGCTCTCGATCGCGCTCGAGCACGGCCCGCATCCACTTCGTGAACGCCCGCACCCGCGCCGTCCCGCGCAGCTGCGGGTGGGTCAGCACCCAGACCCACGGACCGTCGGCCATGAAGTAGTCGCCGACCCGGCGCAGGCCCGGATCCGCGTCCCCGATCAGACAAGGCAAGAAGGCCAGCCCCACATCGTCCTCGTCCACGGCGTGCCGACCCAGGCCTACCTGTGGCGCAACATGATCCCCACCCTCGCCGAGCACGGCCGCGTCATCGTCCCCGACATGATCAACTTCGGGCTGTCGGACAAGACCGAGCCGCTGACCCCCGAGGCCCACGCCGAGAACCTCGCCGAGCTCGTCGCCGGCCTCGAGCTCGAGAACGTGACCTTCGTGCTCCAAGACTGGGGCGTGCCCTTTGGCTTCGCCGCCGCGCGCATGGACCCCGAGCGCGCCGGCGCCTTCGTATTCTTCGAAGGGCCCGCCCTGCCCCTCCCCAGCCTCGACATCGTGCCGGACTTCATGTTCGACAGCCTCATCGACCCGGCCACCGCCTACCCGGCGATCATCGACGACAACTGGTTCATCGAGTGCTTCCTGCTCGACCCCGAGTGCGTCGGCAGCAACACCCGGGACTGGACCGACGCCGAGCGGGCGGTCTACCGCGCCCCCTTGGTGGACCCGGCGAGCCGCGAGCAGCTGGCCCTCATGCCCCAGCACCTGCCCTTCGTCGACACCACCGGTCACCCCGCCCTCGACCCCGACGGCCCGGGGGGCGACCCGGCCCAGCCCTCGCCGTCCATCGAGATGGTCTCGGCCAACGCGGCCTACATGATGGGCTCCGAGCCGCCCAAAAGCGTCACCCAGGCACCGCCCAGATGACGGGTGATGGCCCCGGCATCCGCCAGCGGGTAGAACGGCGGCGAGGAAACCATGGACCCCGAGCTCGTGTTCTCCATCGTCAACGCCCTGCCCATGCCGATCTGGCTGACCTGGATGTTCGCGCCGCGGTCCAAGCTCGCGCGCTACTTCGCCGACGCCCTGTGGCCGTGGCTGATCCTCGCCGCCTGCTACCTCGCGCTGCTCGGCTACGCCCTGTCCCTGCCCGGCAACGGCGGCAACTTCTCGAGCCTCGCGGGCGTCATGCAGGGCTTCACCAACGAGTGGGCCGCCCTCGCCGGCTGGACCCACTACCTGTGCTTCGACCTCTTCGTCGCCCGCTGGATGATCCGCGACGCGCCCGAGGCCGGCTACAAGCTCAGCCCCATCCTGGTGCTCACCTTGATGTTCGGCCCCGTGGGTCTGTTGGTCTACGCCGCGCTGCGGGGCTGGCTGACCAAGGGCGCCGAGCCCGAGCCCGAGCCCGAGCCAAGCTAGCCCTGCGCCTTCTTGCACCGGAACAGGGTGTGGTAGCCCATGGTTCCGAGGTCCGCGTCGAGCACCAGCCCGGCCTGCTCGAGGCAGGCCTGCATGCGCTCGGAGTGGTACATCTTGCTGTTCCCGTTGGCGATCGCCGTGAAGTAGAGCGAGGTGTTGATGACCGCGTAGCGGGCGGCCTCGTAGTCTTGGCGGTCCCAGTAGGTCTCGAGGATGTACAGGCGCGTGTCGGCGTCCATGACCCGCGCCGCGCACTCGAGGATGTGGACGATCTCGGCCTCGGAGAAGCAGTCGAGGAACTGGCTCATCCAGATCACGTCGTGGCCCCCGGGCAGCGCGACCTCGGGGTCGAGCATGTTGGCGGCGACGAACTCGACCCGCGACGCGACCCCGGCCTCGCGCAGGTTCGCCTTGGCGAGCTCGAGCTGCCGGGGCAAGTCCACGATGGTGATCTCGACCTTGGGGTCGTGGCCACAGCAGGCCAGAGCGAACTTGCCCGTGTTGCCGCCGACGTCGAGGACCCGCGCGGGCTCGCTGGCGAACACCTTGGGCAGCACGCCCTCGAACACGCCGTCGGAGTAGTAGTGGTCGAAGGCCAGCCAGCTGTCGCGCACGTGCGTCGGCAGCTGCGTCAGCCCCTCGTAGACCGTCGCCCAGTCGCCGTGCTCGCGCAGCCCCGCCGGCTTGCCCTCGGCGAGGGCCTCCTCGAAGTGGAACATGGACCGGTAGCACACGTCGTGCACGAAGTTCATGTTGACCTCGGTCATCGGGTCGCGGAGCACGAAGTAGCCCACGCGCGTGATCACGTAGCGATCGCCCTCGAGCTGCACGAGCTCCGCGGCGAGCCCGGCCTCGAGCAAGATCCGAGCGGCGTAGAGCGAGATGTCCACGGCCTCGGCGAGCTCCTCCACGCTCGCTCCGTCGAGCTCGCGTTTGTAGAGGAAGGCCAGCGCGCCACAGCGACGCAGCACCCGCGTGGCCTGGAACATCATGGGACCGAAGGCGAGGCGCTGGGCGGCGAAGCGGGCCTCGAGGTTCGAGCGGTCGTCGGGGAAGCGGCGTTTCATGACCGAGCAGCGCGGGCGAGCTCGGAGCGGTCCGTCTCACCCTCGCGCTGAATCTAGCCCATCGTCCCCCAACCCGATAGTCGGGCCCCACTCGGGGCCTCGGAGCCTTCGTGGGAGCTCTCTAACGCCCATCCTCGACTGAAGGGTGGCACTCTAACGCTCGGCTATCGGCGCGGTAGCTTCCCGCGCTAGCGTGGTTCCATGCCATGGACCCTGCGACGCTCGCCCCGGCTCTGCGCCGGCCTGCCTTTGCTCTTGCTCACCGCCTGTCCCGGCGGCGGCGGCGAGGATGCGGCCGGGGACGAGGTCGGTGAAAGCGGTGACAGCGAAGACACCGAAGGATCCGAGTCCGAGTCCGAGTCCGAGTCCGGTTCCAGCTCCAGCTCGGACTCCGAGTCCGACACCGACACCGACACCAGCTCCGAGACGGCCACCGACACCGAGTCCAGCTCCGAGACCGACACCGAGTCCGAGTCCAGCACCGAGACCGACACCGACACCGACACCGAGTCCGGCTCCGAGACCGACACCGGCACCGACACCGACACGCCCTTCGAGTGCGACCCCGTCGAGCCCCCCGTCCCCCCCGTCGACTGCGCCGACGCGGGCATCTTGCTCACCGACGAGTTCGCCCCCTTCTACGAGTGCTTCGACCTCGGCAGCCTGCCCACCGTGCCCAGCAACTGGGGCGGGCTCACGGTCAAGATCGACGACCCCAACGTGCTGCTCATCGGCGGCTCGGCCAACACCGCCAACGGCCAGCTCTACTCCGTCGAGATCACCCGCGACGAGGGCTGCCACGTGACGGGCTGGGCGGGCACGCCGATCGAGCCCTTCGCCGAGGCCGCGTTCAACGACGGCGGGGTGACCTACGGCCCGGACGACGTGCTGTTCCTGGCGCGCTGGCCCAACAACGAGCTCGGGCAGCAGGCCCTCGGCAGCGTGACCACGGACAAGATCATCGATCTCGACACCTTCATGATCACGCCCTCGCCCGGCGGCCTCAACTTCGTGCCCCCGGGCTTCGCCGGCGAGGGTCAGCTCAAGCTGGTCAGCTGGTCCGGCGGCGAGTGGTACACCCTCGAGCTCGCCCCCGACGGCAACGGCCTGTTCGACATCGTCTCGGCCACCCTCGAGACCCAGATCGTCGGCGGCCCCGAGGGCTTCGTGCACATCGGCGCCGACAACCCGGGCTTCCCCGTCGACGGCCTGCTCGTCTCGGAGTACTCCGCCGGCACCCTCGCGGCCTACGACGCCGACGACAACGGCGACCCCGTGGTCGACAGCCGCCGCGACTTCGTGACCGGCCTGACCGGAGCCGAGGGCGCATACCTCGACGCGCTCAGCGGCGACTTCCTGTTCACGACCTTCGGGGGCGGGAACCGGCTCATCGCCATCCGCGGCTTCACGCCCAACCCGCAGTGAGCTCGACATCGCCACGCCTCAGTGTGGAATAGACACCATGGCGGTTCGCTCCCGCGTCCATCAGGTGTTCCGTGTCCCCCGCGTGCTGCTGCCCGTGATCCACCCCATCGGCCACGCCGAGGCGATCTCCGCGGTCGATGTCTGCGTCGCGGCCGGCGTGCGCGGGGTCTTCCTCATCGATCAGGGCATGCGCGTCGAGGAGGTCCTCGCCCTCGCCGTCGAGGTCCACGCCCGCCACCCCGGCCTGTGGGTCGGCCTCAACCTCCTCGCCCTCGATCCCGTCGAGGCCCTGCGCGGGGCCCTCGAGCGCTGCGCGGGGCGCCTCGACGGGCTGTGGTCCGACGACGCCCACGTCCACGAGGGCTCGCGCGAACAGCCTCGGGCCCAGGCCTTCGTCGACGCCCGCCGCGAGCTCGACTGGGACGGCCTCTACTTCGGCGGCGTCGCCTTCAAGTATCGACGCCCAGTCCCCGACGAGCAGCTCGCCGAGGCCGCTCGGGTCGCGGCCGGCTACATGGACGTCGTGTGCACGAGCGGCGCGGGCACGGGCATCGCGGCCCACCGCGACAAGCTCGCGCGCATGCGCCAGGGCCTCGCGGGCAGGGACGGAGCCGCCCTCGCGCTGGCCTCCGGGGTGACCCTCGACAACGTGGCCGACTACCTCGACTTCACCGACGCCTTCCTGGTCGGCACGGGCATCGAGCGCGAGTTCGGCGTGCTCGATCCCGATCGAGTCGCGCGCTTGCAAGCCCGCATCGACGCCGGCTGAAGGCTCAGACCGAGTCCTCGACTCCGTCCACGGGCGCCCGCCACAACAGGCGCTGCTCGGTCACCTGCTCGTAGCGCTCGGTGTACTGCGGGTGGATGGTGCCCATCATCCGATCCCACCACGTGAAGTAGACGCCAAAGTTGTAGGCCCCGTTCTCGTGGTGCATGTCGTGGAACACGGCCGTGCCCAGGAACTTGGTGACGGGGTTGCGGGCGATCCAGCGCGGCAGGACCTCGAAGCCCAGGTGCACGTAGGCCTCGAGGAAGGTGAACCAAAACACGAAGATCCACAGCATCACCCGGTTGACCGGGAACACGAGCAGCACGAGCGGGAGGTAGAGCCCCAGGACGAAGCCCTCGATCGCGCTGAAGGCGTACCCGGCCAGGGGAGAGGGCTGCTTGGACCGGTGGTGCAGCTCGTGGGTGAATCGATAGACATTGCTGTGGTGCATCCCGCGGTGGGTCCAATAAAACCAGGTGTCGGCGCCGATGACGAACAGGACGAAACTGAGCGCAATCATCGCGGGGCTCGTCGCCGATGGGTCGGTAATGAGCTTCATGTGACCGCTGAGGTACAGCGGCGTGGAAAGGACACTCGGTAGCAGAAAAAAGATGATTCCCAGCAGAGAGTTCCGGAACTCGCTGAGCAGAGTGCGCCGCTCGGGGTTCTGGCGCTGAATCCGCCGGTGCGCAAAACGCTCCTTGAACACCACCCAGAACAGCACAAAGGCCCCGCCGCAGACCACGAGGTAGCGCGTCCACGATCGGCCGAGGAAGAAGGCACCGTTGGTGAGGGCTTCGGTCACGAGGTTTGCAGAGTCCATGTCGACGCTGCCGATTTTACATCACACTTCCTCAAAAGTCTCGATGCCATTTCAGCATACGGATTTCGCAGTATCAACATAAGCCGCAATTTAAAAACGCACTACACTGCGAGCACTCGTCCCCGACGTGCGCGCCTGGGACGAATGGAGTTCACGCCGCCATGTCCACATCCTTGATGACCATCCTTCAGCGCAGCCAGCTCACCGCCATTCAGACGGCGGGGCACCTGGTCCGCCTGGTTCGACAGCTAGAGACCCGCTCCCTCGCCGCGGGCGAGCGCTTGTGCACGGTCGGGGACGACGGCGACGCAGCCTACCTGCTGACCCTCGGGACCCTCGAGATCCGAGCGGCCGACGGCACCCTGCTCGACACGGAGGGGCCCGGCGCGCTGGTCGGGGAGCAGGCCCTGATGCCGGGGGGGAGCGGCAAACGCAACGCGACGCTCGTCGCCCAGACCGACTGTCGCGTGCTCGTGGTCGATCGGAGCACCTTCCTGAAGCTGCTCGAGCAGCGCCGCGCGGCCCTCGAGGCGCTGTCCGCCGCCCGGACGCGCAACCGCCTGGGGCGCACCCTGGCTCCGCTCCGGGCGCTGCTCGCCGTGAGCGAGGAGCGCTCCTGGGAGGATGGGGAGTTCGCGTTCCGCGAGGGCGCGGCCGCGGACGGGCTCTACCTCGTGCTCGCCGGCCAGGCCCACGTGGTCCTGTCTCAGCAGGGCGAGCCGGTCCACGTCGCGACCCTCTACCCAGGCCAGTGCTTCGGCGAGGCCGGGGTGCTCAACGACGCGCCGCGCAACGCCTCGGTCGTCGGCCAACACCACCTCCGCGCCGCCTTCGTGCCCGCGGAACGGGTCCGGGCCCTCCGCGCCGCCGACCCCTCCCTCGAGGCCTTCCTGCGCAGCTTGATCCGCAGCCGCGAGCTGCCGCACCTGGGCCTGGCCAGCCAGCACACCGTCGTCGAGGACGGCGAGGTCTGCATCCAGACCACCTTCGCGCTCCACGACGGCCGCGAGCTCGTCGCCCTGCGCCGCCCCGACGGGCGCTACGCCTTGCGTCAGACCGGCAGCGAGGTCCACGAGACCGTGCACATCGCCGCCGCGACCCCGGTCCACCTCGACGCCGAGGGCCGCATCGTCGGCTTCGAGGACGACGGCCACTACGAGGACGTCGGCGGCCTCCAGACCCTGGCCCTGGACGGCAGCCCGCTCTCGCTCTCGCAGCGGCGCTTGCTCAAGAAGGCGGCCAAGGCCACGGCCAAGCTCGCCCCGGACAAGGTCATGTGCCGCTGCCTCAACGTCGATCGCCAGACCCTGGTCGGCTGCATCGCGGGCGGCGTCGACACCCTCGAGTCGCTCCAGGAGGCGACGGGCTGCGGCACGGGCTGCGGCGGGTGCATCCGACGGATCATGCCCATGCTCGACGGCCAGGAGGATGCCGTCGTGCCGCTGGTTCGCCTCGGCCCGCCCGAACAGGGCGGCGGCCGGGCGGGCTTCATGGGCTGGCTGCGCGGCGCCCTCGGAGGCTGACTCGCCGGGCTGACTTGCCGGGCTGACTTGCCGTTTGGGTCGTCCCCGCATACAAGCGCCCGATGAGCGACCAGGCCTTGCTCGAGCGCTGCCGCGACCGCGGCTTCACCCCCGGGGCCCGCGACGTCGCGCGCCTACTCGAGCTGTGGCGCGCGCTTCGACGCGAGCCCGCGCAGGCCAAGGTCGTCGCGGCGGCCCTGTGCCGCGGAGACGGCGGGGTCGCGCGCAAGCTCGAGCAGAGCTTCGCCCAGGCAGAGGGCGCCGAGCGAGCCCTCCGCCTGCGGAGCCTCGCGCGCATCGCCGGGCGCGTCCCGGTGGCGGGCCTGCCGGAGCTGCTCGACGCGAGCCTCGAGGACCCCGAGCCCCGGGTCGTCCGCGAGGCCGTGCGCGCCGTGGGCAAGCTCGGCGAGGCGCTCCCCGGCGACTACGAGGACGCCCTGCTCCGCGTCGCCCGAGAGGCGGCGCTCCCCGAGCAGCGCGCGGCCGTCGAGGCCCTCGGGCGCATCGGCGGTGAGGCCTCGCTCGAGCTCCTCGACGCCCTCAGAGACAACCCCGACCCGGAGCTGCAGCGCCGCGCAGGCCGGGCCCGGACCCTGCTCGAGCGCCGCCAGGCCAGCGCGCTGCCGAGCCCCCTCGCGCTCGCGCCGACCCTCGAACACCCCGCCGAGGTTCGCCTGCGCTGCCGCGGCGCGGGCCGGCTCGTGGCCGAGGAGGCCCGCGCGCTGCTGTCGGAGGGCTGGCTCGAGCGCGTGCAGGTCCTCGGCGAGCAGGCGGTCCACCTGCGCGGGCAGGGCTCTCCCGCCGAGCTCCAGCGCCTGCGCACGCCCCTGGACTGGGGCCTCGTCTTCCCCCTCCCCCCGGGCGGCGAGCTCGGAGAGCGCGTCGTCGCGGGCGTCGAGGCCCCCGCCCTCGCGCGGACCCTCCAGGCCCTCACCGACGGCCCGGTGCGCTTTCGCCTGAGCTTCGTCGGCGGCGGCCACCGGCGCGCGCTCGTGTGGCGAGTCGCCCAGACCCTCGACGCCCGGGCCGCGGCCTTGCGCAACGACTCCCGCGGGGTGAGCTGGACCGTCGAGGTCGACGAGGCCCGCGGGCGCCTGGTCTGCCTCCCGCGCGAGCGCGGCGATCGCTTCGCCTACCGCGTCGCCTCGCTCCCGGCCTCCTCCCACCCCACCCTCGCCGCGCTCATGGCCCGGGTCGCCGCGCCGCGCTCGGGCGAGCGCGTCTGGGACCCCTTTTGCGGCTGCGCGGCCGAGCTCATCGAGTGCGAGCGCCTCGCTCCTGGCCTGCGCCTGCGCGGCACGGACCGCAGCCCCGAGGCCATCGCCGCCGCCCGGGCCAACGTCGCCGCCGCTGGCCTCGAGGGCGCCGACCTGAGCCTGACGCAGGCCGACGTCTACGCCGGCAGCCCCGGACCCGAGGGCGCCGAGGTGATCCTCACCAACCCGCCCATGGGTCGCCGCACCGCCCTCGGAGCCGACGGCCTGCACGCCAGCCTCGCGCGCTTCGTCGACCACGCCGCGCGGGTCCTCGCCCCCGGCGGGCGCCTGGTCTGGGTCACACCCTCGGCCCGCGCGACGGCCAAGGCCGGTCGCTCGGCCGGGCTCCGCGTCGAGGACCACGGCTGGATCGACATGAGCGGCATGCAGGTGACGCTGCAGGTCCTCCGCCGACGCTGACCTTGGAGCGCTTGCCCTCGCGCGTTGCCCGGTGTTAGTCGGGCCCCATGACCCGCGGCCTGCTCTCCACCCTGCCTTGTCTGGTCCTGCTCTGCGCCTTCGCGGGCTGCGGCGACGACGGCGAGCGCTCGAGCGAGACGACCTTCGGCGCGGACGAGCAGGGCGAAGACGCCGACTCCAGCGAGACCCAGTCCGACTCCTCGGGCACGGACTCTGGCAGCGCCGAGGCCGAGACAGAGGCCGAGACCGACGAGACGAGCACGGACGACGCCAGCACCGACGACGAGAGCGCGGACGCCATGGACGAGGAGGGCCCCAAGTTCGACTTCGCCACCCCCGACGCGGCCGCCTTCGAGCCCATCGCCGTCACCGACCTGCCCGGGCTCGAGTCCATCACCTTCTACGAGCGCAGCGGCGGCCAGGCGCCCACGGCCTACACCTTCACCGTCGACGGGCCCGAGCTCACGACCAAGCTGGACGACCCCCTCGGCGGCGCCAACTTCGACATCATGGGCGTCTCGACCGAGTTCTACGACGTCTACTACTCCGACGTCGACGGCGAGTTCATGCTCGACGGCAGCTACCTCACCATCTCCGGCGTGTTCGGCCAGGCCATGCCCGCCGGCGGCGGCCTCAACCTCGCCGAGATCGGCCTGAACTTCGACAACGAGGACACGGAGTTCGGCAACTACGTCGCCTCCTTCGTGACCCTGGGCGACAACGCGGTCCCGGAGAACGTCGAGAACGCCATCGACGGCGACCTCCAGACCCACACCACCATGGGCAACACCGTGGGCGCCAACCCGGGCCAGCGCCTGCGGGTCACCCTGGGCTTCGAGAGCACCTCCGGCCCCCAAGGCTGAGCCCTGCTTTGCCCCCACAGCCATCTGGGACCGGGGGCGCTTCGTCGCTCCGCTCCTCCGCTTTGGCTTGGTGGGCAATGGGGTTCGTGCCTTTGAGAAGGCTGGTGGTCGCCCCCGCAAGCGGGGGCGTGGATTCCTTGACAGTCTCTGATACGAAACTGAGCGCTCGGTAGTCCGCGGGGGGGCTGTTTCGCCCTTGGTAGGCCGAAGCCTCGCTTCGGTGATGGCTGATCTGAGCGCTGCTTTGCCGCCGCGAAGGTTTCGTATAGAGCGTGAGCCCTGGAACGTTGCGATCACCGAGGTCGCCTTTGCAGGCGCGGCCCGGCGAGCTGATGTACATCCTTGGCATGCGCGAACAGCTGGCTGGACTCCGCCTCCCCTTCTCGGCCTTGGTCGCTTCGTTGGTGCTCGTCACCGTCGGCTGTAGCGACGGCGACGAGGGCAACGACGAGGCCGCCGACACCGAGAGCGAAGACGCGACCGAGACGACCGAGGGCGAGACCACCGAGAGCACCGGCACCGAAGCCGGCGAGAGCGAGTCGGACAGCGAGAGCTCCGGCACCGACGACACCGACTCGACGGGCAGCACCGAGACCGAGACCGAGACCGAGACCGAGACCGAGACCGAGACCGAGACCGAGACCGAGACCGGCGCCGCCTTCGAGTGCGACTACGAGGTCTCCCCCGAGGGCCTGCTGGTGTTCGAGGGTGAGTCCCTGCCGATCAACGAAGACTGGGCCGTCGCCACGGACGTCGAGGGCTACTACGCCGGCGGCTACATCCAGTGGACCCGCTCGAGCTTCAACCAGCAGCCCGGCAACGGGCTCATGGCCGTGTCCCTGGGCATCCACGAGGCCGGGCGCTACCGCGTGCAGTGGCGCACTCGGATCGGCATGGGCGACAACCCCACGGAGCACAACGACATCTGGCTGCGCTTCGTCGACGCCACCGACTACTACGGCAAGCAGGGCAACGACCCCGAGACCCGCCGCTACCCCAAGCCGATCTGCGAGGACCCGGACTTCATCGCCGGCGTCGAGGCCCTGCCCGAGGTCAGCGAGGCGACCTGCCCCAACGGCTCGACCGCCGACGGCTGGCTCAAGGTCTACTCCTCGGGCGCGACGGAGTGGAAGTGGTCGACGCGGACCAGCGACAACGACGCCCACGACATCTACGTCGAGTTCGCCGAGCCGGGCGCCTACGTCCTCGAGCTCTCGGCCCGGGCCGACTTCATGCTGCTGGACCGGGTCGTGATCCACCGCGAGGACGTCGAGCAGGACGCCGTCGAGAACCCGGACCTGGCCGAGACGCCCTGCCCGCGCTGAATCGCGAACGAGCTACGCGCCGCCGGCTCGGGCTCGTCGCCTGCGTCGCTGGAGCAGCGCGATCGGTCCACCGATCAGCAGCCACAGCGACACGGAGAGGACGAAGGCGCCAAAGTAGATCATGCAGCGCTCCGACCGCATGGACACGACCTTCAGGTCGCTGAGCCGGTCGAGGTCGAGGCGCTGCGCCTCCGAGGGGTCCAGGCCGTGCTCGGCGAGCAAGCTTCGCTGCTGCTCGAGCGTGTCGTCTGGAGTCTGCAGGACGCGCTCTCGGGTCGTCGGGTTGTAGGCCAGGGTCAGCACGGCCTCCCGCCAGCTCTCCGAGCCGCTGTCCAGAGACTCGCGCGACATCAACTCCTTTGGAGCGCGGAACAACCAGTCGCCTTGCCGGTAGCCGACGTCGCCGTAACCCATCGAGCTCCAGCTCTCGCCGCATACGCACAGCGGCACGGGCACCGACTCGAGGCTGACGATGTGGCCGGTGACTCGACCGGGCTCGGAGCCGCCATCAGCGAGCTCCAGGCCCACATTGTCCGTGAGCCCCAGGACCACGGGCTCCTCCTGATCGCGCATGAAGTCGAGCGTGGCCGACTGCCCGCCGCGGGCCCGAACCGTCACGCCCTCGGCCCCAGACAGATAGGCGAGGGCCAGCCCTCCCCACACCGCGAGGAGGATGACGAGTATGCCGAGGAACCAGTGCTTGCGCCACGAGGCCATGGAGAGCTGCATGATAGGCCCGAAGTGCACGGCGATGTCCACTCGAGGGCCCGGTCGACGGGCTGCGAGGCCTCCGGCTCAGGCTGCTCAGCCCACGAGGTGCAGACCGCCGTCGACGGGCAGCGCGACCCCGGTCACGGCTTTCGCCTGATCCGAGCACAGGAAGGCCACCGCGTTGCCGATCTCGCTGGTCTGCAACCACCGCTGCATCGGCGTCGAGGCCTGCATCATGCCCTCGAGCATCTCCTCGGTCATCGGCGTGTTGGCGAGCACGCCCTGCCAGGCGCCGGTCTGCGTATATCCCGGGATCACGCAATTGACGGTGATCCCCTTGGGCGCGAGGGCCCGGGCGTGCAGGCGCACCAGGAACTCCATGGCCGACTTGCCCTGCCCCGGCGCCTCGTAGCTTACCTGCGGGGGCTGGGTGGCGTTGCAGCCCGGGCTCGAGATGGCCACGACGTGGCGCAGGCCCTCGCAGGCCAGGGCCGCGTTCAGCCCGCGCTTGAAGGCCCGCGGGTAGACGAGCTGGTAGTACTCCCAGACCTTCTCGAAGTCGGGATCCATCGGGTTCGGCTGGCCCTCGGTGCTGGGGGTGGTCACGCCGACGTAGAGCCCGGCGTTGTGGACGAAGGCGGTGAGTTTGTTGTCGAAACGCTCGCGGACCACGTCGAAGAGCTTGGCCATGGTCTCCGGCTTCGCGGTGTCTCCGGCCACGGTCGCGACCTCGACGCCGTAGGCCTCTCTCAACTTCGCCTCCGACTCCTTGGCGGCGTCGTGGTTGGAGTTGTAGCCGAGCACCAGGGCGTAGCCGTCGCGAGCGAGGCTGTTTGCGATGCCCAGCCCAATCCCCCGAGTTCCACCAGTTACGAGCGCTGTTTTCATGGTCCGAGGGTATCTCAGATTTAGCCGTCGTGGACGACGCCACGCCCTCCCTGCCCCGCGTCCACGACTCAAACATCCACCCCGCTTCCAGGCCGGCAGGTAGCGCAGACCCGAGACGACCCGCGCCCCGGCAGGCTCACCGACGACGATCTTCGCGCTGACCGACAAGGGCCAGGGCGCGCCGAAGTAGGCCTGGCGCAGCGCCATGACCAGGCCCGTCAACCCGAGGCACGAGAGCCCGCGCCCGACCACGCGCGGGAGCGGTGAGCATCCCGCGGGTCGCCAAGGCCACGCCCCAGGGCGTCCGAGCCTCGACCTGCCGCGCCCCGAGCATCCGAAGACTGCTCGACTTGCTCGCCGTCGTAGTTGAGCAGCTCGCCCTCTTCGGCGAGGGTCGTCGCGGGCCACAGGGTGATGAAAAATCGTCCTGACCCGAGACTGGAAACACCACGAGGGCGAGACCGATCGCCGCGACAGCCGGGAGCACACGCAGACGCCACGACCCGGCGAGCTGAAGGAGCGAGCATCCCCTCCGGCCATGGCCGTGTACGGGGTTCTCATCACACCAGGGGGCGAGTTCGCCAAATTCGGCGGTCGCCGATGGGGCCGCCCCTGCTCCGAGAGCGGGTCGTTGACACCCCCGACTCCCTCTCTGCGGGGCTCCAACATGGCCCATCCACCACGAATTCGGCTCCCGAGAGCGATGGATCGCCACTGATCCGATGGCCCAGAGCGGCCCCCAGGCGCTTTTTTGCTGTACCTGTCGACGGCATTCCCCTATGAAGTCCGTGACCATGAAGAACACACTCATCACACTCGCGTTCCTCGGTGGCCTCTCCCTCCTCGGCTGCGACAGCGGCGGAGACAAGGCCGCGGGCGCCGATGCGGCGGCCAAGCCCGGCAGCTGCCAAGAGGGTGGTCCGACCGGAAGCACCTGCTCCGACTACACCGCCGAGGGTGCCAAAGACGGCAAGTCCTTCTGCGAGAAGACCGGTGGCGGCAAGAACGTCTGGTCGGACGACAAGTGCCCCACGGAGAACAAGATCGGCACCTGTGAGCGCAGCGACGGGCAGTCGCAGCACTACTACTCCACCGGTGAGGACGCCATGGATGCCGACGGCGCCAAGGAGATGTGCGTGGAGCTGTCCAACGGCAAGTGGGTCGAGGCTTCCGCCGCGGCTCCGGCCGAGCCCGCCCCCGCCGCTGACGGTGCCGCCCCCGCTGGCGACGCGGCTGCTCCCGCCGCCGAGGGTGCCGCCCCCGCTGGCGACGCCCCCGCCGAGGCCCCCAAGGCCGAGGCTGGCTGAGGCCGACCCTCTCCCCTTCAACGGGACGAGGCTCTCGACGGCGCGACCGCTACACGCGGGCGCGCTGCTCGAGGGCCTCGAACAATTCGGGCGCCTCGATCCACGCTGGCCAGTCAGGAGCGGCCCCCAGCCCGGCCACAAAAACGCGCCGGCCCTGCCCCTGCATGGCGTCAGGGTACGCAGGCCGGCGCGCGAGCGCCAAACGGGCTCGGAGAGCAACTCCGAGGTCGGCCAAAAACGAGTTCTGGCCGACCTCTGTCCATTCAGGGGATCACGACGATGATGCACGACGAGGGGCACTCGTCGTCGTTGTAGAAGTTGCCGTCGTCGCAGTCCTCGAACTCTTCCTGGACGATGCCGTCGCCGCAGTACTCGTCGAGCATGCAGCCCTCGCCGCACTCGCCGTAGCCGCCGTCGTTGACCCCGTCGTCGCACTGCTCGCCGAGGGACACGACCCCGTCGCCGCAGATCGGGATGCACTCGCTGCGCGAGGTGTCGAAGCCCGACAGGGTCAGGCGAAAGGAGGAGCCCTCGGTCTTGCGCTCGGCGTGGAACACGTTGACGCGGTAGGCCTCGCCGTCGACCAGGCCCAGGGTCCCGGCCAGCTGCGCGTCGACGGTCACGCTGCCGTCGATGGGCACGTGGATGCCGCCCAGGTCGACGACCAGCGAGCCGTTGACGAACACCCACACGTCGTCGTCGCCGGTGAAGTCGAGGGTCGCGGGCACGTCCTCGTCGTAGATGAACCAGTAGGTGATCTCGCTGGTGAAGTGGAAGTTGTGCTGGACGTTGTTGCCGAGCACCTCGCTCTCCCACGGCCAGCCGGGGTAGCCGTACTGCTCGGGGATGCGCGCCGGGGAGAACTGCCCGCCGATGTCGTCGATGGGGAAGAACAGCGGCGTGCCGTCGTAGTGGACCTCGTCGGCCCAGCAGCCCACGTTGGCGTCCCACGGGCAGGGCACGCAGCCCATGGCCTCGCACTCGGCGAGGGTGTTCGCCGCCCACTGCACGTTGGTCAGCGCCACCCAGGTCTCGCCGTTGGGGCCGAAGCGGTTGACGAAGCCGCCCTCGCCGTTGGGGAACAGCGGGATGGTCGAGCTGACCGTGGTGTTGACCCCGGGCACGTCCCGGTACCACTGGTCGAAGTTACTCTGGCTCGCGCAGTTGCCCGCGGCCCACTGCGGCTTGATGTCCGCGTCGAGGGTCGGCGCGACCATGTCGAAGGTCGCCTTGGTCTGGGCGTTGACCGGCGGGCTGCCGTCGGTGACGCAGCCGTAAGCCTGGCTGGTCTCGAAGTCGGGGTGGTTCGAGGAGAAGTCGCGGTAGACCGAGTTGACCCGCAAGATGCACTCGCCGTTGATCATCTCGCACTCCTCCTGGCCGCACACGAAGCCGTCCTCGACGGTGCACTCCGCCGAGCAGCCGTCGCCGTCGAGGGTGTTGCCGTCGTCGCACTCCTCGCCGAGCACCAGGCCGTCGCCGCACTCGGAGCTGCACGCGCCCATGGGCGGGCAGTTGGGCTCTTGCTGGCACTGGTCATCGCAGCCGTCGAGGGGGATGGCGTTGCCGTCGTCGCAGCTCTCCGCGCCTTCCATGATCCCGTCGCCGCACACGGTCTCCTCGCAGGTGCTGGTCGGCTCGCCCTGGCAGTCCCAGCCGATCTCGACCTTGCAAAAGGCCGAGCAGCCGTCGCCGTCCTCGGTGTTGCCGTCGTCGCACAGCTCGGGCAGCTGAACGAGGCCGTCGCCGCAGATGACCACCATCTGGCAGGGCTCGCCGGGCGGCTGGCACTGGTAGCCCGGGTCGACGGTCAGGCAGTCGGCCGAGCAGCCGTCGCCGTCCTCGGTGTTGCCGTCGTCGCAGGCCTCGTCGGTGGTCAGGATCCCGTCTCCGCAGTTGGGCGGCACCCCGCCGCTCTCCGACGAGTCCGTCCCCTCGTCGAGGGTCTCCTCCTCGCCGCCCATGGTGTCGCCGTCGATCTCGTCGTTGCCGTCGTCCACGGTGGCCGCGGTCTCGAAGGTCGTGATGCTCTCCTGGACCTGGTTGATGTCCCCGCCCGAAGACGAGCATGCGGTGAGCGAGACGAGGGCGGTGGCGGCGACGGAGGACAGACGAATGTGAGAAGACATGGCAGCGTGGGATTGAGGGCCCCAGCTGGCCGAAAGCGATGAAAAAATCTGAGCGCGAGCCCGCTCGCAGGCTCGGACTGGCAATCGGATCACTCCGGTTTACTGGCTCCGCGTTGCCGACCCCGGGGGTTCTCTGCTATTTACCGGTCATGGCCCGTACACGAGGCACGCAAAGCATGATGCGCGTGATGCTCGTGTGGTTGCTGGTGCTCGTGGCCCTGCCCTTCGGCGGCGGCCCGATCCAGCGCCTCGTCGCCGCCGAGGTCTGCGCGTCTGCGTGCCCGTGCGAGGTCGCCGAGTCCGCCCAGTCCGTCGAGGACGCCGACTGCGAAGACGAAGACTGCGACGATTGCGAGGACGAGGACTGCGAGGATTGCGACGACTGCGACGGGTGCTGTGGCGCCCGGACCATCGCCCTCGTGGACTTCCATCGCCTCGCCAGCCGGGACCTGCTCGCCCGGTCCACGGCCGACCCGCCGGCCCCCGAAGCCGCCGGGCGCCGCCAGCTCATCGACGTGTTCCGACCCCCCCAGGCCTGAGCTGAATCCCCCGTGGTTTCAGTTTGAGCTGGGCGCGCGCGAGCGCAGCCCCGCGCTTGGGAGTCGAAAAGATGGTTCGAACGACGAGGCTCATCAGCCTGTTCACATGCGTGCTCGCGTGGGCGTCCCCCGCCCGCGCTAGCCAAGCCCCCCAACCCCAACCAGCGCCGACGGACGCGGCCGAGCCCGGTCGCGTCCCGCTGACCTACGCCCAGGCCGTCGAGCGCGCCCGCGCCCACGGGCCGACCCTGGCCGTCGCCGAGGCCCGCGTCGCCGAGGCCCGCGCCCAGGTCGAGGCGGCCGAGGTCTACCCCACCAACCCGCAGGTCATGGTCAGCGCCGGGCCGCGCCTGGGCGGGGAGCAGACCCGCGCCCAGGTCGGCGTGCGCGCGACCCAGTGGCTCGAGACCGGGGGCCAGCGCGGCCACCGGGTCGACGCCGCCGAGGCCCGCGTCGAGGCCAGCGCCGCCCGCCGTGAGGACGCCGCCCGCCTGCTCACCCGGGAGGTCGGGCTGGCCTTCGTCGAGGGGCTCTACTGGCAGCGCCGCGTCGAGATCGCCGTCGACAAGCTCGCCCTGGCCCAGGCCGCCGAGGGCGTCGCCCGGCGCCGCCACGAGCTCGGCGACGTCGGCGGGCTCGAGGAGTCGAGCGCCGCCCTGGCCAGCGCCCACGCGGCCCTCGAGCTCGAGCGCGATCGGGCTCGGCTCGAGCGCGTCGAGGGTCAGCTGAGCGCGCTGCTCGGCTACGCCGCCGGGACCCGCCTCGAGCTCGTCGGGGACCTGCGCGAGCTGGCCGTCGAAGGTACCGCCATCGACGGGAACCCGGGCGCGGCCTCCCTCGAGGCCCGCCCCGATCTGCGCGCCCTCGAGGCCGAGGGTCGCCGCGCCCAGGCCAGGGAGGCCCTCGGCCGGTCCGAGCGGGCCCCCAAAGTCGCCCTCGGCCTGGGCTACACCCTCGAAGAGTCGGAGCACGTCGTCCTCGGCGTGGTCGGCATCGCCCTGCCCGTGTTCGCCCGCGGACAGGGTGAGGTCGCCGTCGCCCGGGCCGAGGCCGCCCAGGTCGACGCCGCGCTCGAGGCCACCCGCAGCGCCGCGGCCGTCGCCGCGGACACGGGCGAGGCCTTCGTGCGCCGGGCCACCGACGCGGCCCTGCAGTTCGAGCGCGACGGCCTCGCCCAGCTCGAGCGCACCGCCGAGCTGACCACCGTCGGCTACGACAAGGGCGCGGTCGCCTACGACGCGGTCCTGGTCGTGCGCCTCGAGCTCGTCGCGGCGAGGCTCGACTACATCGATCTGCTCCACGCCGCCGCCGCGGCGCGGGTCGAGCTCGCGGCCACGAAGGGGGTGCAGCCATGACCCGCCTGCTCCTCGCTTGCCTCGTCCTCGCGGTCGGCGTGCTCGGGCTCCCGGCCTGCGACGCGCCGCGCGACCAACAAAGCCGACCCGAGGGCCGCGCTGTCCACGACGATCACGGCCACGACGACGACCACGGCCACGACCAAGAGCCGGCCGCCCTCGACTGGTGCGAAGGCCACGGCCTGCCCGAGTCCAAGTGTACGAAGTGCCACCCCGAGCTCGTCGCCGAGTACAAAGCGTCCGGGGATTGGTGCGCGGGGCATGGCTTCCCCGAGAGCGTGTGCCCTAGCTGCAACCCCCAGCCCAAGCCCACGGCTGAAGGAGACGAGCACGGCCACGACCACGCCCACGACCACGACCACGCCGCCCCCGAGCCCGTCGACTGGTGCGTCGAGCATGCCCTGCCCGAGTCCAAGTGTACGAAGTGCAACCCCGGGCTCATCGCCGAGTACAAGGCTTCCGGGGACTGGTGCGCCGAGCATGCCTTCCCCGAGTCGGTGTGCCCGATCTGCAACCCCGCGACGCCCCCGCCCGGCGCAGAGCGGGCCGCCCTCGAGGCCCGGATCGTCCGCCTGCGCGACCCGGAGCTCGAGCGCATCTCCGGCATCCGCACGGTCACGGCCCAGCGCGCGATCGCGGCCAGCGAGGTCCGCTGCGCCGCGCACATCGAGTACGACACCGATCGCATCGCGGACGTCCGCGCCCTCGTGCCTGGGGTCATCCGTCGGGTCCACGCCCAGGTCGGCGACCGCGTCGAGCTCGGCGATCCGCTCTTCGAGCTCGACAGCGTCGACATTGGTGCTGTCCAGGCCGGCCTGCTCAGCGCCCGCGAGCGGGTCAAGGCGGCGCAGGCCAACCTCGATCGCCAACTCGAGCTGCGCGAGGCCGACATCGCCTCCCAGCGCCAGCTCGAGCTCGCCCAGCGCGAGCTCGCCAGCGCCAAGGCCGAGGCCCGAGCCGCCCGCGCGGCCCTCGACATGACCGGGGCCGGGAGCTCGGGGCGGGTCGGCCGCTACACGATCACCGCGCCCATCGCCGGCACCGTGCTGCGCCGTCCGGCCGTGCTCGGGACCCTCGCCCACGCCGACACCCCCGGCGACGCCGGCTCCCTCGCAACCATCGGCGACACCTCCCAGATGTGGGCGGTGTGCGAGCTCGCCGAGGACTACGCCGACCACGTCGCCCTGGGCCAGACCCTCTCGGTCGCCTCGCACACCCACCCCGAGGCCGTCGCCGAGGGCACGATCCGCTGGGTCGCCCCCGAGGTCGACCCCCACACCCGCACCGTCACCGTGCGCGCCGACATCCCCAACCCCGAGGGCTCCCTGCGCGCCAACCAGTTCATGCGCGGGACCGTCGCCACGAGCACCGGCCGGGCCGTGGTCGCCGTGCCCCGCGTCGCCGTCCAGCGCGTCGGCGCCTTCGAGCTGGTGTTCGTGCGCACCGCCCCCGGGGTCTACGAGCCGCGCGTGGTCGAGCGCCACGGCGGGGGCGAGACCGTCGAGGTCGAGGGGCGAATCGCCGGCGGCGACGCGGTCGTGACCACGGGCGCGATGCTGCTGCGCACCGAGATCCTGCCAGGCAGCATCGGCGCGGGCTGCTGTGAAGTGAGCGGCGAGGGGGGAGGCCGCTGATGCTGACCCAGCTCATCGATCTGTGCCTGCGCCACCGCCCCCTCGTGCTGCTCGCGGCGGCGCTGCTCGTCGCCCTGGGCCTGGTCAGCTTCCGCGACCTGCCCATGGACGCCTTCCCCGACACCACCTCGGTCCAGGTCCAGGTCAACACCACCTCCCCCTCGCTCTCGCCCCTCGAGGTCGAGCGCCAGCTGAGCTTCCCCGTGGAGCAGGCCATCTCGGGCCTCCCGGGCCTGGTCGAGGTCCGCTCGGTCTCGAAGTTTGGCTTCTCGCAGGTCACCGCGATCTTCGACGACGACACCGACATCTACCTCGCCCGCCAGGTCGTCAGCGAGCGCGTCGCCCAGGCCGAGCTGCCCGAGGACATCCACGGACCCGGCCTGGGCCCCGTGGCCACGGGGCTGGGCGAGGTCTTCCAGTACACCCTGCGCAGCGAGACCCTCTCGCCCGCGGAGCTGCGCACCCTGCATCACTGGGTCATCCGCCCGCAGATGCTCCAGACCCCGGGCGTCGCCGAGATCAACACCTGGGGCGGCGAGGAGAAACAGTTCCACGTCGTCGTCGACCCCTACCGCCTCGTCGAGCACCAGCTCACCCTCGAGGACGTCGCCCGGGTCCTACGCCACGCCAACCGCAACGTCGGCGGCGGCGTGCTCGAGGTCGCCGGCGAGGCCCAGCTGGTCCAGGGTCAGGGCCTGGTCACCGGGCTCGCGGACCTCGAGGCCATGGTCGTCGCCCAGGTCGAGGGCACCCCCGTGCGCCTGTCCGACGTGGCGTCGATCCGCGAGGACCACGAAATTCGCCGGGGCGGGGTCACGGCGGGCGGCGAGGGCGAGGCCGTGCTCGGCCTGGGCTTCATGCTCATGGGCGAGAACAGCCGCGAGGTCACCAAGGCCCTCGAGCAGCGCCTCGACGCCGTGCGCCCGAGCCTGCCCGAGGGCGTCGAGCTGACCCCGGTCTACAGCCGCAGCGAGCTCGTCAACGCCGTCCTGCGCACGGTCCGGGAAACCTGCTCGAGGGCGCGCTGCTGGTCATCGCCGTGCTCTTCCTCGCCCTCGGCAACTTCCGCGCCGGGCTGATCGTCGCCTGCGCCATCCCCCTGTCCATGCTGTTCGCGTTCAACGCGATGCTGTGGGCCGGGGTCGCCGGCAGCTTGATGAGCCTCGGCGCCATCGACTTCGGCCTGGTCGTCGACAGCTCGGTGATCGTGGTCGAGAACGCGGCCCGGCGCCTCGAGCAGGACCGCTCCGAGCGCAGCGTCGTCGAGGTCGTCCGCGACGCCGTCGTCGAGGTCCGCCGCCCCACCCTGTTCGGCGAGCTGATCATCGCGATCGTCTACCTGCCGGTGCTGACCCTCGGCGGCGTCGAGGGCAAGCTGTTTCGGCCCATGGCGCTGACGGTGCTGTTCGCCCTGGCCGGCTCCATGCTGCTGTCCCTGACCTTGATGCCGGTGCTCGCCAGCTACGCCCTCGAGCGCAGGCGCGAGCCCTCGCCAGACGCCCAGCCCGGCTTCCTGACCCGCGCGGCCCGGTCCCTCGAGGCCGGCTACCGCCGGGCGCTCGAGGCCGCCCTCGCCCGCCGCCGCCTGGTCCTCGGGGTCGCGCTCGTGGCCGTGCTCGGCGCGGGCGGGCTGGCCACGCGCCTGGGCTCCGAGTTCGTCCCGCGCCTGAGCGAGCACGCCGTGGCCATCAACACCGTGCGCGCCGCGGGCATCTCCCTCGACGAGTCGATGCGCTACGGCACCCAGATCGAGCGCCACCTGCTCGACCGCTTCCCCGACGAGATCGACGAGATCTGGACGCGCACGGGCACCGCCGAGGTCGCCACCGACCCCATGGGGCTCGAGGTCTCCGACGTGTTCATCACCCTCACGCCCCGGGACCAGTGGCGCCGCGGCGAGACCCAGGCCGAGCTCGTCGAGCAGATGTCCGCGGAGCTCGAGGGCATGCCCGGCATGCGCAGCGTGTTCACCCAGCCCATCGAGATGCGGGTCAACGAGATGCTCGCCGGGGTCCGCACGGACGTCGGCGTCAAGCTCTTCGGCGACGACTTCGAGGTCCTCGAGCGCGAGGCCGAGACCATCCGCCAGGCCCTCGAGGCCATCCCCGGGGCCGCCGACGTCAGCGTCGAGCAGATCACGGGCCAGGCCATGGTCACCGTCGACATCGACCGCGAGGCCGCCGGGCGCCACGGCGTCCCCGTGGGCGAGCTCCTCGATCTGGTCGAGTCCCTCGGCACCCGCAAGCTCGGCGAGGTCGTCGAGGGCCAGCGCCGCTTCGAGCTGGTCCTGCGCCTCGACGACGCCACCCTCAGCTCCGCCGAGCGCATCGGCGATCTGCTCGTCCCGACCGCCGCCGGCGGCCAGGTGCCGCTGTCGAGCCTCGCCGAGATCGCGGTCGTCGAGGGCCCCTCGACCATCCAGCGCGAGTGGGCCCAGCGCCGCATCACCGTCCAGGCCAACGTCCGCGGCCGCGACCTGGGCTCCTTCGTCGCCGACCTGCGCCGGGTCCTCGACGAGGACATCGAGCTCCCGCCCGGCTACTACACCAAGCTCGCCGGCTCCTTCGAGCAGCTCGAGGCCGCCAAGGCCCGGCTCATGGTCGTCGTGCCCATCGCCCTCGCCCTGGTGTTCGCGCTCTTGTACGTCACCTACGGCCGAGCCATCGACGCCCTGCGGGTGTTCACCGGCGTGCCCTTCGGCGCCGTCGGTGGCGTGCTCGCGCTGTGGGCCCGGGACATGCCCCTGTCCGTCGCCGCCGGGGTCGGCTTCATCGCGCTCTCGGGCGTGGCCGTGCTCGGCGACATCGTGCTGGTGTCCCGAGCCAAGCAGCTCATGGCCGAAGGCGCCGGGGCGCGGACGGCCATCGTCGAGGCCGCCGTCGGCCGGCTGCGGCCGGTGTTGATGACCGCCGCCGTGGCTGCCCTGGGCTTCTTGCCGATGGCCTTGAACACGGGGGTGGGCGCGGAGGTTCAACGGCCCCTGGCGACCGTCGTCGTGGGCGGGATGATCAGCGCGACGCTGGCGACCTTGCTGGTGTTGCCGGTGCTCTACCTGAGCGTCGGGCAAGGGCGAGGCTCTGGGCGAGCGCCCGAGGGCCTCCCGGCCAGCGGACCGTCGTGATCGCCATCGCTCGCGCGCCGCTCGTGAAACATCGCCGACTCCGTCGCGGTCTGCGAGCGTGATGCCCTCTCGCACGACCATCGCCCTCAGCGCGCCCCTGCTCCTGTGTTCGCTCCTCCTCGCATCCAGCTGCACCGACGACGCGGGCGCGGAGGGAGAGAGCGCTGACACGGAAATGGACACGGAAGCCAGCACGGATGGCGAGACGACGGGCGGCGACGAGGTCGGAGACTCGAGCACGACCGACACCGGCACTGACACGACCGAAACGGGTACTGACACGACCCAAACCGACACCACGGATACCGACACCGACACCGACACCGACACCATGGACACCGACACCGACACCACGGACACCGACACCGGTGGCGTCTGCGACGAGGACTGCAGCGAGCTCGACGGTCCCTGCGTCGAGGGCCAGTGCATCGCTGGAGAGTGCCTCGCCGTCCCCCTCGCTGACGGTACGCCGTGCGAGGACCCGCTCGGCTGCGTCGTCGACGAGGCCTGCCTCAGCGGAGCGTGCGTCGGCGAATCCCTCGCCCCGCACGAGCCCCCGGTGATCCCCCTCGGCGAGCTCGGCTGCATGGGCTACAGCATCGACGGTGACCTCGCCGACAGCCAGCTGGGTTGGTCCGTCGCGGGCGAGGTCGACTTCAACGGCGACGGCCTCGACGACCTGCTCATCGGCGTCCCCTACGACAACCTGGTGTCTACCACTTCGGCAGCTCTAGCGTTGACGACAAGGCGAGCGCGATCTACGTGATCTTCGGCAAGGACGACCCTGCCCCAGTGCTGCTCGAGGAGCTCGAGGACGGGATCGGTGGCTTCGTCATCCAAGAGGCCCTGCTCTCCGACGGCGCAGGCTACAGCGTCGACGGGGTCGGCGACGTCAACGGCGACGGCCTCGACGACTTGATCGTCGGAGCGCCCCTGTCCGAAGTGATGGGGGCCAGCGGCGCCGGCCGAGCCTACCTCGTCTACGGCAAGGAGGACGGCGACCCCGTCGCCCTCGCCGAGGTCGAACTCGGGATCGGCGGCCTCGTGTTCACGGGCGAACAGGCCGACGCGCGAGCGGGCTGGTCCGTCGCCGGAGCGGGCGACCTCGACGGAGACGGCCGCGGCGACCTGATCATCGGCGCCCCACACCACAGCCACGACGCCGACGCGTCGAGCGGCCGGGCCTACGCCGTGTTCACCGGAAACTTGTGATCGGCAGAGCTCACCACCTCGACGAGCGCGACGAGCCGCGCCCTTGACCCGCGGCCTGACGGCGCCTAGGTGAAGCTGGGTGCCGTCGCCCATCGACGGGCCAGCGAACGATCATGAGCACCTTCGAGTTTGATTTCGTCCCCCGCGGAGTGAAGCCCCCTGGCGACCAGCTCGTGGAGTCCATCTGGTACGCCCGGGGCACCATCCCCTATCGCCGGGAACGCATCGCGCCCACCGGCTCGACGGTGGCGGTGTTCGTATTGGGCGACGCCATCTTGCAGACGCCCCGGGACGGGCAAGGGCCGACCCTGCGCGCCGAGCAGGGCTTTTTGATCGGACCCCACGATGGCCCGGTCATCAACGAGCCCACCGGCGAGACCTTCGCGGTGGGCATCGTGTGTACCCCGGTGGGCTGCGAGGCCGTGTTCGGCCTGCGCCCGGCGTCGCTGCGTGGTCGGGTGGTCGACCTGATGGAGGCCTGGCCCCCCGCCGCCGAGCTTCGCCGTCGCTTGCTGGCCAGCAAGGGCTCCGACGCCATGCTCGCTGCCCTCGAAGGCGCCCTCGCGGCCCTCGCCGAGCGCGATCACGAGGTCAAGGGCATCGAGCGCTGCGCCGCCGCCGTGGCCATGCTCGAGGCCGATCCAACCCGACCCGTGGCCGACATCGCCCAGGCCCTGGACATCTCCCACGGCTACCTCGATCGAGAGTTCACCCGAGTCGTCGGCCTCTCCCCTCGACGCCTCGCCAGGCTCTTGCGCATGCGACGGCTGCTGGCGCTGATCGACGCCCACGGGCCAGTGCGCTGGGCCGAGCGCGCCCTCGACCTGGGCTGGTCCGACCAGGCCCACCTGGTGCGGGACTTCAAGCGGCACACCGGGGTCACGCCGACGGCCTACCTCGCCGCGCAGCGGACCCACTATCCGCCGGACGAGCACGGGGACGGGGCCGGCTTCGTGCCCGAGAGCTGAGCGACCTCCTCCAGGTCAAATCGGTTCAAGACCGGGGGCTCGGCTGGTGGCAACTTGGGTCCACATCCGATGGAGGTCCCCGCATGAAACAGGCATTTTCGGTCGACGAGACCATCGCGCGCCCGGTCGAGTTCGTCTGGCAGGCCATGGTCGACTGGGAGCACGCCGGTCGATGGATGCACGGCATCGACCGGCTCGAAGCCCACGGCCCGCTGGCGGTGGGCACGACGCTCACCTTCCACACCCGGGGCAAGACACGCCAGGCCGAGATCGCAGTCTGCAAGCCAGGCGAGCGCCTGGTCCTTCGCTCCCGCCAGGGCGCCGTCGAGGCGGAGTACGCCTACGCCCTCGACCCCCTCGACCCCGAGCGCACCCGGGTGAGCCTGACGGCCCGGTGCGCCGTGTCGGGCCCCCTTGGCCTGTTCGCCCCGGTGCTGCGCTGGCTGGTGGCCCGCACCGACGCGGGCCAGATCGCCGCCCTCGGGGCCTGGCTCGAGACGAAATAGGGCTCAGAGACGCCGCCGCTTCTGCCCACTCAACCTCCGCCGCCGCTCGTCAACGAATCCACGCCCCCGCGAGCGGGGGCGACCACATGCCCTCTCGATGGCACGAACGCCACTGCCCACCAAGCCAAAGCGGAGGAGCGGATAGCGACGAAGCGCCCCCGGTCCCAGGCGCCTGTGTGGGCAAAACAGAGCTCAGAGACGCCACCGCTCGTCAACGAATCCACGCCCCCGCTTGCGGGGGCGACCACATGCCCTCTCGATGGCACGAACGCCATTGCCCACCAAGCCAAAGCGGAGGAGCGGACAGCGACGAAGCGCCCCCGGTCCCAGGCGCCCGTGGTTTGAGGGGTCAAAAGGTCCGTCTACGGGGCGTGAGGGGGCTGGCGCCCCTCCGTCTCCCGAATCTCTCCAAGCCGGGGCCCGGCCGTGGGCTCAGCCGGCTTCAGGACCGGGGCCGGCTGCTCGAGCAGCGCGATCGCGGCCTCGGTCGCGCCCGGGGACAGGTGCATGTAGCGCTGCGTCGTCACCAGCGACGCGTGCCCCGCGAGCTGCTGGATCACCCGTGCCGCCGCCCCGCGCATGGCGAGGTGACTACAAAAGGTGTGTCGCAGCGTGTGCGGCCCTCGACGTCGCAGCTTCGCGGCGTCCTGGGCCTTCTCCAGCATAGTCCGCCCCGTCTGCCGCGAGGTCGGGATCTCCCGGCCCTCGCTCCCGCGGTACAGCACGAGCTCGCAGTCCCTGGGGAGAGTCCCCAGCGCATCCGCGAGCCGCCGCGTCAGCGGGATCGTGCGGATCTTGTCGTACTTGGGCGTGGTGAGCTCGCCCTTGTACTCCGAGTGCTCGACCGTCAGCTGACGCCGGCGCAGATCCACCGCAGCCCAGTGCAGCCCGCGGATCTCCCCCGCGCGCAGCCCCGCATCGCCGGCAAGCAGCACGAACACCAGGCACTCGGGACTCTGCGCCGCCGCGGCCTTGACCAGCGCCGCGTACTCGTCGAAGTCGTAGAAGTCCATCGACGGGCTCTTCACGCGCATGCGCTTGGCTCGGACGGGCAGCTCCTCGAGCACGCCCCACTCGACGGCGCACTTCAGCATCGTGTTGAGCACGCCGAGCACGTTGTTGATCGACTTGTTGGCCATGTGCTCGGTGAGCTTGGCCTTGAGCCGTTGGACGAGCTCGGAGTTGATCTGATCGAGGCGCTTGTCCCCGAACGCGGGGATCAAGTGCAGGCGCAGGACCTGGCGCTTGGTCTCAAGGGTGGATGGTTTGTGGCCGTTGGCCTTGGCGTAGCCCTCCATGTAGCGTGGGGCGAACTCCGCCAGGGTTGGGACCTCCTTCTTTATCGGGCCAGCGTCGTCGCTGGCGGTTGCCAACCCATGGATCAGCAGGTGGCGCTCGCGTTCCCTGCCCCAGCGCAGCGACGCAGACTTGGCCGAGAACGGCGACTTGCGTCGCTCGCGGTGAGTCTGGCCGTTGGGTAGGCGGATCATGATGTCGACTTCGTAGCCCCCGTTGCGGTAGGGGCGGATTTTCACGCTCATCGTTGTCGTTTCCTCTCAACGACGGGGCGTGGCTCTTCGGTAGGTGACCATCCTAGCGGATGGCAGCCTACGACGCGAAGCCCGTCCGTCGTGTTCCGCCGGGTTCAGTTTTGGGGCTCAGCGTCCGCGCCAGACGAGGTCACGCCCCTTGCCGACCATGGGGTCGTTGTCGAGGCAGCGCACCACGAAGCTCCCACACTGAGCTGCTCGAGGCGCTCGCGCTTCGATCGTCACCGCTCACCTCCAGTTTGTCTCGGCCCCTACGCGCGGGCCGTAACTGGTCCTCACGGTTCGATGTGGAAGTTCCAGCGCGCCACGAACACCAGCCCCGTCTTCGGATCCCGATCGAGCGCCCGGAGCGTCACGTCGCCGTGCATGCTGCCTTCCTTGAACACGATCTGCTGATGCAGCCCCTTGGTCCCGACGAGCTCGAAGCGGACCATCGCGCGGTCGACGTGGAACTCGATGTCGTCGGTGATGTAGGGCATCACGAGGTCGTAGGGCGTGCCGGGGTGCACGTCGTAGCTCTTCTTCGTCACGTGGCTGGACTCGAAGGTCCCCGCCGGACGCCCGTGCTTGCCGTAGCCCGTCACGTCCGTGGGCTTGGGCCGCGCGGCGAAGATGATCACGCCGCGCGGGACCTCGACCATCTCGCCGAAGCGAAAGCCATGACCGGCGTAGGAGCCGAGGTGCGCGGAGAACTCCTCGGGCTCGGAGATCCGCGCCCGGATCACCGTGTCCTCGACGGTCCGCACCTTGGCAGTGAGGATCTCCTCCCTGACCTCGGGGTAGCCCGGCACGGGCTCCGACTTCACGCCGAACAAGATCACGTCTTCCTGGGTGAGGTTGTCAAGGATCTCGTCCTTGGGCGGCGCGTAGCCGCCGAAGGCCTCGATGAACTCCTGCTTCACGTCGTCCGGGAGCGTGTTGCGATCCATGAACCCGCCTCGAGGGCGGATGTCGTCGGGGGTGATCGGGTCGTCGTCGTCCTCGAAGTCCTTGAGAACCACGTCGTCGTCGTCCGCGAGTTCGTCGTCCTTCTTCTTTTTCCGGCGCTTGTAGAGCCAGTAGGCTCCGCCGCCGATTACGGCCGTCGTGGCGAGCGTCGCCGCCACGATGCCCACGGTCCTCATCGCGGTCATCGGCTCCTCCTCCTCAGTGTTGAACCTCGAGACCGGATCGAGCACCGCGCTCCACCACGTGGCGCGCACGGTCTTCGTCGAGACTCGCCAGCGCCTTGGTGTCTGTGTTCGAGAGTAGCTCAACCATGGACTGAGCCTGACTCCAATTGCGACGTCCGTCGAGGATTTAAATGACCACACCAATTGCGCCCATCTCAGGCGTGGGGTCATTTTGGGTCACCTCGAATATGTGCCGGACGAGTCACCCCGCAGAGGTTGGGGGCGCATCACAGAGCGCTCCGGCCGCGGCTTTACCGAGGGTGTCTCAGATGCCTGTCAACGGTCTATCAATCGCGTACTAAATCGCGCTCTCGGTGTATCAACGGCCTGTCAATCGCGTACTAAATCGCGCTCTCGGTGTATCAACGGCCTGTCAATCGCGTACCAACGGCCTATCAATCGCGTGTCAAATGCGCGCCGAAAACCATCTGAGGCACCCGAGGCTGGCCGCTTCTTGGCGAAGTGTGGCCTGAGCGCGCCTCCACCCTTCCTTGTTTCCACCGTGGCCAGAATTAATAGTGGTGCTGAGGCAGACTCATGGGTGACAGAGTTGAAGTGTGGGCATTGTCCCCATGATGTGGGTCAACGGACCTCAGCCTGCGACGACTACCCCGAAGCGCGCGGCTGCGGGTAGACCGCGACAGGGTCCGACAGAAGGTCGGCCTCAGCTCTCGATCATCGTCGGGAGCTGTAGCGATGAGCAACTCCTGGTCCAGGTCCGCCCCCCGGCGGCGGTTGGTATTCGCTAGTCGACGCTGGGGCCTCACGAGTCGAGACCATCCTCCACGGGTCGCTCTCAGCCAACCACTGGTCGAGCCCACCCCGCGCACAGCCGCCCTGTTGAGGTCGGTTGGGATCCCGAAGTCGAACCTGAGCCCTGAGTCCGTACCAACCCTCCGTGAGGAAGCGTCGCCGCGACGACTTCTCGGTCGTGGGTCGTCATGATCGACGCGACACAGGCCCATGACCGGCGAGGCCAGCGGCCTCTCTCGCGCTGATAGCGTCGCAGGATGATGCTCACGTTCATCCTCTCCACCCTCATCCTCGCCCCGGACCTGTGCGCCGACGTCTATATCGATGACGACGGAAGCCCCTACACCGATGGCTTGGGCCAGACCTTCTCCCGCTACTGCCAGTGGACGGGCCCCGACGCTCCCCGACTCGACGCGGATTTGTGCTGCACCATCGACGGAGACAACTCGACCTGCGAGTTCCCCGACGCGAACGATCGCTGCGTGGTAGGCGAGCGCCGCCACTGCGAGTACGGCGAGGCCGTCGCTGATGGTGCGGTGTGCTACCAGCCCTTCCCCGGCGCGTGCGATCTTGGCTTCTGCGTCGATGAACTCGATCCAGTCGCAACCCCCATGGGCTCATCGATTCTGTGCTGCACCTGGCAGGGCTGCGAAGAGATCAGCGCCGATATGCTCTGGGCTTGTGCTGAGATCGATGGCTACAGCACCTTCTGCGATGGAGGCGCGACGAACGAAGACGGAACTGTGGACTGCCTCGAGGGCTAATCTTTGGCGGCCTTCGCACGCTGCTGAAGAGCCAGGGCCTCCCCACGGACCTTATCTGCGTGGGTTCGGGGGAGTCCCTCCTCCCACAGTTCAGTGCGGGCCGTGCTAGCGGCTTCGACCGCCAGCCCCGCGAGCTTGCCCGACAGCTTGGGGGAGGTCTCGATCAGAGTCTTCGCGCGCTCGAGGTAAGCTTGGGCGATGGCGAGAGCAGGCTCGGCGACGGGCTCGCCCTCCGCTTTGCGTCGGCTTTCCTCTGCCTCCCAGACGGCCTGAGCCTCTTCGTAGCGTCCCTCTCCGATTAACCGGACTGCGACATCAGCCGCAGATCGGGTCTCGGCCGGTTCTGCGACGGTCAACTCCGGGACCAGCTTGCCGACACTCGGCCGCGTCATCTGCACGAAGAGCACGAGCAGCACGACGGCGAAGCCTGCGAACCCCGACAGGCCCAGGAGCAGCCCGTGTAGAAAGCCCGAACGTCCGCGCCAGCTCCCGACTCCCCCACCGGATGAGCCTCCGTCGTCGGTCTCCTCGTTGCGCAGGGCCTCGATGAGCTCCGCCATCGATCCAAAGCGATCGTCAGGCTCCTCGGCCAGCCCACGCCGCAGCGCCGCCGCCAACCACTCCGGCACGTCGTCGAGCGCGTCATAGCCCTCGCGCAGGTCCCTCGCTTCGATCGCCGCGAGCAACTCACTCGCGCTCGACCCCTCGAAAGGCGGGCTCGCATAGACCGTTTGCCACATCGACGCGCACAGCGAGTAAAGATCCGAGCGCGCATCCCCAGCCTCGCCCCACAAACGCTCTGGAGCCATGTAGAGGAGCGTCCCCCGCCGAGGCCCCTCGTTGGGAGCCGAGTCCTCTCCAGCCTCGCCGAGCGCCTCAGCTACGCCGAAGTCCGCCACGAGCACCCGCCCCCCTTGGGCGACCAGCACGTTCGAGGGCTTGAAGTCCCCGTGCAGCACCCCCGCCTCGTGCGCCGCCGCGAGACCCTGCGCCGCGGCGACGTAGACTCGGCGAACCTCGGCGAGCTCGACCCAGCGTCGGCTCCACCGGCCTGCGTCCTCGCCCTCGACGAGCTCCATGACCACGAACAAGTGGCCCTCGTAGCGACCCGCGTCGAACACCCGGATGATGTTGGGATGGTCCAGCTTCGCCAGGACCCGCGCCTCCCGAAGCAGCGCCTCCTCGGCCTTCGCTCGCGCCCCCAGGCACAGCTTCATGGCGATCGGGCGCTCGAGCTCCGGGTCGCGCCCCTGAACCACCACCCCCATACCACCGTGCCCGATGTAGTCCTCGATCTCGTAGCGCCCGATCCGAAACAGCGGCTCCTCGGGCATCTGCTGATGGACCGCTCGGCAGGCGCTGATCTCCGCGAGGAGCTCGCGCCAAGCGGGGGGCAGCCGCTCCGACTCATCCAGCAGCGGGATCTCGTCGATGGGCTCACTCGGGTCGAGCTCGTCGGGCCCATCGTCGTCGGGCGGCAGGTCGGCATCCATGAGCGGCGCGGGAGCAGGCTACCACCGAGACGACCATCTGGGCTCGGCGCGTCGACGCCCCCTGAACGCGCTGTCCTCATGGCCAATCCTTCCCCTCTCCCCGCGTGTACACTTGGTCTGCATGGGACTAAACGCGATCTACCGGGCATACCTCGACGCGCTCCGCAGATCCGCCCCGCGTGACCGCGCCCGCGCGAAGGCGATGCTCGTGCACGGGGTCGACCGCTGGCTGATCGGCTACTTCGAGCGGCGCTTCCCCTACCACCTCGCCCGCGACCTCGCCCAACAGTCGAATGAGCTGATCTGGGAGCGCTTTTCCAGCTTCGCGCCCGTCCATGACGAAGCCTTCGCCCGCTGGGTGGGCAGCGTCGCCCGGATTCAAGCCCTGCGAGCTGCCCGTGGGCAAAGCCGGCGAGATGCAGAGCTCGGGCGCGACGTCGACCTCAGCGCGCTCGTCCACGATGGGACCGGCCCGATCACCGCCCTCGAGCGCCAAGAAAAGCGAGACCTACTGGCGCGAGAGCTCGATCGACTCGCCGAGCCCTTTCGACGCGCGGTCGAGGACCAGCTCGCTGGTGGCGATGTCGAGTCCTTCGCTAAAAAGGAAGCGACCGCCGCGGCGACGATCCGAACTCGCCGACATCGCGCAAAGATCGAGCTGAAGCGGCGGATCCGGGCCAAGCTCCGAGCGTCCGCGACCCCTTCGACGTAGCGCGCTGGTTCCGCCTTTGCGGTGCCCCCGGAACTTCCCGTCTCGCCCAGGCGGTGGTTCCTCAATGCCGTCCCTTCAGCTCGTCCCGCGACTCGCCAAGGCGGAGCGCCATGTCCTCCTCACGGTCTTGCGCGACCACCCTCACTGGAAGCTCAGCGAGCTCTTGCGGTTCATCGAAGGGGGTGGACCTCGCGCCGCGCTGCTTCGTGACCTGCGGATCGAGGAGCTCTTGTCTACGGAGGTCACCGTCATCGTACGCCGGCCCTTCGTCGCAGACACAAACCGAGACCGCGAGCGGCTCGAGGCCGCTCAGCAGGCGTCGGGTGAGCTGTTTGACGAGTTCGTCCGGGAAGTCTGCACGAAGCGTCGACGACGGGCTCTGACTGGGTCTGCGCGGCCTACCTGCGCGAGCGCGTCGGCGGACCGCGTTGGAAGCTCCAAGCGTCCCTCGCTCGCTTGGTCGACGGAGGGGACGCCGAGCGTGTGGGGCGAACGAGCTCGACCCGCTACCGTTGCCTCTCAAACGAGACGCCTTCGCCCTGAGCGTTCGGATGAAGCTACTCCGGACACGTTTCGGCCGTCACGTCCGAAGCCTGCGCAAGGCACGAGGTATGACGCAGGAGGAGCTCGCGGAGCGCTCTGGGCTCTCCGCCGACACGATCCGACGCCTCGAGCACGCAGGCTTCTCGCCGAGCCTCGACACGGTCATCAAGCTATGTACGGGCCTCGACCTCATGGTGAGCACCTTGTTCATGAGCTTCGAGACCGGAGCCCGTGACGAGGCTCGAGAACTCATCGACCTCGCACTCGCGCGCCGCCCACGAGATCTGGAGCTCGTGACAGGGATACTGCGGCTGTTGTTCGACGAACTCAGCCGAAGGACCAACGATGAAAACCAGGACTGACCCACAAGTGGCGACGCCGAGTACCTCCACGACCCGGGCGCTGCGCTACGAACTCGCCGAGGCTTGAAGGGGCCTCCCAGAGGCGAGATGTGCACGCGGGTTCGCCGCAGGCCCTGAGTCTCTTCCAAGTTGGAGGCTAGGTCACATCCACCGGGTTCGACTCAGAACATCTGCGGTGCGACTCTCCGTTCATGAAGGGGACGAACCGACTCAAGGGTCTCGCACTCTGCTTGGCCTTCACTCTAGGCGGAGCTTGCGGTGATGACTTGCAGGAAGGCAGCGAAGGGCAGGTGGCATGTCAATCAGTGTGCCTGGTGAACCTCGAGGTCGGGGTCGAGTGTCACGTGGGCTTGGGGATCACCAAGGTCCAGTGCGGGCCAGACGCGAACATCGCCGCGTTCAATTGTAGCGAGGGCGGTGGGCTGCCCGGTGACGTTGTCCCGCATTGCCAAGAAGACGGTGGGGGTGATGAGGCGGGCTCGGGTACCACCATGGGGAGCGGCGCCACCTGGGACCCGTTGACCTTTGTCGAGCTCGAGTCAACAGGTACTCGAGTGATCGACCGAGCAGCCTTCGAGCTCATCCTCGACGATCTGAGTCTGCTGGAGGCCGACGCGACCGTGCTCCGCACCAAGGACGACGGGACCTGGTTCATCGCCTTCGCCGGAGAGCTGTGTGAGGCTCTCGGCCTCGAGCGCTTCGATGAGTTGGCTGCGGTGAACGGCAAAGACCTGTCCGGCTTGGGTGCGATGCCTGAGCTCTACGACCTACTCCAGGGGCAAGGGACCTTCGAGCTGACCATTGTTCGTGGCGGAGAGCGGGTGCTACAGTCCTACCGCCTCGAATGAAGCCCGCGACCCTGACGCTGTCCGCCGTGCTCCTGGGTCTTGGCCTCGGGAGCGTTGCGGCGTGCGCGGAGGAGGAGCCTCCCTTCGAGTTGACCCACGAGACCGAGCACATGCGAATCGGGGTGGCCGATGGGCAACCCCTTTGTGGTGGTGACCTCGCCTACCTCGAGCAACACGTGGTCCGGGTCGAAGATCTGCTCTCGACGCAGATGGAGGGCAAGGTCGACGTCTATCTCTGGCGGGGTGCCTCCGTGGGCTGGAACGACTACTGCTCCGCCGACCAGGCGGGATGCTATCGGCGGGACACCCACACGATCTACACCAGTCAGGACGCGGTCGGCCACGAGCTCGTACACGCGGTGGCGATCCCCTTGGGGAAGCCTTCGGCGATGTGGTCCGAGGGCATCGCCGAAGCCCTCGATCAACATCGGACGGTCTTGGGCGCCACGCCCTTGCTCGAGAACTTCTTCCGCGACGATGACGTCGTCGACTACGCGAGCGCTGGGCACTTCGTGCGCTGGGCCTGGGAGGTCTACGGCGCCCAGGCTGTTCGAGAGCTGCTCAGCGATCCGCGAGATCCAGAGGTGGCGTTCGAGGCGATCACGGGACAGACCCTCGCGGAGGCGCAAGCGGAGTACGCCGCTCAGGCTCCGTGGAGCTTCGCCGTGCTCGAGACCTGCCAGTTCGGGGCGCTCACGGAGACGACGCCTGGTGAATGGGCGGACGACTTGGAGCTCGATTGTGACAACGATCAGACGCTGTGGGGGAGCTCCGAGCTCGGTATGCGGCGGAGCTTCGAGGTCACCTCGCAGGGGGGCTTTCGGGTGACTTCAGACGCGGACAGGCTGTTCATCCAGCGCTGCCCCGACGAGGACATCTTGGCTCGGCCCGAGGAGGAGCCAGGGCCAGAGCAGGGTGACGTACCCATCTCGACTCCAAGTGTGCCGGAAGGGCCGGGGGTGCTCATCGATGGGCAGGGGGCAGGCCAAATCCTCGAGCTCGCCCCGGCTCGCTATGAGTTGATCATCGCAAGCAACGAGGCTCGAGTGGTGAGTGTCGCGGTTCGCTCGGAGACGCTGCCGTAGCCCGGGCTGGCGTGGACCCCCACGACGAGTAGGCCGACGAGGTCATCGCCTGGGCGACGCGCTCGGATCACGACGTCGACGACGAGGGCCGGAGCTGGTCGACGCACCCGGCCGACATGGCCGCCGAGGGCCTCGCCCGGTCCCTCGAGGACAACGCAGACGCCAGCGCCCAGGTCGAGGCCCTGCGCCGAGAGGCAGCCGCGAGCGCGACGACGGCGGCCAGCGTCGTCCGGGCCCTCGAGGTCGAGCTGCTCGAGCTCGGTCTGCTCGAGCGACGCGTCGAGCGGCCAGCGACCATGCCCTGGTACGCCCTGGTCGACGGCGAGGTCATGAAGACCACCCGCGTGGTAGACGAGAGCTGGCTCAGCGAGGAGGTCCGCCGCGAGCAGGCCGAGCTCGCGTCGCTGCCGGTCTTCGGCCCCGTCGCGCCGCCCCGCGACCTCGCCCGCGCGCGGGTCATCTTCGAGCCCATCGGGCGGGACCTCGCGGCCGGGGTCGTGCGCGGGGAGATCGGATCTTTCGCCGAGCTCGATCGGGCGGTTGCGAAGTTTGCGAGTGTCAGCGAGCGGACGGCACGGTCCACGCGTCTGGGCGTGTGGGGAGTCCGTGGGCGTCGCGGTCGGCCGGCCAAGAAAGGGCTTGCAGGGCGAAAATTGGCAAGTCAGGGTGTAGTGGCGACGGATAGCTGCGCCTTGTGAGCGGCGAGCTTCCGCGTCGAGCGAGGCCCCGCAGTTTGACCCGAGAACGGTCGGCTGCGGGGCCTCGTCGCGTTGAAGGGAGCAGGCGTGAACATCGACCCGAGCATCCTGGACATCCTCGGCGGGCTGGTCCTGCTGCTCCTCGGAGGCGGCACGGGCTACGGCGTCCGGGTGACCCGCGGCGACGCGCTGACTGAACGGCTGGCGACGATTCAGGAGCAGCTCACCGAGGCACACTGGATGGGCTCGTGAAGGGGGACCTCGTGCAGCTGCGGGACCGCAGCCACAAGCACGAGAGCGCGTTGGCGCGACACGAGGCGGACATCGAAGAGCTCTTCGACGCGCTGACGATCTACATGACCCATGCCGATGGGCTACCCGAGACGGCCCGGGAGACGATCATGGGGAAGCTCGCGCGGAAGAGGCGACGTGGAGTGACCGGACCAGTCGTACGTGGCTAGGAGTCGTCTCCACGGTAGTCGTAGAGGTCGAGATAAAACCCTGCGTTCAGCGCTGTAAGCCGCTCCATCGACTCAACCGAGAGGCTGTACAGCGGAGCGCTAGCCCACATTCGGACACTACACTCAACGTGTGCAGTCAGGCCGCGAGACTCGACGTACGCCACAACCTGCTGCTGGTAAGGCCAGACCTCGTCTAGCAGCGCAGAGACTGCATCATTGACACAGTCGCCAGCATTCCAGCCTGACGCGACTGTCCAGGATGTGTTCGCTAGATCTGCTCGGGCCCGAAGGTGTTCTCGTTTTTGCGTCCATGTCGTGGTCGGCTGGCGCCCGACTCGACTCGAACAGTCATCGAGGTCGAAGTCGTCTCCGACGATTGAGAAGACCACGAGTATTTCGACATCCGCGCCCGACACGTCTGCTGCACTCATTACAACCCTCCCCCTTCCGCGTACACCCCGCCGAAAAACACGCGGGCGGGTACCCGGGCCCGTTTTTTTCGCCGGCCGACCCTCGAAAATTCCCCGTTAGCCCCCTGAGCCCCGAAGTGCCCAACGATCCCGACAACTTGCCCCCGACCACCGCCGCCCCCGAAGCGCACGGCAACCCGACTCGCCAGCCCACCGGCCGGCCCACGCCCCAGACCAGCGCCCCGACGCGTCCCCGCGCCCCCGCCGTCCGCAAACGGGACACCTCCACCCCCATCCCCGTCGTCCAGCGCAAGGCCGAGACCACCACCCGCGGTCACCTCGCCCGCGACGGCGAGGCCCACCTCGTCCTCATCGGCGGCGACCAGTGGGCCCGCTGCACCTCCGAGCACGACGCCAAGCTCGTCCGCCGCCTGGTCCTCAACGGCACCGACGTCACCCTCGACCGCGTCCACCACATCGGCGGCCGGGTCTTCCGCTTCGAGCTCGCTAGCTGAAGCGCTACCCTGTCGTTGATGAGCGCCCACATCAACGCACTACTCCCCGGAGTCCTCGGTCTCTTTCTCCTCCTCTCGCCTCTCTCCTGGCTGACCAAAGCAAGCGGGGGCAAGGAGAAGCAAGCTCTGGCGATGGCTAGAGCTGTAGGGGCGCTGCTGCTCATCGCGGGGGTGTTCCAGGCCTTCGCTTTCTACATGAGCTGATGCCCCGAGCGATCCGCACCAAGTCCGGCCGCCTCCGCCGAGGGGTCGCCCGCCGCCGCATCCAGGCCGCCGGCCCCGGCGAGGTCATCGTCCTCGACCAGGGCCGGCGCATGGTCAAGCGCAACGACGGCAGCCGCAGCCGCTCCCGGAACAGCTTCACCCTCGACTTCGCCGTCGCCACGCCCCTGGCCTTTGACCTCGACATGCGCAAGCTCGTCGACGAGCTGCGCCTCGACCTCGCCGAGCCCACAGCGCGACCGTCGAGACCCCCAAGCAACCGACCACCCGCGGCGGCGAGTTCCCGAGCCTCAAGTGACGGCGACCAAGACCAGCGAGGCCTCGGAGCTCGTCGACCGGGCCCTCGAGGCGGGCGAGCTCGACGAGACGCTCGAGGCGAGCGTCGCCGAGCGGCTCACGGAGAGCGGGCGCTACTGGGCGAAGATCGGCCTCGAGCTCGTCGCCGAGGCCAAGGCCTGCCGCGGGTCGAGATCACGCAAGGCGAAGCTCGAGCTCCTGGCTATGGCGCGGAGCTGCTTCAAGACGGCCCTCGACGCGGACAAGCCGGCCGAGTTGGTTGAGGTCCGCCGGCTCGCAGACCTGCTCGACCGGCAGCGCCGCGAGGCGGGTCAAGCACAGGATCTCGCGTAGCGAAGACTGATAGGCTCCGAGGGTGAGCGCCTTCGAGCGGATCAGAAAACACGCCAGAGAAACCGGCGATCCTCCACATGTTCTCGTGCAGGTCCTGGCAGAGATGCTCGACACGAAGCTGGACGGCGGACTGCTCGTGGGCGTATTCGGACGCGCGTTTCCGGGAATCCCCTTGGAGGTGGCGCTGGAGGCCCTTGTCTGGCATCGGCTCGCCCCCGACGGCAACGGCATGAGCGACGCCGAATTCGACGCGCTCCTCGGGAAGTGGATTGCCGACGATCTCGCCAACGAGGAATGAAGCCCAAGATGAGCGCCTTCGAGAAGCTCAGGAAGCACGCCAGAGAAACCGGCGATCCGCCGCATGTCCTCGCCCAGGTCCTGGCAAAGCTCCTCGGTAGGGAGCTCTGCGGCCGAGTGATCGTGGGCGGGCTTGGGCAGGCGTTCCCGACGATTCCACTGGATGAGCTGTTGAAGGCCACGATCTGGCGTCGGGTCACCGCCGATGGCGACGGTATGAGCGACGCCGAATTCGACGCGCTCCTCGGGAAGTGGATTGCCGACGACCTCGTCAGCGAGGAGAGAAGCCCAACCTGAATGGGACAAGTCCAAGAGCTCATCGCCGCAGCCCGCCGGGCCCTCGCCCGGCCGCCGCGCTACCACGTCGAGCTCTGCACCGCGCCCACATCGTCGAGTCGCGCCTCCGCGACCACTTCCTGATCACAGCCAGCGGCGCCCACAAGGCCCGCTCCCAGGTCCGCGATGTCGAGCGCTTCGACGCCCTGCGGCCTCGGCCCCGACGCTGCGCATCCAGCTGCAGGTCCCGGTCTGGCGTGACGACGAGGGCATGCGGCCCCTCGACGTATTCGAGGCGCCCGTCCCCGACGACGTGAGCGCGCAGGAGCGCTTCGTCGAGGCCGACACGCCCCTGCGCGTGGTCTGGCGCTCCCGCCTCGACGGCCGCCTCGAGGTCGCCCAGGAGCAGGTTCGGATCCAGCGCCTGGTGGGGCTGGGAGTCGCCCAGGCCGACGTCGTCGCGCTCGTGCGCGACGCGTGGCCGAACCTGGTCGCGCGCCTGCCCCAGGCCTCGAAGCTCGAGGGCTGGGTGCAGGTCGCCACGCGCTGGGTGTCGTCCCAGCTGCGCGCGAACGGGCTCGAGCCGAGCCAGTTCCTGATGGGAGAGCGGGGGGCGGACTTGGTCGCCGCCCGCTTCGTGCTTCACGCGGCCCACAACGGGGAGGCGCCCGGGAACTTGGGCAAGGCCGAGTTCCTCGAGCTGGCCAAGGCTGCGTGGTCGCAGGCCTGGCATGACCTGGTTGTGGGCGGGAAGGGGCTCGACGTAGTCGAGATGGCCCGTGGTGGGACCCCGAAGCGCCCCACCACAGCCGGACTGTCACTTGATCTGTAGTCCCGGTCTTACCGCGAACTAGCCGCCAAGCTCATCCAATGTCGCGGACGGTCTTTCCAACGTAGGCGACAAGGATAACAACGAGGGCGAGTGCACCCAAAGTGGCGGTTTCAGCCATGAGCGTAGTCTTCTTCCGGAATTGTCCCGCTGGCGCTGGTAGCGGAAAGTTGAAAGAACAGCCAAGACGCGATATCAGAAGGTGCTTACTTCTGCTGATACCGGCAGCACCGCTGCGAGCAGCGAAGGCTCACCGTCATTGGTGAGCCTTTTCTTTACTGGCGTCGGAACAAGCAGACCACGTTCAATGATCAGAGGCAAGAGCAGCCAGCCTCTTCAAGACCCTACTTCGCAAAACTCGTTTGCACGCCCTTGCACGCCCTTGCACGCCTTGTGCACGAGCATCCACTGGAGGCCCGACGGGACCCCGTTCTCCGGGGGGCTTCCTCACGACTTGCTGGACACCATTGATGGCCCTTCATCGTCGCTCACCTAAGCATGGGCCCAACGGCTAACCCGGAGCTCGAGAACAGACGATGCAACGCACCACCATCAGCAAGCTCCGGCCGCAACTATCCCAGGTCATCACCTCGCTCCTGCCCCGGAACCCAGCGGAGAAGACCGAGCACCCCTGGACCCCCAACGAATCCGGCCGCCCCGAGGTCCCCGCATTCACCCGCCGCTTCCGCCTCGAGTTCTCCCCCCGCCACTTCACCCCCGGCGGCGAGTGGAGCTCCGGCACCGTCGACACCGCCGTCGAGCTCGCCGTGATCACCGACTACCGCGGCTCCCCCGAGCTCATCGAGGAGCTCGCCGAGGATGACTGGCAGGACCTCCGCCACGCCCTCAACGCCGCCAAGTCCCCCGAGTCCGGCATCATCGCCGTGACCTACGAGGGCAGCCCCTACGTCGACCCCGGCGAGGACGGCTCCCTCGTCCAGATCGCCCACACCTTCGAGCTGCGCTACCGCGCTCGCTACTGACCCACCACCATCCACCTGCTCGAGGCGCGCTCCCACCCGGGACCGCGCCTCGTCGCGTTGGAGCTCACCATGATCGCCCACGCCCTCCCCAAACGCGTCGCCCTCGTCCCCGAGCAGCAGTTCGCCCAGCCCCCCGCCAACTGGACCACCGACGGCCAGCTCTTCTACTGCCTCGAGCCCAGCGTCGAGGGCCTCAAGCAGGCCACCCTCGAGAACGCCAACTACCGCGTCCGCGTCAACAACCCCCACGACGACATCCTCGGCCTGCGCAACGGCACCTTCAGCTTCGGCCGCTACGTCGCCGGCATCCCCAACTCCGCCGCGCCCGGCCAGCAGTGCCCCGACGGCCCCGACCGCATCCTCTACCAGACCGCCCTCGGCGGCGCCCGCCGAGGCTACGCCGCCGCCTTCACCGGCGAGGGAACGCCCGCCCAGCCCGTCGTCGACGCCGAGCACTTCGAGCTCCTCGAGGTCGACGACTGGATCTTCGCCTTCAACACCGCAGCCCAGCGCGGCGAGTTCCACCGAATCGACGCCAAGCTCGACGGCAACGCCCTGCAGCTCGACCGCCCCCTGGCCTTCGAGCCCACGGCCAACGACGTCGCCAAGGCCGTGCTCATGGCCTACTTCGACCAGCACGCCCTGACCAAGCACGACGACCCCGGCCACCTCACCCTGGGCCTGCTGTTCCGCGGCGAGGAGGGCCCCGACGACATCTACGAGGCCCTCGGCGCCAAGCTGAGCATGACCCTCGAGGCCATCCAGCCCGGCGCACTCGTGTCCGCCCGCTTCGAGGGCCAGTGCGCCCGCTTCCGCCACGAGGAGCCCGAGCTCGACGGCGTCACCCTCGAGGGCCTCCCCGCTGGCAACGACCCCGTCGTGTCCAGCATCGGCGACGAGACCCTCGTCAAGATGGCCACCTTCGGCCAGCCCCTCGCGGACATCCCGATCCTCGGCAGCCTCGAGCCCAAGGTGGGCATCACCCACAAGCCCGTCGCTGGCGTGAACGGCCTCGAGGGCGTGCAGGGCTACGTGGGCGACGGGTGGGGCGAGTGCGGCGTTTCGTTCTCAACCTACCACTCGAAGGCGTGTCGCCAGGAGTTCGTAGGGCGGGTGCGGAAGCACCTGCTGCTGCAGGTGGGCATCGCCTCACAGCGGGCGATCGGGATGTACTGGCCGAGTTTGAGCTACCGGGAGGATCCGGGGCGTGGGGTGCAGACGGACCTCACGGCGAGCCGGTTGGTGTTTCGGGGTCACGAGCGCATGGCTTCCAGCGAGATCGGGCGCTCAAGCTTGCTCTTCCTCTTTGCTAACTAAGTCTCGCTTCTTCATTTCAAGCCATGTTGTCCCATAGATTATGACAACAGTGGCAAATATCATCAGGCTCGCAAGGGCCATGTTAAACTGAAGGAATGGAGTGACGTTAACTGTCTCCTGGTACCCCATGGCAACGGGCACAAGTTGAGTGAGTGACGACGCAGCGGGAAGTACTGAGAGGCAAAGGGGGGCGACAGTTCCCCAGTCTGGCAGCTGCCTGAGCACAAGGAATGGCAATGCCACAAGAAACACGGCTGCCAGAATGAACATGCCTATAATGTTCATTCGGATCCCTCATCAGATGGCTGTCCCTTCGTCGGCGACGTGTCGGGCAATTGTAGCAAGAGGCTTCTGACTCCTTCCGGAATGTCCGGGCGACCTGACATCTTCCTGAGAGATTCTAGGACCTGTGCTTGTTCATCGAGAACCTCACGGATATGTTCTGAGCGCTGGAGATGGGTCTCTGTGGTCTCCATGTACTGACGCAATTCAGAGAGCAACCCCTCGTATGTCTTCATTGTGTGACTGGCAAGTCGAGATTCAACAAGGTGTGCGATGGAAACTACGCCAACTCCCACAGAAAGAATGCCCAGAGTTACCCGGCTTACGCTAGTGGGAATGACACCAAACAGTGTAAGTGCAGCATATGCACAGAAACCTAGGAGCATAATGGTGCTCCATGCCTTGAGAATGATGTTCGTCCTCGACACGACGTGAGAGACTACATGGCCCTTCCCACCATCCACAACCCCACCACCCCCATCATCTTCATCGCCCGCGACGACACCGCCTGGGACCGCGACCGCATCAACTACGAGCTCGAGGTCATCGAGGGCGAGGGCGAGCCCGACCAGGACCGCCCCGTGGCCTGGGACGCCGTGGAGGACCACCCCATGGTCCGCTACCAGCTCGGCGAGACCCGCTACGACCTGACCACGGTCGAGCAGTACCTCGACCAAGCCGAGGGGCCGGTCCGCTTCCACCTTCGGCGCCTCACCCGCAATCAGCGCAACAACCTCCTCGCGCTCCAGCAGGGCGGGCAGCTCTACGCCGCCTACGAGGCCGCCTTCCGCCTGGGCGTGGAGACCATCGACGGCGTCCCCAACCTCGAGCTGCAGGCCCGCTTCAAGAAGTCGAAGACCCTCGGCGAGAAGGACATGGGGCGCATCGAGCAGCTCCTCGGCCGCGACATCTTCCACGAGGTCGGCGAGGCGGTCCTGCGCGCGAGCCAGGATCTGACGCGTGCCGAAAAAAAGCCCTCCGCCTCTGGGCCTGGCAGTTCGCCCTAGACCCGGGGGACCCCGGCCGGGCCATGCGGCTGTTCGACTGCGACCGCGAGTGCCGGGACGGCCACGGCGAGCTCCTCGACGAGCAACGGGCCCGGCGCGGGTGCACGCGCCTCGACCTCGAGCCGGTCCACTGGCTCATCGAGCCGCGCTTCCTCCTGCGCTACCTCGGCCGCGCCCCGGACCCGGGCCTCGAGGGCGAGCGCGTCTCGGGCTACCCCGTCGACTGGAAGCGTCCCTGGGAGGACGTCGCTGACGGCTGCCCGCGCGGGTGGATCGACAACCCGTTCACCCTCGCCCTGCGCCCCTTCATCCCCCGGCGCACGAGCACGGGCGCCCGCGACACGAACTACCGCCTCGAGCGCTGCGAGGACTGGCTGATCCTCGACGCGGTCGACACCTTCATCCACGAACAAGAGCGCTGCCTCGCCGAGATCGACGAGCAGCGGCACGACTTGGCCACGCAGCGCGATCGCTGACGCTCACGGCATGAAGGTCACCAAGCACAGGCCCCTCGAAGTGGCGTCGTAGGTCGCGTGAAGGACCGGGCCGTCGACGTCAAAGCTCCGTCTCCAGCATCTCTCCAGAGACGCTCTGGAACGAGCTGGGACCAGACTCCACGAGCCTCCCCTAAATTCCCTCAAACCCAGGCGCCAGCCGGTCCTACCGAAGATCCACGCCCGCGTCGTTTGCCGAACAGCTGAAAACGCCGGGCCAGGCGCCTGTGGGGGCAAAACAGAGCTCAGAGACGCCGCCGCTCGTCAACGAATCCACGCCCCCGCGAGCGGGGGCGACCACATGCCCTCTCGATGGCACGAACGCCATTGCCCACCAAGCCAAAGCGGAGGAGCGGACAGCGACGAAGCGCCCCCGGTCCCAGTCGGCTGCGGGGGCAAAATGGAACTCAGCGCGGGTTGGGTCCGAGGGCCCCGCGCTCGGCCGACCCCCAGCAGTAGACCTTGCCGCCCGACACCACGCAGGTGTGGCGGTGACCCGCGTCGATGTCGACCACCCCGCGCACGCCGTCGAGCTTCTTGGGCGTGGCCTGGTCGCGCTTGCTGCGATCGATCTGCCCCTCGGCGTTGCTGCCCCAGCAGCGCACGTCCGTGGCCGAGAACATCGCGCAGGTGTGCTCGTCTCCGGCGACCAATTTCTTCATGCCGGCCAGGCCCGACACGGCCCTGGGCGTGCGGACCTTGTCCGTGCCCGGGCCCACGCCCAGCTGACCGTCGCGGCCGTCGCCCCAGCAGCTGACCTTGCCGCCCTTGCGCAGGGCGCAGGTGTGGCTGCCGCCCGAGACCAGGGACACGGCGTCGCTCAGGCCCTGGACCGGCTTGGCGTTGATGCGCGAGGCGACGGCTCCGTCGCCGAGCTGGCCCTCGCTGTTGCGGCCCCAACACATCACCCGGCCGCCCTGCTCCACGGCGCAGGCGTGCTTGGAGCCCACGGCCACGGACACGGCCTTGGCCACGCCCGAGATGGCCCGCGGGCGCGCGAAGGCCCGCTCGGCGTCGGAGCCGATCTGCCCGTTGGCGCCCTCGCCCCAGCAAGCCACGCTGCCGTTGCCCCGCAGCGCGCAGGCGAAGGCAGCCCCCGCGGCGACCTCCCGGACCTCGGTCAGCCCGGCGACGCCCGTGGGCTTGGTGCTCCACACCCCGACCTTGGCCCCGCGCCCGTCCCCGAGCTGGCCGTCCTGGTTGTTGCCCCAGCACACCACCGAGCCCGCCTTGCGCCGGGCGCAGCTGAAGTCTCCGCCCACGGACAGGGCGACGGCGTCGCTCAACCCGAGCACGGCTACGGGGGTCGTGCTGTCGTCGCGGGTCCCGTTGCCGAGCTGGCCGTAGGAGTTGCGGCCCCAGCAGGCCACGGCCCCGGACTCCCGCAGCGCGCAGCTGTGCTGGTTCCCCGCGCTGACCTTCACGAAGGCGTCGACTTGCGGCTCCGGCGTGGGCGTTGGCCGGGGCTTTTGCGGCGTGGGCTGAGGCGTCGGCGTTGGCTTGTTCGGCGGCGGCTTGGGCGAGGTGCTCCAGGTACAGCTCAGGCTCAGAGCCACGAGTGCGGCGAGGCCGAGGCCGGGTCGACGAGCGTGCGCGATCACCGGAGCATCTTGGCGCAGGACCGTGGCCAGGACAAATCCACCCCGAGGCTCGGCCAAAACGAGTTCTGCCGGTCGTCGACGCGTCGGCCCCACCCCGCGCGACCCTCACGCTTTGAGCCATGAGTGCCGAACGAAGGTCTGTCGCTGACACAACCTAGACAATCCCCTTCGGACCGGCGGGTAGGGTCCCACGACCGTGCTGATGCCCCGTCCCTCGCGGCCCAAGGCGCCCTCGTTCATCGTTCGAGTCTCGCCCAAGGCCAAGCGCACCGAGCAGCGGCGCCTGGGCTACACGACCCTGCGCCGCCGCCTCCCGGACGCCGACTGGCCGTGCCGCTACTCGCTGTCCTACCCGGGCAAGCTGGACGAGCCGGGGCAGACGCGCGGGCCCAAGACGGTGCTCTACTTCCTGCACGGGTGGATGAGCAACGATCGCTCGTGGTTCGATCGCCGCCCCACCCGGGCGATCCGCGATCACTGGCGACGCCGCGGCGTCGCCGAGCCCGTGGTCGCGTCGATCTCCTACGGCCGCGCGTGGATCTTTGGCGTGCCGGCCCTGCGCGAGCACTTCCTGCGCCAGGTCGTACCGCGCGTCGAGGCCGAGGTTCACGCGCGCACCGACGCCCCCGTCGAGCGCCGCCTGCTCTTCGGCGTGTCCATGGGGGGCATCAACGCCGCCTACCTAGCCCTCAACGAGCCCGACTTCGCGGACCGAGTCGTCGCCGCCTCGCCGGCCTTCCACGACCTGACCCCGTGGAGCGGGCCGGCCGAGATCCACCGCTACGCCCGAAGCAGCCGCGCGTTCACGCCGGCCGTGGGCGTGGCCACCGGCTTTTGCCGGCTCAAGATGGGCCCGCAGTTTGCGAGCCGGGCCGAGTTCGACCTCGAGGGGGACATCTTCGCCCTCGCCCAGCGCAACCTCGGCCCCGCGACCCCGCCCCTGCTGATCACCTCCGGACAGCGCGACCTGTTCGGCTTTGACCAGGGCGCCGGCAAGCTGACGCAGCTCGCCGAGGACCACGGCGCGACGGTCCGGCTGGTGCGCATGCCCAAGGCCGGGCACGCGAGGATCCCCACCCAGCCCGTGGCCGACTTCCTGCTGCCGCCTGGGACTTAGACGCTGTCAACGGATCCACGCCCCCGCGAGCGGGGGCGACCCCATGCCCTCTCCAGGGCACGAACACCATTGCCCACCAAGGCAAAGCGGAGGAGCGGATAGCGACGAAGCGCCCCCGGTCCTCAGATGCCTGTGGGGGTAGAGCAGAACTCACCGGGCGTAGCGCAGCATCGGCGCGCCTTCGTAGTGCGCGGCGTCGAGGGCTTCGATGGCCGCGGCGTCGCCCCGCAGCGTCGCCCCCAGGAAGGCGGCCGTGAAGTGGTGCACGGTGTCGAGGGCGTCGCGTTTGTCCCACGCCGGATCGCTGCAGATGTAGCCCTGCTCGAACGCGGGCAGGGCCGCCGTCCAGGGCTGGTCTTCGCAGTCGGTCATCGGGAGGAAGTGCTCCCCGCCCTCGAGCCCGACGAGGTAGCGCTCGCTGCTGCTCACGTGGTCGAAGGTCAGCTGCGTTCCCCAGTCCCACGGCGTGCCGGTGTCCGCGGTGCCGCCCAGGGCCATGACCGGGATGGTGACCGCCTCCAGGCCGCTGGGGCCGAATAGGTAGGCGTCGCCAGCGAGGGAGACGACGGCGTCGACGCGGGGGTCGGCGAGCGAGGGCGCGCCAGCGAGGGCGTCTTGCTGGTCGAGGAAGGTCGTACAAAAGTACGCCGCGCTGAACTCGTCTTCGACCCCTTCGCAGCGCTCGGCGAAGCCCTCGAGGTCCATCTGGGCGCCCGCGAGGGCGAGGGCCGTGTAGCCGCCGTAGGAGTGGCCGACGACGGCGACGGCCTCAGTGTCGATGTGGCTGGCGAAGGCCCCCGCCTCGGCGAAGTCGAGGGTCGCGCTGACCTCGGCCGGGCGGCTTAGCGTCGCGGGCACGACGTCGGTGAACCAGTCGGACTCGGCGTGCTCGGGCGCGAGCACGAAGAAGCCGTGGGAGGCGAGGTGCTCGGCGAGGGTCCGGTACCACTCGGGGTTGCCCGAGAAGCCGTGCGAGAGGACCACGAGCGGATACGGGCCGCCGTCGGCGATCGGGGCGTCGAGGGCGGCCTCGCCGCGGATCGTGGCCGGCTCGGCGGGCCAGCCTGGGAGCTTGATCGTGATCGAGTAGTCGATCGCCCCGGCCTCGACGGTGGTCGGGTACCAGGCCTTGATCTCCAGGCCCTCGGCGTTCACGACCTGGTAGCCAACGGCGTGGTCCCCCGCGTCGACGAAGGCGGCGTCGCAGTTGGGTTCGCACGAATCGGGAGACTCGGCGTCGGGTCCAGCGCACGCGGTGAGGGCCAGGGGAAGCAGGAGACCGAAGGTCCAGGGGCGGGTCATGCCCTTGGAGTAGTGCGGGCCGCGGTCGCTCGGTACGCGGAATCTCGTTGGGCCTCCATGCATCCACGCATGGAGTCCCCGTACCCTCACTGGACCTTGATCTCGAAGCGCTGGTTGACGATCGTCGGCGCCGGGGCCTTCGCGTAGCGCCAGCTCCGAGCGTCCTGGGTGATGCAGCGGCTCAAGCTCGGGCTCGGGCTGTGATCGACGAGCACACCCCGGACCTCGCCGTCGTGGCCGATGGTGTAGCTCAGGTCGACGGTCCCGCGCAGGGAGTCGTCCCTGGACTTGGACACCGCCGTGCTCAAGCACGCGTTCAGCCCGCGGAGCCGCGCCTTGGTCTGACGCCGGATCGCCGTGGAGTCGTAGTGACCGCTCGCGTGAGTCCGAGCCAGGCGCAGCTCGTGGCGTTTGCTTCGACGCGAGCGACACTTTCGGCAGCCCTTCCCCGACCCACCGCCGCCCTTGCCGATCAGCCCGGTGTTGCCCAGCCCGATCGTGCCGCTGCCCGTGCCTCCGCCTCCGCGGCCGGTCCCGATCAGCCCCAGGCCGCCCGCGCCGCCCCCTCCCCCGGTCCCCACGAGCCCCTCCCAGAGGGTGTCGTCGTGCCCCACGGCGAAGCTGCCCGCGTAGGGGCTCGCCGAGAAGTGTCCCCGCTCCTCGGCGAGGGCGCCGAGGATCCCCGCGTTGCGTCGCGCCAGCTCGGGGTCGAAGCCTCGCGTCTTCGCACCGCGCCGGGGCTCGGGCCGCCCCGGTCGCCCAGGAGTCCCGCCACGTCCCTCGCGCTCAGACGCTCGCTCGCGGGTGACCTTGCCCTTCGTCGGACCGCCCTGCCCGACCTTGCCGGGCTCGCAGATGGGCGGAGGCGGCGGAGGTGGTGGAGGCGGCGGGGGAAGCTTCATGGCCTCGGGGATCGGCCGGTCCACGGGGGCGAGGTAGCGGGTGTAGCGAGGCTCCGACGCCTCGGCCGCGATGAATTCGAGGGACGGCGTGGCTCGCATGAGGCCCGCGAAGGTCAGGGCGAGGGTGAGCACGCCCAGGAGGCTGGCGGCGAAGCCCCTATCTTCTGGGGTCCTCGGAGCCACGGAGATGCTCCGCTCGAGCCGCGCCTCGCTCGTGGGGCGGACCTCGACGCGCACCTCGTCGAAGTCGAGGGTCGCCCCCTTCGCGCCGCACTCGCCCACACCCAGAACAAAGACCCGTCCCCCCTCGACGCGAACCACCTCGAGGCGATCGCTCCCGATGCCGAGGATCAGGTCGGCCGCGGGGCTCTCGCCGATGGCGAAGCTCCCGCGGCCGCGGAGGTGGATGACGTCGAGGGTCGTGCCCCGGTAGCTCACGCGTACTTCGACGAGCATCGAGGGGCCGCTAACGGCTCGCAGGCGCGATGGGTTCTCGAGACCGCGAAGATCGGCGCCCAGCCCCTACCGAGAAAGACAGCCGCCCACGGGTTCAACGCCAGCTGAGTCCGTGGACGATGCTTTCGTGGATCATGGGTCCCGGAGCGGCCGGGGTGGGCGACTGCTAGCATCGCGCCATGGACGAAAGCGGCGAATTCGTCGACGCGGCGGTCCCCGAGCTCCTGGCCCTCGGCGTCGAGCTCTTCGTCCGCGGCGAGGACTCCCGCGCCCGGCTCATGGGACCCGCCCAGATCCGCGCCCGCTCCCGCGGCGAGGTCGAGAAGCCCGAGACCATCAACGCCCGCACCCGCAAGCCCGAGCGCGGCGGCCTGCACTGCGCGCGCATCTTCGGGCCGACCGAGGACCTGCGCTGCCTGTGCGGCAAGTACCAGGGCGAGCGCCACCGCGGGACGACCTGCGAAAAGTGCGGCGTCGAGGTGCTGCCGAGCGCGGTCCGGCGCGAGCGCATGGCCCACGTCGAGCTCGTCGCCCCCGTCGTCCACCCGCTCTTCGCCCCCGCCATCGCGCGCTTGCTCGGCCTCGATCTCGAGCAGCTCGGCGCCCTGGGCGAAGGCGCCGCCCGCTTCCTCGGCGTTGGCCGCATCGACCGCGACGCCGAGGTCGACACCCTCGGCGGCCGGGCCATCCACGACGCCCTGGCCAGCGTCGACATGCAGCGCATGTTCGCCGACGACGCCCTCGCGCCCCTGGCCGAGTACCTGACCCCGACGGACCTGACCCTCGCGGTCTTGCCCGTGCTGCCCGCGGGCCTCCGCCCCGTCGAGGTCGGCAACGACGGGCGCGTGACGAGCTCCGACCTCAACGACCACTACCGGCGCATCGTCAACCGCAACAACCGCCTGCGCCGCCTGGTCGAGCTCGAGGCCCCGGCGATCATCTTGCACAACGAGTACCGCTTTTTGCAGGGGGCCGTCGACGCCCTGGTCCACAACGAGGTGTTGCCGGAGCCCCTGAAGATCCGCGGGCGGGCGCTTCGATCGCTGGGCGCCGCAGCTCGGGCGCGCCTCGACGCCCTCGGGCTGCCCTCGATCCCCGCGCTGTTGGGCCGAGGCGCGGACGGGCTCCCCCGCCCTGCCTCGGCGCCGCTGCTCGACGACGAAGACGAGTACGACTTTTGACGGCTCAGAGACTGTGAGCAACTCACAGTCTCTGACGATTTTAGCCGTCGTGGACGATGCCACGCCCTCCCTGCCCCACGTCCACGACTCAGAGGGTCGGCCAAAACGAGTTTTGCCCGACCCTCTGTCTAGTTTAGCCGTCGTGGACGACGCCACGCCCTCCCTGCCCCACGTCCACGACTCAGAGACTGTGAGTAAATCACAGTCTCTGACGATTTTAGCCGTCGTGGACGATGCCACGCCCTCCCTGCCCCACGTCCACGACTCAGATCAGCCGTCACCGAAGCGAGGCTTCGGCCTACCAAGGATGAAGCGAGCCCTCGCTGACTACCGAGTGGTCAGTTTCTTATCAGAGACTGTCAATCTTTAACCCGGGGTGCGGAGAACCTGAACGATGTCGGGATCTTGGCCCGCAACCCGCCGAAAAGACAGGCCTTTCCCCAGATCCCTCTCTATCCCTCTCGTCCACCTCTTCCACGGTGGAACCGCAGACTCGCAGCACAACGACAGCACATGTGCTGCGACACGAAGAAGCCGGCCTCGCTGATTCAGCGAGGCCGGCTTCTTGCACCTCGTGAGGGGGAGCTCGAGCTTCAACCCGTGTCGGCGAGCCACTCGAGCACGGCGTCACGCCGGAAGCGGATCAACCGTCCAACACGCAACACCCCCGGGATCTCACCGCGCGCGACCGCTTCGTAGATCGTCTTGCGGCTGACTCTCAACAGCGCCGCGAGCTCCTCGGCCTTGAGGTACTCAGGCAAGCTCGCGGCTCGCGGGTTCATGGCTAGGAGCGCTCCCGATGGGGTGCGAGGATCTCTGAGAGCTCATATGGCGCTTCGAACGCTCCTGTCCGCATGTGCGCGACGCTGGTCCAGACAAACTTGGCGAGACACCCGAAGAGGACGGCGAAGTGCTCTTCCGAGTCGCTCGTCCAGTCTCCCGTGTCCAAGCAGTAGTCGCGCACCTCTCGCATGAACTCCGCGACCATGGCGGCGAACTCGGGATCATCGGCTTCGGCCACAACTTCAGCGCAGTGCTGCTCGAGGCCTTCCATGAACAGTTGGGACGGGGTCAGGTTGGGTTGCATGGTGATCTTCCTCGATGGTTCAGGTGTGGACGGAGTAGGTGCGCCAAGCGCTGGGGACCGGGCTCCCGGAGTCGATCGCGTAGTCGTGACCGCCGTCGCTCATGCCGAGGACGTCGATGCCCCACTGGCCGACGGCGGCCCAGATCTCTGGGCCCGGATCATTCCCCCGGGAGGCTGAGCTCTGCCGATGGGCGTAGACCTGGCGAATGCCTGCAGCTCGCAGCCGGCGAAGCAGCAGACGACCCGACTCTGCCTGCGCCGGCGTGAGCACGTCGCGGCCGTAGACGTCGGGCTTCCACCACGTGCCCTTGGCCGACTGGAGGTTGCCCGCGAACTCGATCGCCACCGAGCGCGAGTTGAAGCCGTCCGAGGCCGACAAGCGCGCGCTCATGGGGTGGAGTTGAGCGACGGTCCCATCAGGCAGGACGATGAAGTGCGCGGTGACCTTGCGGTAGCGGGTCGGGTCGCTCCCCCGGGAAAAGGACATCTGGTGAAGCACGACCGCGTCGACGGGGACGCGTCGCTTGGACCGCTTGCTCTCCGGCGTGTCTGCGGTCATGTCGAGGATCGTCAGCCGATTCGCCCGGACATGCGTGACCAGGGCGAAGGCCCCGAAGGCGAGCACGGGGGACAGGCCGATCAGCACGGCGATCATCGTCAGGACCTCTCAGCCATCTCGGCGAGGATGCGGCGGGTCTTCTTGGTGACCAGGCCCGGGAAGCGCGAGAGCTTGGCGGCGCAGGCGATCGCGTCGTCGGGGAGCGGGTTGTGGCGCTGGACGAGCGCGAGGTGACCGACGGGGACGCGGATGTATGCGTCGTTGCGGCCCTTGGGGAGCTTGAGTACGGCGGAGGTGCGGCCGTTGTTCGTCTCGATCATCTGGACCTCGAGGACGACGGACTCGCGGATCCCCAGACCCGCCGCGATCTGGGAGCGCTTGCGGAAGCGGACGAGATCCTTGCGCTCGAGCTTGAGCGCGCCGCGACTGCTAGCGGCCGACTTCTTCGCCCTGGTCGACTTCTTCGCCGTGGTCGACTTCTTCGCCGTGGTCGACTTCTTCGCCGTGGTCGACTTCTTCGCCCTGGTCGACTTCTTCGCCGCGGTGGGCATCTTCGCCGCGGTCGGCTTCTTCACCGCGGTCGACTTCTTCGCCGTGGTCGACTTCTTCGCCGTGGTCGACTTCTTCGCCGCGGTGGCCTTCTTTGCCGCGGTCGGCTTCTTCGCCGCCGTCGGCTTCTTCGCCGCCGTCGGCTTCTTCGCCGCCGTCGACTTCTTCGCCGCCGTCGGCTTCTTCACCGCCGTCGGCTTCTTCGCCGCCGTCGGCTTCTTCGCAGCCGTCGGCTTCTTCGCCGTGGTCGACTTCTTCGCTGCGGTGGGCTTCTTCGCCGCGGTCGACTTCCTGCTCGTCTTCGACCCCTTCTTGCTGCTCTTGTTCATGGTCTTCTCCGCTGCCGCGGCCTCCCGCTCGGCCCGCTTCGCTGCCTGCACCTCTCGCCGCCGCCACTGCTTCGCCCACTTCACGCGTTTGGGCCCGAGCTTCGCCAGCCGCGCGAGGGAGATGTTCTTTGGGTGCCGCTGCGCGAGCTCGAGGTACTCCGCGTACTCGGCCTCGACCCGCGCCACGTCGAGGTTCCCTCCCGTCGGAGCGTCAAAGGTGACCCGCGCGCTGTCGTAGTCCGAAGGAAAGAGCGCCCCCAGCCACGGCCCAGCCACACGAAACGCCGCTGTCTCGTCATCTCCGAGGCGGTCGAGCAGCGTCGCCCCCATGCGGTGCATGAAGTCGTCAAAGCCCCCCTTGGCCTTCCACTCCGTGCGCAGCGGCAACGTCCCACGCAGCTCCCAGGGCTCGCCCAAGGCCTTGAAATGGCTCTCTTTCGTCTTGCGGCTCCACGCGAGCCAGCCGCGTCGCCCCTTGAGCACCATCGCCACGAGGATCGTCTCGTCGAGGCTCATGCCCTTGGGCAGCCTGACCAGCTCCAGCGTCGTCCCCTTCTTCGCCGTGAAGTGCTTGAGGATCGACTTCGCCGTCACGGCCTTGCCCCGCGCGTTGACGGGCCCGTAGGTCACGCCCTCGACCGGATCCGTGAGCCAATAGACGGAGCGCCCGCTGAACCGTCCGTGCTGGACGTCCGCGACGCTCAGCCCTTGCTTGGCGAGGCGAGGCCGAACCTTGTTGGGGATCTTGGCGAGTACGTGCCCCACGGTCGAAGGAGCAACAGCGCCAGCGTAGACGTGCAGGTCCTCGCCGAGGCGCTCGACCAGCCTGGCCATGGACATGTCTTCCATGGCCCTCACCCGGGGCTCGATCTTGGCGCCCTCGGGCAGCGCTCCGCTCCAGCGGCTGATCGGGGTCTCCTTGCCGTCCGCGGTGATGACCGCAGGCGGTGCCAGGGTGACCCCGTGCAAGCGAAAGGGCTTGTCGCGCTCGTAGATGACGCCGGTGGGCACGACCCGAGACAACCAGTACTGCTGTGCCTCGAAGTCATCGGCGGCCGGGATGAACTCGGGGCGACCTTCGGCCTTACTCTTGCCCACACGGCTGCGCGTCACCGCGTTGCGGGCCTCAGCGGTCGCGTCTGCGATCCCGCCGCCTGCCTTGGGGAAGAACTCCGGGTCCTCGTCGACCTGGCAGAGCATGAACGAGCGCGACTTGTTGTTGAGCCCGGCCATCGACGGCGGGCAGGTGCCCACGGCGTGTTTTTGGATCGCCGGGCACAGCGTCACGGAGACGTCGCCCTCCTCGCGGACAAAGCACGAGGTCTTCGGGATGTTCTTCCAGTACCGAATCGAGACCGTCGAGCTCTTCTTGCGATGCGCGACCCAGGCCTGGTTGAGTTCTTGGATCTTCTTCGGGATCTCGGGGCTCGTCTTGGCCATGGTCTTCGCTCGGGGATGCTTGGGTGGCTTGGGTTTCGCGGCGCTCTTGGTCTTGGGCGCGGATGGTTGGCCAGTATCCTCCCGAACGGTGGCCAAGAGCGCCGCGATCGCGTCGCCCTCGCTGGCGTACTGCCCCTCGGCGAAGAAGCCGTGGTCCTTGGGTCCACGCAGCTTGACCTTGGTCTTGCGCCCCGCGGGCGCGACCCCACGCTGAGCCGAGGAGAACCCCTTGACCCAATAGACCTTCAGTCGCCGGTTCTCGCGGTCGTAGCTCGACAGCTCGGGGTGCAGGCGCCAGTACGCCAGGTTGAAGCGACGCTCCGTCAGCTCGCCCTTGCTCTTCGCTTCGCGCACGACCTCGAGCAAGGCCCGAGCGTCGGCCTGCCGCGCCAGCTTCTGCCTCGCGTGCCGAGCCTCGCGCTCGCGGTCGTCGGCGTCGGCCTTGTCCTCGAGTTTGTCGAGGCTCAGGACCCCCGTGCACAGCCGCGAGGCGTCATCGCGCTCGGGAAAGCGGACGTCGTAGATGTCCCACAGCACTCGCTGGGCCACGGAGGTCTCGATCCGACACAGCTGCGTGTAGACCTCCTCGGCCCGGCGCGAGCCGTCATAGAGCGTCGGGTCGAGGGCCAAGCGCATGCGCTCGTCCCAGTCCTCGAGGCGCGCAAGGATCTCGGCGTGGGCTTTCTTCGCCAGCGCTGGAGTCGCGGGCTCGTTCTTGCCGAGGAGCCCCTCAAAGGCCCGCCCTTCGTAGTTGCGCCGGATCTGCCAGGGCGAGTCCCGGACGCGGGCGTCGAGGGTCGAACGCGAGTACCAATCCCGCACATGGCCTTTCGTGGCCTGTTCGAGCTGGGTCCTCCACGTGCGCGCGAACTCGGTGACCGCCACAACCCGAGGGTCCTCGTCGATGCTGCGCAAGATCCCCCCGAACTCCGCGCGGCCGTAGGTCTCGCCGCGCTCGGGAGCCGGGGGCCAGGCCCCGGACTCGAACGCGAGCTTGCCCCGGACGCGGGCCAACACCTCGGTGCCCTCTCCGGCGCGGAGCAGGCGATGCTTGTTGAGCCACGCTCGGAGCTTGGCCCCCACCCCCTGACACTCGGCGTCCTCGAAGGCTGCCCGGAGCTTCGGGAAGTCTGGGTGACGATCTCCGGGCCGGATACCGTGCGAGGCCGCGAGGGTGGCGATGTCGAGCGCTGGCTTCTTGCCCGAGCTCGTGCCCGCCTCTACATACTCGACCGCCACCGAGACCCCCCGGCCCCGCAGCTGCGCCGCCACGGCCTCGATCTTCGCCCGCGGCTGCTGCGTCCCCCGGGTTCGCTGGACGTACCACCCACAGCCCGTGGGCAAGTTGGGCGAGTAACGGAAGCGGTACGGCGAGCGCAGGGCCTTGATGACGTCCTTGTGCGTCTTCGTGTCGCCACACAAGAGCACGCCCCCGTCGACGCTGTAGCGCAGCACCAGGTCAGCCTTGGCCTCTTGCGCGGTCTCCTCGCCAAACAAGCTCCCCGGTCGCTGGATCTCCAGCGCCTTGCCGACCTCCCAGCTCCGATCCGGCTTGGCCGCGACGCCCCCATCGGCTTGTCGGAACCAGACCCGAACCCGGTCCCCCTCCGCCTGAACCTTGCGAATCTCTCGCTCCCCGTCGCCGGGGATCCGCACCACGTCAGCGACGCGGAGCTGTCGCGCCTCGATCTTCATCGCTCAGGCCTCGATCTCGAAGTCCCAGCGCGCCACGAAGATCGTCCCGTGCTCGGGGTCCTCGTCCAGCGCCCGGATCGCCACGTCCCCGCGGAGCGAGTCCTCGGTGAACATCACCTGCTCGAGCGGCCCCTTGGATCCGATGTGGATCATCTTGACGAGCTCCCGGTCCTGGTACCAGGCCAGCTCCTTGGTCCGATAGGGCAGCACCAGGTCATAGGGCGTGCCCGGCTGCACGTGGTAGGTCTCCTTGGTCTTCGAGCTCGGGGTAAAGGTCGCGGCCGGCTTGCCTCGACTCCCGTAGCCCGTCTTTTTTGGAGATCCATCCCGAGCCGCGACCAGCACCTTCGAGCGCGGGACCTCGATCAGCTTCCCAACCCGGAACCCGTGCCCCGCGTGGCTGCCGTGGTGCTCGGCGTGGGCGATCGGCCCCTGGATCCGCGCGCGGATCATCGTCTTCTCGACGCTCAGCACCTTGGCCGTCACGAACTCTTGCCGCGTGTTCTCGTAGGGGCCCGAGGGCTCGCTCTCGACGGCGACGATCACCACGTCCTCTTGGGTGAGGTTGTCGAGCACCTCATCGTTGGGCGTGAAGTCCCCCGGGAACATCTCGATCAACTCCTTGGTGAGCTCGTCGTCGAGCTCGTCCTGGCTGATGTAGTGCCCCTTCGTCGCCCAGTGCTTGGGCGTGGGCTCCTCGTCCTCGCCGTCGTCATCATTGGCGTAGGGATCGCGGGGCGGCTTGCTCGGGGTCGGCCCGATCTTGGGCTCCCGCTCAGGCTTGGTCTGCTTGGCCTTGTGCCGGCGCCACAGCCAGATGCCCCCGCCGACCAACGCGGCGAGGCCCACCCCGGCGGCGACAAAGCCGACGACTTTCATGGTGTTCATGAGTTCCTCCTCAAAGGTGGTGGCTGGGGCTCAGCGATCGAGCTCCCAGCCAAAGGTCATCTGTCCGTGGCTGCCGGCCTCGACGGCCTCGACGCGGGCAACGAGGGTCATGGGCCGACCCTTGATGCCCACCACGGGGAAGGCCGCGCCGTCGTCGCTCACGAAGGCCGCTGCGACGGCGCGGCGACTCGGGACGATCAGCGGGACGTGATCAGGGTTGGCCAGCGCGGCCTCGATCGTCGCCGCGTCGCTGCTCTCGTCCGGGATGCGCTCCGCGGGGACCCAAGCGACGGTGACGATCGGCGCGCGCCGACGGGGAAGGTAGCGCCCGGTGGTCCGCGACAGCGCGGTCCAGGCGACGAAGCGCAGCCCTCGAGCATCGCGGGGCAGCACGGCGAAGTGCCACGTCGGGGAGCCGTCCCCGTCGAAGCGCCGAACCGTGCTGCGGCAGACCGTGGTCACGGCACCAGCTCCGCAGCGCCGAGGTAGTCGGGCCAGGCCAGGGGGACCTTGGTGTAGAGCACGTCCTCGGACAGGCCCAGGGCCAGGGCCGCCTCGGTCGCGTTGCGCCGGCTGGTGCGCGAGCGCGGGTTGTCCTCGTTGGCGTCAGCGACGAGCTTGGGCGAGGCCAGGCCGCGCTTGAGCGCGAGGATCGTCCGGTGCTGCGGCGGGAGCTCGCGGAACTCCCGACGGTTGACCAGACGAAACACGTAGTCGACGAAGAACACCGTCGAGCGCCACGGGTGAAAGACGTCGTAGGGCGTGACCTTGCCCCGGCGCAGGGCGTCCGTCCCCCGCCACGGCGCCAGCGCGTTGGCGGGGATCATCCCGTAGGGCCCGCCGCTGCCGAAGATCCACATGCGCCGCGGAAAGGGCGACTCGAGGTAGGCGCTCTCGTTGCGGTCGTAGGCGATCGCGGCGGCGTCGGACTCGTGGACCTGGACCTCGCGCCGGGCGTTGCGGGGCTCGGCCCAGCTGGGGAAGAGCTCGGGCCGACCGAGACCCGCCTTGGCGTTGCCGCGGCTCTCCGTGTAACGCTGGATCGCCGCGAGGGCCTCGAGCTCCGGGGGCGCGCCGGTCCGGGCCAGGTAGCGGCGGGTAGGGCGGGGCCTGGGACACGAGCAGGGCCGTGCCCGCGAGGCCGCCCACCGCGACCGCGCCGAGGGTCCACCACACCCAGCGCGGCACGGTGGGCTCGAGCTGTGTCCGCAGCGAGCTCATGCCCTCACCGCCTCACCTTGCGCGAGGCCACGACCGCCCCGAGGACGGTGCCCCCGAGCGCAAGACCCCCCGCGGTGACCCCCGCGGCGATCAGCCACGGCTTGCCGATCGTCTTCCACCACGGCCCCTTGACCGAGTTGATCACCCCCTCGACGACCTCGCCCGTTTCTTCGGCGGCGTCCTGGATCGCCTCGGCGGTCACCGTGTGGGCCAGGGCCAAGGCATCGACCACCCGACCGGTGAAGCCGTCGCTCATCTCCTTACTGTGGTCGGCGAGGATTCCGAGCTGCTGCGCGAAGTACATGTGCATGATCGCGTCCGGGACTGGCCCCGCCCCCTGGCGCCGCTTGACCAGGCCGACGAACACCGACTGGGTGGCCGTGCTTTCGGGGCTCAGCTCCTCAAGGGTGTTGGAGTAGGCGTGCAGGCGCTTGAGGTAGGCGAGGAACTCGGCGTGGTAGCGCTCGCGCTCGCTGTCGGCGACCTTGTAGTCCGGGAGCTTGTCCCAGATGTCCTGGGCGAGCAGGTGGACCTTCCGCGCCTCCTCGGCGACCTCTTCGAGCAGCGCGTTGAGCCGCGCCGCCGTCTGCTCCTCGGGGTCGTCGAACTCCGCCCACAGGGTGTCGAGGACCTGCGTGTAGTGCTTGTCCGCGGCGATCTCCGGGGGCCGGGCCGTGCCCATAGTGGGCGGGCCGGGCGGACTGGGCGGGCTGGGCGGATCGACGATCGCCTCTCCCTCCTCGAACTCGTCGTCGAGTTGGTGCGGACCGCTGGGACCCAAGTCGAGCCCGGGCACGTTCGCGCTCTCGGGGGGCTCGGTCACCTTCAGAGACCCGAGCGCGAACTCGGGGCGGATGAACGCGATGATCGGCTGATCAGCCATCGGAGTGCCTCCCGCCCCGTTGCTGGCGGTTGCGCTGAAGGTCCCGGCTGTCCCGCAGATCCTCAAACACCTCCCGGGAGCAGTAGGCCAGTTCGAGCGCCTCGATCGTCTCCGCGTCGAGAACCCCCGTGCGCAACAGGGGCTGTGCGGCGAAGCGGTTGAAGTCGGCCTGGAACTCGCGGATCCCCGCGGCCGAGGTGGTGTAGCCGAGCTTGCGCAGGCGCTGCTGCGGCGTCAGTTTGCGCGCGTTCATTGGGCCTCCTTGACCATCTGGGACCAGATCAACTTGTTGGCGAACCAGTTCCTGAACACGATCTCGAGGGCGTTGAGCGTGTTCTTCCCGGGGATGCCGTCGACGAGGAGCAGCCCGCGATAAAAGGCCAGCGAGGCCTTGTCCCGCGGCTCGCTGGGGAGCTCGAGCTTGCCCGAGTCGATCGCCTTGATGACGCGGTTCCAGTCGCCTTGAAAGCGCGAGACCTGTGGGTGGGGCTTGTTGTTGGGGACGAGGGTCTCGTCGTTGAACGCGACCTTGTAGCCCAGCGCGTTCATGGTCAGCCGGACCGGCCCCGGGCTCTTGAAGCGCGTCGTGTTGTAGCCCTCGGGGTCCTTGCTGATGTTCGGGGGCTTGCCCGTGGCGCGCTTGCCCGAGCTCGACTTGCCCCCGCTCGACTTGTTGCCGCCCGACTTGCCGCCACCGCTCTTGCTGCCGCCGTCGTCGTCATCGATGACGATCGTGTCGTTGATGAACCAACCTCGGCTGCGACCAAGCCGGACCAGGCCAAAGGCGGCGAGGCCTACGGCAGCCGTCGCGCCCACGCCCACGCCGATCCCGACCTTTTGCCCGGTGGTCAGCCCCCGTTCTTTGACCTCGACTCGGGCGAGGGCCTGCGCCGGGGCGTTGCTCTCGAGCGTGGCCTCGGGGTCGTCGTCCTGGGTGATCACGTTCGCGGCCCAGTCATCCGTGCTCTTCAGCGTCGTCATGTCGTCCACAGCAGCAACTTTCTTCGGGGGCTTCGAACTTCGAGACGGGATCGACGATCGAACCGTCCTCCCGCTGGTAAGCCAGGCGGTCGCCCTCGACGAGCACCGGGCGGCACGCCACGCCCTGGGACAGCTCGCGGCCCATGGAGTAGGCGACGATGCTCACCGGGTGCCCGACGCGGGTCTCGAGCAGGCGCTTGGCGTCTTGCAGCGCGCTGTCGGTGTCGAGTTCGCAGCCGGCACAGCGCGCGCAGCAAGGCGAGTCCTCGGGGGCCTCGCGGATGAACTGTCGGGCGTTGAGCTTGGCCAGGGCCTCGGTGAAGAACACCGCGGCCTCGCTCACCAAGTGCTCGCCGACGAGCTCGGTGGGGAAGCGAAACATCCGCGCTCAGCCCTTGCTGCCCGAGTCCTCGGGCCGGATCCCCGACGAGCTGAGCCAGCTGCGCAGCTGGCCGTAGAGCGAGTCGGACAGGCCCAGGTGCTCCTTGAGGTAGCGCAGGCCCGCGTAGCCGCCGATCGCCCCGAAGAAGGTCGCCTGGAACATCTGGCTGTCGGAGCCCGTGAGGTTCGAGACCTCGATCGTGAACCCCTTGGAGCTGTCGACGGGGCCGATGTCCGGCGGGAAGGGGTTGAAGGGGGTCTTGAGCGGCTCCCAGTCGAAGGTGTCGGGGTCGCGGGTGGTCGTGATGCCCGTGCCGGTCAGGCCTGCGTCCCGATCATCGCGGCGGGTGATCGCCTCGATGCGGATGTCCGGCCCCGACAGGTAGGCCACCATGGCGACCGGCAACAGCCGCTCGTTGGGCTTGACCTCGTGGCGCTTGCGGCCACCGGCCGGCACGGGAATCTCGACCTCGAAGGGCACGATGTAGCCGATCGAGAACTCGCCCGCGCAGGGCAGGTTGCGTTGGATCGAGTCCTGGGCGGCTTCGAGTCCGTAGGGGCCTCCGGGCGCGCGCGGGAGCAGGGTGTTGAGGTTGCTGGGTCCGATGAGCATGGTCTGAATCTCTGGTCGTCAGTTGGGGGTCAGTTGGGTGGATGGGTTGGGCCCGCTCAGGTGGCCGGCTCTTCGAGGGCGGCCAGGCGGGTGGCGTGGCTGTTGATGCGCCGCTCGAGCTCGGCCACGCGGCCCTCGAGGCGGCCCTGCTGGTCTTCGAGGGCGTCCTGGCGGGCGCGCTCCTTGGCCTGCTTGTCGAGCAAGAGCCCCGCTCGGCGAGCTCGGCCGCCCTGCTTGGCCTTTCGCCGCTCGAGCTCACGCTGCTCGCCGCGGGTCGTCGTCTCCTCGCCGCTCACAGCTCACCTCGCACGATGCGGCGGGTGGTGATGCCCAGCTGGGTCTGGAGCATCGACTTGCCCACGCGACAGGCCGACCGAAGGGCGCGCTGATTGGGGTTGAGCAGGCACCCGATCTTCGCGCCGGTGCCGAGCAGGCCGTTGACCAGGCCGCCCACGGGGACCTGCTTGGGGCCCACCGTCCAGCACGACAGCGCCCCGGCCCCGATCGAGCTGAACACCTCGAGGGTCTCCGTGGCGATGTGCTCGATCCGGTCGAGGCGGGCCTCCTCGACCTGTCGGCGGGCGTCTTCCTCCGTCTCCCGGAGGCACTTGTGGGCGAAGTTCTGGGCCTGGAGCCGGTTCTCGAGGTCGACGACCTCGGGCAGCGCCTGGTCGAGCGCGGCCATGGCCCCCGGACTCGAGTCCGCGGCGAGTTGATGAATCGACATGCGTCCACCGTGGACCAAGTCGCGTCATTTGCCAACTGGCCGCGAGGTAAGGTCATGCGATTAGCTGGCCTCGACTACGGTCGAGAGTTTGTATTTGCATGCAACGCGGCGTGCATCGTTGCAGCCAAGATGGACCCAAATTGGGCGCCCAGAGGCCAACTTGCATGCAACGGGGCCAAGTTTGCGTCCAAGCTCGTGCAACGTTGGAGTCCAAAACGGCGAGCCATATGTGGTGAATCGAGATTGTTGGCTCTTTCCGCTTGCCATCTCGGAAAAGCGCCACCATGGTTTCGCTCGATATGAGCGCTGCCATCTACGAGTACCCGCCCCCTCCCGCGAAGTGGTCCGACCAGATCGCCGAGTATGACCCCGTCCTCGCGGTCCTTCTGTTGCAGTGGCGCTGCGGTCGGGCCAGCTACCGGGCGCTCATCCCCAATCAGGCGCCACTGCCTGAAGAAGCGACCCTAGAGGGGGATGAGGAGCTCGACGGGACCCGCCTCGAATGGGAGCACGACCCCGATCTGCCCCCCTCGGGTCTGCGCCTGAAGGCCGAACAGACCACCGCCCAGTTCTGGTCTCTCGCCAAGCTGTGGGCGAGCACCCTCGACATCCCCTGCGACTTCAAACTCATCGGCTATGACGAAGGTGGGGACGTCCTGTTTGGGGACGGCAAGCGCTGCCGTCCGCTCGCCCAGTCCAGCACTTCGGCCGTCGAGGATGAACTCGAGGCCTCTCACATCGGAGCCTCGCGCGACGCCTTTCGGCACTACCAGTCCGAGCGCCTGTTCGAGTCCCGCCTCAACGCGATGTTCGATCGCCACATCGAAGAGCGCGACAAGTCCTATGCCGAGCGCGACAAGTCCTTCCAGGTCGCGGCGGATGCTCTGGTCTCCGCCCAGCAGACCTTCGCGGCCGTCCAGGAGACAATCGAGGCTGGCCCCCGCCTCATCAACAAGGCCAGCGAACTGTTCAAGGACGCGACCGAGTACCAGCGCGAGCAGGTCGAGCGGCTGCGTGCCGACTCCTCGGGCCAGACCGAGCTCCGGGCCAAGGCCTTCGCCGAGGGCGAGAAGACCCAGCGCGTGGCCATGGCCCTCGAGACCGGGAAGATGGCCTTCGACGCCTTCATGGGCGAGCTGGTGCCCTTCGCCAACCGCGTCGTCGAGCTGATGGCCCAGCGAGACCTGACCGTCTTCCCGACCTTCGGGTCCGCCCAGCAGGCGATGATCTTCTTGTTCCACACCCTCAACCCGCGCCAGCTCCTCCAGCTGTGGAACGGAAACGAGAAGGCCGCGGGGGCCATGCGGGCGCTGCTCGACAAGGGCGCGGCCTTCGAGGCCGAGCGCGACGCCCTCGAGCACATCGCCCGGCTGATCCCCCTGTTCAACAGCGACCAGTTCCGCGACGTCGCCGACGCCGAGCAGCAGCTCGCCGCGCGCTACATCGTCGGCCGCCTCGCCACGCACCGCATGGCCAGCTACCCCGAGGCGGGCGATGACCCCTTCTGAGCGCCAGGCCTTGCGCCGGCAGCTCTACCGCGAGCTGGGCTTCGACGAGCTCACCCGGGAGAACTGTGCCCGGGAGCTGTTCGGCGACTTCGACCTCGTCGGGCGCCCGCGGTCTGGAGAGCGCGTGCGCGTCGTCCAGACCGGACCCGGGCGGCGAGACCCCAGGCCGGCGAACGAGCCCCAAGCCAACCCTGACCCCGAGCCCACCTGAGTCGATCATGCTCTTGCGCCCCGACGCTACCTACCTCAACCACGCCAACCGGCACCTTCCCATCTTCCCGCCAGGCACGGACTGGCTGCACTTCGAGAGTAAGCTCCCGGGCAAAGAGGTCTTCGCCGACTCGATCCTCGACCCCGCGGTCGGCCTCTCGGGTGAGCTGGGGCTCCGCACCTTCGCCAGCGCGGACTGGAAGAACTGGATCTCGACCTCGCAGATCAGCCTGTTCGAGATCGGCACGCGGATCGGGGTCCCGGCGATCAAGGGCGCCCCCCTCGGCCGCACCGTCGCGCAGGTCTACTCGAGCGTTGGGTCGGTCATCGACATCTTCCAGCACGTCGACGACGGCACCGAGCTCGTCACAGAGCTGCTCAAGAACGCGGGCGTGCAGGCGCTCCAGCAGATCGCCGGGCAAACCAACATGATCGGCCAGACCGTGGCCCAGGTGATCGCGGCGGCGGTTTGGGCCGCGGATGTCGTTGCCGCGCACCGGGCGAGCGAGCTGGCCAAGGACGTGGCCCTACCGCCCTTGCAGTCGGAGGAACCGGCCACGGACACGTGGCAGGTCAACCGGGTGATGGAGGTGATCCGCCAGCGCGGCCACGGCGGGGTGGTCTTCCCCGACGGGAAGGTCGAGGCCGCGTCCAACGCGGACTACACGAGCCTCTACCTGCCGGCATACGAACCAAGGGTCGCGTGGAAGTTCCAGCACCGGGCCAACGGGATCGCGGCGCAGCAGGGCGACCCCGGCCGGGCGCGCGGGCCGAGGGGGGAGACGCAGTACCGCTTCGACGTCGGCGACGGGTCGAACTTTGGGTTCATGCCAGGCACGCGGACGATGCTGCGCGTCCTCCAGGCTTCGTATCGCTTCTATCAGACGCCCCGCGGGACGCCGGTCGATCGCTACAGCCTGCGGTGCAAGGGCGTGGACAAGCCCTGCTACATGCGGGCTGAGGCCTTCGACGGACGCCGGGACTGCCGGATGTGCGTGAAGGCGGAGTCCGTCTGGCCGACGCAGGGTCTGGGCTGGGCCTACGCCGGGGCGCCGCTGAACGTGACCACGCCCGGGGAGAACGTGGGGGCGTTCTACCCGTCGACCAACAAGCTGCTCGCGGGGCTGCTGGAGTCGATCGCCCAACCGGGGCCGCTGCTCTACACCATCGACGTCGAGGCCATCGATCGAGCGTGGAAGAGCTGCTTTGAACAGTTCTGGCTGTTCGTCCAGTCGGAGTGGACCCGGGTTCGCGCCCCTGGATGGCGCGGGCTCCTCTCACGGCTGGCCACGCTCATGACCGCGTATGAGACCAACGGCGAACTCCACGTCGGCGGGCGACACCCCGCGATGCCGACCGCGCTCATCGCCAACCCGCGCGAGGGCCATTTCCAGCTGTCGTTCTCGGAGAGCATCTACTCCCAGCTCATCAAGCCGTTTTGCAAGACCGTCGGGGCGATGCAGCTTCAAGGCCTGGACAACCTCGACGTCGCCTATATCCCGCCCGGCGCGGGCGCGCTCTACCATGGTGATGGTCGGGTACGGCGCAACCGCCTCGGAGACGCCTTCACCGAGGCGAGGGGAGCCCTCGTCCAGTCGACCAAGCGCGTGCTCGTGGACCTGCGCCAAGTCGCAGATCCCGAGATGCGTCAGGCCCTCGAGCAGGCCGGGGTCAAGGTGTCCAACGTCAATCCCCTGCTGCAAGGCAGCCCAGGTCTCGGTCACGAAGTACTGCGACCGAAGCTCAAGCCGCCCCGAGCGATCAAGCCGCCGCGGGTAGCGAGCGGGTCCCCCCTCGACAGCGCGGTGTCCCTGGCCCGGTCGAAGCCTCCTCGCCAGGTCGGTGAGGGTTCACCCTCAGAGACTTCTGAGCTCCTGGAGACATCGAAGGCCGTAGGCCCCGGCGCCATCGCTGGTGGTGCGTTCGCCCTGACCGCTGCGGGGCTCTGGGGGCTCCATCAACTGGAAAAGCACAAGCGGCGGCCGTGATACCGTTCGGCCATGCTCACCCGCCTGGCCGCGCGTGTCTGCGTGCTCCCCCTGGTCCTGCTCTCCTGTCAGAGCCCGCCCGACATCTCCGGCGAGATCGAGTACTTCGGCGACCTGTACAACATCTCGGTTGGCCTGCTGTGTGACTGCCCACAAGAGCTTGGGTACGAGACGGGAGCCGAGTGCGACGATGCCCTTGGCGGCGTCAACGTCGACGAGCGCGCCTGCATCGCCAACGCCCTCGATGGTCATGAGGCCGACGCTCAGGGCTACCTCGGGTGCATGAACGATGCCCTAGATGCCTACGTGGCATGCCTCGAGGACAACGCCGGGTGCGTGGCGGGGTGGAACGCTGACTGCACCAGTGACTACGACAGCGCGCGAGCCAGCTGCTCGGGGCTGGACTCTCCGCAGCGAGACAGCTTCGAGGCCTGCCTGCCTTGAGCGAGCAGTGACTGTGCCACGCAAACCCCGCCCGCCTGCCGAGCAACGGACCGGTGTACCGTCTGTGTCGTGATCGAACGCCGCCCTGTCCACGAGGTGCTCGCTGCGAACCTGCACCGCTTCGCCTTCGAGCAGAACCTGACGCTCGAGGCCGTGGCGCTCGCGGCGGGTATCTCGCTGGAGCGACTCCAAGCGATCTGCGCTGGCGAGTTCGACCCGGACCTCGACCTCGTCCACCGCATCGCCCACGCGGTTGGAGTCACGTCGTCCGAACTCCTCGCCGAGCCCAACTACAACTGAATCACTGAGCCTTCACGTGCGCAGACAGTGCACGGACCATCACGCAGGCGATCTGCTGCTCGTACTCGGGAAGCGCCTGCACCAGCGCCGAGACCTCATCGCCCGCCTGCCCCGCGAGCAGGGCAGAGACGGTCTCTCCCAGCGCGTTCGCGACCTTGCGGACGGTGAAGAGCGAGGGGGTCCCACCACCCTGCTCGAGTCGCCCGATCGTCTCCTTCGAGACCTGCGCCTTCTCAGCGAGCTTCTCCTGGCTCAGGCCGAGCTCTCGCCGCCGCTCTCGCACGCGATCGCCGAGCTCCTCGTGGGTCAACTCCCTCTTGCTGAGCTCGTCCTGGCTCAGCACGTTGACCCTCCGCGGAGCATCGCGGGCATTCGATGGCATCGAGAGCTTAGCTGGTTCATGCGGCTGACCGTTGGACACGCGACAGCTGTCCGCGCCATTCCCAGGAACAGCAAACTAGCAATGGCAGGGAACGGGAGCAAGCGCCTACGCGGACCTGGCCGACACCATTCCAAGCCTTACCGCCACAGGGCTCGTCACGAATTACACCGCTTGGACTAATCCGTGACCTGGTGCTCCGCCGACGACTCGCGCAATGGTCCCCCATTGCGACACGCCGAGCGCTACGTCCCCGGGGCTGCGGCCTACCGCGATCTGATCGAGGCCGTTGAGCGCGGAGCCATCGACGGCGACAACGCCCTCGACTTCCCCGTGGGCGTTAGCGACACCTACACCGTCCAGCTGTCGACTTGGGCGAGGATGACGGCCATCTTGCTCGAGCGCATCATCTCCGACGCAGGCTCGGTCAGGCGCGCGGCCAAGTTCCTGGACGTTCCCCGCTCGACGCTCGGGTCATGGCGAGTCCGGGCGAAGCGCGAACTCGAATGACGGTGGTTACCGATTAGGCCAAGTCTCCGGATTGCTGACCTGTTCTCGGCGTGCACGACTCGCCACGATGGCGAGCATGAAGCATGAGACAGACTCACCAAGCATGGGGCCACACCCCTGCAACATGTCGGCGGCCCCAGGTGATGAACCATTGATGTCGACGACTCTCCTCGATCCTCTCGTCGCCGAGACCGAGCGCCACGTACTGGTCTGCGCCCTGCGCAAGCATCCGAGCTGGACTCTCGGCGAGCTGGTTGACTACGTCGTCCAGGGGGGCGAGCGCGCACAGACGCTCCGAGCGGTCCGTCTGGAGGAGCTAATTGGTGGCGAGCAGGAAGTAGTTGTCGTTGGCAGGCGGGCCCACAGTAAAGGCCTGGTCCTGGAGCGGCTCGAGGCTGCTCGGCAAGCGACGGGCGAGCTCTTCGACGAGTTCGTCCGTGAGGTCCTCGATGAAGCGATGTCTGACCCAGACGTGGACCAGGGCTGGATCGACGGCCGCTTCTTGCGAAACCAGGTCGGCGGCCCACGGTGGAAGCTCCAGGCCTCGCTCACTCGCCTCGTCAACGCGGGGCAAGTCGAGCGCAAGGGCAGGACCAACTCGACCCGCTACCGCCGGAGGCGACCCTGAGCCCCGCGCGGCGCTTCGGGGCTCATGTTCGGAGCCTCCGCAAGGCGCGTGGGATGACGCAGGAGGTCTTGGCCGAGCGCTCGGGGTTGTCCACCGACACGGTCCGCCGGCTCGAGCATGGCTCCTTCTCTCCAAGCCTCGACACGCTCATGAAGTTGTGCCGTGGGCTGGACATGATGATGAGCACGCTCTTCATGGCCTTGGAACTCGGGGAGAGGGACCTCGCCCGTGAGCTTGTCGATCTGATCCTGAGCCGGTCCGCGGGGGAGCAAGAGCTCAGTTTTCAGGTTCTGTGGGCACTCTTTCGGCAGCTCGATCGTGAGGAAGAAGCGGCTGAGTAAGTCAGCCGTTGGCCCCCATCAAGTGCGGCTCTGGATCCGCCTGGCCACACGAGCCTCCATGGACCTTCGCCCCCGTCGTCGGTGGGAACGCACGGTCGCCGAGGGCAAGCCTTCACGGGCAGCAAACGACTGCACGTCACCACCAGCGAGCTGGTCCACGAGCGCGAGCCGGTGCGGCGTCGCCAACCGCCGGAGCTCACTCTCGAGGACGCGGCTCCGCTCCCGTCGGCGCAGCGCCGTGCTCGGACCCGTCGCCGGGTTGGCGAACTCGGCCGACTCGAACTCCATGACCCGCGCAGCTCGGGGTACACGGCGATAACGCACCCGCAGCACCAAGATCCGCGCGATGCTCAGCATCCACCGCTCGAGGGCTTGGTCGTGCACGGGCTCAAAGCTCGCCAGCCGGGTCCAGATGGTCTCGTTCGCCTCCTGGACCAAGTCGGCGACGAGCTGCTCGTCGACGCGAGCCCTGAAGTAGTTCCGAAGCCGGTCATTGATCGCCCTCCCCAGGCGCTCTTTCGCCCGCTCTTTACGGACACTCGCGGGTGCACCAGCGAACTCTCGGTACAGGCGGTCGACCCCCATCGCGTGCAGTCTACCCAAACCGCAAAGCTCGCGACTGCCCCGAAGAACACGTCGAGACTTCGAGTGTTCGCGGACCCGAGGTGATAGGGTCGGAAGCGTCGAGGATGGGCGACGCCGAGGACAAGAAGACGAGCCTCATGGAGCTCGAGGACCACGAGATCGACTGGCTTCACCCGGAGCAGTATCTCGAGGGCTACGAGAGCTCGGATCACGCCCCCGCCGAGCTCTCTCCCAATTCGGAGCGCTTCCAGCAGCTCTGCTCGCGCATCGAGGTCCCGGTGTTCTTCCGACGTAGAGGTGACGAAGGCCACGAGCTCGTTCACATCGATCGCTACGCCATCGACGAGGTCGTCGGCCGCGGCGGCATGGGCATGGTCGTGGCGGGCTGGGACCCCAAATTGGGGCGCAGGGTGGCGATCAAGTTGTGTCTCGACGTTAGCGAGGCTGGCCAAGAGGTGCTGCGTCGGGAGGCGATGATCCTCGCCCGGCTGCGCCACCCCAACATCATCGCGGTCCACGACTTCGGCACCTTCGAGGGCGACTTCTACATGGTCATGGACTACGTCGACGGGATGAACGGTCGGCGTTGGCTGGAGCAGTGGGTGACCGTCGGCGAGGTGTGCCGCGTGTTCTCGGCGGCGATCCGCGGGCTCGATGGAGCGCATCGAGCGGGCGTGCTGCATGGGGACTTCAAGCCGTCGAATGTTCTCGTGGCGAAGACGGGCGAGGTCTTCGTCGCCGACTTTGGCGTGGCGGAGCTGCTGTCCGTCGAGGACTCCGCCGACGGCGATGAGGAGCCGCGCCGGCCTCGGGGCGGCACGTTGGTCTACATGGCCCCGGAACGACTGCGAGGCCGGCGGGGAGATGAGCGGTCAGATCAGTACTCGGCTTGCGTGTCGATGTGGGCGGGCCTGCAGGGATCCTGGCCGTTTGCGGGCAAGACCGCCGAGGAGATGTTGAAGGCGATCGAGCGCGGCGAGGCCCGGGTGGGCTCGCAGCCTGCTCTCGGGGAGATCTCCGACGCGCTGGAGCAGGTGCTGCTGCGCGGGCTTCGGCCGGATCCTCGGGACCGGCACGAGAGCATGGCGGCGCTGCTCGAGGCGATCGAGGAGACCCAGTCGACCGGCGGAGCGGAGCCGCTGCGGGACCGTCGGTGGCTTCACGCCCCGCTGATGTTCGGGGTGATGGTGGTCGCGTTTGCGCTGTCGCTCGGCGCGATGTGGTGGGGGACGCGGCAAACCCCGGCGAGCGAGCTGCTCGCCGAGGTCGCGGAGGTGAGCATGCCGGCGCAGTCCGCGGTGGATGTGGCGGTGGTGCTAATCCGGGACGGGAAGCGCCAGGAGGGCTTGCTGGTTTGGGAGGCCGATCTCGAGCGGCGCAAGACCCGCAAAGAGCCCTTCGGGCAAGAAGGGCTCCGGGTGGGCGCGGCTTTGCTGGCTCGTGGTGAGAAGATCGTCGAAGACGATCCCGAGGAAGCCAAGAAGCTGGCCGAGGAAGCGCTCACACTTGCGAGTGTCCTTGGCGACGAACTGGGTGACTCCGCTGACTCATTGACCAAGCTGACAACAGATGCCCAGGCCTTGCACCACCGAGCGATCCAGTGAGCCCGCCGCTAGTGGAAGCAGGTCACGGTTCCATCTTCGTTCGTGACTCCGTTGAGGCACAAGGCGACATAGCCCTCCACATCCGTGCACCACCCAGCAACATCAGCAGTGATCGGCTCACAGCCCTGACTCGTGCAACACAGCAACTCGGCCTTCGCCTCCTCTGGCGGGGGCCCGCTGTAGCTGAGGCACAAGTCCAAGTCGCACGCGTCGACATAGGGCTGGTAGCAACTGGCTCCGTCTTCGGTCACCTCCCCGAACTCGCAGTAGTAGCGCTCGCCGGTGACGCAGCGCCCCAGGAGGTCGGGCAAGTCGCAAACGGCCGCGTCGGCGGCCTCGTCGATCTCGCAGCACAGCTCCTCGTCCAGCCGAGGAGCGTCTGGTCCACTCGGCTCGCAGTAGCGCGGAAAGACCTGCCCGAGGGCGTCGACGTAGGGGGAGCCGTCTGCGTCGAGGTGTAGAGCCCCACACAGGTCGGGGGCCGCGGCCAGGGTTGAAATGATGGTGAGAATACTCGCGAGTGTCATGAATCGACGCTAGCACCGCGTTTGCGGGTGCCTAGCCGTTCACTCGCCTCACGGCAGCGAGCTCCCAGGTTGCTTCAATCTTGACCACAACCGAGCCGATCACCGAGCCCCAAAAACCTTGGCACATCGCCGGTACCCGGTGACCATCACCCATGGCCAAGGCGCCCCCAAAGCACCCTCGTGCTCGTGCCAAGTCAAAGCGCGTCAAGCCCGCCCCGGAATCCGAGGTCCGTTCCTCGTCCCGCACGCCCTGGGTCCCGAGCTCGGCCCGCTCCGTGCTCCACTCGCTCCCACGAGATGGCTCCGGCCGCGTGTTGATGACTCACCCTGGCCGGCGCCAGCAAGCTGCCGATCCTCCCCTCTCGATCGGCGCAGCTCTCTACGACGCCCTGGCCGGCCGCACCGACAACTTTGCAATGGTCGTCGGCTATTTCGGTCACGGTGGTCGCGCCGCTCCTGGCTCGGGTCCGACCGACTCCGACGCAACGCCGACGACGAGGTCAACCATGAGGCTCTCGAAGATTTTGCCCACCTCCTCCGCGAAACCCACGCGGCCTGTGACGATGCGAGCCCCTCGGTGGCGCAGCAGCTCGAGCGAATTGACGACGTCTTCGCTCGACAGCGCGAACGCCTCGAGGACGACGCCGCAGCGCGTGCGCAGCTTCGCGCCCACGAAGGTTCCACTCGATGACCGAGCCCAACGGATCCGAGCCCACCTCGGACCAACCCACCTCCACCGATGACACCACCCCCTCCACGCCGACGACCGACGCCTCCACGGAGGGCGCTCAGGATAGCCCTGAGCCGCCCGCCGCGGATGATGGTGCCGTCGATGCAGTAGAGGCAGCCGAGGCTTCCACGCCCACGAAGGCCGTCGCAGACGCGCCCGAGTCGGCGGTTGCGACCGAGACCTCCGAGGCCGAGTCGACCTTCGCCACCGAGGTGGCGGAGCTCCCCGACGCACCGCCCCCCGCCCCCGAGCCGCCCGCGGCCGTGTCCGGCGAGAT
>NZ_ABCS01000032.1 GCF_000170895.1 Plesiocystis pacifica SIR-1 | reverse complement strand
GGAGTCCGACGCCCTCGCGGCCCTGCTCGAGACCCACCCCGACCTCGCCGAGCACCCCGCCGTGCAGGTCGCCGAGCTCCGGGCCCTCGACAAACCCGAGCGCGCCCTCGCCAAGCTCGCCGCGCTGCGCCAGCAAAGCGCCGGCGAGGGCGAGCTGCCCTGGCGCCTCGAGCTGGCCGAGGCCGAGCAGCTCATCGCCCGAGCTTCCGAGGGCGACGCGCGCGACCCCGAAGCGGCCGCCAAGGACCGGGCCCAGGCCCGCGCCCGGCTCGAGCGCGTGCGCCAGGGTCCCCTGCCCGCCCGCGCCCACGAGCTCCTCGCCCTGCTCGCGGTCCACGACGAAGACCTCGCCAGCGCCCACGGCCACCTCGACGCCGCGCGCCGGTCCATCGCCGTCGACCTCGACCCGCGCTACGCCAGGCTGCACGCCGACTTCCTCGTCGAGCACGGCTGCCGCGCCCGGGCGACCGAGGCCCTGCTCGAGCTGGCCAAGTCCGACGCCGCCCGCCTGCCTGCGGATCCGAGCACGCAAGGCGGGCGGGTCTCGCCGCCGCTGCTCGACACCGACGACTACCGCCGCCTCGTCGAGCTCGAGCTGCTCCGCCTCGAGGACGCCCGCTTTTGGGGCCTGCCCCCCGAGCCCGACCCGGCCTGGCCGCAGTGGCTCGAGCGCGCGGCCATCGAGGACGAGCAGGTCCGCGACAGCCTCGAGCTGCGCCGCTTCATCGCCGAGGGGGGCGCCCGCGCCAACGCGGACGCGACCGCTGGCGACTCCCCGGAAGAAAAGCCGCTCCCGGAGGCCATCGCGGCCATCGTCACCCGGCTGTCGAGCGCCCCCAACCCGCTGTCCGTCAGCGCCGAGAACCTCGCCCTGCTCGCCCGCCTCGACCACGACGCCGGCCGCCGCGAACGCGCCGCGATCCGCATCGACGAGGCCAAGCGCCGGGGCAAGGGCCCCCGCGAGCGCGCCCGGGTGCTCAGCGTGCTCGGGCGCATGCAGGCCACCGACGGCGAGGTCGAGGCCGCGGCCGAGAGCTTCCTCGAGGCCTGGCGCCTGGCCCGGATGTCCAAGCGCCCCGACCTGGGCTGGCTCATCGATCTCGGCGAGCTGACCGTCCGCTACCTCCGCAGCCAGGACAAGGAGGGCGAGGCCCAGCAGATCGCCAAGACCCTGACCCGGCTGATCCCCGACCACGCGACGACCTGGACGCTCTACGCCGACGGCCTGCGCGAGGATCCGGCCAAAGCCAAGCGCGCCCAGACCCGGGCCGACGCGGCCAGCTGGTGCGAGTAGCGCTACTCGCTCGGCTCGACCGACTCGGAGGCCGAGCTCGAGCGCGCGTCGAGGGCCGCGCGGATCTTGGCCAGCGAGTCGTCGAGGCGCTTGCGCGGGACGTTGACCCGCGTCGGCATGCCGCCGCCCAGATCGAGCAGGTCGACGAAGTTGAGCCCCGAGTCGAAGGGCGCCGCGATGCTGACGTTGCCCCCGTCGACGACCACCGCGACCGTGGCGAGCTTTTGCCCGAGCAAGAGCAGCTCGGTCTTGTCGAAGTCGCCGGCGCCTCCGGGCACGGACACCACGGCCAGCTCGCCCTCGACGGCGTAGCTGTCGGCGATGGCCACGGAGCGCGCCGCCATCCGGTCGTAGTCCGCGGCCGCCTTGGCGATGGCCTCGCGCTCGGGGCCGGGCTTTAGGCCCTCGACGAGGTAGCGGATGATCCGCTGCTTGAGCACCTCGTCGCGGTAGTGGGCGCGCAGGGCCTTGTCGATGGCCGTGGCCTCCGGGCCCACGGGGCCGATGCGCGTGTCCACGGCCCGGGCGTCGTCGTCGGCCCCCGGGTAGGGCTCGCGCCCGCCGAGGATCCACTTGACCGCCGCGTAGAGCCCGTCGAGGTCGAAGTGCGCGACGACGGTGTCGACGGGGCCGGTGTCGCGGACCAGCTCCTCGTCGATCATCTCCGGGCACGCGCCGTGCTCGGCCTTGGTCGCCAGCACGAAGCGCGGGTCGTCGGCGAACTCCGGGTGCGCGGGGTGATCGTGGTGGTCGACCCAGCGCGCGAGGCGGTCGCCCAGCTGGGTGATGAACTTGCCGGTGGTCTTGCGAAAGCCCTTGCCCAGGCCCTCGGACGCGAACGCGATGTCCAGCACGACCACGCGGCCGTCGAGCTCCCGGGCCTTGGGCAGGCGCCGGGGGCTAGCGAACACGACCCGCAGGCGGCTGAGGTCGGCGGCGCTCACCCGAGCGCGTCCCGGGCCGCGCGGAGCTCGGACACGGCGTGCTCGTCCATCGCCGCCGAGGCGACCTCGATGCCGCGCTCGTACATGCTGGCCGCCTCGGCCTTCGCGCCCTCGTCCTCCCCCGCTGCGGCGACCGCCTCGAGCAGGTTCCCGTACATCAGGTAGGCCGGGATGTAGCTCGCGTGGCGCTCGACCAGGGCGGCGAAGGCCTGCCGCGCCTCGGCCAGGCGACCCAGCTTCTTGTACTCCATGGCCAGGCCGTACTGCGGGAAGGGATCGTCGAGCTTGGTCTTGGCGATCTGCTCGAGCATGGCGAGTCGGTCCATGGCGGGTCCTTCCTGGGGGCCGGAGCGCGAGGGCGGCGGGGATGGGTCAGGAGGCCGGGCGCTCGGCCCAGCGCTTCTTGAAGGTCTCGACGTAGCCGTCGATCTCGCCCTTGGGCATGCCCAGGGCCTCGAGGATCTCGGGGGTCTCGTCGTAGATGTTGGTCTCCTGCAGGTGCCCGACGAGCAGCAGGTAGGTCGCGACCTCGTGGTGCGGGTGGCGCTCCATCAGGCCCTTGGCGGCCTCGCGCAGCTCCTCCGGGGTCTTGGTCTCGCAGAAGTCCTCGTCGGTCTCGCCCTGGGTGTGGCGGACCTCCAGGGAGTCCAGGTACTCGATGAGCATGTCCCGGTGGTGGCGCATGAGCCACTCGATCAGGAAGGCCAGGGCCAGCTGCTCGTTTTGCTTGGTGAACTCGTTGTCGAAGCGCTTGCGCCAGACCTTGCGGCGCGCCGCCTGACTGAACGCGGTCTTGGGCGTGTTCGAGTGCGAGCCGCCCGCCTTGAGCACGGCGCGGAGCTCCTTGCCAGAGAGCAGCGAGTAGTAGGCGTCGACCTTCTCCTGGCCGAGGTGCTTGCAAATCTCGAGGGGCTTCATCGGGGGCGGTACCGTAGACGCACGCGGCCACCCGCGCAAGCGCTGCCGGAACGCTGCCGCGCGCCCCATGTTGCATCGCTCACGCCTGGATGCTCTGCGCTCGTCGTGGACGACGCCACGCCCTCCCTGCCCCACGCCCACGACTCAGGCCCGGGACTGCCCGTCGAGGTAGCGGTCGTAGGCTGCGGCCAGCTTCACCGTCAGCGGGCCCGCCTCGCCGGCACCGACGCGCGCGCCGTCGAGGGTGGTCACCGGCATCACGCCGCGCACCGAGGAGGTCATGAACACCTCCGCGGCGCCGCGCAGCTGGTCCGGCCAGATCGTGCCCTCGTGGACCTCGACCCCGAGCTCGCCGCGGAGCAGCTCGAGGACCACGCCGCGGGTGATGCCCGCGAGCAAGCCCGTGGCCAGCGAGGGCGTCGACACCCCGCCGCGTGCGTCGACCATGAACACGTTGGAGGTCGCGCCCTCGGCCACGGCCCCCTCGGCGTTGCACATGATCGCGTCGTCGGCCCCGTCCTCGTGAGCCTTGCGCAGGGCGAGGATGTTGCCGAGGTAGCTGCCGGTCTTGAGCCCCGCGATCGCGCCCTCGCCCGAGACGATCACCGCCGAGATGCCGCGGGTCCGGGCGGCCTCGTCGGGCACGCTCAGGGGCGTGACCATGACGACCGCCACGGGCGACTCGGCCATGCGCGTATCGAGGGCGATGGGCCCGGTGCCGCGGGTGACCACCAGGCGGATGCGGCTGTCGGGGTTGCCCGCCGCGGCGAGGGTCTCGTCGATGGCCGCGCGCAGCTGCTCCCGGCCAAAGGGCAGCTCGAAGGCGATGCCGGCCGCGCTCCGCCACAGACGATCGAGGTGCGGCTCGAGCTCGACCACGCGCCCGCCGGCGGTGCGCATGGTCTCGTAGACGCTGTCGCCGTACAAAAAGCCCCGGTCGAACACGCTGATGGTCGCGTGCTCGGGGTCCACGGCCCGGCCCAGGCTCGACATCCAGATCTTGGTGCCCATGGCTCAGCTCAGCCGCGCGCGCGCAGCTCGATCACCTTCCACAGCGCCTCGACGGCGATCTTGGTGTTCATCTTGGACTGCCCGCGCTCGCGCTCGACGAACACGATGGGGACCTCGAGCACGCGGTAGCCGGCCTGGACCACGCGGTACTTGAGCTCGATCTGAAAGCCGTAGCCCCGGGTCGCGAGGGCGCGGAGGTCGAGGCGCTCGAGCACGGCGCGGGTGAAGCACAAAAAGCCCGCGGTCGGATCCTGGATCGTCAGGCCGAGGATGCTGCGGGCGTAGAGGCCCCCGCCCCGGGACAGGAACTGGCGGTGCCACGGCCAGCCCTGGGTCCCGCCGCCCGGCACGTAGCGGCTGCCGATCGCCAAGTCCGCCCGGCCCTCGGTGCACGCGCGCAGCAGACCTTCGAGGTAACGCGGATCGTGCGAGAAGTCCGCGTCCATCTCGAACAGGTGGGTGTAGCCCGCCGGCTGGGCCAGGCCCCACTCGAAGCCGGCGACGTAGGCCTTGCCCAGGCCCTCCTTACCCTGGCGGTGGAGCACGTGGACGCGCGGATCCGCAGCTGCGCGCTCGTCGGCGAGGGCCCCCGTGCCGTCGGGGCTGGCGTCGTCGATGACCAGAACATGGAAGTCTGGCTGCGCCGCCAAGATCGCGTCCAAGATCGCGCCTAGGTTTTCTCGCTCGTCATATGTGGGCAGACACACCAGCGGGCGCACATCGGCGCTCGAGGCGGCGTTGTCTGCGGAGGCGTCCGGGGTCGAGCCGGGGGGCGACGTCACCGGCGCAACATAGCCCTTTTGAGACGGCGAGGTACCCCCAGACACGCGCCAGGGTGGCTTCAGGCCGCAGGATCCGCACTCCAACCGCGCGGCCGGCGTGTTTGACGATGCGCACTCGCGCCGGGGAGGAGCCATGCGAGGGGGCGCTTCATTCACCATGATCCCCAGGTGTCACCAGCCTTACGATCAGTTGTATGGGAGCCTAGAGCCATCCTCCCGAAGCTCGAACGAAGCCACCCACACGGAGAGAAGTGTGGTAGAGTGCGCACACTTCTAGGGACGTACGATTCCTTGCGGAAAATACGCTCGCACTACGGAACTGCTGAGGACTTTGTCGCCGCGATCCGCGAAGACAACGCCCTCGAAGTGTTCACCACGGACAGCTACGAGCCAGGAGAAGAGATCCTGCTCGAGCTCTCCTTTACTGGATTGCCCGGCAAAATGATGGTCCGGGCGATCGGGCAGGAGTGGCACGCCGCTCGGCCCCGGTTGCGCGTGCGCGCAGGCGGGACCGTGATGTGCGCCGGCACCGAGGCCCGAAAAGTCCAGTTCCTGAAGAAGGTTGCGACGGGCGAGGTCCGCCTCACCGCGCGCCGTCGCCATGTGCGCCTGCCCGTGCTCGTCGAGATTCGCTGGCGCCGGCGGGGTGAGCGCGACTTCAAGATGGCGGCGCTGTCCGAGATCTCCGAAGGTGGCGCCCTGCTCCTGACCCAGGACGAGCGCCCCGACGTTGGTGACGAGGTCATCATCGAGATCACGCCACCGGGGAGCGCCCGACCCCTCGAGATCCTCGCGGTGGTCCGCAACAAGAACAACGAGGACGGCGTCGGCCTCGAGTTCATGGCCCGCGACATGGGCGGCGTGCATCGCCTGCGCGAAGTCATCCGTCGCCTCGTCGAGCAGTGAGCCGCGAGCGCGGCCCTTCGACCCGCGCGCTGCTCCTCGCCCTCGTGCCCATCTTTGGTTGGGGCGCGGGCGCGGGCGCAGGCTGTGGCGACGACGCGAGCGCCGAGTCGACGGCGTCCGCCCCAACCGGAGCTGGGGACGGCGCGGTCGAGGCGAAGGCAAAAGACCCTGGCGAAGACCCCGACCACATCGAGGCGGTCGGCGATTGCGAGCAGCTCGCCGCCCGGGCGCGTCGTTCCGAAACGGACCGCTCCCTGGTCCCGCTGCTGTGCCCTGGCCTGCCCCTCGATCGCGCGACGATCAAGGCGGCGCTGCTCGCCGAGCCCCACCCTGGCGGCGCGGCCCGGTGGATCGCGCGCCTCGACGACCACCCCGAGCTCCAGGGCCTCGCGCGCCTGGCCGCCCTCGATCGCTCGAGCCAGGCCCTGCCCGAGGAGCTCCCCGACGCGGCCACGGCCCTGCTGACGCCCGTCGACGATCGAGTCCTCGCCGCGGTCGAGCTGGCCTACGCCCGCCTCGCCGCGCCCCTGCCGGAGCCCGACGCCGATCCCGACTCCGGCTCGGCGGACCCGCCCAGCCCGGCGAGCATCGAGAACCAGCGGACCCGCGCCCACGCGCTGCTCGCCGTCGCCCACCTCCAGGCCCTCCAGTCCCTGGGCCTGTCGCCGGGTCGTCCCCTCCCCCCGCTCGCCCGCCTGCTCGCCGCCCGGGTGCTGTTTCACGGCCGGAGCTTCTGCCGCTTTTACTGGCAGCGGCGCGTCGCCGGGCTCGAGCGCACCTTCGCCGAGATGGAGCGGACCCTGCTCGAGCTGTCGATCGACCTCGACAACACCGAGCACATCGGCGACTCGGGCCTGCTCGCCGTCGAGCGCGAGCGGACCCGCATCTACCTCCAGCGCAAGGGGCCCAAGGCCCGCATCGCGTCCATGGCTCGGCGCGCGCCCCAGGGCGACGCGCGGGCCCTCGGCAGCCGCCTGCTGCTCCCGCTCAGCCACGAGCTCGAGCGCCTCCTCGATCACCAGCTCTCGGCGTGGGCCTTCGATCGCGCCGTCGCCAAGGGCGGCGCGCCCGGGGGCCCGGGCATCGACGCCGTGCTCGCGGCGCTGACCGAGGCCCTGCGCGAGCGAGACCTCCGCGAGCTCGAGCGGCGCATGAACCGGCGCATGGATCGAGCCCGCGCCGGCTTGCCCGCGTCGCGGGAGCGGGGCACGGGCGCGCTCGAGCCCGAGCTGCCCGTGGAGTGGCTCGACGCCCCGACCCTGGCCGAGGACGCGCGCGCGTGGCTAGCCATCGCCGACGAGGCCGAGCGCCGCGAAGGGCCGCCGAGCTTCGCCCGCCGCCACGCCCTCGCCCGGGCCATCGTGGCCCTGCGCAGCCGCCCGGACGCCATCCGCGAGCTCCTCGCCCGGGGCAGCCACGAGGCCGAAGCCGATCCGCTGGTGCTCCGCTACCGCGCTGTGCTCAACGAATTGCTCGTCGCCATCGACGGCGAGAGCCTGGCGAGCTTGCGGGCCATCGAAGGCGCCGCGCGGCCCGGCGATCGAGACGCCCAGACCGAGGTCCGGCGACGCTACGCCCTCGCTACCCGGGACGCACTCTTGCACCCCCGCTGAGTCGTGGACGTGGGGCAGGGAGGGCGTGGCGTCGTCCACGACGGCAAAAATAGACAGGGACTGTGAAAACTTCACAGTCCCTGAGTTCAGGGCGTGTCCAGAGAGACAGGGCGCTGGTCGCAGCGGACGCGCTCGACCGCGACGCGGCCGTCTTCCTCGACGCGCACGAGCACTTGCTTGCCCTTGGGCGCGGACACCCAGCGGCCTCGCTCCTCGCCCGCGCCGTCCCGGGCGCGCACGCGCAGCAACCCGCCGCGGCCGTCCTCGCCCGCGACCGCGCACTCGCCCGGGAGCAGCTCGACGTCGCCGACGGCGAGCACGTGGCCGTAGTCCGGCGAGCGCATCACACAAGCCCGCGGGGCCGGCCGGGGCCGGGGCGCGCAGGTCCGCTCGGCGCTCACGGACCAGCCCTCGGTGCTCGCGCAGCCCGCCGCGCCGACCAGGCCGACCAGGGCCGCGGCCAGGACCGCGGGGCTGTGGCACACTCGCCGAGCATGGCCAAGCAAGGCAAGGAGTGGCGCGACGACGGGCGCCCGCGACGACGCTGGCGCGGCCGCGACGTCCACAAGCGCCGGGGGCGAGTACCCGTCGAGGAGGTCCTCGACGAGCTCCTCCAACGCCACATCCCCGGAGAGCTCCGCCGCCTGACTCGGATCCGCGAGCTGTGGCCGACGATCCTGCCCGCCAGCTTCGCCGACTACGTGTGGCCCACGCTCGTCCAGGGCCCTCGCTTGTTGGTGCACGTGCACGATAGCCAGTGGCTACACGAGATGACCTACTGGCGCCAGGAAGTGCTCGACCGCCTCGAGCAGGCCTGGCCCGAGGCCGAGATCACCACCGTGGAGGCCTTCGTCGGGCCCCTGCCCCCGCTGTCCGAGCGCCGCCCCGAGCCCGAGCCCCTCCCCGAGCCCGAGATCCGCGAGCCGGTCCTCGACCCCGAGGTCCCCGACGAGACCATGGACGCGCTCAAGCAGGTCGAGGACGCCTCCCTGCGCGACGTCCTCGCCCGCGCCCGCATGTTGCTGGGCCGCCCTGCCGGCCCAGGCCAGTAGCCAGGTCCTCGGCGGGAGTCACGCCGGAAGCCACGCCAAGGACCCGACGTCTACCCACACGTGCACGCGACCTGACATCTCCAGTTCGTCATTTCTGCGTCGAAGCTGGGCCTAAACAGCGTCTCCTGCCCGCTCGTACCCTTGCCAGCGACCCCCAAAGCGGTCTTAATGGCGAGATGTCCAGCGCGCACACGGACGCCAGCGAGCCAACCGAGGACGACGCCCCCACCCCGGCGTGGCGCTACGTCATCCCCAACGCGGTGACCTGCGCGAGCCTGGTCCTGGGGCTCGCGGCGATGATCGCCGCCGTCGACGGCCGCTTCGAGGCCGCCGGCTGGTTCATCGTGTGGTGCGTGCTCTTCGACAAGCTCGACGGCACCTTCGCGCGCCTGCTCAACGCGTCGAGCAAGTTCGGCGTGCAGCTCGACAGCCTCGCCGACCTCGTGGTCTTTGGCGTATCCCCCGCGGCGGTGCTCATGCTCCTGAGCCGCAGCGAGCCCGAGATCTTCGGCGCCTGGGGCCCCTTCGCCTGGGTGATGCGCGCGTGCCTGGCCCTGTTCGTGGTTTGCGCGGCGCTGCGCCTGGCCAAGTTCAACGTCATGTCCGAGGGCGGGCCCAAGGTCTTCTTTGGCATGCCCACGACCCTCGCGGGCGGCCTGCTCGGGCTGCTCTTGCTCGTCGGCCTCGAGTACGACCTGACCCGACTGCTCGCCGCCCTGCCCCTGCTGGCCCTCGTGTTCGGCCTGATGATGGTCTCGAACCTGCCCCTGCCCAAGGTGACCAAGCGCGACACCGCGGTCGGCAACTACTTCCAGATCTTCAACCTCGTGGCCTGCTACGCCTGCGGCTTCGCCCGGGTGCTGCCCGAGTACCTGCTGCTGGTGACCATCGGCTACGCGGGCGTGGGCTTCGTGTGGGGCGCGCTGCACCGCCGCGAGCTCCTCGAAGGCGGCGAGGGTGAAGACGGCCTCGAGCTCCAGCCGAGCTGAGCTCGATCTCGGCGAGCCGCGCTGGTAGCTTGCGCGGCGATGAGCGCTGACGAGACCACGCAGCCCGGACCCGCGGACCTTCACGGGCGCATCCTCGAGCGCCTGCGCGGCGAGCCGGAGGCCCTCGAGCAGCTCGTCGGCCTCGGCCTCGAGCACGTCCTCGACCGGCCCCTCGAGCAGCTCGTCGACGCCGAGTGGTTGGCCCGCGCGCTGACCGAAGGCGTGCGCAACTCGGCCCGCTCCAACGAGTTCGAGCGCTGGGTCGCCGAGCGCGTCGAGGAGGCCCTGACCCGCGCCGATCGCCTCGAGGGCGCGCTCGGCGAGCGGGTCCCGGTGACCTTGCTCGGCCCGGTCGAGAAGGCCCTCGGCCGCCCCTACCAGCCCGACCGCGAGCTCGTCCGCTCGCTCCTCGACCACCCCTCGACGCGCACCATCCTCCGCGAGCTGCTCGAGGCCAACATCCTCGAGTTCGGCAAGCGCATGCGCTCGATGGTCCCCGACGCGGCGACCAAGGTCCCCAAGCTCTCCGGCGGCGGCTTCGCCTCGCGCCTGGCCGGGGTCGCCAAGGGCGTCGCCACGGCCGTCGGCAGCGAGCTCGAAAAGCAGCTCGAGCCCCGGGTCAACGCCTTCGTCGACGACATCCTCGGCGTCGCCGTGGACCAGATGGTCGACCGCGTCGCGTCGCCCGAGTTCGCCGAGGACTTCGCCACCTGGCGCGTGGACGTGCTCCGCTCGCTCCTCGGTCAGCCCGTCGATCGCCTGGTCGCCGAGCGCCACAAGTACCCGCCCGGGGACTTCGCCGCCGACGTGGCCGCGATCTTGCGGGCCCTGGCCGCGTGGCGTGGGCTCGGGGAGCAGGTCGAGGCCTCGCTCACCGAGCTCATCCGCGAGTATGGCTCGACCTCCGCCCGGGACTTCCTGGCGGGCTCGGGCCTCGAGGAGGCCTGGCGCCCGGCGCTGCAAGAGGCCCTCGTCGACGGCGCTCGGGACTTCGTGGAGACCCCGGCCTTCGAGGCCTGGCTGGGCGTTCTGCTCGAGGAGTAGAGCCCCGAAACAAGTCCGGCGCCAGCTGGGTCGCGCCGCGTCGAGGCCTCGCGGGGCTCCCCCCTGGGCTACCATCGACCCATGGACTGGACGATGGGCAAGCTGTTCTCAGCGCCGTGTTTGGTGGCGTCGCTCCTGGCCGTCGCGGCCCTCGGCTGCGGCGATGATGCGGTCACGCCCGTTCCCAAGGACGATGACGTCGGCGAGGACGAGTCGGACTCGAGCGGGGAGACGGACACCACCGAGTCCGACTCGACGGGCACCGAGTCCGAGACCGACACCTCCGAGTCCGACTCGACGGAGTCGGAGTCCACCGAATCCGAAACCGACACGACCGAGCCCGAGACCGACACCTCCGAGTCCGAGACGGGCTCCGAGACCGGCTCCGAGCCCGAGAGCTGCGCCCTGCCCGTCGTCGACATCGCCTTCTCCCTCGTCGGCGCGGCGTCCCCGGTCGACAGCTGCGAGGACTACAGCTTCGCCGGTCAACACTTCGGCGGGAACCTCGGCGGGACCTACAACCTCGACGGCTGCCCGTGCGGGGCGAGCTGCGTCCTGCCCGATCCCTACACGCTGACCCTCGACCTGCCCGACCCGGCCATGCTGCCCGTGCTCGACGCGTGCCCGACGGTCCACCTGCGCCGCGACCCCGACAGCTGCGAGCCGACCTCCGTGACCGTCGAGACCCAGCAGGGCGAGGTCCTCTTCGTCGCCTCGCGCGAGCCCTTCGCGGCCGTCGACTTCCCCGCGCTCGCGGTCACCCCGGTCAACGCCACGGACTGCGAGGGCTTCACCCAGCACGCCCTCGAGGTGATGCACGGCGACGCGATCGAGCTCGTGTCTCAGGGCGAGGAGGCGACCCTGCCCAGCGAGAACGGGCAGTGGGTGGTCCAAAACTACGCCGCCCAAGACAGCGCCGGTGAGGGCAACTACGACTGGGCCGCGCTGCTCGACTGAGGGGACGCTAGGCGGCCGCGTCCGCCGACGCGTCCTTGCCCGCGAGCAAGGCCAGCAGCTCCGTCTCGCGCGCCGCGGCCAGGCCCGCGCGTGGTTCGGCCCGGCGCGCCTCGGGCAGCTCGTTCCAGTAGGCCAGCGTATCGACGAAGGTCTCGCCGAGGGGGCGAAAGCGGAGCCCGTCGGCCTTGGCCCCCGACGCGTCGACCTGGCCCAGGCCCCCGACCTCCGGGTCCGAGGGCGGCACCCACACGGTCATCTCCATCCACGGCTGGACCTCGTGCTCGGCCAGGAACTCGGCGCTGGCGAAGCGCAGGCTCGCGTCGACGCCCAGGGCCGCGACGCCGGCCTCGAGCATGGCGCCCACGCCCAGGCGCTCGGCCGGCCCGACGGCGTTGTACGTCCGGGTCTGGCCGCGCTCGAGGCACAGCAGCATGAACGCCGCGAGGTCGCGGGCGTCGATGAGCTGCACGGGGTCCTCGGGCTGGCCGGGCGCCAGGACCTCGCCGCCCCGAGCCAGGCGCACGGGCCAGTAGGTGAAGCGGTCGGTCGGGTCGCCGGGGCCGACGATGAGCCCCGGGCGGATCACCGTGGTCTTGCCCGGCATCGCGGCCTCGGCCGCCTGCTCGCACAGGGCCTTGAGCGGGCCGTAGAACTGGCGCACGTCGTCGTTGCCCGGCTCGGGGTGCTCGGCCAGGGGGGCGTCGGCCGTCAGCCCGGCCTGGCCCTGGTTGGCGTAGGCCGAGACGCTCGACACGAACAAGTACTGGCGCGCGCTCGACAGCAAGCTCGCCGTCGCGCTCACGTGCTCCGGGACGTAGCCCGAGGTGTCGACGACCACGTCGAAGTGCTTGCCCTCGAGGGCGGCGAGATCCCCCTCGCGACGATCGCCGCGGAGCTTGGGCAGCTCGGGGAACAGGTGCGGGTTGGTCTTGCCGCGGTTGAAGAGCGTGACCTCGTGACCGGCCGCGACCGCGGCGCGGACGAAGTGCGGACCCAAAAAACCCGTCCCGCCGAGGATCAACACGCGCATCGGCTCCCCAGGCGGACGCGCCCGCGGCCCGTCGCCCGCCCCGGCTCCGGATCCCGCAGCGGTGCTGCCCGCCGTCGCTCCCCCGGACGCGCACCCGAGCGCGCCCGACAGGCCCGAGATCCCCAACAGGCTCGCGCCCAGCATCAGCATTCGTCGTGAAGTCGCCACGCCCCTGCGACCCTGCCAGCGCGGGGGGGTGTTTCACGTCGAGCGGGACTGCGCGCCCCCGCGACTCACGCACGCGAGGGAGCCAAACCCTCCGAGCGCGGCGGGGGTCACAAGCGCCAGTGTCCACGCTCCGGCCCCAGCCCGCGCCCCCACCCGAGCCTGCGCGGGGGGGTGAGCGTGGCTTCGCGCGAGCGCTGCTGCGCACCGCCGAGCTCGATCCTGGCGACGGCCGGCGCGTGCTCCTGGCCGCGCTGTGGTCGTGCTGCCTGCTGACGACCAACTACACCCTCCGTCCGCTGCGCGACGCGATGGCGGTGAGCGGCGGCGTCGATCAGCTGCACTGGATGTTCACCGCGACCTTCGTCGCCGTGCTCGTGGCCGTGCCCGTCTACGGCCTGGCCGTCGCGCGCCTCGATCGCGCGCGCCTCGGGGCCCTGGTCCACCGCTCCTTCGCCTTGAACCTGATCGTGTTCTTCGCGCTCATGCGCGGCTGGCTCGGCGACACCCCGGCCCTGGAGTTGTGGACCGCGCGGGTCTTCTTCGTGTGGACCTCGGTGTTCAACCTCCTCGTCATCTCGCTGTTCTGGTCCGTGATGAGCGATCTCTTCTCGGGCGGAGAGGCGAGGCGCACTTTTGGCGTCATCGCCCTCGGGGGGAGCGTTGGCGCCCTGCTCGGTCCTGCGCTGGGTGGCAGCCTCGCCCTGTCCGTGGGCCCCGCGTGGTTGACCCTGGTCGGCGCGGCTTTGCTCGAGATCGGCCGCTGGTCCATGGCCAAGCTCGCTGCCGAGCCGCGCCCCGACTCCCCCGAGGCTCGCGGCACCGAGGGCAAGGTCGAGTCCCCGCCCGCCGACGACGGACCCATCGGCGGCAGCCCCCTCGCAGGCCTCGCGGAGGTTTTGCGCTCACCGCGGCTCATGGCGCTGTGCGCCTACGTCTTGCTCATGACCGCCGCGTCGACGGTGCTCTACTGTGTCCAAGCTCGCCTCGTCGTGCTCAACTTCACCGATGAGGCCACGCGCACGGCTGCCTTTGCGGCCGTCGACCTCGCGACCAACGCGCTGACGGTCACCGCCCAGGGCCTGCTCACGGGCCGCTTGATCCGTCGCCTCGGCCTGCGCTGGACCCTCGCCGTGCTCCCCCTCGCGTGCCTCGCGGGCTTCGTCGCCCTCGCCCTCGGCCCCACCCTGACCGTCGCGTTCACGGTCCAAGCCGGCCGCCGCTGCCTCAACTATGCCTTCGCTCGGCCCGGCCGCGAGGTCCTGTACACGAGCGTCGAGCGCTCCCCTCGCTACAAGGCCAAGAGCTTCATCGACACCGTGGTCTATCGGGGCGGCGACGCGCTCTCGGGCTGGGCCTTTGCGGGCCTCGAAGGGGCGGGACTCCAACTCGCCACAGTCGCTGCAATCACAGCCCCGGTGTGTGGAATTTGGGCACTGATCGCGTGGCGCTTGGGCGCTGCGGTGGACGAATCCGCCACGCGCGGGTGATCGGCTTCGATTCGCCACACTCCCTGGCGTACTCCATCGAGCGCTTTCGCACTCTCTGCCCTCGGCCCCGCGCGCATGTTCAATCGCAGCACCGCGCGAGCGACGGCAACGTGACGACATTCATTGGTGTCTCCGATCACCCCGCACGGCGCGCATGGCCAAGGCATTCACACCACGCGCGAAGCCGCGGGCAATCGGAGCGTGGGTTCTCGCCGCGTGGGCAAACAGCGCTCACGAGAACTCCAGACACCCTGCCTCCCAGCCGATATACTCGCGGAATGAGGCGAGCCGTCGTGGTCGGAGCGAGCGCAGCAGGGCTGCTCGCTGCGCGCATCGTCTCCGACGTCGCCGACGAGGTCGTGATGATCGACCGCGACGTCCCGCCCGAGACTCCCGGGCTGCGCCGCGGCGTTCCCCAGGGTTTCCACGCCCACAACATCCTCGCGGGGGGCTACGACTCCATCGAGACCCTGCTGCCCGGGATCTGGGACGCCATCGCCAAAGACGGCGGCGCCAACGTCGACATCGGCGAGGGCCTGGTGATCTATTGGGCCGGGAACCGCTTCCCCCACTCCAAGCCCGCCGGGATGCGCCACGCCGTCCAGTCCCGCGTGCTGCTCGAGCACCACATCCGCAAGCGGGTCGAGGCCCTGCCCAAGGTCCGCACGCGCTACGGCACCTACGCCCGCGGCCTCGACATTGCCGACGGCCGCGTTCGGGGCGTCCGCCTCGGTCGCGAAGGTGAAGCGATCGAGCAGATTCCGGCGGACATCGTCATCCTCGCCACTGGCCGCAGTGGACGCGTGCTCAAGTGGTTCCACGAGCACGGATATCCCTCCCCTCCGATTCACTCGATCCCCGTACGCCTCGGCTACGCTTCGCGACTCTATCGGGGGACCCCTTCGGTCAACGCGAACACCCCCATCCTCGCCTGCTACGGCACGCGCGAGCGGACCACCCGCCACGGCGTGGCCCTGCGCATCGAGACGGGCGAGACCCTGTTCACGATCATGGGCTACGACAGGGACTTCCCGCCGACGGAGCCCGAGGCCTTCGAGGCCTGGACCGAGACCCTCGAGACCCGCGACATCGCCATGAACATCCGGGCCGCCGAGCCGACCTCGAAAGTCCACGGCTTTCGGGTCCACGACCAGTACCGTCGGGACTGGCACAAGATCAGCCTGCCCGAGGGCGTCGCCGTCGTCGGTGACGCCGTGTGCGGCCTCGACCCCGTGTTCGGCCAGGGCATCAGCGCCCACGCCACCCAGGCGATGGCCGTCTACGAGACCGTCCAGCGCCGCGGCTTCCAGAGCCAGGCTGTCCAGCGCGCGGCGAACCGGGCCATCTTGACGCCCTGGTTGATCAACTCCCTCGAGATCGCCCGCTACCCGACCATCGCCCCCCACGTCCCCCTGCCGCCCATGGTCCTGAAGATGGCCCGGCCGCTGCTCGATCGCATCTACAGCGCGTGCCCGAACAGCACCGAGGTCTATCACGAGTTCCTGAAGATCATGACCATGAAGCAGGGGCCCTACCTGAGCCCGGCGAACTTCCTCCGGGTGCTCCGCAACGCGGCCTCGGGCCGGGTCTCGGCCAAGGGCGCGCCGGGCGAGGCCGGCTAGTACCGCGTGTCTGAAGTTCGTGCCGGGTTTGGGGCATCGCTGGGACCCGAGGGCAAGGAGCCGCGACGACGCTGTGGTGAACCCCACCGCTAGGAGCGGCGACACAGCCATTCGGGTTCCAGTGCCGGTCCAAACCCGACACGGACTCCGGACACGCGGTACTGGGGCCTACGGCTTCGGCTGGCGAGCGCTGAACAGCGCGACGGTGCCGACGACCTCGATGTCGACGATCTCGAAGCTGCGCTCGAGGGCCGCGCGCAGGCCCTCGAGGCCGTCGCTGGCGTTCCCGAAGATGCCCTTGTCGTTGTAGACGGACACGAGCTTGCGGCCGAACAGGTTATGGTCGACGCCCACGTTGAGGATGGTCGATCCAAACAGCACGCCCGCGGGCGCGAGCGCGGGGGCGAGGTGGGCGAAGGCGGCGCCCTTGGACTCGAAGCCCCCGGGCAGGCAGTGCATCAGGTAGTTCAGGGCGATGGACTCGAAGTGCCCCGCGGGCAGGTCCACGGGCGCGAGCACGTCGGCGCGCACGGACTTGGGCTGGTAGCGGGCGACTCGCTCGGCGGTGAAGCGCAGGCTGTTGGCGTTGAGATCGAGGAGCCACAGCTCCGGCGACGCGGGGAAGCGCGCGCGGTCGAGGAACCACCCGCTGCCCACGCCCACGTCGAGGTGGCGGGCGCCCACGTGGGCGTCGTAGTGGGCGAGGATGCGGGGGCTGGAGCAGCGCCACGCCAGGCGGTTCGACAGCGCCAGGACCCAAAAGTCGTAGACCCGCAGGACCCACGGGGAGTAGACCGCCTGCCCGGCCTCGGTGTCCGCCTCGGTGTTCGGGTGCTGCGCCGCGGAGCTCATCGGGCGCACCATAGAACCTCTGCGCCCCCGCGGCAGCTCCCGCTCCCACCATGGCGCCGGGGCCCAGCTCACGCCGAGCTCACCATGGCGAACGCGCCGCTCAGAACTCCACGGACACGCCGAGGCTCGGGTAGATCGGCAGGCCGAAGCTGCCCGTGCGCACGCTGAAGTCGGCGCTGTAGATCCACGCCTCGGGGTAGAGGTTGTTGTAGACGTTCTGGACGTCGAGGTAGACCCCGACGACGGTGTTTCGCTTGGTCCAGCGCTTGTCGAGGCGCAGGTCGAGCTGGTGAAAGAGCGGCCGGTAGGTCGTCCCGCGCACGGACTGGAGCGGGACGTTGGTCCAGGCCAGGCCAACGTCGAAGTTGTCCGTGCCCAGGTAGACGCGGTCAGGGTTGCCCGAGACCACGCGAAAGCGGGCGCCCAGGCGAAAGCCCCGCGGCAGGGCGGCGCTGACCAGGGCGACGAAGTTGTGGCGCTGGTCGAAGACCGCCGGGACCCACGACACCCCCTCGCTGGCGCCGACGCCCGTCCGGGTGTCCTCGATGCGCGACCAGCTGAGGGTGTAGCCCAGCCAGCCGTCCAGGCGCGGGCCGAGGGGGCGCCCGAGGTAGAGCTCCGCCCCCATGCCGCGCTGGCGCGGGACGGGGAAGGCGTTGCCCGAGTCCGCGGACACCAGGGTCTCGGCCAGGCCCTCGCGCCAATAGAGCGTCCCCCTGGCGTCGAGCTCCCAGGGCAGCCGGAGCTCGACCCCGGCGGAGGCCTGGATGACCCGGGTCAGGCCCAGGGTGCCCTCGACCAGGTCGCCCTCGACGCCCGGGTCGAAGTAGCGCGTGAGGTAGTTGGGCAGGTCCACGTAGCCGCCCTGGTAGGGGAAGACCGAGGGCAAGGCGTTGAGCTGGTTGGTGCTCGAGCGGAGCACCACGGGGACCCCGAACATGCCCGCGCTCCCGATCACGGCGACGCGGCGGTGGACCTGCCCGCGCACGTGCAGGCGCGGCTCGACGTTGACCTGCTGGCGCCGGGCGAACTCGAACAAGTTCGCGCGCAGCCCCGGGACCAGCTCCCACTCGCCCAGCTGAACGCGCGCCGTCAGCCACATCCCCGCGCGCAGCTTCTCCCCCGCGAAGTCGTCGCGCATCCCGAACATGTCGAGGTCTGGGGGGTTGAGGGGATCGAGCACCGGGACGTCGGGGTCGAGGCTCAGCTGGCTGCGCCGCCAGCTCTCGTAGACCACGTCCACGCCGGCCTCGAGCTCGACCGCCTCGTGGACCTGGGCCGCGTAGAGCATGCGCCACGAGCCCACCCAGGCCGTGCGATCGGAGGCCTGGTACTGGCGCAGAGAATTGCTGTCGAGGCGCAGCGAGGGGCTGATCAGCGCCCGCCAGTCCCTGCCCTCGGCGCGGTACTCGAGGTCGAAGCGGTGGAAGCTGGCCCAAAAGTCGAGGTCGTCCTCGTCGTCCTCCGCGCTCAGGCCCTCGCCCACCAGGTTGTCCCCGGCCCCGAGGGCGCGCAGGCTCAGCAGCTGGCGCGGGGCCGCGTAGGGCCCTCGCCCGGTCCCGCGGCCCAGGGGGATGTCGAAGCGCGCGTGGTAGTCCCAGTACGCGGGGATGAGCAGGCTGCCGAGGATGGCCCCGGACTCCTGGCCCACGGCCCGCGAGGCGATGCGATCGGCCAGGCCCGCGACGGCGTCGACGTGGCTGCGGCGCACGGCCAGGGACACCGCCCCGCGGCCCACGGGCGCCTCGACGTGCGCGCCGACGTCGAACAGGTCGATGTGCGCCTCCCCGTGGGCCCCGCGGCAGGCCGGCTCGTCCTCGAGACCTCGCTCGGTCCAGGCGTCGCAGCCCGGGGCCGTGTCCATGACCACCAGGCCCCCGCCGAAGCCGCCGAAGGCCGCCGGGTAGCTCCCCGGGTGGAGCGCGACCCGGTCGACGGCCGCGGGGTAGACGACGCTGGCGACGGGGACGATGTGGAAGCCCCGGGGCACGGGGTGGCCGTCGACGTAGTAGCCCGTCCACGTCGGCGTGGCCCCGCGCAGGGCGAGCAGGCCCAGGCCGCCGGGGCTGCGCGCGACCCCGGGCAGGTTCATGGCCGCGACCAGGGGCTCGCCCCCGCTGCCGGCGTAGTGCCGCGCCTGATCGCCGTCGAGGACGTACTCGGGGGCCTCGGCCTCTTCCGGCACCAGCGAGCGGACCTCCGTGCGGTACTCGCTGGCCGCGTCGGGGCGCAGGCGCAGCACCAGCGCCTCCCCTGCCCCTTCTTTTTCGGGGACCGTGACCGCCTCGAACACCTCGTAGCGCGCATAGCCGCCAGCCACGACGATGACCCGAACCGTCCCCGCGGGCACCTCGTCGAGGACGAAGCGGCCCTCGTCGTCGCTCTCGGCCCGGCGCATCCAGGTCACCGCCTCGGGGTCCAGGGGCTCGCGGGCGGCCTTGCCAACCCGGGCCTCGGGCGGCGCCGCGACGACCATGATGACCGCGGCGGCGACCGGCCGGCGCGAGGACCCAGCCTCGATCACCCGCCCGCGCACCTCGACCTCCGGGGGCGGATCGGGCTCGTCTTCGACCGCGGGCTCGGGCTCGCTCGGCGGTGGCGGCGACGCGGCCTCGGCCGCGCCCGAGCCCAGCCCCGCGAGGGCCACCGCCGCGACCCCCAGCGCCCGAGCCCAGCGCGGCGGTCTACGCCCCCTCACTCCACGACCTCGAAGGCCAGCCAGCGCACCACGTCCCCGCCGCGGGCGTCGGAGACCACCAGCACCACCCGGAGGACCTCCCCCACCTCGGCCGACTGTTCGACGACCAGCTCCGCTCGTTCCAGGCTCAGCAGGGCAGGCTGCACCTCGAGGCTGTCCGAGGCCGCCGCCGGGGTCCGCAGCCCTGCGGTGGTGTAGTGTCGAAAATTGACGGCCTCGGGCCAGGGCACGAACACCAAGCCGTCGGGGTCCGTGGTGTTGATGATGGTCTGGAGCAGCTGCGCGTCCTCGTCGAGCACGGGGACGATGTCGAGGGTCTGGCCGCGGCGCACGGGAATCGGGAAGGCGAGCTCCGGTGCCTCGGCCCCAGCCACGAGGCTGTTCAGTGAACCATCGACGCCAAGGCTGATGCCCGCGAGGAAGGGCGGGTGGTTGGCCGCCTGCAGGAAGGCCGCGAAGGGCACGTGCTCGAGGGGCACGACGGTCTCCAAGCCCTCGGCGTCGGCGTGGACCTGGAGCAGCCACCTGGGCCCGAGCTCGACGGTGTGGTTGACGAAGGCGCAGCCGTCCAGGCTGCCGTCCAGGGCCTTGCGCGCCTCCCAGCAGTCCTCGGCCCGGCGCCCGCCCCAGGCGAACACCGCGAACAGATACATGTTCTCCGTGTTCGCGGCCCGCTGGGTCAGGGGCGGCAGATCAAACTCGAAGCCGAGGTCGCCCGTGCCCAGGACGCAGCGCGAGTCGAGGTCGTAGTCCTCGACCGCGTCGCAGTCCACGTCGCCCAGGCTGCGGTCGAGGCGGGAGCCCATGAGGTAGCAGTTGCTGCCGCACTGAAACCACAGGCTCTCGACCTCGCTCGCCGCCAGGGGCTCGGCCGAGGTGTCGACGATGACCCCCTCGACGCGCACCCGATCGCCGGGCATGAGCTCGGTGATCGGGCTCTCGGGCAGGACCACCGGGGAGTCGAGGCGCTCGGGGAACAGCGGCCCCGCGACCAGGATCTCGGACTGGAGGGCGATGGCTCGGGTGCTCGTCAGGACCCGCGCGTCCGGGATGGGCATGGTGCACGCCGACGACGCGAGCAGCCCCAGCGCCGCCGCGCCCAGCACCCCAAGCGCCGCCCCGAAGCGGCTGGTCGTCGCGGACCTCACCGCCTGACCATAGCTCGGCGCCTCCACGGACACACCCCGGGATTCGCCCCGCGGCACCGTGGGTCGGTCGAGTGGACCACCCCCCTCCGAGCTCGGCCAGCGACGGTCAGGAGCGCGAGCAGGCGCCGCGCAGCGCCTGGACCTTGGCCGCCAGGGCCTCGCTGCCGGTCTTGGCCGCGCGCACGAGGGCGCTGCCGACCACGACCCCGTCCGCGAGCTGGGCGAGGACCGCGACCTGCTCCGGCTCGCGCACGCCAAAGCCCACGGCGACGGGCAGCTCGCTGCGGCCGCGCAGATCCTCGATCTGCGCGCGCACCCCTTCGCTGCTGGCGTCGAGGGCCGCGCCGGTGACCCCCGTGAGGCTGACGGCGTAGATGAAGCCGCTGGCCCCAGCAACCAGGCGGTCGCGCCGGGCCGGAGGGCTCGTGGGCGCCGACAGGGCGATCCAGTCGAGGCCTGCCGCCCGCGCCGGCTCGCGCAGGATCGCGGCCTCTTCCGGGGGCAGGTCGACCACGAGCAGGCCGTCGACGACCTCGGCGAGGGCCCGACACAGCTGCGCCTCGCCGCCGCCTGCCCCGTCCTCCGCCAGCCGCCCCGCCGCGCGCAGCAGCGGGTTCGCGTAGCCAAAGAGCACGATCGGCAGGTCCGGGAAGCGCTCGCGGACGGCCCGGGCCAGGTCGAGGGCGCCGTCAAAGGTGGCACCGGCCGCGAGCGCGCGGACCATCGCCGCTTGGATCTCCGCACCGTCCGCGGTCGGGTCCGAAAACGGCACGCCGAGCTCGAGCACGTCGAGGCCGGCCTCGCAGGCGGCGAGGATGTGGGCCAAGCTCGCGTCGCGGTCCGGGTCGTAGGCGGTCAGGTAGCCGACCAGGGCCGCCCTGCCCTGCGCGCGGCAGGCAGCGAAGCGCGCCGCGATCCGGCTGGTCTGTGCCTGTGCCTGTGCCTGTGTCTGCGTCTGCGTCTCAGTCATCGTGGCCTCCCTTCCCGGCCGGCTTTTGCGAGCGCGCCCGGGCCTCCTCGACCTCCGCGACGCTGTCCGCGTCGAGGCGGCCCATGACGGTGTGCATGTCCTTGTCGCCGCGCCCGGACAGGTTGAGCAGGATGGTCGCCTCGGGCCCGAGCTCGCGCACGAGCTGGGGCAGGGCCGCGATGGCGTGGGCGGTCTCGAGGGCGGGGATGATGCCCTCGGTGCGCGAGAGCAGCGAGAGGCCGTCGAGGGCCTGGGCGTCGTCGATGGCGACGTAGCGCGCCCGCCCGGTCTCGCGCAGGTGGGCGTGCTCGGGGCCGATGCCCGGGTAGTCGAGGCCCGCGGAGATCGAGTGGGCCTCCTGGAGCTGACCGTCGTCGTCCTGGAGCACGAGGCTGCGCATGCCGTGGTAGACGCCCTCGGCCCCGCGGCTCATGGTCGCGGCGTGCAGGCCGTCGAGGCCCTCGCCCGCCGCCTCGACGCCGATCAGCTGGACCCCGGGGTCGCCGAGGAAGCCGGCGAAGATGCCCATGGCGTTGCTGCCTCCGCCGACGCAGGCGACCACGGCGTCGGGCAGCTTGCCCGTCCGCTCGAGCATCTGGGCCCGCGCCTCGTCGCCGATGACCCGCTGGAGCTCGCGGACCATCATCGGATAGGGATCGGGGCCCATGACCGAGCCGATGACGTAGTGGGTGTCCTCGACGTGGGCGACCCAATCGCGCAGGGCCTCGTTGATGGCGTCCTTGAGCGTGGCCGAGCCCGCGGTCACGCTCTTGACCTCGGCGCCGAGCAGGCGCATGCGGAACACGTTGAGGGCCTGGCGGGCGACGTCCTCGGCGCCCATATAGACCACGCAGGGCATGCCGAAGTAGGCGCAGACCGTGGCCGTGGCGACGCCGTGCTGGCCCGCCCCGGTCTCGGCGATGATCCGCTGCTTGCCCAGGCGCCGGGCGAGCAGCACCTGCCCGACGCAGTTGTTGATCTTGTGCGCGCCGGTGTGGTTGAGGTCCTCGCGCTTGAGCCAGATGTCGCCGCCGCCGACGGCCTTGGCCAGGCGCGGCGCGGGCGTCAGGGCCGAGGGCCGGCCGACGTACTCGGACAGGATGCGCTCGTAGTCCCCGCGGAAGCTCGGGTCGGCCCACGCGACGGGCCACTCGCGGGCGAGCTCCTCGACCGCGGGCATGAGGGTCTCGGCCACGAAGCGGCCGCCGAAGCGACCGAAGTCCCCGGCCGAGGGGGCGACGCCTTCGGGCGAAGGCGGAGAGGTGGAGGCGCTGGCCATGCCGGAGCTTCCCGCCGGGGGCCGCGAAGCGCAAGCGCCCCGGCGCGCCCCTTCCTTCAGTCGGCGGGCTTGCCCCGCAGCGAGGCGCGTGCGTGGTCCCGGGCGCGGACCAACGCCGCGATCGCGGCCCGATCCTTCTCACCCTGGCGCGCCCCAGAGAGCTCGGCCCCGCTGGCCAGGTCGACACCCGCGGGACGAACCTGGCCGAGGACCTCGGTGACGTTGCCCGGGTGAATCCCCCCGGCGATCCACACCGGCGTGGGTGAGAGGGCGATCACGGCCTGCGCGGCCCAGTCCCAGTCGGTCCGGTGCCCGGCCCCGCCGTAGCCCGGGACCGCGGCGTCGAGCAGCACGAGCTGCGGCGCCGGCTCGGGCAGGCGCAGCCGCTCCAGCGCCGGGGTCCCGCGGATCACCCACACCCACGCGACGCCGAGGCGCTGGGCCAACGCGGCGTAGGGCTCGACGGGGGCGTCGCCGTGGGGCTGGATCGCCGCGAGCGACCAGGCCTCGACGTGGGCCGCGACGGCGTCGAGCGGCGCGTCCACGAACACGCCCACGCGCGCGGGCTCGAAGCGGGCCGCTGGGTGCTCGCCCCGCGCTTGCTCGAGCACCCGCCGGCCCGCGTCGAGCTCGAGGAAGCGCTTGGAGCCGGGCCAGAAATTGAGGCCGACCATGTCGACGCCGAGCTCGGCGCAGGCGCGCAGGTCCTCGGCCCGGGTCAGCCCGCAGACCTTGAGGCCGGGCGCGGCGACGGCCAAGGAAGCGGCCATGGGCCTCACATCAGGGCGCGATCAGCTCGGCGAGCTTGGCCCCGGGATCTTCGGAGCGCATCAGCACCGAGCCGACCAGGATCGCGTCGACCCCCGCCGCGCGCAGACGCCGGACGTCCTTGCGATCTTGGATGCCGCTCTCGCCGACGTAGAGGAAGCCCTCCCGGGGGACGTCCGGGCGGTAGCGGATGATGTTGTCGAGGTCGACCTCGAAGGTCTGGAGGTTGCGCGAGTTGAGCCCGACGATCTTCGCGCCGGCCGCCATGGCCCGCTCGACCTCGTGGTCGTCGTGGGCCTCGACCAGGCACTGCAGCCCCAGGTCGGTGGCGAAGTTGTGCAGGTCGCGGAGCATCGGCGGCTCGAGGGCCGCGACGATCAGCAAGATGGCGTCGGCGCCCTCTTGGCGCGCGCGAATGATCTGGCTGCGGCTGATGATGAAGTCCTTGCACAGCACCGGCACGGACACCGCGGCCCGGACCGTGCGCAGGTCCTCGAAGCTGCCGTCGAAGTGGCGGTCGGTGAGCACGCTGATGGCGGCCGCGCCGGCGGCGACGTAGAGCGAGGCGATGTGCTTGGGGTCGGCGCTCTCGCGCAGCGGGCCCTCGCTGGGCGAGCGGCGCTTGAACTCGGCGATGGCCCGCGGCTTGTGCCCGCCCGCCAGCGCGCCCCACAGGTCCCGACACGGCGGGAGCTCGGCGAGCAGGGCGTCGAGCTGCTGCCAGCTGGTGTTGCCTGGTCGCACCGTCTCGAGTTCGGCCCGCTTGGCCGCGAGGATGTCGTCGAGGTAGGTGGCTTCGCTGCTCATCGCGCTTCGCCAGAGCGTAGCCGATATGCCCGGGGGGGAGCCAGCCCTCCGGCCGTGGTCCAGCCGAGGGCCAACCGAGGGCTAACGATTCGAGACTGCGACCAGCTGCTCCAGGACGCCGCGCACGGCCCCGGACGCCAGGGCCTCCCCGACCCGGGCCGCGGCCGCGCTCAGGGTCTCGGCACAGGCCGGCTCGTCCCCGGCGACGACCAGGCCCAGGGCCGCCGCCTGCATCACGGCCTCGCGGTAGGCCGGCTCCCCGCCCCCGACCAGGCCGCGCAGGGCCGCCGCGTTGTCCCCCGGATCCCCGCCCGCGATCTCGGCGAGGGGGCGATCGTCGAGGCCAAAGTCGGCCCGCCGGAGCACGTGCTCGACGAGCTCGCCCCCCCGCCACTCGACCACCAGGGACTCCCCCTCGGGGCTGAGATCGTCGACGCCGGCGGGCGCGTCGGGGGCCGCGCGCACCCCCGCGCGAAAGCCGTGGACGACGAACACCCGCTCGCTCCCGAGGCTGCCGAGGGCCCGGGCCAGGTCGTGGCAGCGGCGCGGATCGAACACGCCCAGGACCTGCCGCCGGACCCGGGCCGGGTTGGTGAGCGGGCCCAAGAGGTTGAACACGGTGCGCACGCCCAGGGCCCGGCGCACCGGCGCGGCGTGGCCCATGGCCGGGTGCAGGGTGCGGGCGAACAAAAAGCCCACGCCGACCTCGTCGATGCACCGGCCGACGACCTCGGGGGAGGCCTGGACGTTGACCCCGAGGGCCTCGAGCACGTCGGCGCTGCCGCTGCGCGAGGACGCGGCCCGGTTGCCGTGCTTGGCGACCGCGACCCCGCAGGCCGCCACGGCCAGGGACGCCGCCGTCGACACGTTGCGCCGGGGGACGCCGCTGCCCCCGGTTCCGCACAGATCGATGACCCGCTCGCGCGCGGTCGGGACGAGGGTCGAGGCCTCGCGCATGGCCTCCGCCGCCCCGCTGATCTCGCCCATGGTCTCGCCCTTGATGGCCAGACCCATGAGCAGGGCGCCGATCTGCGCGGGGTCGCACGCGCCGGCCATGATCTCGCGGAAGATCGCGGCGCTGCTCGAGGTGCTGAGGTGATGGCCGGAGGCGAGGGTGCGCAGTCCTGCGCGCATGGCTGGGGCCGCTTCGCTCATGGCGCAACCCTAACAGTCCGCCAAAGTCAGGCGGTGGGAATCGATTGTTGACGAGCCAGTTGGCCCGACGCGATGCCCTGGACGCCCCCCGCCGTGGACCTGCGCCATCATCGAGCCCCCGCGTTCGAGTCCCCCCTCTCCCAGCGGGGGCTCCCGCTCCAAGCTGCCTACGCCTGCGCCCGCTGTGGCACGGCGAGCCCCGGGAGCGAGCGCCCCTGCCTGCGCTGCGCGGGCGTGACCTGGATCGCCCTGCGGCCCCGCCTGGAGCGAGCGCGACCCACCGCAAACGCCGACGCCGACGCGAGCGCGAGCTTCGTCCCCCACCCCACCTTGCCGCGGCTGCGCGACGCCCCCCTGCGCGCGCCCGTGTCTGGCCTCCCCTGCCTGGCCTGGCGCCTGCGCGCGAGCTCCTTCGCCCGCGGCGGCTGCCAGCTGATCATCGACACCTGCCACAGCGCCGCCCTCGAGCTCGGCGACGAGCGCTGGCCGCCCAACACCCTCGTCGCCCAGGCGCCCCCCGAGCGAGGCGGCGCGCGCCTGGCCAGCGGCCTCGACCCCGCCGCCCACCTCCGAGTCCGCCGCTTCCTCCACGCCCACGGCTGCGGCTTCGAGGACGGGCGGTGGGTGCTCGAGGAGCAGCTCGTGCCCCTCGGCGTGCGCGTCCACGTGCACGCCGTGGTTGCGAGCCGGGACCCTCGACCGCGGCTCATCGGCCACTGACTACGCGCGCAATCTGACTACGCGCGCAAGAAGTTGAGCAGCAAGCGGTGCCCCCACTCGGTCAGGATCGACTCCGGGTGGTACTGCACCCCGAACACCGGGCGGCTCTCGTGGCGCACGGCCATCAGCTCGCCCTCGGGGGTCCGGGCCACGGCCACGAGCGACGCCGGCAAGGTCGCCTCGTCGACGATCAGGCTGTGGTAGCGCGTGGCCTCGTGGGGGCTGGGCAGGCCGGCGTAGAGGCCCGAGCCGTCGTGGACGATCGGTGAGCGCTTGCCGTGCATGATCCGACCGGCGCGCTCGACCGTCGCGCCGTGGACCTCGCACAGGGTCTGGTGACCCAGGCACACGCCCAAGGTCGGCAGCGGCTCGAGGCAGCGCTGGGCGTCGACGACCAGGCGGCACAGGTCCTGGCACACGCCGCTGTCCTCGGGGCGGCCGGGGCCCGGCGAGAGCAGCAGGTGGCTGGGGCCGTCGGCGAGGACCTGCTGCGCCGTGATCGCGTCGTTGCGGTAGACGTCGACGACCGCCCCGAGCTCGAGCAGGTACTGCACGAGGTTGAAGGTGAAGGAGTCGTAGTTGTCGACGACCAGGACCCGGGCCCCGGCGACGGACACCGCCTCGCCGGCGATCTCCGTGGCTCGGGCGCTCGCGCCCTCGGGCGGCGAAAAGCGACGCCCGCCCTCGCCGACCGGCGACATCCTCGCTTGGTGATCAACTTTGCGATCAGCGGCCACGGGGGCCTCCCTCTCCGGCGCTTCCGTGGCGCGCCATGGCGATGGCTCGGAGCACGGCGCTGGCCTTGCGCGCGCACTCGTCGTCCTCGGCTTCAGGGTCCGAGTCGTAGACGATGCCCGCCCCGGCCTGGACGCGCATGGCGTCGGCGCAGAACACCACCGAGCGGATGCAGATCGCAAAGTCGGCGCCGCCGTCGAAGGCGAAGTAGCCCACGGCGCCGCCGTACCAGCCGCGCGGGGCCGGCTCGAGTTCGTCGATGATCTCGAGGGCGCGGACCTTGGGCGCCCCCGAGAGCGTGCCCGCGGGGAAGGTCGAGCGCAGGGCATCGACCACGCTGTGCCCGGCCCCGAGCACGCCCGAGACCTCGGACACGATGTGCATGACCTTGGAGTAGCGCTCGATGACGTGGGAGTCCTCGAGCTTGACGGTGCCCGGCGCCGCGACCCGGCCGACGTCGTTGCGGCCGAGATCGATGAGCATCAGGTGCTCGGCCCGCTCCTTTGGGTCCTCGAGGAGCTCCCGCTCGAGGGCGAGGTCTTCCGCTTTGGTCTCGCCGCGCCGCCGCGTCCCCGCGATGGGCCGGACCGTGACCTTGCCGTCGTCGCGGTCGACCCGGACCATGACCTCGGGCGAGGCCCCGGCGAGCACCGCCGAGGGGAAGTCGAGCAGGTACATGTAGGGCGAGGGGTTGGTGACCCGCAGCATGCGGTAGACGTCGAGGGGGTCGGCCCGGCCGCCCGAGGCGTCCATCAGCGGCTCGTCGAAGCGCTGGCTGAGCACCACCTGGAAGGCGTCGCCGGACTCGACGTAGCGCTTGGCCGCGCGCACGCGAGCGGGGAAGTCGAGCTCGGCCCAGGCCGGGGCCTTGCGCGGCGGCGGCACGGGGACGTCCTCGGCGATGCGCAGCGGCGCGAGCAGGCCCGCGCCCGCGCGCAGCACCGCGACCACGGCGTCGACCCGAGCCCGCGCGGCCGCCTCGCCCCGGGCTTCGCCGTCGTCCTCGGCCGGGCAGTGCGTCGCGACCACGCGGACCTTTTGCGAGAGCGTGTAGAAGATGACCACGGTGTCCGTGACCAACAGCTCGAAGGCGGGGAGGTCGTCCGCGGGCGCGGCCTCGCGGATCGGCGGGGGCACGCGCTCGAGGTCGCGGACCATGTCGTGGCCCCAGACCCCGACGACGCCGCCCCAAAAGCGGGGCATGCCCTCGTCGACCTGCTCGAGGCCCGTGTGGTAGCGGGCCAGCAGGGCCTCGATGAAGCGGCCGCCCCCGCCCTCGCCGACGCCGCCCTTGTCGCCGGCGAGCTCGGCGACGCTCGGCGGGAAGCCGGGGCCAGCCTCGGCCTCGACGACCAGCCGCGCCTCGGGGCCGCGGCCGACCCAGCGCCCGCGGCAGTGCGCCCGGTGGCCGACGCCGATGATGCTCCACCGGGCCCAGCGCTCACCGCCGACGACGGACTCGAGCAAAAAGCAGCTGCGCTCGCCTGCGAAGGCGCGGCGCAGGCGGGCGAAGACCCCGACGGGAGTCTCGCCGTCGCACAGCAGCTCCCGCCAGACGGGGTAGAGGGTCGTGGTCACGGCCGGGAGTCTACAGCCAAATCCGGGCGGGCTCACTCGGGAGCCGCTGGAGCTGCGTCACCCTCGACTTCACCCTCAGCAGTAGCCTCGAGGCGCCCGAGGGCCCCCTCGAAGTGCTGGCGCAGGCCCGAGTTCATCACCGGGACGAAGAAGCCCCCGAGCACCGGCGGGAGCTCGCCGGTGTCGCGCAGGGTCACGGTCACTTGCCCGTCCGCGACGGCGTAGGTGATCGAGCCGTGGTTGTTGACCTCGTCGGTCTCGATCTTCCCGTCCCAGCGGATCCCCGACTCGAGCGTCGACTCGACCAGGTGCATCTCGCCGGTCGACCCGCCCCCGGACCAGCTCACCGTCGCGCCGACGCCCTGGCCCGAGGCCTCGACCCTCATCCCGGCGGCCTCCGCCGCGGGGTCGAACATCCACCGGTCCCACTGCTCGACGTCGGACACGAGGGCGTGCACGGCCTCGGGGCTGGCCTCGATGGTGCGCTCGACCTCGACCTCCCACTGCCGCGGGAGCACCAGGCCCACGCCGACCAGGGCGACGATCGCCAAGCCGATGAAGATGCCGATCCACTTGATCAAAAAGCCCAGGGTCGGCTTCGAGTCGCTGGCCAGTTCGTCGGTTGCGCGGGTCATGGCGGGCCTTCGAGGCTGAGCAGGTAGGCGACCAGAGCGTCGAGCTCGGCCGGGCTCAGCGAGCTCGTCGTACCATGAAGATCGTCGGGGTTGGCCGCGCCGAGGACCGCGCTCAGGTCGATGGCGGATCCGTCGTGCAAAAAGGGCGGATCGTTCCACAGCCCGCGCAGCGTCGGGGTGTCCAGGCCGGTCAGCGGCTCGCCCAGGCGCTGCCCCGAGGCCTCGGTGATGGTCCCGACGTCGTGGAGCAGCGGCGTCATCGGGCCGATCCACGCGCTGTCCGTGAGCGCGGGGCCTAAGTGGCAGTCGACGCAGCCAAGCTCCGCCGAGGCGAACAGCACCGCACCCGCCTGGGCCTGCGCGCTCAGCTCCCCCTCGGCCGTGCGCGCCGGAGAGCGCGGGTAGCTGTCGAGGCTCTCGACGTAGGCCGCGAGGGCGTCGAGGTCCTCGGACAGGCCCGCCTTGGGATCGCCGAGGCTCGTCGCCACCGTGCCCGCGCCCCAGTCCTCCTCGCTGAGCAGGCCGAGGCCGCCGAAGGGCCCGCGGATGTCGTGCTCGAAGTCCTGGATCTCGTCGAAGTTGGCGCTCCAGTGCACGGGGCCGTGGGCCGTGCCGCCCCGACCGAGGAGCGAGATGGTGTTGCGCAGGCCCTCGCCGCGGTCCGTGAAGTCCCAGGTCTGGCGGTCGGACTCGCCGTCGAGGTGGCAGTGGGCGCAGGCGATGTAGCCGTGCTTGGCCAGGCGCGGATCGAAGCTGTCGTTGAACAGCTGCTTGCCCCGGAGCACCTGCGCCGCGAGGGGCTCGGCGTCCACGGTGGCCACGGCGGCGATCGCCATGGGCAGGGCGTCGAAGCTGGTCACGTCGAACACCCGCAGCTCGCGCTCGAGGCCGACGTGCACGTAGAGGTGGCGATCGTCGGGAGACAGGGCCAGGCCCGAGGGCGCGTAGCCGGCGTTGAGGATCGTGCCCGCGCCGCTGCCCGTGAGCGTGTCGTAGCGCTCGATGGCCCGGCTGCCGCGCATGGCCGCGAACAGGTAGTCCCCGCGGCTCGAGTACACCCCCGCCGCCGCGAAGCCGCGGTTGTCGAACTGCTTGCGCAGGTCGAAATTCTCCGCGCCGGGGACCTGGCCCATGCCGTCGGCCTCGCCGAGGACCAAAAAGGACACCACCGCGCGCACGGTCGTCTCGAAGGTCAGGGTCTCGCCGTTGATGTACTCGCCGTGGAGCACGTTGGCCTGCAAGCTGGGCACGGCCGCGGCGTCGCCGATGGGCGAGACCAGGAGCTGGTCGAGGTAGGTCGGGACGCCGCCGATCTCCGTGTCCGAGGCCGGCTGCGGGTCGTAGGCGAGGGTCACGAGCTCGACGGCGGCGGACTCGGGGTCGAACAGGCGCAGCTCGCCGACGCCGGCGCCCGCGTCCGGATCGGAGCGCCAGCGGGTCACGGCCACGCGGCCGTCGGGCCACAGCGCCAGGCCGCGGGCGTCGGGGAAGCCGTCGTGGAATACAAAGCTGTCGCTGCCGTCCTCGAGCACCGCCAGCTGGCCCTTGCCGGCCAACGCCGCGAACACCCGAGAGCCCACGCGCAGCGCCGCGCTCGGCCGGGAGCCCCAGGGCAAGGTCCGCGCAGCCCCCGGGCCCGCGTCCCAGTCGAAGGGCTGAATCTGGTCGACCTCGGGGCAGGCGATCCAGCCGCCGGCCGCCTCCGCGCCCCCCTCCCCCGCCGCGTGCAGACCCAGGCTGCGCGGGCCGGCGCAGGTCGGGTGGCGGGCGATGAGCTCGAAGGCGTCCTCGTCCTCCGCCACTGCCCGAGTCACGAGGGTCAGCGCGCTCGCGTCGGCCTCGACCACCGCGACCGCGTCGAGGCTCGGCTCGGCGGCGACGCTGCCCGCGACCCGCGGGGCGTGGCTCGGAACGTGGGTGATGGTCAGCGCGAAGCTGTCGGCGAGGGAGCTGCCCTCGCCGTCGTAGACCGTGAGCACGGGGTAGTAGCGCCCGGGCTCGGCGTAGCTGTGGCTGGCCACGGGCGAGTCGCTGGGCTCGGGCGCGGCCGTGCCGTCGCCGAAGTCCCAGTGGTAGAGGGCCGCCCCCGTCGAGGCCGAGGCGTCGAGCTCGACGGTGTCGTCGACGAAGGCGTAGCGGTCCGGGCCCGCGTTGGCGACCAGCGCCTCGCCCTCGGTCTCCGCGCCCGCGTCGGTCTCGGTGCCCGTCTCGGTCTCGGTCGTGCCGGGCCCCGTATCTGTCTCCGTATCCGTCGTCGTGCCGTCCTCGGAGCCCGACTCGGACCCGACCTCGTCCGCCCCGACCTCGCCGCCGCCCCGTGCCGGGCAGCCCGCGAGCACGAGCGCGAAGCTCCAGATCATCCACCCGCGCCGCGCCATCTCAGCCCCCCGTGGTGAAGCTCGCCGTGAAGCCCTCGGCGGTGGGGTTGCCGGTGTAGTCGACGACGCCGCCCGCCGGGATCTCGAAGGTGTACTGCGTACCGGCCTTCAGGGCCTGCTTGGGGGCGAAATTCACGACGTTCTCCTGCGTCGAGATCCATCCGTCGACCCGCGTGAGCGCAGGCTCCGTGCCCGTCTCGTACAGGCGCACGGAGCCCTCGAAGGCGCTCTTGGGCTCGACCATCTCCGTGAAGCTCACCCCAAAGCGGCTGGTCTGGGCGATGCCCTCGGCCCCGTCCGGCGGCCACACGAAGTTGACGACCGGCGGCGTCGAGTCCGGCTCGAGCTGGTAGGGCGCCGCCGCCGTGCCCTCGTTGGGGTTGGCCTCGTCGTCGACGCTGAGGAAGATCATGTTGCCGATCGGCGTGGCCGTGTCGAGGTCGCCCTCGAGGTCGAGCTCGGCGACGAGCTCGATGTCGTCCATGTCGGTCCAGTCGTAGAGCCGGGCGATGCTCGACTCGCCGACGACCACCGTCTCCTCCTTGGCGAACACGTAGCCGCCGTTGCCCCCCGAGGGGTACTCCCCCGCGAAGCTCGGGTTGTTGGGGTCGTGGATGTCGTAGACGATCAACCCGCCGCCGCCGTCCTTGATGGCGTAGAGGGCGTAGCCCCCGGAGAAGTTCGAGAAGTAGGACTCCCGCGGCTGGTCCATGGAGTCGGTGATCTGGAAGTCTCCGCCGGCGATGGGCTGGGGGCTGTCGGGGATGGACACGTCGAGGAGCACGGTCCGCGGGCCCTCGGCGGCGGTGAGGATCAGCAGGTTGCCGATGACCTGGACCTGGCCCGCGCGGTGCGTGGGCTGGAAGTTGACCTGCTCGACGAACACCGGGTTGGCCGGGTCGCTGGCGTCGACGATGTACAGGCCGTTGTCTGCGCCCGCGGCGTAGATGTAGGGCGCCTGGTAGAACACGCTCAGGGTCACGCGGGCGTAGGCGTCGGGGTAGACGAAGCCCGGGAGGTTGAGCATCTCGAGGGGCTCGGGCTGGGCGTCGTCCACCCGCCAGGTCTGCAGGCCGCCCTCGAGGCTCAAGAACAGGCTCTCGATGCCGTCGACCACCGCGTACCAGCTGCCGTCGACCTCGGCGAAGCCCATGGCGTGGGTCTCGCGCATCTTCTCCGAGGTCCCGTAGCCGACCACCGTCGGCGCGCAGGGGTCTTCGATGTCGAACATCGTGATCCCGCCGCTGCCCCACTCGGGCGCCCAGGGCATGACGAGGAAGCCGTCGAACATCACCACGAGGTTGTGGTGGTCGGTGATGTCCCCTTCCCCGCCGTCGTAATACGCGCAGTTTTGGTAGAGCTGATCCTCGGTGAAGCTGGCCGCGGGTCCGCCCGGGCCGAGGGTCCCGCCCCAGGCGCCCGGGTCCGGGTAGGGGTTGGGCGGCTCACCGGTCTCCGTGTCCGTCTCCGTCTCGTCGGTCTCGGCCTCGCTCGTATCCGCCTCGGAGCTCGACTCGGACTCCGAAGAGGACTCCCCCTCCGTCGAGCCGCTCGTGTCCGACCCCGAAGTGGACTCCGTCGCGCCGACCTCGTCGTCCGTGCTCGGGCTCGAGTCGTCGGCGCAGGCGACGACAAAGGTACTCAGAGCCAGCGCTTTGAGGGGCAGCTTCCCGGGTCCACGCGTCTTCACACCCGGGAACTAGTTCGCGCCCGCGCGCACCGTCAAGGGAAAGGCGGCGGCCCCAGCTGTTTTGCGCGCCTCAAGTGCCCGCGATGACGACCCGGTTGCGCCCGCCCTCTTTGGCCCGATACAGGCACTGGTCGGCGGCCTCGATCAACTGTCCGGCGGTCTCGTGCTCCGGCGTCCACAGCACCAGCCCAATCGACATCGTGATCGGGATGACCGTGCCCTCGAACTCGAACTCGTGGTCCTGGACCAAGGCGCGGACCTCTTCGGCGAACAGCCGCGGCCCGGGCTCTTCGAACTCGAGCAGCAAGGCCGCGAACTCTTCGCCGCCGTAGCGGGCCACGAAGTCGTGCTTGCGAGCGCGGCGCTGGACGAGCTGGGCGACCTCGCGGAGCACGTGGTCCCCGGCGCGGTGGCCGTAGGTGTCGTTGCAGCGCTTGAAGTGGTCGATGTCGAACAGCAGCAGGGCCAGCGGCCGACCGTAGCGCCGCGCCCGGGCGACCTCGTCGGTGATCTTCTCGTCGAAGGCCCGCCGGTTGTAGACGCCGGTCAGGGCGTCGTAGCGGGTCATCGCGTAGAGCTGATCGTGGTAGGCGGCTTCGACGTTCGTTCCGCTGATGAACTTGAACACCGTGCGCCCGACCTTGATGCGGTCGCCGTCGCGCAGGTACACGGTGCGCACGGGCTGCTCGTTGACGTAGGTGCCGTTGGTCGAGCCCAGATCCTTGAGCTTGGCGCCCCGCTCCTCGATGTGGATCTCCACGTGGTGCCGGGAGACCGAACGGTGATTGACGCACACGTCGTTGTCCCGCCCCCGTCCGATGGTCAGGACCTCGACGTCGAGGTCGTACTTGTGCCCGATGTTCTCGCCGTGGATCACCACGAGACAGGCCGGCCGACGGACCATTTCGTCGAGCGACCGCAGCGTCGTGACAACCGTCGGTTCACGCACGACTGTCCCGGATTGGCTGGGAGGCACCGACGTCATGCCCCACCAGGATATCAGGTTGGCGAGCGCTTTTCTCTCCCACAGCGATGGCCCTCACCATACATGTCTGTGCTCGGGGGCACTCCGGCCGAGGGCGGACTCCTGCGCATAGTGCGGAGACCTGGAGATCGGCACTCCGGCGCGTGTGACGACCTGCGCAGGGAACCAGCTTCACCCCGATAAACGACGCAATCGACTCGGCAGTAGGCCTTTACATCCGGGGAATCTACGTCGATTAAGCGTCCATGTCCGACGCCCAGCGTGAGCGCGATCCCTCCCTCGCCGTCTCCGATCCCGCCGTGCACGAGCTCTTGCTCGCCGAAGATCGCCGACAGCGTGACAGCATCCGGTTGATCGCGAGTGAGAACTACGCGTCCAAGGCGGTGCTCGAAGCGAGCGCGTCTTCCCTGACCAACAAGTACGCCGAGGGCTACCCCGGGCGCCGCTACTACGAGGGCATGGACTTCGTCGATCCCCTCGAGCGCCTGGCCATCGACCGCGCCAAGCAGCTGTTTGGGGCCGAGCACGCCAACGTGCAGCCCTACAGCGGCTCGCCGGCGAACCTCGCCGTGCTGCTCGCCCTGGTGCCGCCCGGGGGGACCATCATGGGCCTGTCGCTGCCTGCCGGCGGCCACCTCACCCACGGCTGGAAGGTCAGCGCGACGGGCATCTACTACAAGTCGGTGCAGTACGGCGTGCGCGAGTCCGACCATCGCATCGACATGGATCAGGTCCGCGAGATGGCCCGCGAGCACCAGCCCAAGCTGATCTGGGTCGGCCACTCGGCCTACCCCCGCGAGCTCGACTTCGCCGCCTTCGCCGAGGTCGCCGCGGAGGTCGGGGCCCACCTCGTGGCCGACATCGCGCACATCTCGGGCCTCGTCGCCGGCGGCGTGCACCCCAGCCCCGTGCCGCACTGCGCGGCCGTGACCACCACGACACACAAGACCCTGCGCGGGCCTCGGGGCGGGCTCATCCTCTCGCGCAAGGAATTCGCCAAGAAGATCGACAAGGCCGTGTTCCCCGGGCTGCAGGGCGGACCGCACAACCACACCACCGCGGCCAAGGCCGTGGCCTTCAACGAGGCGCTCCAGCCCGAGTTCAAGACCTACGCGGCGCAGGTCGTGACCAACGCCAAGGCCCTCGGCGAGGCCCTGCTCAGCCGCGGCTTCGAGCTGATCACCGGCGGCACGGACAACCACCTGCTGCTCGTCGACCTGACCAACCGGGGCATCTCCGGGCGCGTCGCGGCCCAGGCCCTCAACGCCTGCGGCATCGAGCTCAACGGCAACTCCATCCCCTTCGACAAGCGCAAGCCCTTCGACCCCTCGGGCATCCGCATCGGCCTGGCCTCGCTGACCTCCCGGGGGATGGGGGTCGAGCACATGGACGCCGTCGCGGGGTTCATCGACGCGGGCGTGCGCGAGGCCGCGGCCCACGAGGGCGCCGTGTCCGACGAATTTGCCCAGCGCTCCCGGGCCAGCGTGGCCGAGTTCCTCGCGGCCTTCCCCGCGCCGGGGCTGTGACCGCATACTAGGGCTCCGTGCCCATGCCCGAGCCCACGCGCCGAATCCCGTCGTCGGGTCGCCTCCCCCGCCTCGCCCTCTTGCTCGCCGCCCTCGGCGGCGCGGGAGGCTGCCAGGATCCGCCGGAGGAGGCGCCCGTGGACGCCCCGGCGATCGAGACCCCCGAGGAGCGCGAGGCCATGCGGACCGAGGCCCACCGCGAGGCCCTCGAGCGCGTCGTCGAGGACAGCCGCTCCGCCCTCGTCGCGGCCGACCCCGTCGCCGCGTGGCGGACCGGCCACGGACCGCCCGCGATCCCGCCGCTGACCCTGGCCCGACGCCTCGAGGTCCACGAGCTGCTCGAGCCGCTGCTGCGCGACATCCAGGAGATCGACGAAAAGCACCTCAACGCGCCCGAGGTGGTGATCCTGCGGGTGCTTCGCTTTGGCCTCCAGCGCCTCACCGACGAGCTCCAGCGCCACCCGTGGACCCGCGTCGATCCCATCGAGCCGCTGGTCCAGGTCGCCGAGGTCCTCGACGAGCTGCGCTATCGGCTGATCACCGGCGACTGCGCGGAAGACTGCCAGGCCATCCCGGAGGCCCTCGCCAAGGCCCTGCCGACCACGCGCGAGCAGATCGAGGCGGCGAGCGTGCCCATGGCCCAGGGCGCCCAGGCGAGGGCCGTGGCGCTGGCCGGGCGCGCGCGCTTGCTGGCCGCGGGGGTCCGGCGCAGCAAGGGCGAAGCGGACCCGCTGGCGGCCAACTTCGACACCCTCGCCGCGGCCATCGACGCCCACGCGGGCTGGCTCGGCGAGCTCTCGGCAGCCCTGCCCAAGGCGAGCGAGCACCACACCTGGACGGCCAAGCCGCCGCCGCTGGTCCCCGGCGGCGTCGAGTCCATCGAGCGCCTGCCCCCGGTCCTCGGCGTGCGCGCCCTGGCCCGCAAGGTCTCGGTCAGCGAGCGTATTGATTTGGTCCCGGACAGCTCGGCGCGGCAGCTGACCGTCCACGTCGCGCGCTGGCGCGGCATCGCCGAGCAGTTCCTCGCCGAGGCCAAGCCGCCCTCCCCGACCCCAACCGAGAATGGGGGCGAGACGGGCGAAAGCGAAGGCGACGCGCCGGACAGCCCCGACCCCATCGCCCTCGCCCAGTCCCTGCTCGGCGGCGACCTGCCCACGCCCATGACCCAGGCGCGCTGCGAAGCGGCCCTGGCCAAGCTGAACACCGGCCTCGAGGGCCTCGACATCGGCGCCCCAACCCTCGACTGCGCGACCTACCTGGCCTTCGCGCCCGAGACCATGACCGAGGCCGAGCTCGTCCTCGAGCTCCTCGACCTGGCCGTGATCGAGCCCCAGCGTCGGGCCCTGTGGCGCGAGGAGCTGGCCGAGCTCGCGCTGATCCGCGGGCGCTGGTCCGAGGGCGTGCACGTCCACCTGCGCCGGATCATGCTGCTGCGCGCCGTCGACTCCCTGCCCGCCCGCGCCCTCGCCGTGGTCGAGGGGCGGCAGGCGCTGTGCCGGGCCCAAGCCGCGCTGTGGATCCACGCCGAGCAGGGCCCCGCCGAGGAGGTGGCCATGGCCCTCGGCTCGAACTGCCGAGACTGGGCGACGAGCGACGCGGTCCGCGGGGACTGGCGATCTTCGGCGGCCCTCGCCGCCCTGCCCAGCGCCGGCCCGACCGCGCCCTTGGCCGAGCGCATGCAGGGCGAGAGCCTCGCCGATCCCCTGGGCTCGATGGCGGGCTACGGGCTGTCGCTGATCGGCGACGAGCCGGCGCAGATGGTCGGCTTCGATCGCTTCTTCTGGGCGCCGCTGGGCCAGATGCGGACCCTGGCGACGCCGCCGGGCATGCACCCCGACGGCTTCATCCTGCCCAGCGAGGGCCAACCCCAACCCGCGCCCCAAGGCGGCCACGCCCCCGAGCTCCAGGTCACCGTGGAGAAGTTCGGCCCCGGAGGAGAGCCCATTGCCGACCCTCGAGCGCCGTGAAGACCTGGGCAAGGGCCTCGCCCCCGAGCTCCGCGCGCGCCTGCGCCGGGGCGAGCACGAGGCCGTCGCGGGCGAGCTCGCCGGGGCCGGCCAGCACGCCGAGGCCGGCTGGGTGCTCGAGCAGATCTGGGACTTCGCCGGAGCCAGCGCCCGCTACCTCGACGCCGGGCGCCTGCTCGACGCGCTCCGGGCCGCCCTCGAAGACGGCGCCCCCGCGGCGGCCGAGGCGGTCTACCTCGCCCTCGAGGCCAGCGGCGACGCCGAGCAGGCCGAGGCCGCGGCCGCCCTGCTGACCAAGCGCCGCCGCCATCGCGAGGCCGCCCGCGTGCTCGAGATCGCCAAGGCCCCGCCGACCGAGCGCGCCGCGGCCCTCGAGCGCAGCGGCGATCGGCTCGCGGCCGCCACCGCCTTGGCCGAGTCGGGCATGACCCGCGAGGCCCTCGAGGCCCTCGGCCCCCTGCCCGTCCACGAGCGCCGCGACCTCGGCAACGCCAACAGCGACGCCAACCGCCACGCCGCCCAGCTCCACGCCCTCGCGGCCTCGCTGTGCTGGGATCTGGGCGACGCCGAGGCGGCCGCGCGCCACTGCCAGGAGGCCCGGCGCGCCGGGGCCTTCGCCGGAGAGCTCGGCGCCCAGGTCCGCCGGCTGCTCGCCCGCGCCCTCGCCAGCCTCGGCCACGACCTCGCCGCCCAGCTGGTGCTCGCCGAGGACGAGGCCCAGCCCGAGCGCAGCCCCACGGAGCTCGCCTCCCAGGGCCGCTACCGAGTCACCGGGACCTTGCCCGCCGTGTTCGCGGGCGCGGCCTACGTCGGGGTCGACCGCGTCGACCTCCAGGAGATCGAGCTGCACCTGCTGCTCGCCGAGTACGGCGACCTCGACCGCCCCGAGCCCGCCGTGTTGACGGCCCTCGACCGCTTCGCCGCCGCGGCCGTGGCCGCCGACGCCCTCGCCCACCCGGCCATCCGCCCGATCCTGCGCCTCGACGCCCGCGAGGGCCTGCTGGTCATGCCGCGCCGGGAAGGCCCGATCCTCCGCAACCTGATCCGCCCCCCAGGCCTCGCCGCGGCCGCGGGCGCCCGGGCCCGCTCGCTGATCGCCTTCATGCTCGAGGCCCTTGCCCAAGCCCACGCGGCCGGGCTCACCCACGGCTCCCTGTTCCCTAGCCAGATCGTCTGCGACGCCCTCGGCCGCCCGCTGCTCGGGCCCTTCGGCGCCCACCACCTCGCCGGGCTCGTCGCCACGCGCACCGGCGGCCTTGACGAGCTCCTGGCCATGACCCCGCCCGAGCAGCGCGCCGGCGCGCCGGCGTCCCAGGCCGGCGACATCTACATGCTCGGCGCGCTGTGGGCCGCCCTGTCCGTGGGCCGCTTCACCCCCGAGGCGAGCGCCCTCCCGGCCGCCGACCGCGACGAGATCGCGCGATGGATGGACCCGGACCCCGACGCGCGCCCGCCCGCCCACGAGGCCCTGGCCCGGATCCGCACGCCGATCGGCGACCTCAGCCAGCTCGCTGGCGACCGCTTCGCCTCGATCAGCGCCGACTCGGGCAGCTTCCCCCCGCCGGGCGCCTCGGGCAGCGGCCCCGTCGACCGCCGCCTCGGCCGGGCGCTCACCGTCATCGCCGCGGACAGCTGGACCGACCACGAGCTCGATCTGCTGTGCACCGCTCGCAACCCCTGGCTGCAAAACATCCTCGACCGCGAGGGTCGACGCTTTCAGCTCGCCGCCTGGCCGAGCGGCTGCCGCACCCTCGAGCCCGGCGCGGACTGGCGGGCGCTCATCGACGCCCGGGCCCTCGAGCTGCTGCGCGCCAGCTCCGAGCCCAACGCGCCGCAGGCTAGCGAGACTCAGGCCAGCGAGCCCTCCGACGACGCCCTGCGCGACGCCCTGACGGCCCGCCTCGACAGCTCGATGCTGGTCGTCACGCCCGCGGGCGAGCTCATGCTCGCCCTCGACAAATTGCTGCCGCGCTAGGCGGCGAGCCCTTACTTGGTCAGCGTCGAGATCACACCATCGGCGAAGGCGTCGATGAGGGTCTTCTCGTCGGGGATCGGGAACGCCGGGTGCTTCTCGCTAAAGCGCCCGTTGTTGAGCAGCGAGCACAGCCCATGGACCGATGCCCACACCCGGAAGGAGGCGAGCTCGATGCTGATGTCGTCGCGCCACACCCCGGCCTCGCGCCCCGCCGCCATGGTCTCCTTGAGCAGGCCCAGCGGTCGCAAGATGAACTTGATGTCGTCTTGGCTCATGCGATCCCACTCGAGCTGGTCGTGCTCCATCAGCACCGAGTAGAGCCACGGGTTGCCCCGCGCGAACTGAATGTAGCGACGGGTAATGTCGCGCATGCGCTCGACGATGTCCGTCTGCTCGAAGGCCGGCTTGAGCGAGTCGTGGAGTAGATCGAGGCCGTAGACCCGAATCTCCCGCAAGATCGACGCCTTGCTCTCGAAGTGCTGATAGAGCGCCGTCGCGCTCACGCCAAGGCGGGAAGCAATCCCCCGCATGGTCAGACCCTCCTCACCGAGCTGGCTTCCGAGCTCCAGGCTGGTCTGAATGATGGACTCCCTCAAACCTGCATTACAGCGCCGAGACACGAGCCTACGATAACATCATTCTGCTCGATGATGAGGGACAAAGCGCAGGCGAGTGAGGCCGAGCCCGACGTGCGCTCGCGGGTCATCGATTCGAGCCTCGTGTCGAGCGCAGCCTTGCTGCTGGCCATCGCCGGGCTCGCGCTGTGGTCCATGCCCCGGGCCGTGCAGGCCGGCGACGCCGGAGAGTTCGCCACGATCATGCTCCGTGGTGGCGTAGCGCACCCTTCGGGCTACCCGTGGATGCGCATCCTGGGCCTGCTCTCGCGGGTGTGCGAAGGCCTCGGCATCCCCCCTGCGATCGCCGCTGCGCTCCCCTCGAGCCTCGCCGGCGTGGTCGCCTTCGTGCTGATCCACCGCTGCGCCCTCGCGCTGTGCACCGAAGACGACGCCCCGCTGCCGCCCGCGATCGCCTGGGCCAGCGCCGGGATCGTGCTGCTCGTCGCGTCCGCGCCAGCCGTGGGCCTGCACGTGTTCGACTCCGAGGTGTGGGGCCCTCACCTGCTGTTTTGTGCCCTGTTCCTGCGCACAGCCTTGCGCCCTCCCCCGCCCGAACGCTCCCCGATCCGCCGCTCCCTCGGCCTCGGCCTGCTCCTCGGCCTCGCGCTCAGCCACCACCTCACGGCCGTGCTGCTCGTCCCCCTGGCCGTGGGTGCCGCGTGGCCCCGCAACACGAAGCCGGGCTCGGGTTTTCCGAAATTGCTCGTCGCGACCGGGGGCGCGGGCCTGCTCGGCAGCGCCCTGGGCCTCGCGCCCCTGCTGACCCTGCCGATCGGCGCAGGCGGAGCGTGGCGCTGGGGCGACGTCCGATCTCCCGCGGGCTTCGCCCACCACGTGCTGCGCCGAGACTACGGGACCTTCAGCCTGAGCCTCCACGAAGAAGAGGTCGCCGCCACCGCGACCCTCGGCCGCAGCCTCACCAACCTCGGCGAGGTGTTCACCGCGAGCACGGCCAGCTCCGCGTGGATCGGCGCCGCGATCGTCCTCGGCCTCGCCACCTTTCTAGTCCTCGCGGCCGCGCGCCGGGGCCCCGAGACTGAAACGGGTTCGAGCTCCGCCGGCCCCAACCCCGGCGTGCTCCTGGGCTGGCTCGGGGCCCTGCTCGCCTGCACCGTGGCCTTCCCCGCGATCCAGAACATCGACCCCGCGACCCCCTTCGGCGCGTGGATCCTCGAGCGCTTCGACCTGCTCCCCGCCCTGCTGTGGACGCCCGCCCTGATCTGGGCCGCGGTCCGCGGGGGGCGATCCCTCGCCTCTTCGCAGTCTCTCGCCGGCTCGAAGGCCAGCCGCTCCGCGACCCTGCTCGCCGTCGGCGGCCTCGGCCTCGTCCTCGTCCTGCTCCTCGCTCAGCTCGGCGCCGTGCTCGAGCGCGGCCGCCCTGCCACCGAGCGCGGGGTCGAGGTCGCCGCCCTCGACCTCGTCAGCAGCCCCGACCCCGAGGGACCCGGCGTCCCGGCCACGCCCGACGACTCCGGCTCACCGCCCGTGCGCGCCATCGTGTTCGGCACCGACGACCACCGCAGCTTCCCCGCCCTCTACGTCCAGTCGGTCCTCGGCGCCGGCGAGCACACCCTCTACATCGACGCCCAGCTCCTCGTGCACCCCTGGTACCGCGCCCACCTCCGCGAGCGCCTGCCCAGCCTCCCCGACGTCGAAAAACCCCTGCGCCTGATCGGGGCGATCTGGTCCGACCCCGAGCTCGACAGCGTCCCCATCTACCTCGCCAACGTCTTCTCCGAGCCCGCCCAGCGCCTCCCCCGAGTCCCCGAAGGCCTGCTGTGGCGCGTCGTCCTCCCCCCGGACCACCCCCGCTTTCGCCCCGAGGACTGGCAACCCGAGGCCATCGCCCAGCGCCACCTCGCCGCCCTCGATCGCTGCCAGGCCCGCCCCGAAGACTTCGCCGGCCTCGAGCACCCCAAGAGCCACCCCTGGTCCGCCGACCTCGCCAGCGCCTACGTCGAGCCGAGCCGCGCCCTGATCGTCCAGCTCGCCCGCAGCGGCCACCCCGAGCTCGCCGAGACCTACGTCCCCGCCATCGCCGAGTCCGTCCAAGAGCACGTCGGCGTCGACCTGCTCGACTAGCTCTCACTACGCGAAAGGCCCCCAGCCCCCGCAAACCCAAGCGGGCACAAGAGGGCCGGGAGGGTCGGATCCCCCAGCGTTAGGAGCCGCCCCAGCGAGGGCCGGAGCCCCGACCCACGCCAACACCAAGAGCCCGAGACCAGACCACCCCACGCACGCAGGCGACAGCGGGGGATCCGACCCTCCCGGCCCGTGCCCGCCCCCCAACGAAGCCGAGAGACTCCTCAGTCCCCAGCCAAGCCCTCGACCCGAGCCAAACTCCCCCCCAACAACACCCGCCGCGACCCCTCCGCCACGACCACCCCCCCGAGCACCCCACCCGTCGCCGGAACCCAAAGCCCCGTCAACCAAACCATGTAGCCCAGCGCCGCGCACATGAGGACCCCAAACACCACCACGCGCGCGAGGTTGCGACGCCCCAGCCCCTCGAACATCTCCCGCCGGGTCTGGATCGGCACCCACAGCCGGACCTGCGCCTCGAGCTCGTCAAAGCCCTCGCTCGCCCGAGGGATGATGATCTGCTTGCGCCCGCCTCCGATCATCAGGTTGCGCCGGTCAGCGAACGCCGTCTTGATCGACCCCCGAGGGATGCGGGCCACGGCCTCCCCGCCGACGTAGCGGGTCAGCACCTCATCCTCGAGCTCAAAGCGCTCCGCGAGGGGCAGGCGCAGCTCTCGGGCCCCGCGCACGCTGCCGAAGCCCCCGGCGAACACCACGACCCCCGAGATCGTCGCCAGGAGCCACAGCTCGGGGCGCCACATCGCGAGGGTCGCCACGAACACCGGCAGCGCGGTCCAAAAGCCGTACAGAGCCTGGCTCACGAGCCTCGCCCGGTGCGCGTGCAGGGCCTCGCCTTCGATGCTGCCGACCATGGTCCCGGTCTAGCACGCTCCCGCGGCTCGATGGTCTGGTCCGACTTGCTCGACGGACGCGTCGACCGCCATACTCCGCGCGATGACGGTCCTCGCCCAGGAGCTTCGCTGCGCCCTCGAACTCATCGAACGCTGCGGCGCCATCGCCCTGCGCATCCAGTCTGGCGGCGACGAGACCCTCCAGACCACGGACAAGGCCGACGACCAGGGCCCCGTGACCCAGGCCGACCTCGCCGTCGAGCAGGCCATCGTCGAGACCCTGCGGGCCCAATTCCCGGGCGACGCCATCTTGGCCGAGGAGAAGGCCCGCGACGACGCCTGGCGCCGGACCGAGCGGGTGTGGATGATCGACCCCGTCGACGGGACCCGCGACTTCGCCGGCGGCGACCCCAGCTGGGCGATCCACATCGGCCTGTGCGTCGGGGGCCGCCCCGCCCTCGGGGTGGTCGCCCAACCCGGGAGCCGGCGCGTCAGCTGGGGCGTCGAGCTTGGCCCCGGCCCTGCTGACCACCGCGAGGCCTGGACCCGCGTGGGCGACGGAGCCCCCCAGGCGTTGACCGGGCCCGCGGCCCAGCGCGACCCCCTCGAGTGGCAGCTCGTGACCAGCAAGAGCCACCGCAGCCCTCGCCTCGACCCCCTCGCCGAGCGCCTCGCCATCCCCCGCGACCAGCAGCTGCGCACCGGCAGCTGCGGGGTCAAGACCACCATGGTCGCCCGGGGTCAGGCCCGCATCTACGCCCACCCCTCGATCGGCACCAAGCTGTGGGACAGCTGCGCTCCCCAGGTCATCCTCCACGCCACCGGGGGCACGCTGACCTCGCTGACCGGGCGCGCCATCGACTACGCCGGGCCCGACATCGGCAACGACCACGGGCTGCTGGCCACGGGCCCTGGCCAGGACCACGCGGCCATCGTCGCCGCCCTCGCGCCGCTGGCCGCCGAGTGGTTCCCGGCCTGAGCTAGCCCCGGCCCGAGATGGTCATGTAGTCGACGCGGAAGCTCGGCGCGGCCACGGAGCTGGTGAACTCGAGGTCGTCGGCGACGGCGTCGATGCCCAGGAGCATGTCGCCGAGGTTGCGCGAGATGGTCACCTCGCTCACCGGCCGGGTCAGCTCGCCGTTCTCGATCAAAAAGCCCGAGGCCCCGCGGCTGAAGTTGCCGGTCACCGGGTCGAAGCCAAAGCCCATCATAGAAGTGACGTAGAGCCCCTTTTCGATGCCGCGCAGCAAGCTCACCGGCTTGCTCCGCCCCTTCTTCATGTAGAGGTTGCTCGTCGTCGCGTAGGGGATGCCCCCGCCCCCGCCGGCGGCGTGGGTCGGGCGCAGCTTGAGCTTGCGCGCGCTGTAGGTGTCGAGCAGGAAGCGATCGAGGCGGCCCGCGCGGACGATCGGGTTGACCTTGACCGAGCGGCCCTCGCCGTCGTGCCGGCGCGAGCCGAGGCCCCGGGGCAGCAGCGGGTCGTCGACGATGCTGACCTTGTTGCTGGCCACGAGCTCGCCGAGCTTGTCCTTGAGGAAGCTCTGGTCGCGGTAGACCGAGTCCCCCATGACGCAGCCGCCGACCATGCTGACGATGGCCCGGGCGATCTCGCGGTCGAAGACCACCGGGTAGACCCCGGTGTCCATCTGGCTCGCGCCCAGGCGCCGCACGGCTCGCTGGGCCGCCTCCCGACCCACGACCCGCGGATCGAGGAGGTCCTCCATGTACCGCGCCGCGGTCCAGTGCGAGCCGTTGCGCTTCTTGCCGCCCTCGTCGTCGCAGATGACCTGCGTCGACAAGCTCGCGTAGGTCCCCGCGTCCCGGCCGAGGAAGCCGCCAGAGGTCATCAACACGCTGTGGATGGCGCCGCGGGCGAAGGTCGCCCCCTCCGAAGAGGTGATGCGCCGGTCCGCGGAGAAGGCCGCCTTCTCGCAGCGCAGCGCCAGCTTGAGGGCGCGGTCGGCCTTGACCCGGGCCATCTTGGGGTCCCACAGGTCGAGGGTCGGGAAGGTCTTGGTCAGCTCCCGCGGGCTGGGCGGGACGGCGAGCGGGTCCGGCTCGGACAGCTCGGCCATCTCGACCACCCGGGCGAGGAAGCGCTCGACGGCCTGCGGGCCCAGGTCCGTGGTCGAGGAGGTCGCCACGCGCTCGCCGTGGACGATGCGCACGTTCATCCCGCGGGACTTGGCCTCCTTGACCAGCTCGACCTCGCCCTGGCGGACCCCCGCCTCGAGGCGCTCGCCCTGGGCGACGGAGATCTCCGCGTGGTCGACCCCGAGCTTGGCGAGGTGGTCGAGGGCGTGGCTGGCTGCCTGCTCGAGGCTGTCGAGGAGGCGGACGGCGTTGCGCGGCAAGGAGCCGTGCACCGCTGGCGCTTTTTTCTTCGCTGCCGGCTTCTTCGCTGCCGGCTTCTTCGCTGCCGGCTTCTTCGCTGCCGGCTTCCGCTTTACGGCCTTCTTCTTCACAGCCGCTTTCTTCGCCGGCCGCTTCTTCGCTGCCGTCTTCTTCTTCGCAGCCGTCTTCTTCTTCGCAGCCGTCTTCTTCTTCGCAGCCGTCTTCTTCTTCGCAACCGTCTTCTTCTTCGCGGCCGTCTTCTTCTTCGCAACCGTCTTCTTCTTCGCGGCCGTCTTCTTCTTCGCTGCTTTCTTCTTCACAGCTTTCTTCTTCACGGCTTTCTTCTTCACGGCTTTCTTCTTCGCCGCCGTCTTCTTCTTCGCAGCTGCCCGCTTCGGCCCGGTGTTCCGGCCGCGGCTCGACCCCTTGCTCCCCCGTCGGGTCACGGTCTTCTTGGTCACGGGCTTCGCCTTCTTCGCACGTTTTTTCTTGGCCATGTCGTCCTCCGCCTCAGCCGATCTTCGATCCACCCACGGTCAGCGCGTCGAGCTTGACGGTGGGCATGCCCACGCCGACGGGGACGCTCTGCCCGTCCTTGCCGCAGGTCCACATGCCGTCGGACAGCTCGAAGTCGTGGCCGACCATGCTGACCGTGGCCAGGGCCTCGGGCCCGTTGCCGATCAGGTTGACGCCCTTGAGCGGCGCGGTCAGCTTGCCCTTTTCGATCAGGTAGCCCTCGGTCAGCGAGAACACGAAGTCGCCGTTGGAGATGTTGACCTGGCCGCCGGAGAACTTGCGGGCGTAGATGCCCCGGTCCACGGACTTGATGATGTCCTCGGGGTCGTCCTGGCCGGCCTCCATGAAGGTGTTGGTCATGCGCGGCATGGGCGGGTGGCGGAAGCTCTGGCGCCGGCCGCTGCCCGAGGGCCTAGTTTTGAACCAGTCGGCGCTGATGCGGTCGTGCAGGTAACCCTTTAGGATGCCGCCCTCGATGAGCCGGTGGTTCTTGGGCAGCACGCCCTCGTCGTCGACGTTGATGCTGCCGCGGGAGCTCGCCAGCGCCGGATCGTCGACGACGGTGACCAGCTCCGAGGCCACAGACTCGCCGAGCTGGTCGGTGTAGTTGGAGGTCCGCTTGCGGTTGAAGTCCGCCTCGAGGCCGTGGCCGACGGCCTCGTGCAGCAAGATGCCCGAGTCCCCGGGGGCGAGGACCACCGGCATGGTCCCGGCCGGCGCCTCGCGGCTGTCGAGGTTGAGCACGGCCACGCGCGTGGCCTCCTCGCCGTGGTCCTCGGGGCTGACGGACTCGAAGTACTCGAGGCCCATGCGCCCGCCGCCCGAGCTGCTGCCCTGCTCGACCCGGCTGTCCCGGCGCGCGACGGCCATGACCGACATGCGGCACATCGGCTGGAAGTCGTAGACCATGTCGCCGCGGCTCGAGACCACGAGGATCTCCTTGTGGACCGCGACCAAGCTGGCGTCGACGCGGACGACCTCGGCGCTCGCGGCTCGGGCCGCGCGGTCGGCCCGGCGCAGCAGCTCGACCCGGGCCTTGCCGTCGACGTCGACGATCTCGGTGTCGCCGAGGGCGTAGGCGTCCTTGGCCCGGCGCCGCCGCACCTTGATGGCTTTGTGGGTCGCGGAGCCCGAGGCGATGCGCGCCGCGGTCTCGGCCGCCTCGGCCATGGCCCCGGGCTCGAGGCTCTCGGCGTAGGCGTAGCCCACGGCCTGGCCCAGGACCACGCGGATGCCCACGCCCATGTCGACCGAGCCCCCGACGCTGCGCACCCGGCCGTCCTCCATGGAGATCGAGGCCGTGCGGCGGTACTCGAAGTAGAGGTCGGCGAAGTCGCCTCCCCGAGACAGCGCCCGCTCGAGCAGCTCGGCGGCGAGCTCCTTGGACACGGCCTCGGGCCCCGTCATGAACGGGGCCTCGGGCTTGCGGACTGCAGGTTTGCTGGGGGCGCTTCGAGCTGGAGCGGCTGCCATCCCCAGGAGTCTACCCCCGCTTTCGCCGCCGTCAGACAGCCACTCAGCTCGGCCGGCCAGACCCCACAACCAAACCAAAGAGACAGGGCGACCCGACTGCTCGGATCGCCCTGAATGCATCGACGCCGCCGTGGTCCGGAGACCTACTTCTTCTTGCCCCTCCGACCGTAGCGCCGCTTGAAACGATCGATGCGGCCCTCGGCGTCGAGGGTGCGGGCCTGGCCCGTCCAAAAGGGGTGCGACTTCGAGGAGATGTCGAGGCGAATGACGGGGAGCTCCTCGCCTTCGTGGCTCTTGACCTCTTCCGAGCGCTGGGTCGAGAAGCCGACCCACTCGTCGTTGGTCGCGCTGTCGTGATAGAGGACCTTGCGGTACTCCGGGTGGATACCGGTACGCATCAGGGGTTCCTCCTCACCAGCTCGACTTGGTCACGCCGGGCAGATCGCCACGCAGCGCGAGGTCGCGCAGGGCGATGCGGCTGAGACCGAACTTGCGGTACACGGCCTTGCTGCGGCCGGTCAGGAAGCAGCGGCGGGTGTGCCGGGTCGGGCAGGAGTTGCGGGGCAGCGCGTTGAGCTGAGCCATGACCTCGGCCTTCTCGTCGGGGTCGAGATCCGGGTCCTTCATCTTGGTGCGCAGCTCGGCGCGCCGGTCAGCGTACTTGGCGATCAGCTTCTCGCGCTTCTTGTCGCGGAGAACTTGGGAAAGCTTGGCCATGGGGTGTTTCGCTTTGTCGAAGTCGGCGGCGTAGCCGACGGGGGGCGGCAACCTACCCTGCAACTTGGGGGGTTGCAAGGTGAGGTGGGGTGAACTCGGCCCGGTTCGGCAACTGCGCCGGGAGGGCGTCGAGGGGGAATGGAGGGGGTGTCAGGACTTCTTCGCTTTTGGGCGGTCTCGCTGGCCGCCGCGCGGGCGCCCAGCCCCGCCGGAGCGCCCGCGACGGCCCTCTGGGGCCAGCTTGACGTTGGCGAGGAGCTGACCCACCTCGGTGGCGTTGAGCGCTCGGAACTCGCCCTCGGGCACGCCGTCCGCGGTGATGTCGCCGATGGCGACGCGGATGAGCTTCAGCACGGGGTGGCCGATCGCCTCGCCCATGCGGCGGATCTGCCGGTTGAGGCCCTCGCGGATGCCGATCTGATACCAGACGTTGGTAGCCGTCTCGCGGAACGCGAACAGCTCCGCCACTGGACGGGTGATCGCCCCGTCGTCGAGCTCGACCCCGTCGCGCAGCAGCTGCTCTTGCTCCTCGGTGAGCTTGCCCTGGAATTTGACGTGGTAGGTCTTGACCACGCCGTGGCGCGGGTGGGTCAGGGCCTCGGCCAGGCCGCCGTCGTTGGTCAGCAAGAGCACGCCGCGGGAGTGGAAGTCCAGACGCCCGACGGGGTAGAGGCGCTCGCTGACGCCGTGCAGGAGCGAGATCACCGTGGGCCGGCCGCGCTCGTCGACGCTGCCGGCCGCCGACGAGACCACGCCGTCGGGCTTGTTGAGCACGTAGTAGACCTTGCTCTCGGCCTGGATCGGCTCGCCGCGCACGGTCACGCGGTCGCGCTCGGGGAACACGCGGGTCCCGAGCTCGCGCACGACCTGGCCGTTGACGCGGACCACGCCCGCGGTGATCAGCTCTTCGGCCTTGCGGCGCGAGGCCACGCCCGCGCTGGCCATGAATTTCTGCAGCCGGACCCCGTCTCGCTGCTCGCGCAGGTTCGGGGTGAAGGGCTGAACACCCATGCCCCTGCCCTTCTTCGCCGGCTTCTTCGAGCGGCGGCCCATGGGGCGCGTGGGCGGGCGGCCGTCGTCGGGGCCGTCGAAGTCCGCAGGCCCGTCAAAAGCGGATCCGGAGCTCTCGCCTGCGCGGGGTTGGCGGGTGTGACCGCTCGAGCGGCCAGCCTTGCCCTTCGGCCGACCGGCGCGGCCGCGGGATTTCGGGGGTCCTGAACGAGCCATGGCAGCCCCCGAGAATGCGGCGAGGTCTGCCCGGCGGCAAGGGGGCGCTTTGAGATTTTCCCCGCAGGCCGGGAACGACGCTCAGTCCGCGTCTTCGCCCTCTTCGGACTCCTCGTCCTCTTCAGACTCTTCGTCCTCTTCAGACTCTTCGTCCTCTTCAGACTCTTCGTCCGCTTCAGACTCCTCGTCCTCTTCAGACTCCTCGTCCTCTTCAGACTCTTCGTCCTCTTCAGACTCTTCGTCCTCTTCAGACTCTTCGTCCTCTTCAGACTCCTCGTCCTCTTCAGACTCCTCGTCCTCTTCGTCCTCTTCAGACTCCTCGTCCTCTTCAGACTCTTCGTCCTCTTCAGACTCTTCGTCCTCTTCAGACTCTTCGTCCTCTTCAGACTCCTCGTCCTCTTCGTCCTCTTCAGACTCTTCGTCCTCTTCAGACTCTTCGTCCTCTTCAGACTCTTCGTCCTCTTCAGACTCCTCGTCCTCTTCGTCCTCTTCAGACTCTTCGTCCTCTTCAGACTCCTCGTCCTCTTCGTCCTCTTCAGACTCTTCGTCCTCTTCAGACTCGGGCTCTTCCGCCCCGTCGCTCTCTTCGGACTCGGACTCGGACTCCTCCGCACCCTCCCCCGAGTCGTCGGCGGCCTCACCCTCGGCGGGCTCCTCCTCGTCCTCCGCCACGAGGTTCTGCTCCCGCGCGAAGTCGAGGACCTCCTGGCCCAGGGCCTCGACCTCCGCGTCGCCCATCTCGAGCTTGCGGCGCAGCGTCGCCTTGGTGTCGTCGGACAGCTCTCGGAACTCGCGCAGGTCCGGCAGGTCGCGGAGGCTCATGAGGTTGAAGAACTCGAGGAAGTAGACCGTGGTCCCGTAGAGCATGGGGCGGCCGACCTCCTCCTTTTTGCCGACGATCTGCACGAGCTCGCGCTCGAGCAAGATCTTGAGCACGGCGCCCGAGTCGACGCCGCGGATGTGGTCGATCTCGGGGCGGGTGACGGGCTGGCGGTAGGCGATGACCGACAGGGTCTCGAGCTGGGGCCGGCTCAAGCGCACGGGCTTGGCCTGGAGCAGCTTCTGCACCCAGTGGGCGTTCTGCGGCTGGGTCTGGAGCACGAAGCCGCCGGCGACCTGGGCCACGACGATGCCGCGCTCATGGTTGTGGTCCATGAGGTGCTTGAGGGCCAGCTGGATCTGGTGGACGGTCGGCTCGGCGAGCAGCTTGCGCAGCTGCTTGACCCGCATGGGCTTGGGCGAGGCGAACAGCAGGCTCTCGACGATCGACACCAGGCGCAGCGAGGCCTCACCCTCGACCTCGCTGAGGTCGTCCTCGGCGTCGATGGGCAGGGAGTGGATGAGCGCGATGGCCTTCTCCTCGGCGGTCGGCTCCGCCGGCTGTTCGGCTTTGGCCTCGCCCTCGGCGTTCTCCTCGCCCTCGCCCTCGCCCTCGGCGTTCGCCTCCGCGTCGGCCTCTGGCTCCTCCCCTGACCCGAGCTCGGCGACCAGGTCACCGATGCTCGGCTCCTCCCCGCTGACCTCGGGCGTCTCCTCGCCCTCGCCCTCGGGCGCGTCCTCGCCCTCGCTGCTCTTCTTGGCGGCCCGCTCACCAATGCGCGGCGGGGCCTGCTTCCGGGTCGGCTTCTTGGCCATCGAACTATGATCCCTCGGGTTGTGGGTCCGCGTCCTCGGGCGCGGCGCCCTCGTTGTCACGCCCAGCCTCGGGCGTCGCCTCCGGAGCCTCCGGCTCGGGTGTCGCCTCCGACGCGGGTGTCGCTTCCAAAGCCTCGGGTTCGGGCGCGGCTTCCGGAGCCTCGACCGTAGGCTCGAGCTCAGGCTCTGCCTCCAGGGCTTCGACCGTCGCCTCCGCCGGCCCGGGCTCCGGCTCCGGAGCTTCAGCCGTAGCCTCCGTAGGCTCGGGCTCCACTTGTGGAACCTCGGCCGCCGCTTCTGTCGACCCGGGCTTGGGCTCCACGTGTGGAACCTCGGGCGCGACTCGTGGAACCTCGGCCTCCGCCGTCGCTTCTGTCGACTCGGCCTCGGGCGCGACTTGTGGAACCTCGGCCTCCGCTTCCGGAGTCTCGGGCGTTGCGTCCTGTGCCTCGGGCGTCGCCTCTGGAGATTCGGGCGTCGCTTCGTTCGGCTCGGGCTCCGCCCCCGTCGAAGGCGCCTCCGGCTCGGCGATGTCCCCGAGCAGGTCGCCCTCCTCGCCCTCTTCGCGGAAGATCTCGACGGCCTCGCGCATCTCGTCGATGTTCATCCGCCGCTCGATCTCCAGCGCGGTGCTGCCCTGCGCCTGGTGGACGCCGATGATGCCCATCTTGACCATCTCGAGCACGCTCATGAGCGTGACGACCAGCATCTGGCGCAGCTCCTTCTCGTTCGACCAGGTCCGGTCGAGGAACAGCGACTCGAAGCTGAACTTGGGCTCGCGGCCGAGCTGCTCGGACAGCTGGCGCATGCGGATGCGGACCGTGACCGGCTCGAGCACGACCTCGTGCTCTTGATTGATCTTCGCTCGGTCGAGGATCCGGTTGTAGGCCTCGGCGAGCTTGAACAGGGTGATCGGAGCCAGGCCCGGCTCCGGCGCCTCGACCCGCAGCTTGCCGCCGCGGGGGAACACGTCACGGCCAGAGAGCGGGCGGCCGTCGAGGTCCTGGCCCGCGGTCCGAAAGCGCTCGTACTCGATCAGCCGCCGGATCAGCTCCTGGCGCGGATCGACCCCGTCCTCTTCGTCCTCGTCCTCGCCCTCCTCCTCGGGGCTCGGCGGCAGCAGCTCGCGGCTCTTGAGGAAGGCCAGGGTCGCCGCCATCACCAGGTACTCACCGGCCACCTCGATGTCGAGGGCGCGCGCGAAGGTGATGTACTCGATGTACTTCTCGGTGATGAAGGCGATCGGGATGTCGAGGATGTCCAGCTCGTGGCGGCGCACGAGGTGGAGCAGCAGGTCCAGCGGGCCCTCGAACTGCTCGAGGGTCACGGCGTAGCTCTCCCGGGTGCGCACCCCGTCGGCGATCAGGTCCGTGCTCGGGGTCCGGCTCGGGGGTCGCAGCGTCGGCGTCGGCGCCTCGCTCGGCGCCGAACCGCCGTCGGCGATCGGCCCCGGAGTCGACTCGGGGCTCGCGGCGGGCTTCGTCGTGCTCATGCGTTGACTGCGACGAAGTAGACGCGCCCGAGCAGCTCGAACACGGGGTAGAGCACGGTCCCGAGCAAGCCGCCGCCGAGGAACACCAGGCCGAGCAGGATCCACGGCCCGTACTGCATCAGGAACTCGTCGACGTACTCGAAGCGCGCCGGCAAGAAGGCCGCGAGGATCTTGCCCCCGTCGAGGGGATGCAGCGGCAACAGGTTGAACATCATCAGCAGCACGTTGAGCTGCAGCATGGTCTGCAAGAGCAGCTCGATGGGCGGGCTGATGCCGGCCGTGCGCGCGACCACGGCCGCGACGCCCAGGGTCAGCAGCACGAGCACGAAGTTTCCAAAGGGCCCCGCGGCCGCGACGATCGCCATCCCGCCGCGCATGCTGACGTCGCGGCGGTAGTTTTGCGGCATCGTCTCCACGGGCCGGCCCCAGCCCAGCAAGGGCATGGCCGTGAGCGCCGCGACGATCGGCATGATCAGCGTGCCGACGGGATCGGCGTGGGCGATCGGGTTCAGGGTCAGCCGACCCTGGCGCTCGGGCGTGGGGTCCCCGAGGCGGTCCGCCGCGAGGGCGTGGAAGTACTCGTGCACGCCGATCGAAGCGACCAGGCAGATCAGATAGATCCCGATGGTCACGAGCGTCTCGCTCGAGAAGTCGAAGGCGATGGCCAGGGGCGCGAGCACGGTGAAAATCGAGCTCCTCGGGCAGGACGCGTTTTGCGCACGCTGCGCGGAGCGTGTCCGTTCGTAGCAGCCCTGGAGAGCACCCGTCAATGCACCCGCGGGGTGATCGAGCGCCCGTCCCGCCTGCGACTCATGCGCGGGGGTGGTGCAGGTCGTAGGCGTGGCGGACGTGGGACTGGCTCAGGTGGGTGTAGACCTGGGTCGTCGAGATGTCTGCGTGACCGAGCAGGGTCTGCACGGCGCGCAAGTCGGCGCCGCCCTCGATGAGGTGGGTGGCGAAGCTGTGCCGGAGCTTGTGCGGTGAGATGTCCCGGGTGATGCCCGCGCTCACGGCGTGCTGGCGGAGGCGAAAGAAGCAGCCCTGCCGCGACAGCCGGCTGCCCCGCTTGTTGACGAACACGTGGGCCTCCCGGGGCGCCCGCGCGACCAGCTCGGGCCGGCCCTCCTCCAGCCAGGCCAGCAGCGCGACCAGGGCACAGTCCCCGAGCGGGACCATGCGCTGCTTGCTGCCCTTGCCCGTGAGCACGACCAGGCCCTGGTCGAGGTGCAGGCTCGACAGCTCGAGGTCACAGGCCTCTGACACCCGGCACCCCGTCGCGTACATGAACTCCAGCAGCGCCGTGTCGCGCAGGCCCAGGGGCGTGTCGACCCCGGGCGCCGCGATCAGCCGGACCACCTCCTCGCGCGAGAGCAGCTCCGGCAGCTTGTTGACCGCCTTGGGCAGGGCGATGCCCTGGGTCGGATCGACCTCGACCAGCTGCTCGCTGCGCAGCCACCGGAACAGCCCACGCACCGCCACCCAGCGCCGCGCCTGACTCCGCGCCGACAGCCCCGCCTCCGCCAGCGAGCGCAGAAAACCCAGCAACGCCGCCGGGCTGACCTGGCTCGCCCGCTCGACGCCCGCCCCGCTCAGCGCATCCAGCAGCCGCCGCAGGTCATTGCCGTAGGCCTCCAGCGTATTCGGGCTCAGGTTCCGCTCGACCTTGAGGTGCTGGAGGTAGTCCTCCACCAAGTCCTCGAGCGCTTCATCCCGGGCCACCCCCCCGACGCTAGCACCAGACCCGCTCAAACGCCGGAAATACGCCAAAGCGCCCCCGTGCAAAGGCCAGCTGACACGGACACGGCCCTACCGAGCGCCACGACATCGCACCAACCGAGCGTCCACCACGGTGCTCCCCAGGGCACCCCTGCCCGTACGCCCACCAAACAAACGCCCCCCTTGGGGGGCGACCACATGCCCCCTAGAAGGCACGAACGAGTTTGAGGACCAGCCACCCCCAGGCGAAACCGCCTGCGGGGGCAAAGAAGGCTCACCCTATCTCGAGGATCTGGCGGACCAGCCCGATCACCTGCTGCGCCTGAATCGGCTTGGTGATGTAGGCGTTCGCACCGAGCGCGAGCGCCCGCTGACGGTCCTCGGCCGCGCCCTCGGTCGTGATGATCACGATCGGCACGTCCTTGTAGTTGTCATCGGCACGCAGTCGCTTGACGAGCTTGAGCCCGTCGAGGATCGGCATGTTGATGTCGGTGATGATGATGTCGAACTTGGTCCCGGCGATGCGACGCAGGGCATCGACTCCATCGTCGGCCTCGACCACGTCGAGCTCGCTCACGCGCGAGAGCGCGAAGACGATCATCTTGCGCATCGGCGGGCTGTCTTCGACAACCAGGGCGTTGTAACGGCGTGCTCCCACGGTACTCATGCTCCAACTAGGTGCTCAATGGACTGGCGCTGCATCGGGACTTCCTTGGCATGCGCGCGAACCCAGGCGTTCTCGAGGCCGATGCCAGCGTGTTCGGAGATGAGCCCGAGCAGCTGATGATCGTTGTCCGCGAAGCCGTGCTTTTGCGCAAGGAAAGACTCGATCCTCGCGACGCCAACGAGGCGGGTGCCGCTGACGAGCGGCAGGTTGATCAGCTCGTTGCCCATCTTGAAATCGGGGTCGCCGTGCTTCCACGGGCGGCCGAGGGCGACGAGGGCGGCCTGGGCCGGGCCCGCTTGGTCGCCGGTCAGCTCGAGCTCATCGATCTCTTCGGCCTTGCCCCCCTCGCGGGCGACGGGGAACAGCACCTGGCGCTCCTCGTCGACGAGGAAGATGACGAAGGCACCGGCGCCGACAAAGTTCAGCAGGATCTCGGTCGTGGTCCGCAGCACCTCTTCGAAGGAGGTCGCCGAGTGGAACTGCGAACCCGCGACGAACATCGAGGCGAGGTGGTAGTGCTCGGACTCGAGGGAGTCGAGGCGCGAGCGAAAGCCACCAGACTCCTCCTCGACGTTGCCGGCGATCTTGCGGATCTCGTCGCACTCGTGTTCGAGCGCCGAGATCCGCATCATCAGCAGCTCGACCATGTTGTCGCGCGTGACCTTGACGCCGCCCCCTCCCTGCTTCTCCGCAGTGACGGTAGCGGGCTCTTCTCGAGTCTCGAGAGCGGACCGGAGTCGATCATTTTCGGTGATCAACTCCTTAACCAGCATCTCTCCCTTCTCGAAGAACTCGCGCAAAAAAGCGTCGGTTTGACGCTGCAAGCTCTGCCTGGGATTGTCGGCGCTCACCGACCGCACAGTATCACACCAGCGGCTTGGTGGGACGCTTCATGCCGCAGAACCTGGCAGTTCCCGGCCCCTTCGAAGCTCGAGGATGGCCGACACTGATCCCTAGCTCAGTCCTCTCGCGCGGCCGCTCACCGGCGAACGGCCACACCGAGCGCAGAGCCTGGGGCACATCGCCCCGAGTCAGCCCGAGCGCGCCGCAGATTCAGCCCGAGCGCCCCCGCAGCTGGCCCCCGCAATGGGCAGGCTCAGCCGGGCAAGCGCCCGTTCACGACCTCGATGATCGCCTGGTTCAGCTGCTCGAGGGGCAAGGCGCGGTCGACCGTGCCGGCCTCCATCGCCGAGTGCGGCATGCCTGGCATCACGGCCGTGCGCGGATCTTCGACGAGCACTGCCGCGCCCAGGCGCCGCGCCGCGATCGTCCCGTTGGTCCCGTCGGAGCCCATGCCCGTCAAGATGACCGCGATCAGCCGGCGGCCGAACACCGCCGAGAGCGACTTGAGCATGTGGTCCGCCGAGGGGGTCAGCGGGACCGCGCCCGTGCGCGTGGGCTGGGGCTCGACGATGCGAATGGTCGCGCCCCCGCCCGCCCGCGCCTCGACCTCGAGGTTGGAGGAGCCGGGCACGATGTAGACGACGCCCTCGCACACGGGCTGGCCGTCGGAGGCCTCGACCACGCGCATGTCGACCACCCGATCGAGGCGGGCGGCGAAGGCCTTGGTGAAGCGCGCGGGCATGTGCTGCGAGATGAGCACGGCCGCGGGCAGCTCGGCGGGCAGGCCCGCGAGCAGCTGCTGGATCGCCGGCGGTCCGCCCGTGGACGAGCCGATGCCGACGACCACGCGAGCGGGCTTGCCCTCGAGGGTCTGGCCGTCGCCGTCGTCGAGGTCCGACATGCCCGGGCGCGCGCCCTGAGCCGCGAGGGCCTGGGCGCGCTGCTTGAGGCGCACGGCCTGGAGCCGACGGACCATGGCGATCTTCGCCCCGAGGTCGTCCTCGATGTTGCGGATGTCCGGGCTGATGTGGCGCCGGGGCTTGGCGATGAAGTCGAGGGCCCCGAGCTCGAGGGCCCGGAACACGTTGTCGCGCTGGGCGTAGCCCGAGATCACCAGCACGGGGATCGGCCGGCGGCTCATCAGCAAGCGCAAGAAGGAGAAGCCGTCCATCTCCGGCATCTCGAGGTCGAGGGTGATCACGTCCGGCTCGAGATCGAAGGCCAGCTTCAGCGCCTCCTTGCCGTTCGTCGCGCGGGCGATGACCTCGACCCCGTCGCGCGACTCGAGCATGCTGGTGATGGTCTGCCGGTTGTAGGCAGAGTCATCAACCACCAGCACTCGGAGGGGACGGGTATCGCTGCTCTCAGTCATGGTGTCGGGGAGCGGGGTGCCTCAGCGGAGGGAGGGCGGGCTCGCGGTCAGGGGCTTGCGGTAGACGAGGTCTTTTTGCAGCGTCGCGAGGTCGAAGCGCGTGGTCACGTTCAGCAAGCTCTCGGAGTGGCCGAGGAGGAGGTAGCCGCCGGGAGTCAGTCGATCGTAGTAGGCCTCGACGACGCGGTGCCGCGCCTCTTGAGAAAGATACATCAGGACGTTGCGGCAGAAGATGACGTCGCAAGGTCCGAGCACGCGAAAGCGCTCCGTGGAGATGAGGTTCAATTGGCCAAAGGAACACATGCTGCGCACGTCGTCCCGTACGACCCACCTCCCATCCTTCTCGACGAAGTACTTGCGGCGCAGCGCCGGCGGCGTGGTCCGGAAGCTGTTCTGGCCGTAGACCGCAGCCCGCGCCGTGGCGAGCACCTTGCGGCTGATGTCCGAGCCCGCGACCCGCAGGTTCCAGCCGCGGAAGAGGCCGGATTCGAGCAGCAGCATGGCGATGGTGTAGACCTCCTCGCCCGTAGAACAGCCCGCGCTCCATACCGTGAGTCGGCGGCTGCGCTTGAGACGCTCGGCGAGGTCGGGGAGGATCTCCTCGGAGAAGGCCTCGAGCTGGTACTGCTCGCGGAAGAAGTAGGTCTCGTGCGTGGTGATGCACTCGACCAGCTCCTCCATCTCGCGGGCGCCCGCGGGGTCGTAGCGGAGGTACTGGTAGTAGTCGAGGTAGCTGCTCAGCCCGAGCGCGACCAGGCGCGGGTTGAGCCGGCGCTCGAGGAAGAAGCCCGACTGCACGGATAGGGTGACGCCGCAGTGCTCTTGGATCGCCTCGACGAGGAGACGGGTCTCCTCATCGTTCATGCGAATTCGATCCCTACCCATGGCGAACAAGCGATCCGTGCTGGTGTCAGCGGGCCTGGTCACGGGGCCTCGTTCTCAGCCGCGAGGCCGTCGAGGCGCTCGATCGCCTGGCCGAGGACCTGGCGGACGAGGGCGTCTTGCTCGAACTTGCGCGCGCGGTTGAGGGGGCCCAGAGCCGTGACGTCGCCGCGCTCCGAGAGCACTTCGGCGGCCGCCCAGCGGACGTCCCAGCGTTCGTGCGAGAGCAGCCCGAGCAAGGCCGCCGTCGCGCGGTGGGCCGAGTAGTGCTTGAGCCCTCGCGCGGCGGCCTTGACGACCTCGTGGTCCTGCGACGCGCACAGGCTCATCAGCAGGGTCAGGTCCTGGTTTTGATTGGACCGACCGAGCCCCGCGATGGCGTGCACGACGACGTTGGTCGAGTTGTCGTCGAGGATGATCTCCCGCATCCGGGCCATGGTGATCGGGTTGTCGATCATCACCAGGGCCTGGACCGCGGCCGCGCGGACGAGCGGGACGGGGTCCGAGGTCGCGGCCAGCAAGGGCTGGATCGACTGGGTGTCGCCGAGCTGACCGAGGCTGCGGCACGACGCCGCCCGGACCTGGGGGTCCTCGTCGGCGAGGGCGAAGCACAGCGCGCCCACGCCCTCGTGCTCGCCCGGCACCTGGCCCAGGGCCAGGGCCGCGGCCACGCGCACGCCGACGTCGCTCGAGCCGAGCATCGAGACCATCGGCGGGACGAAGTCGACCATGCCCAGGCGCCCGACGACGCGGCACAGGTTGCGCGCGAGGGCGCCGGACTGCGGCCACGATCCGCCCAACAACAGCCGCAGGTCGTCGTGGCCGCCGCCAGGGCGCTGCTCCGACATGCGCGTGGCGATGGACGCCAGGGCCTCCGCGGCGTGCTCTCCGATGGGGCCCTCGCGGCCGCAGGCGCGGTACAGCGGGGCCATGGCCGAGCGACCGCCGACCTTGTTGAGGGCGTCGCAGGCCGCCGCGGCCACGCTCTCGAGGGGATCGTCGAGGCCCTCGAGCACGAGGTTGATGAGCCGCGGATCGACGCGCCCTGGGAGCGCGCCGATGAGCCGGTAGAGGGCCTCGCGCGAGGGCACCTCGAGGCCGTCTAGGACCTCCACGAGCGAGTCGTTGGCGGCGCTGCCGAGGCGCTCGACGAGGGCCAGGGCGCGCTCGTAGACCATCGGGTCTTCCATGCGCGGGAGCACGGCCGCGACCGCGCCCGCGTCCATGGCCAGGCCGGCGAGGGCGATGGCCGCGATCGAGACCTCGCGCTCGCGGTGGCTGATCAGCTCGCGGATGCGGGTCTTGGTCTCGTCGTCCACGCTCGCGAGGGCGTCGTCGACCACGGCCGCCTGGTCCTGCTGACCCAGGGCCACGCGCAGCCGGGCGAGGCCCTCGACCGCCGCCGCCCGGACGCCGCGCATGTCGTCCTTGAGGCAGGGCACGAGCAGGCCGACGGCCTCGGGCGACTCGGTCACGCCGAGCAGCGCGGCCGCGCCCTTGCGGGTCACGGCCCGCTCGAGCAAGGGCGCGAGGCGCTCCACCGCCACCGAAGCGCCCGCCGAACGCAGAGCGTCGAGGGCGTAGAGCTGGAGCATCTCCGAGCGATCGCCGAGCAGCTCCTCGAGGGCTTCGACCGCCCGGGGGCCGCCGATCTCGCCGAGCGAGGCCGCCGTCGACGCGCGCAGGTTCTCGTCGGCCTCGGTGTCGCGCAAGAAGCGAACCAGCAGCGCGATCTCAGCCTCGCCGCCGATCTGGCCGATCATGTCGACCATCAAGCGCGTGCCCGTGCTCTGGTTGTCCTCGGGATCGAGGCGCTCGAGGATCTTGGGCAAGCTCGCGCGGCCCAACTGGACGAGCACGTCCTGGCAGGCCGCCCGCGCGCTCACGCCACCGCCGGCGATGACCTTGGCCTCGTTCTCCCGGCCCTCGTAGATGGCGCTGGCCAGGGGATCGATCACGCCATCGATCAGCGTGTCGATGAGCGCGGCGAAGGTCGGGCCGTCGGGCTGCTCGGTGGCCAAGACCATGAGCACCTCCTCGACCGCCTGCTTGCGCTCACGCCACCCTTCGTCGCCAAAGCGGCGGATGCAGTCGAGCAGGCGAGGTGGGAGCCCTGCGCTCCCCCGTCCGCTGACCCGGGTTCCGCCCTTTGAAGTCGCTTGTCGCTCGGAGCTCAATTGCCCTCCCCTTCTGCCGGCGCGGGACCGCCAGCGCTTGCGCCCGAGTCCGCGGACAGCGGCCGCTCGAGGCTGGAGACCAGCTCGCGGAAGGCCTGCCCGACGAGGTCATCCCCCGCCGCGTCCGCGTCTGGTCGAATCTGTGCAAAAAGCTGGCGCGCGCCGTCGAGGTCCTCGCTGACCACCGACAGCGCGTCCTCGACGCTGCGCGCCTCGGTGATGCGGTCGCCGTTGTAGAGCAGCAGGTCCGCGACGATCAGCATGGCGAGTCCGCGGGGCGTCTGCTGACGCAGGCGGCTGTCGCCGTGATCCTCCAAGGTCGCGAGGATCTCGCGCAGGGTCTCCTTCGGCAGGTCGCTGCCGTCCATGCCCAGCTGGGCGCGCAGGCGCCGGGGCAGGTGGTCACCGAGGTGGTGAATCTCGACGTAGTCGTCGGCGCCGTAGAGCCGCCGCGGCCGTCGCTTGTAGCTGGTCCGCCGGAACACCGACGCGACCAGGATGATGCAGCGGACGCCGGCCTCGCGCGCGGGCAGGACGAGCTCGAAGCCCCCCGGGAGCGCGACGTCGACGACCAGGGCGTCGAAGCGCTCGCCCGCGAGCCGGCCCCGGACCGCGCCCTCGTTTTGAGCCACGTAGACGTCGAAGCCGTGGGCGCCGAGGATGCGCTGGGCCGCGCCCGCGATCACGGCCCCCCCGTGGGCCAGCAGGACCCGGGGCTGGGGCGCCTGCGTCGGCGTCGGGCTCGAACCGGATTGGGACAGCTCGGTCATCCGCTCCTCTTGCCGGTGACGATCAGGCCCTCGAGGTGGACGACGAACACGACGTCGTCGCCGACCTTGCAGACCCCCGAGAAGAATTCTTCGCCCTCACCGCCGACGGACTTGCTGAGCATCGAGGGCGCCGGCCGGACCTCGTCCGCGCCGACGCGCAGCTCGCCGAGGACGCGGTCGACCTTCAGGCCGACGATCCGCCCCTTGACGCTGACGATGATCAGCTTGTTGAAGGGGACCCACTCCTCGTCGGCCTCGACGTTGAAGCGCTTGCGCAGGTCGATGACCGGGATGACGACCCCGCGCAGGGTGATGACGCCCTCGATGATCGCGGGCGCGTGGGGGACCGGGCGGATCGGATAGGGGGCGGCCTGGATGACCTCCTTGATCCGCATGATGTCGATGCCGTAGAGCCCGACGCCGACGAAGAAGCCAGCGAGCTTGAGCTGCTCCTGACGCCGCGGCGTCTCCTCGTCGTCCCACGCCGTCGAGGTGCTGCGGATCCCGCTGCCGATGTCACTGGTCACTGGGCCACGCCCCTCTCGCGTCGGTATCGACCGACCAGGAAGTCGCGCTCGGCGAGCACCGTGCCCAGGTCGAGGATGATGATCAGCCGCCGACGGTGGCGGCCGAGGCCAAGGATGAAGTCCGCCCGCGTGCTCCCGATGCCGCCCGGGGTGCTCTCCATGTCCTCCGGAGGCAGAGAGATGACCTCGAGCACGCGCTCGACCACGATGCCGTGGGGCTCGTCCTGGTGGCGGACGATGAGCACCCGGGTCTCGCGCTTGCGCTCGACGGCGCCGAGGTTCAGGCGGACGCCCAGGTCGATGACCGGCATGACCGAGCCGCGCATGTTCCCGATGCCGATCACGAACTCGCTGGTCCGCGGCACCGGGGTCGTGGGAAAGACCGTCGAGATCTCCACGATCTGCTCGATGGGCAGCCCGTAGATCTCCCCGCTGATCATGAAGGTCACGTAGCGGAGCAGGTCGCTCCGCATCTCTCGCTTGTAGCCGTGCTCGTAGTCGGCCTCGGTGGCTACCTGCTCGCCCGTGATGGCGCCCAGCGCTTGCCAGAGATCGTCATCGTTAGAAGCCATGATCGCCCCAGCCTCCGTGCTCTTTCTCGCGGCCGACGTCGTGGTTCGAGAACACCCCGATCCCCTCGCGGCCGCCCCCGCTCCCGACGGCCGCCTCGACCCCGCCGACGGCTTCGCCGACGAGGGTCGCAACGTCCAGGAGCAGGACCGTGCGGTTGTCACCCAGCTCCGTGGCCCCGGCGATGCCTGGGACCTGCCGGAGCGCCCGACCGATGGGCTTGATGACCACATCTTGCTGACCCAGGAGCTCGTCGACGACCAGGCCCACGCGGTGCTGGGCCAGGCCGACCACGACCACGTAGAGCCGGTCGTAGTTGCTGCGCGGGTCTCGGATCGGGTTCTCTTCCCCGAGCTCGAACACCTTGGACAGGTGAATCAGCGGCAGCGTCCGTCCGCGCACGGACACCACCTCGTGACCCTCGATGGTCTGAATCTCGTCGCTCTGGACCATGATGGACTCGAGCACCGAGTTGAGCGGGATGCAAAAGGTCTGGCCCGAGGTCTCGATGACCAGGGCCTGGATGATGGCCAGGGTCACCGGCAAGGTGATGCGAAAGCGCGAGCCCCTGCCCGGCTCCGAGGCGACGTCGATCATCCCCGAGAGCCGCGAGATGTTGGTCTTGACCACGTCCATCCCGACGCCGCGCCCGGACAGCTCCGTGGCCTTGTCGCGCGTCGAGAAGCCCGGCGTGAAGATGAGGTTGATGGCCTGGCCGGGGGTGATGTCCGAGGACTCCTCGGCGCTCACGAAGCCGCGCTTGACGGCCTTGTCGCGGATGATCCGCCAGTCCATCCCGCGGCCGTCGTCGGTCAGCTCGATGACCACGCGGTTGCCCTTTTGGAACGCGCTCAGCGAGATCTTGCCGGCCCGCGGCTTGCCCACGGCGACGCGCTCGGCCGGCAGCTCGATGCCGTGGTCGATGGCGTTGCGGATCATGTGCATGAGCGGGTCGCTCAGCTCCTCGACGATCAACTTGTCGAGCTCCGTCTCGGCGCCCGAGATGGCCAGGCGGATGTCCTTTTGGGACTCCCGCCCGAGCTTGCGCACCACCCGGGCCAGCTTGTCGAAGACCTGGCCGAGGGGGACCATGCGGACCTCGAGGATGCCCTGCTGGAGCAGGCTCAGGCGCCGATTCATGACCCGCAGCTGGTCTTGAAACTCGCGCAGGTGCTCGCCCGAGGTCGACGATAATCCGCCGATGTGGTTGGCGAGCTGGGTCCGCTGCATGCGGTCGCCGATGTTGGTCAGGTTGGCGTGGACCAGGGCCAGCTCACCGACGAGGTTCATCAGGTGATCGAGGCGGCGCAGGTCGACGCGGACGGTCTGGCTGAGGCTCTTGAGGCTGACCTGGTCGCCGCCGTCGTCCATGGGCGGCTCGCTGCTGACGCTGCCTCCGCGGTCTCCCCCGCGACCGTCTCCGCCGGCCGAGCTCGCGCCGCCCGAGTCGCCGCCCGCCGGTGCGCTCGCCGAGCCGCCGCTGTCCGGGGCGCTGCCCGAGCTGGACCCGTCGTCCTCGTCGTCGGGGAAGTCGTCGTCGTCGATGGCCTCGACGCGCGTGCCCGAGCTCGACGTGGTCGGCGCGGGCTCCGGCTCCGGCTCGGGGAGCGGTTCGGGGGCCTCCGAGGGCGCCGGGATCACGAAGCGCTCCCCCGTCGCCAGGGCCTCCACGGCCACGCCCTCTTCGGCGATGCCGTCGGCGAGCTCCGGGATGGAGTGCTTCGAGCCCATCAGGATGCCCAGCTCGATGCGGTCATCGGCGGCCAGATCGGCGCTCGGCAGGTAGGTGATGACCTCGCCGTAGTTCTTGAGCTTGGCCTTGAGGGCCTCGATGCCGACGTCGATGGCCAGCAGGTCGAAGCTCGCGTGAATTCGATAGATGGCCCGGCCCAGGCGCACGTTCTCGCGCAGGCGGTGCTCCTCGTACTCGGTCAGCACCCCGAGGATGGAGTCGTCCAGCCACGACAGCGCGTCCTCGGCCTGCTCCTCCGGCGCCTCGGCCAGCTTGGCGAGCTTGGCCAGGAAGGAGTCGACCTCCACGGGCTGGCCGCCGTCGGGCTCGACCACCCCCGCGAGCAGGCGACCGAACAGATCGACGGACTCGAACAGGAGGTCGAGGGCGGACTGGTTGAGGGGCAGCTTGCCCAGGCGCAGGGCGTCGAGGGTGTTCTCCAGCTTGTGGCTGAGGTCGACGATCTCGTTGACCCCCGACAGCGAGGACAGGCCCTTGAGGGTGTGGACCGACCGGAACGCGCCGTTGAGCAGGTCGGGGTCGTAGTCGTCTCCGTCGCGGAGCTGGCCCTCGATCTCGAGCAGCTGGCGGGAGAAGGTCTCGATGATCTCTTGGGCTTCCGAGACGAATTCGGGAGATTCGCTCACTTGTCGCCCCCTCCGTCGGCCTTGGCGCCGCCGCCATCCCCCCCCTCGTCGAGGTCGGGCCGCGGGTTCGCGCGGGCCCGCGCGATGGCCTCGAGGAACTCCTGGGGCGTGAAGGGCTTGGCGACGAAGGCCGACGCCCCCGCCGCCATCGCGCGATCCTTGTCGACGGCCGAGGCCTCGCTGCTGATGACGATGAGCGGCGTCTTGGAGTGACGGGGGGTCTGGCGAACAAAGCGGGTCAGCTCGATGCCGCTGACGTCAGGCATGTTGATGTCCGTGACGATGAGACCATAGAGGTCTCGAGGGAGCGCCCGCAGGGCGTCGAAGCCATTCCCGACCTCGTGGACCTCATACTCCTGTTCGTCCTCGAGAACGGCGCACACGTAATCTCGCATCGCTCGGGAGTCTTCGACCAAAAGCACTTGGGTCGGCATCGGACAAAGTATAGGGCCAGCGGCGCCGCTCGTGGGACATTGCCGACAGGTCGCGGCCAGACCACCCGCGGGCCCGCGCCGGAGCCTCCCAGGGGGGTTCGCGCGCGGCCTCGGAGCGCGAACACCCGCCGCTGAGGCAGATTGACCCGACCCCGCTCAGGTGTGCAGGCTCGGCGCGTGACGGGCCGGCCGGGGCGGACCCGACAAAACCCGGCGCAGGCGCGCGACCACGCCTTCATCCGCGACGATCCACCAGTGCAGGGGTGGCTCGGGGTCCTCGACCGGCTCCGGATCCGGCTCGGGGTCCTCGGCCGGGGGGCGCTCCGGCGTCGCTTCGATCGCGTCCGAGCGCGCCCCGTGTTCGGCTGGCTCGGGCGACTCGAGCGGCCGCGCAGCGTCGGCCTCGTCGTCCTCGTCGCCCGTCGGCTCCGCGAGATCCTCCCCCCCAGGGTCAGGCTCGACCGCGATCGGGTCCGCGCGGTCCTGTTCCGCGCTGGCGACCTCCGGGTGCGAGTTTCCCGCCTGCTCTCCCTCGTGCTCCCCTGCCCCACCCTCGGTCGGGTCTGGCTCGGCCACGGCTTCAGCGGCCGCTTCGAGTCGGCGCCGACGAGCCCGAGCGCTGTCGCGCAGGGCGGCCTCCACGGCCTCGATGAGCGCCCCGAACAGCGCCTCGGTCTGCGTCCGCTCGATCCCGATGGAGGGCAGCTCGATCAGCACCTGCGCCGCGCCCAGGCGCGTGGCCACGTCGACCAACCGACCGGCGGCCGCTTGGGCCTTCGCCTCGTCGAAGTCCGCCTGCGCGCCGAGGCCGACGAGCACCAGGCGATCGACGGGCCAGCGCCGATCCCCGGGCATCAACACCTGCTCGCCCAGCTCACCCGTGCACAGCCCGGCGCGCGCCAGGGCCGAGAGCCGCCCGCTGCTGCGCCAGTCGATGAGCCCCGCGAGGCCCTGGAGGGGGCGCTGATCCGAGAACAGCGGGATCAGACCCAGGTCGACGCGGGTTCGCCCGGCCTCGCCCTCGAGCTCGCGGACACCCCCGAGGATGTCCCGCTCGAGGGGCTCGACGAGGACACGCGCGCCTTCGCCGTCAGAAGCGTCCGAGCGATCCACTTGGTGCGAGGGTAGCAGGCCCGCTCACCCGGGCGCGTCGGCCTTGGCGCGATCGCGGAGCGCCCGGGCGAGGGCCTCGGCGAGGGCGTTGACGAAGGCCGCCGAGCGCTCGCTGCCGTAGCGCGCCGCCAGGCGCACCGCCTCGGCGACGACGACGTTGCGCGGCGTCTTTTGAGTTCGCAGCTCCACGGCCGCCAGGCGCAGCACGTTGCGGTCGACGCGGTCCATCCGCTCGATCCGCCAGCGCTCCGAGGCCGCGCCGATGGCCTGATCGACCGCCGCCGCGTCCTCGAGGTAGGCCTCGGTCAGGCGCCGGGCCCAGCGGCGCGCGCTCGAGTCCTCGATGATGTCGCGCATCTGCGGGCCGGCCACGCCGAGGAAGTCGTCGTCGACCTCGAACTCGGGGCGCTCGGTCCAAAACAGCTCGAGGGCCGCGCGGCTGCCCTCGCCGCGGCGCTCGAGGTGGCACATCAACCACAGCGCCAGCTCGCGCCCGCGGGCGCGGCTCGTCGGCTTGCCCTCTCCCCCGCTCATTGGCCGTCAGCCAGGCCGTCGATGGCCTTGTAGAGGCGGACCTGCTCGACGGCGGCCATCGCCGCCTCGGCGCCCTTGTTGCCGGCCTTGGCCCCGGCGCGGTTGATCGCCTGCTCGAGGGTGTCGGTGGTCAGCACGCCGAAGGTCACCGGGCGGTTGTGGGCGATGCCGACGGCCGAGAGGCCCTTGGCCGCCTCGGCGGCGATCAGGTCGAAGTGGATCGTGTCCCCGCGGATCAGGCAGCCGAGGGCGACCACCGCGTCGAAGCGACCGGTCCGCAGCACCTTGTCGGCGAGCATCGGCAGCTCGTAGGCCCCCGGGGTGCGCAGCACGACGATGTCCTCGGCCGCGGCCCCCGAGCGGACCAGGGCGTCGACGGCTCCGTCGGCCAGGGGCTCGGTGATGATCGCGTTGAAGCGCGCGACGAGCACGGCGAAGCGCAGGCCAGAGGCGTCGAGGCTGCCCTCGAGGACGTTGACGGAGGCGGTCGGACGCTCCATGGGCGTGGCTTACCCCTCCGCCTGGGTCCTGGCAAGGGCGCGGGCCCACAACGGGGGCCAGCGCCGAGCCACGACCAAAACAAAGGGGCACCGGCCGCGGCCGATGCCCCTCCTCGTCTCGGGCCCGCGAGGGGCCCGAAGCGTGGGCTCACTTCTTGAGCTTGTCCGAGAGCAGGTCGCCGAGGGTGGCCCCCGCCTCGCTGACGTTGGCGAAGCCCTGGGCGTCGGCCAGGTCGTCCTGACGGCGAGCGCTCTTGATCGACAGGCCGATCTTGCGCTCGTTGGCGTCGAGCTGGATGACCTCGGCGCGGCACTCCTGGCCGGGCTCGAGCACCTGGCGCGGGTCCTCGATGCGCTCCTCGCTGATCTCCGAGATGTGGATCAGACCCTCGACGCCCGGGATGATCTCGGCGAAGGCGCCGAAGTCGGTGAGCTTGAGGATCTTGACCTCGGTGACCTTGCCGATCGGGAACTCGTAGGGCACGCGGTCCCACGGGTCGCTCGACAGCTGCTTGATGCCCAGGCTGATCTTGGGCTTCTCGCCGGAGTTGTCGATGTTGAGCACGGCCGCCTGGACCTCGTCACCCTTCTTGTAGATGTCCGAGGGGTGGCGCACGCGCTGGGTCCAGCTCAGGTCCGTGATGTGCACGAGGCCGTCGATGCCGGGCTCGAGCTCCACGAACACGCCGAAGTCCGCGATGTTGCGGATGACGCCAGCGACCACGGTCCCGGGCGGGTACTTCTCGAGCACCTTCTCGTAGGGGTTCTCCTCGAGCTGCTTCATGCCCAGGGAGATGCGGTTTTGCGACACGTCGATGTCGAGCACGACCGCCTTGACCTCGTCGCTGAGGTTGACCACCTGCTTGGGGTTCTTGATCTGGCGGGTCCACGACATCTCGGACACGTGGACCAGGCCCTCGATGCCCTCCTCGAGCTCGATGAAGGCGCCGTAGTCCTTGATGCTGACCACCTTGCCCTGGACGACGGTGCCGGGGATGTACTTCTCCTCGGCGTTGATCCACGGGTCGGGGGTGATCTGCTTGAGGCCCAGGCTGACGCGCTCGGACTCGCTGTTGAACTTGAGGACCTTGACCTTGACCTTGTCGCCGACCTGGAAGAGCTCGGAGGGGTGGTTGATGCGACCCCAGCTCATGTCGGTGATGTGCAGCAGGCCGTCGATGCCGCCGAGATCGATGAAGGCGCCGTAGTCGGTCAGGTTCTTGACCACGCCCTCGACGATCTGGCCCTCGGCCAGCTTGTTCAAGGTGTCGTGCTTGAGCTCGGCGCGCTCGGCCTCGAGCAGCACGCGGCGCGACAACACGATGTTGCCGCGGCGCTTGTTGAACTTGATGATCTTGAAGTCGAATTCCTCGTTGAGGAAGGCGTCGAGGTTGCGGACCGGGCGAAGGTCGACCTGACTGCCGGGCAGGAAGGCCTTGACGCCGCCCTGGAGGGTCACGGACAGGCCGCCCTTGACGCGGGCGTTGATCAGGCCCTTGACGATGCCGTCCTCTTCCATGGCCGACTGGATCTCGTCCCAGACCTTGCGCTTGCGCGCCTTGTCCTTGGACAGAACGACGAGGCCGTTGGAGTCCTCGGCATGCTCGATGAGAACCTCGGCTTCGTCGCCGATGTTGACCTCGATGTTGCCGTCCTCGTCAGCAAACTCGCGCAGCGGGACCTGGCCCTCGGCCTTGAGCCCGACGTCGACCACGGCGTAGTCGCCGATGATGTCGACGACGATGCCCTTGACGATGCCGCCCTCCTTGACCTCGCTCGTGTCCTGGAAAGACTGCTCGAGGAGATCGGCGAAGCTCTCCATGCCGACCTCGTTGGTGGTGGGTTGTGTCATGATGTTGTTGGATGTTCCTCTCTATGGCGTCTCTCGTCGGGGCCGGTGCGACCCCCGAAGGAGCCGTCGACAAAGGCGACGCCCGCGGACCTGGGCCCGAGCGCGCCGCCGCCACGGGCGAGAGCGACCCGGAAGCTAGGGAACTCCCCCGGGCCTGTCAAACGGCGCACAGCCTGTGAGTCGCCTAAACAGGCGAGGCGCGCACGGCCGCGAGGATGTGGGTCACGACCTGCTCGACGCCCATCTCGCTCGAGTCGACCAAGGTCGCGTCGTCGGCCTGGCGCAGGGGCGCACTATCGCGTGAGGAATCCCGCTGGTCTCGCACGCGCATTTGCGCCTCGACCTCGCCCACGGAGGTCTCCGCGACGCCCTTGGCGACCAGCTCGCGGTAGCGCCGATCGGCCCGCGCCCCAGAGGAAGCCGTGAGAAAGAACTTGTGGGGCGTGTTGGGGAACACGACCGTGCCCATGTCCCGGCCCTCGGCGACGCAGCCTCCGGCCTCGACGGCCTTCGCGGCGATGGCGCGCTGGATGCCGAGCAGCGCCCCCCGGACCGCGGGCAGGCTGGACACCCGCGAGGCGCCCTCGGACACCTCCGGGGTGCGGATCACCGCGGTCACGTCGGCCGATTCCGGCGCGCGCACGAGCACGCGCTGGGGGCTGTCGGGCTCGCTCGCCGGGGCGGGCACGAACTCGATGCGCAGGGACTCGGCGAGGGTGGCCAGGGCCGGCTCGTCGCCCCAGTCGACGCCGCGCTCGCGGGCCAGCCAGGCGAGGCTGCGGTAAATCGCGCCGGTGTCGAGGAGGGCCGCGCCGAGCTCCCGCGCCACGGCGCGAGCGACGGTCGTCTTTCCGGCCCCCGCGGGGCCATCGATCGCAATCAGAGGACCGGCCATCGCCGGGACCCTACACGATCCATGGCGAGCCTGTGCCGCGCGAAATCCCAGCGCTCCGCGGGGCAGGTCACGGCCGCTCTCGGCGAGTCCGCGCTCGTCGACGCGCAAACCCCGGAGCTCGAGCTCGGTCCGCGGTCCCCAACGCGCAACGAAGGGGCCGCCCGCGCGGCGATGGAGCCAGGCCGTGGAAGGTCGCTCGGTCCAGAGCCAACGCGCCCGGGCGTCGAGCCAGACACCAAGCGCAAATGTCCGCCCGGGCTTGCCCACGTGGCCGTCGGTCGTGCAGGCTGACCCCCATGCGCGCCACTTGCCTCGCGCGGCCGCTGGCCCTCGTGACCGTCGTCTTCCTCGGCGTCGCGCCCTCGGCCTGCGTCACCGTTTCGCCCCACGAGCGCGGCGTCCTCGCCCAGCCCGAGATGGACCCGGCCGGGGACGGCCTCGAAGAGACCTTCCACAGCCACATCGAGTCGGCCCGTGAGGCCGGCTTTGGCGGGCACGGGGCCTCGGGCGGTGGCTGCGGCTGTGGCTGAAGCGCCCATGCGTCGCGCGCTCAACATCCTGCTGGCGGCGCTGATCGTCGCCCTCGTCGCGTTCGCCCCCGGGCAGCTCACCGGCCAGGTCGGCCACGCCGAGGACCGCGTGACCGTGCGCGGCAACTACTACCGCGAGACCTCCACGCGGGTGCTCCAGCCCATGGTCACCTTCCGCAAGGAGCTGCCCGACGAGCGCCTGACCCTCGAGGCCGAGTACCTGCTCGACGTCATCTCCTCGGCCTCGATCGGCGCGGGCGCCCTGGCCCTGGGGGGCGATCGGGTGTTCACCGAGATGCGCCACGAGACCAGCCTGCGCGCGTCGACCAAGATCGAAGACTGGTCCGCCACGGCCTTTTACCGCTACTCGACGGAGACCGACTACACCGGCAACAACTTCGGCTTCGGCGTGTCGCGGGAGTTCCTGCAAAAGACCGCCAACGTCTCGCTGAGCTACTCGACCAGCTTCGACCGGGCCTTCCGCATCACCAACAACATCGGCGCCAACTCCCCGTGGCTCAGCAGCGGCGACACCAACTTGCTGCGCATCCACTACCTGTCCGCGGGCTACAGCCACGTGCTGACCAAGCACCTCGTGGCCGGCGTGAACCTCGAGGGCATCCACGCCGAGGGGCCCCAGGACAACCCCTACCGGCGGGCCCGCAACGGCGACGCCGAGATCCACCCGTGGCAGCGGACCCGCGGCGCCGCCTCGGTGTGGGCGCGCTACGCCATCCCCAAGGCCAAGATGGCCCTCGAGCCGCGCTACCGCTTCTACGCCGACAACTGGTCCGTGGAGGCCCACGCCATCGACCTGCGCGCGCATTTTCGCCCCATCAAACACCTGCAGATGCGCCTGCGCTACCGCTACTACACCCAGTCCGAGGCCTATTTTTGGCGCAACGACGGGGTCTGGGACATCGACTACCCCTGGCGCAGCGACGACCCCAAGATGACCCACTTTTGGTCGCACACCGTGGGCGGGCGATTGATCTGGGAGCTCGATGGCGTCTCGAAATTCCAGGGGTTAGGATGGCTCGACGGTGCGTGGATCGAGGCCACCTACAACCATGCGTTCGTGCGCTGCAAAGAGCTCTCGTCGGTCTGCATCGATCAGGACTTTGGCTACGGCACGGTTCGGTCGACGCGCTTTGGCGACCACCGCATCGGCAACCTCGCGTTCTCGCTCGCGTTCTGACGCGGCCCGGATCGGGCTGCTCGTCGCCGCGCTGAGTCCCGCGCTCGCCTGCCAAGGCGGCGCGACGCCCAAGCGCGAGGTCGTCGCCCAGCTCGCGGACGGCTCGGCCGAGGACGCCCTCGTGGTCGACCGCGAGGTGGTCGAGGCCATCGCCGCGCGCGAGGGCATCAGCGAGGCCGAGGCCGCCGAGCGGGCCCTCGACACCCTGCGCCTGGTCGCGGCCCGGCGGGCCGAGCTCGACGCCCTGACCACGCCCCCCGAGCACCCCGACGACCTCGACCCGGCCCGCCGCGGCCACCTCGAGCGCGCGGCCATGGTCCGGCTGTGGCTCGAGCGGGAGTTCGAGCCCACGCACCGCGCCGAGGACATCCCCGGGCGCACCGTGGCCGCGAACATGGAGGACGTGCGCGTGACCCAGCGCCTGTTCCACCCCGAGCTGTGGGTCATCTGCCAGACCCTGATCGTGCCCGGCGAAGAGGTCGCGGGCCGCAACGCCCCCGTGCCCGGCAGCGCGCTGGGGGCCAAGGTCGCCAACCAGTTCGCCGAGCAGGGCGCGCCCGAGCGCAGCCCCGACCCCGCCCTCGAGGCCGCCTGGCACGCCAAGGCCGCGACGATCTTCCAGCCCGTCGCCGACCGGGTGCTCGCCGTCGAGGACCAGCTCGGCGACGACTGCGAGCTGTTCGGCAAGATCATCGGCGGCACCCGGCGCGACTTCCAGCCCGCCTCGGACGGCGAGCTCGGCGGCTTCCGGATCCGCTTCGAGAAATTCGTGTTCGCCCCCGAGGAGGTCGTCGACATCAACGCGCAGTGGCTCGAGGCCGTGACCGCCCCGGGCAAAGCTGGCCTCGTCGGCCCCTTCCCCACCGACTTCGGCGAGCACCTCGTGCTCGTCGCGCGCATCGACCCCGCCCAGCTCGCCGACGGCTCCGCGCCCCCCGACGAGCTGCGCGCGGCCCGAGAGGCCAAGCTGCGCGAAGAGATCGCGGCGAGCTGGCGCATGGGAGAGTTCCGCGCGACGCTCGAGGCGATTCGCAAGCGCCGAGTCGTGCGCTTCGCCCCGGAGCTCGAGAGCAGCCCTGAGCCATGACCAACGCCGCCGACAGCCAAGAGGACGCCATCGACCGCGGGGTCAGCGAGTTCGGGGAGATCCTCGGCGAGTTCATCGAGGGGGTCCCTCACGCCCTGGGCATCGTGCTGTCCGACGGGGTCGACGACACCATCGACACCGCCCACCGGCCGGCCAAGATCGAGTCCATCGACGTGTGCATCGCCGGCGCGCAGGTCGGCCAGGCGATGTGCCGGCTGACCATCGACACGATCATCTTCGGCCTCGGGCGCGCGCTGATCGTGCTCGAGAGCGACGAATTCGTGCTCATGTCCAAGCTCCTGTGGGAGGAGTATCTGGTGACGAGCGTCCTCGATCCGAAGGTGAACATCGCGCGCGCGATGCGAGAATTCGAGGAGGTCGCGGACAAGACCCTCGCGCTGCTGCGCTGACGCGTCGGGGTTGCTGCGCACGAATGGCTCCGAACTCCGGCCAAAGGCGCGCCCGGGGACGTGGATGTCTTGATCTCTACGGCGCCACGGGTACACTCGCGCCTGGGACGTCAGAGCGCGTGGATGCGCTCCCACACCCCGACCGCTTCGGCACGGACCCCCAACGACGAGAATCGAGCAGGAGAGAGACGATGGCCACCCACATCACCGAAGAGTGCATCAACTGTGGCGCTTGCGAGCCCGAGTGCCCCAACGAGGCCATCTCCGAGGGTGAGGAGATCTACGTGATCGACCCCAACCTGTGCACCGAGTGCGTCGGCTTCCACGAGTACGAGGCCTGCCAGGCCGTGTGCCCCGTCGAGTGCTGCCTCCCCGACCCGGAGCGCAAGGAGACCGAGGACACCCTCATCGCCCGCGCCCGCGTGATCCACTCCGACAAGGACTTCGGCGACTCCTTCCCCAGCCGATTCCGGAAGAGCTGATCCTCCCCAGGCGCGCGCGAGACGAGAGCGCGACATGACGCAAGAGCGAAAGAGGCGAAGCACCCGCGCGCAGTGGTGGCTTCGCCTCTCGCTTTCGGTGGTCATCGGCGCCGGCTTCGTGTTCGCCCTCGTCCGCCGCATCCAGTTCATCCCCGACGACCCCTGGCTCGCGCCCTGGGTCCTGCCCGTCTACCTGCTCACCCTCGTCGGCTACTTCGTGTTCCGAGCGGGGCGCTGGCACTACCTCGTCGAGCCCCTCGCCGAGGTCCCGCTCGAGACCACGCTGACCGTGTCGATGGCCGGGACCATGTGGATCATGGTCCTGCCCCTGCGCCTGGGCGAGTTCGCCCGGCCGATCTTCCTGGCCGAAAAGAGCGAGGTGACCATGAGCCAGGCCCTGGGCACGGTGGCCATCGAGCGCATCGTCGACGGCCTCGTGGTCTGCGGGCTGTTCTTCGCCTGCCTGCCCCTGCTGCCCGAGGTCAGCGGCGAGCAGGCCAAGGCCGTCGCCGAGCTGCGCGCGGCGGGGCTCGTGGCCACGGGCGCCCTGGCGGCGGTGCTCGTCGTGCTCATCGCCATGGCCCTGGCCCCGGGCAGCGTCGGCCGCCTGGTCTCGGCCACCCTCGGCCGCGTCGTCCCGCCCATGGCCGACAAGCTCGAGGGCCTCGCCCGCGGCCTCGCCGAGGGCCTCGCCGCCCTCCCCTCCTTCGGCGCGCTGTTCAAGTTCCTGGCCGGGACCCTGGCCTACTGGGCCTTCAACGCCCTCGGGACCTGGCTGCTCGCCCGCGGCTGCGGCCTGGACCTGAGCCTCGCCGAGGCCTCCGCGGTCATGGCCGTGCTCGGCATCTCGCTGCTCTTGCCCGGCGGGCCGGGTCAGCTCGGCATCTTCCACACCGGGCTGCTCCTGGGCCTGAGCATGTTCGCGACCGAGGCGATCATCCTCGACCGCGGCAGCGTGTTCATCTTCTGGATGTTCGTGACCCAGCTGTCCATGGGCGTGCTGCTGGGGATCCTCGCCCAGCGCCGCCTCGACCTCGACTGGCGCCGGGCCTTTGGGCTCTCGGCCGAAGCGGACACCGAGCCCGACCCAGCCCCCGATCCAGCCCCCGATCCAGCGAGCATCGATGGCTGACGACGCGCCCAAGGCGAGCCTGCCCACCTGGCTCAAGAGCACGCTGCGCGCGGTCCTCGGGCTGATCTTGTTCGCGGCCGTGCTCTCGTGGCTGGCCCCGGACTGGGCGGCGCTGCGCGACCGCGTCGAGCTGCACCCGGGCTGGATCGCCGTCGGGCTCCTCGGCACGACCCTGGCCAGCGTGGTCACGGCCGCGCGCTGGCGCCTGCTGGCCGAGGCCATGGGCGGCACCCGCCTGCCCTACGTCGCCTACTTCTACGGCCTGGTCGTGACCCGCTTCATCGGCCAGTTCACCTCGACGCTGGCCATGGACCTCGTCGGCCGCGGCGTGGCCCTGCGCTCGGCCGGCAGCGATCGCAGCCTCGGCCACGCGGCGATGCAGGTCGTGCTCGAGCGCCTCTTGGACCTGGTCCTGCCCGTGGTCTTGCTCGGCTGGGCCCTGGCCCTGCGCCAGGGTTGGTTCGACCCGCTGTTCGGTCCGGAGCTCGCCCCGGGCCTGAGCTTGCTGGCCTGCGCCGCCGTGTTCATGGCCCTGGCCATCCCCCTGCTCGCCCCCGGCGTGCGCGTGGCGCTGTGGGCATACCTCGGCCTCAAGGGCCTCCTCGCCCGGCTGCGCGGGCGCGAGCCCAAGGACGCCGCGCCCCTCGAGACCCCGCCCATCACCTTGACGCTGAGCAGCGCCGTGGCGCTCTACAGCGTGCTGCGCTTCGCCACCGTGGTGCTCCAGTTTTGGGGCATCGCCCGGGCCGTCGGCCTCGACATCGGCTGGGTCGACATGACCGCGGCCACGCCCATCGCCCAGCTCGCGGGCATGCTCGGCTTCACCCCCGGCGGCCTCGGCATCCTCGAGGTCGGGTGGGCCGGCGGCCTCGGCTGGGTCGGCCTCGACGCCGTCGCCATCAGCTTGTTCGTGCTCGCCCAGCGCCTCGGCGTGATCACCTTCTTCGGTCTGCTCAGCGCCCTGAGCTGGCCGCTGTCCCGCCCGCCAACCAACCCAGAGGCCGCGGAGGAAGCCCAGCCATGACCGAAGCCGAGCCCAAGGCCGTCCCCATGGACGGCGACCTCTACGAGCAGCTCTACCTCGCCCTCGCCGGGCTGTTCATCGCGGCCCTGGTCGCCTGCAACCTCATCTTCCAGAAGTTCTTCGTGCTCGAGGTCCCGCTCCCCGGCGGGCACAGCTACACCTTCAAGCAGTCCGTGGGCATCATCGCCTACCCCCTGACCTTCCTGGTCACGGACATCCTCTCGGAGATCTATGGCGCCCGCCGGGCCAACCAGGTGGTGTTCGCGGGCCTGGCCGCGAGCGTGTTCACCACGCTCTTGGTCGAGCTGTCCGACCAGGCCCCGAGCGCCGAATTTGGCATCGGCGACGCGACCTTCCACGAGGTCTTTGGCCTGTCCAAGGTCGCCGTGTTCGCCTCGATGATGGCCTACCTGACGGCTCAGTTCATCGACATCCGGCTGTTCCACTTCTGGCGCCGGCTGACCAAGGGCAAGCACCTGTGGCTGCGCAACAACGCCTCGACGATCACCTCGCAGGTCGTCGACACCTTCGTGGTCCTGGCCCTGCTCGCCAGCTTCGACGCCGCCGGCATCACCTGGACCAACATGTGGCCGCTGTTCGTGTCGGGGCTGCTGTTCAAGTGGGCCTTCGCGGCCATCGACACGCCGCTGTTTTACCTGGCGGTCCACCTGCTGCGCCGGCGCTTCCCGGACCAGGTCGCGGCCCTCGACGAAGACCTCGGGAGCGCGTGACCGACACGCCCCGCCGCTTCGAGCTCCCGCCCACGGACGACAAGCCCGGGCGCTTTTGGGAGATCCGGGTGGTCGAGCGCCGCTGCGAGCTGCGCTTTGGCGCGCTGGTTGAGGCCAAGGGCAGTGGCCTCGCCAGCGAGCGCGAGGTCGAGACCCGCGTCGAGCACTTCAAGAGCCCCGCGAGCGCCCAGGTCAAGGCCAAGACCAAGGTCCGCCGCAAGCTCGAGGCGGGCTACGTCGAGCGCGAGCTCCGACCCAGCGCAGACAGCCAGACCCGCGCGGCCCTCGAGCGCGCCGTATGGGACGCGCTCGACGACACCACCGCGCGGGCCGTGTACGCGGACTACATCCAGGGCGAGCGCCCGACCCTCGCCGAGCGCGTCGCCCTGAGCCTCGCCCTCGAGCGAGACGACACGCCAGCGGACCAGCGCGAGGCCCTGCGCGCGCGTCTGTACGCCCTCGACGCGCAGCGCGAGGACTGGCTCGGCGCGGACCTGGGCGAGCTGAGCCGGCGCCGCGGCTTCGCCGAGGTCGCCTCGCTCGAGTACCGCCACGGCATGCTCGACGCCCTCCGGCTGCGCTCGCCCCAGGTCTACCGCCCCCAGTGCAGCCTCGACGCCGTGCTGACCGCGGCCCTCGCCAGCCCCGCGAGCCGCTTCCTGCGTACCTTGACCCTCGGCCTCGCGGCCGGCGGGCGGGGCAACGAACTCGAGCTCGCGGCCCAGCGCGTGGTCGAGTCGGGGCTCCGCCCGGCCCTGCGCAGCCTCGAGATCGACTGCCTGTCCCACGGCAGCCCGGACTTCGAGCTCCCCCTGCTCGAGCGCTGCCTGGCCTTCGCCCCCCGCCTCGAGCACCTGGATCTGCGCGGCACCTTCCGCCTGAGCCGCTCGAGCGCGCACCCGCGCCTGCGCGACCTCAACCTCAACTTTGGAGGCGACGGGGCCAGCTGGATCCCGCGCATGGGCGGCCTGAACATGCCCGCGCTCACCACCTTGCGCGTGCGCTGGGCCCCTCGGGGTCGCTACCACAGCCGCGCGAGCGAGCTCCACAGCTGGTTTCAAAGCGCCTCGCTCCCCGCCCTCGTCGAGCTCCACCTCGAGCTCGGCGACGCGGGCAGCGAGGCCCTGCGCGAGCTCTCGCATGCGCCTTTGTTTGCCCAGCTGCGCCGGGTCTCGGCGTCTCGAACGGCCAACCGGGCGGCGACGCTGATCCTCGACGAGCCCGAGCGCTTCGCCCACCTCGAGCGCCTCCACCTCCGCGGCGGGCGAGTCCACGGCATGATTCGCCGAGACCTCCGGGCCCTGCCCTTCGTCGTGTTCCAGTGAGGGCTCCAGCCCGGCTGAGTCCGCCGCGCTATCATCGCGCCCATGCGCACTCACCGACTCCCAGGGACGCTCCTGTCGATCTGCGCCGTGCTGGGCGCCATCGCCTGCGCCGACGACGGCCAAGAGGGCGGCGGCGACGAGTCCCAGGCCGACGCCGGAGAGCCCATCGAGCCGCCCCCGCCCTCGTGCGACGCCGTGTCCAGCGGATCCGCCGAGGTCCTCGCCCCGGTGTTGCGCGCGACCTTGCCGGGCAGCTGGGACGAGAACTGGCTGGCCTCCCCCGCCCTCGTCGACGTCAACGGCGACGGCCTGCTCGACATCGTCGCCCCGCGCCACTCGGTCCTCTACGTCTACGACCACGCCGGCGCCTTGCTGTGGCAGACGGCCTGGTCGCACAGCGCCTCCGACTCGCCCGAGCACGGCACCGTGCGGATGTGGCCCTCGGCGGCCGTCGGCGACCTCGACGGCGACGGCGACGTCGAGATCGCCGTCTCGGCGCACCCCGACGACGCGGGCCTCAACGTCGCCGTCTACGACCACGGCGGCGAGCTCCTGCCCGGCTGGCCCCAGGCCTACGCCGACGCCGAGGTCCGCTCGATCGCCGCGGCCGACGTCGACGGCGACGGCGCCCACGAGATCCTGATCACCAAGCAGGCGAGCGGACCGGCGACCAACGTGTTCGAGCTCGACGGGACCCACGCGAGCGGCTGGCCCCAGGTCGGCGAGTGCACCGCCCCCGAGGGCGACTGCATCGACTACGGCGGCTTCAACCAGAACATCGGGGCCGGCGACCTCGACGGCGACGGCGTGCTCGACGTGGTCTCGACCTACGACGCCATCGGCTTCGGGGCCTGGCGCGGCGACGGGACCCCCCTCGAGGCCCACCCGGACTTCGCCGACAGCTGGGTGACCGGCGTCGAGGCCTACCACGACCTCGCCCTCGCCATGCAGGGCTGGGGCGAGGGCGACCGCTCGGAGTTCACCTACTCGCCCCCCGTGATCGCCGACATCGACGCCGACGGGGAGCACGAGATCGTGCTCGGCGGCGACCACGAGCACAGCGCCTCGACCGACAACCAGGGCGTCAGCACCTGGGTGCTCAACGCCGACATGACGCGCCCCGAGGGCTGGGCGTGGCCCAAGGACAGCGGCCCGCCCCTGGTCTACGACAACCTCGGCCACAACATCGTCCCGACCTACCCCGCGCCCTCCGTGGGCGACCTCGACGGCGAGCCCGGGCTCGAGATCCTGATCCCCGCCTACGACGGCCTGCTCTACGCCTACCGCAGCGGCGGCGAGCTGATGTGGACCTACGGCTTCGGCTCCCAGAGCCCCTTCGTGGGGGCGAGCGAGGCCCTGATCGTCGATCTCTCGGGCGACGGCTCCCCCGAGGTGCTGTTCACCACCTACGCCAGCGGCGAGCCGCGCATGCCCGAGGCGCCCGCCCACCTGATCGTGCTCGACGCGGGCGGCAACGAGCTGCACGAGATCGAGCTGGCGCACCGCGGGTCCATGGCCGCGCCCTCGGTCGCAGACCTCGACGGCGACGGGCAGCTCGAGCTGGTCATCTCGCTCAAGGACGCGCTGGGCGGGCCCGATGGCGGCGTGCAGATCTGGGACCTGCCCGGCTCCGCGGACAATTGCGTGCTGTGGGGCACCGGCCGCGGCGACGCCCTGCGCACCGGCTACGTGCCCGCGGACTAGGGGGTCCTCTACAAGGCGACGGTCTGCACGCTGCGATCGGCGTCGACGGCCACGACGTGGTTTTGGGGCACGGCCTCCCACCCTTCGCGGTCGCCCAGCGGCTCCGAGGCGATGAACACCGCGGACTCCTCGGCCGGGCACGGGACCACGCGCCCGGCCCCGGACTCGACCACCAGGGCCCCGCGGGCGACGTAGAGCGAGTGGGCCGGCTCCGTGCCCGGGCTGACGAAGCGGCTGACCAGGGCCCGCTCGCCGTCGGTGAACGCGAGGTTGAGGTAGGACGGCGCCTCGACCTTCTCCTCGACGCGCAGCGCCTCGAGGGTCGCGATGGCCTCGCGCAGCGCCTTTTGCCCGCGCTCGAGGGGCCGGTCCGCGAGCGCGGCGTGGGCTTCCCAGCGATCGCTGACCACCGCGAGCACGTGCTCGGAGTCCGTCGAGCCGGCGATGGCGTCGTAGGCCGCGTCGCTGAGCCCCTGACGCAGGCGCCGACGCAGCTCGCCAAAGCCGCCCACGGAGCCGTTGTGCATGAACGCGAAGCGGCCGCGGACGAAGGGGTGGCAGTTGCCCTGGGACACCGCCAGGCCCGGGCTGGCCGCGCGCACGTGGGCGAGCAGGCAGTGGCTGCGGGTGACCGGGGCGAGGTTGAGCAAGTTCGCGTCGTTCCACGCCGGGCTGATCGACTTGAACACCGCCGGCGCCTCGCGCAGCTCGGGCACGTACCACGCGACCCCGAAGCCGTCGCCGTTGAGGGGCTCGGCCCGCTCCTTGGCGTCGTAGCTCTGGTGGATGAGCGAGTTGCTCGGCTCGGTGACCAGCTGGCTCAGGCGGATCGGCGGCCCGAGGTACATCGCAAAGCGGCACATCGGGGCGATGGTAGCAGCGCGCTCAGGGCTCGCTCTCGTTCTCCTCGCCCATGGCTCCGCGCAGCGCCCGGCGTGCCACCCGGGTCACGACCACGGTCATCGCCAAGGTCGCGACCAGCGAGAGCACCTGCACCGCCCGGGTCTGCGGGCTCACCGGGACGTCCGGGTTCATCGACAGCTGCCCCACGGTCGCGCCGATGTGCGCCCACATGAAGGTCACCGGGATCATGCCGAGCATGCTGCCGAGCACGTAGTGGCTCAGGCGCACCCGGGTCACGCCCAGGGAGTAGTTGAGGATGTTGTTGGGGATCGCCGGGGTCATGCGCAAGAGCAGGCACAGCCAAAAGCCCTGGTCCTCGATGGCCCGGTCGAGGGCGACGAAGCGCGGATTTTGACGCACCCGGGCCTCGACGGCGCCGCGGAACAGGTAGCGCCCGCTCAGGAAGGCCAGGGTCACGCCGACGGTCGCCGTGGGCACGACCACCGCCGTGGCCACGAGCGGCCCCCAGACCACGCCCGCGCCCATGGTCAGCGGGAAGGTCGGGAGCATCACGACGACGGCGGTGATGTAGCTGCCGGCCATGAGCGCGTCGCCGCCGGGGCCGGCCTCGCGGGCGAAGGCGATGCCCTGCTCGACCGCGGCCTCGAGCTGGCCCGTACGACTGGCCCACAGGCCCGCGAGCAGCAGCAGGCCCAGACCGATGAGACCGAGCACGGCCCGGTATCGGGGCGGCGTCGAGGGGCTCGGGTCGACGGACTCGGGGGCGGGCGAGGACACGGCGGCGCGCCAAGCCTGCCACAGCTGGGTCCGACACCCAACGGCGCCCCTGGATGTCCCCTATGCTTCGTCGCGTGAGCAGCAGCTTTTTGGCCCTGGAGCCCGCCGCTGCGTCGGGCGAGAGCCTGGCCGCGGTCGAGGTCTTGCTCGACGCGCTCGAGGCCGGGGGCGCCCTGGGCACGGGCGGACGCGTCAGCCAGCTGCGCTCGGAGCTCGCCGCCATCGCCCGCCAGCGCCTGGGCGCTTGGACCCTGCGCCCCGAGGTCGCGCTCGTCGATCTCTACGCGAGGACCCTGCACCTGCCCGAGCTCGCCGACGCCCGGGCCCGCTGGGCCGAAGCCCTCGACGCCCGCGGGCCGTGGCTCCAACCAACCCGGCCGTGGCCCACCGACGCGCGCGTGCTCGCCCAGCTCGACGCCGGGCCGCGCCTGCCCCTCGAGCGCCTCGACCACCTGCGCTTCGAGGGCGAAGAAGTCCTCATCATCGGGCTCGTCGACGCGCCCGAGGGTGAAGTCCCGGGGGGACCGGCGGGACGCCGACGCCCAGCAGTGCGCGTGGACCTGGGCCCAGGGCGAGGTCACGGCCCGGGACGAGCGGGCCCCCTGCGAGCCGCGGCGCGTCGCCGACCCCCGCTTTCGTCGTGGCCAAGACGCGCCCGAGTTCATCGCCTCGCCTGGCGCCGAGCCCCGCCCCCTCCCCTGGCCCGACATCGGCGTGGCCGAGGCCACGCTGAGCGCCGACGGCCGAACCATCTACGTGTACGGCTGGGCCGGCGACGGTGAAGGCGTCCTCCGCCTCGTCGACGCGGACAGCCTCGAGGTCCGCCAGCACCACGAATTCCTGGACTCGGTCACCCGGGTACTCGAGGGCCCCGGCGGCGAGCTGTTCGTTGCGACCCATGGGGAGCGATGCATCCTCGACGCCTCCGGGCGGCCCCGCTGGACGCGAGCAGGGGGTGCCGGCCGTGTCGCGTGGAGCCCCAGCGGCCGCCTCCTCGCCGACGGCGACAGCGCGTGCGTCGAGCTCATCGATACCCACCACGCCCCCGACGAGTCCGCCTCCCCGCTCGCTGGCCTGCCGCCGATGTTCGACCCCGACGGCCAGCACTTCGTCGTGGGGCGAACGCTCTACGACGGTCACAGCGGCGCCGTCCGGGCGCAGCTCGACCCGAGCTTTGGCCGCTACCTCGAGGGCGGCCCCGCCTCGCCACCGTGGCACGTGGGCACGGAGCTCATCATCTGCAACCACAGCCGCCTGCAGCTATGGCGCGCCGTGGACGGCAAGTGGCTGCCCACGGACGGACAGCTGCGGGTCCCGCACTGGGAGTCCATCGCCTACTCCCGCAGCGGCCGGCACGTGGTCCACGGCAGGCACCGCCGGGTTCGCTTGCGCGAGCTCCCTTCGCTGGCGACGCTGGCCTCGCTGGACCTCACCGTCGACGTCGACGCCCTCGGCCTGTCCCCGGGGGGCGAGCTCGTCGCGGCCTTCGGCGAGGGCCGCGTCGAGCTGCGCCATCGCTCGGGGGCGCTCTTGCACACCGAGCCCGTGCTGACCTCGGCGGAAGTGGACGAGCGCTCGCCGGACGACTTCCGGCTGGTGTTCTCCGCGGACGGCCGCCACCTGCGGCTGCACATCGCGGCTGGCGAGGGGCTCGACTGGAGCCTCGAAGGTGCCGAGCGCGGGCACCCCTTCTTCCAGCCCGCCGTGAACGCGGCCTGGCGCATCGACGGCGACACCGTCACGCGCGTCCCAGGCCCGCCGCCCCAGGACTTGCAGCTCCCCCCAGGCTGGACCCTCGAGGACGGCCCGAGCACCGTGTTTCGCCACGCCGACGGGGCCACCATCACGCTGCCCTGCGCCGGGCCGTGGACGAGCAACCCGCTGGACCCCCGCGTCCTCGGGAGCGCCAGCGGGCTGTTCATCTTCCGCGGGTTGTGAGTCGCCGAAGCGCTACTCGATGGGCGGCGGCGGCGGGGGAGCCTCGCCGTGGCACACGCCGATCTCGAGGATGATGTAGAGCAGCACCAGCTCCTGCGGCGTGAGCCCCTGATGCTCGAACTCCGTGGTGTGGTAGGTGCTGAACATCATCCGGCCGCAGCCCCACTGGCCGCTGACGGTCATCGGCCGCTCGGTGTTGCTGTCGGTGCACGCTCCGCACGGCCCGCTGACCCACTCGTGGTGGCCGACGTTGACGTCCTCGCCCTCTTCGTTTTGCACGAAGATGTCGTGGATCATGTCGAGGCCCGACCAGTTGTCCTCGAGGGTGACGCTGGGCAGGTTGTTGAGGGTCGGGCTGCCCCCGCCGATGTCCTTGAGCCCCGGCGGCAGGGCGCTGAGCCACGCGAGCAGGTCGGGGTCGGTGATGGTGCCGTGGGACTCGTAGCTGCCCAGGTCCGGGTAGTCCGGGTCGTGGAAGTCCTGGTAGTCCGGGAAGGGCTCGTAGAGGTACTCGTTGGCCCAGTCGGTCACGTACCACTTGCCGCCGGCCTCGGTCCACGAGCGGATGTTGTCGAGGCGGTTCGCCGGCTGACCCAGGCCGCCCTGGGACATGCAGGGCACGAAGATGATGTGGTAGCCCATCATCGCGTCGAGGTTGTCGAGGAGCTGACCCTCGCTGTAGGGGTCGAGGACGTCGAACTGCTCGGTGCCGTCGACCAGCGCGCCGTAGCTGTCGATCTGGCCCAGGCCGATCTTCGCCAGCAGATCGTAGATCGAGTCGTTGAAGGTCTCGAACACGGCGATGCGCGGGATCCAGTGGCCCGCGGCCGGGTTCCACTCGCCGGGCAGGCTGCTGTCGACGGCCGGGACCTGCACGTCGCCCTGGGCGACGTCCATCTCGGTGACGTGGAGGAACTGCCCCTTTTGGACCACGAATTTTTGGCCGGGGCCGGCGACCGCGGGGAGCTCGAAGCTGCCGTCGGGCTCGGTCAGCACGTAGTGCTTTTCGCAGGGCAGCTCGACGCACTCGGCACAGTAGACGCCGTCGGGCACGGGCTCGGGATCCTCGTCGACGAGGTAGACGAGCGCGCCGCTGATCGGGATCTCGAGGTTGGGCGCGTACACGGTGCCGGTCAAGGTGGCGTTGGGCGTGGGCAGGTGCTCGGGACCGCACTCCTCGTCGCCGCCCTCGTCCTCGGCCCCCTCCTGGCCGCCGCCGGTGGTCAGATCGAGCTTCGGCGAGGTCTCGCCCTCGTCCCCGAGCTCGTCCGCGGCGGTCGTGTCGATCCCATCCTCGCCGAGGGTGCTCACCCCGTCCGTCGCCGTGGTCCCGTCGCCGCGCTCACTGCCACCGCAAGCCGCGACGAACCCAAACGCCAGCGCTACCCATGCTTTCGAATCGCCCATAGCCACGACAGTCGACCACGAGTTCGACTCTATGCGGCGAGCAAACTCTCAGAACGGTCGCTTTGTTGGGGACACCGCAATCTACGCAAACGAGTGGATTGCGCCCCTTCATTTCCCCGTAATCCATGCAGTTTGAACTACTCTCAAAATCCCAAACTGTCCGGGAGTGCGCCCGGCGCTCAGGGCCACCAGTCGTAGAGCGCGGGCAGCAGCCGGTCGGCCCAGGCGGGCTCGCTGTGCGGCGCCCCCGGATCCCAACGGTAAAAGAGGTCGTCCTCGTCGACCCAACCGAGCGCGCGCAAGCCGTCCGCGAACGCGACGTTGTCGCAGTAGTTGTCCGAGCCGTCGCCGGGACAGCCCATGCCCGGGCCGCCGCCGGAGTCGACGTAGACCCGCAGCCCGACGGGCGGCTCGTCCAGCCACGCGTCGAGCAAGGTCGGGTTGTCGAGCTCGAAGCTGCCCCAGCCGAGGGTCCCCGACATCGACGCCGCGTTGCCAAAGCGCGCGCGGTGGCGATGCCCGATGTACAGGCTGACCAGGCCGCCCAGCGACGAACCCATGACCCCGACCTGACCGGGCGCGCTCGCGGCGGGGTAGCGGGCCTCGACGAAGGGCTTGACGCCGTCGGCGAGGAAGTCGGCGTACTCGTCCGCGCGGCCGCCCACGGGCGCCCCGTCGAGGGCGTCGAGCACCGGCGTGTACTCGTCGAAGCGCGCGGGGGTGTTGTCCACGGCGACGACCAAGATCGGCTCGAGCAGGGCCTGGGCCACGGCCGCGTCGAGGGTCTCGCCCACGCGCCATCCGCCAAACAGCGCGTTGGGGTCGAACAGGTTCTGGCCGTCGTGCATGTAGAGCACGGGCAGCAGCTCGTCGCCCTCGACGTCGACGCCCGCCGGCACGAACACCGTGACCGTGCGCGCCTCGAGCTGGCCCGCGCCCATGTCAAAGGCCGGCCAGCGCTCGTGGTGGCTGCGCTCCGGCAGGGCGCCGAGCTGCGAGTACTCGCCGAACTCGTCCCAACCAAAGCGCCGGGCGAGGGGGTCGGCGACGTAGCTGCCGTCGATCACGAGCTTGTAGAGCCCCGTCGGCGCCCCGCCCAGGTCGATCACGGCGGCGTAAAAGCCCGGCGCGCGCTCGTCGAGGCCGTGCTCGTCGCCCTGCCAGCCGTTGAAGTCGCCGGCCACGGCCACGGCCTGGCCCGGCGCGCCCACGAACACGACCGCGAGCTTCCCCTGTTCGACGATCGGGAAGCCCCGCTCGCCGTAGCTGACCGCGCGTAGGAATTCGTCGATGGCGGCCTGCCCCGCCGCGCTCCCGCCCTCGTCTCCAAGCAGCCCGAGCAGCTCCTCGAGGCGCTCGCAGTCGCTCGGCCCCTCCTCGGGCAAGTCCGGCTCGGGCTCGCCCGACTCGCCGCCCTCCGTCGACTCCTCTGACTCGCCGACCTCGTCCGACCCGCCCAACGTGTCCGAGCCTGGCGTGCCCGACTCGCCCTGCCCGTCCTCGGGCGAGCAGGCCCACAGCGCGCCGACCAAGGCCAGCGGGAGCGAAGGTCGGCGCGTCATGGCTTCGGCGGCGCCAGCTGCTTCCCGTCTTCGCCGATCAACGCCCCGGGTTGCTGCGGCGCCAGCTGCTTCCCGTCCTCGCCGATCAGCGCCCCGGGCTGCTTGGGCGCCAGCTGCTTCCCGTCCTCGCCAATCAGCGAGCCCGGCTGCGTCGGCGTCACCTGCTTCCCGTCCTCGCCGATCAGCGAGCCCGGCTGCGTCGGCGTCACCTGCTTCCCGTCCTCGCCGATCAGCCCCTTGCCCTTGCCCTTGCTGAGCGCCGACGACCCAAAGCCGCCCATGCCGCCCTCGACGGGCGCCTTGTCCCCGCTCTCGACTCCGGCCGGCTGCGCGCCGCAACCGATGAGCCCCCAAGCGGCGGCGAACACGACGACGAACGAGCCAGACAACCAGCGCATGCCGCGATCATGCCACGTCAACGACTCGGGGCGGCATCAAATCCACGCCCCCGCTCGCGGGGGCGACCCCATGCCCTCTCCAAGGCACGAGCCCCATTGCCCCACGACCAGAGCGGAGGAGCGGACAGCGACGAAGCGCCCCCGGTCCCGAGCCGCCCGTGGGGGCAAAACAGCCCTCAGCTGACCATCGACTCGGCGACGGCCCGGCGCATGTTGACCGAGACCAGCTTCGACACGCCGCGCTGCTGCATGGTCACGCCGTAGAGGCGGTCGGCGATCTCCATGGTCCGCTTGTTGTGCGTGATGATGATGAACTGCGTGTCCGCGGACAGCTCGCTGACCATGTCCGAGAAGCGGCCGACGTTGGCCTCGTCGAGGGGGGCGTCGACCTCGTCGAGCAGACAAAAGGGGCTGCTCTTGATCAGGAAGATGCCGAAGATCAGGCTGACCGCGGTCAGGGCCTTCTCGCCGCCGGACAACAGCTCGAGGGAGGCGACCTTCTTGCCCGGGGGCTGGGCGAGGATGTCGACGCCGGTGGTCAGCATGTCCGAGGGGTCGGTCAGCACCAGCTTGGCCTGGCCGCCGTTGAACAGCCGCGGGAACAGGGTCTGGAACTTCTCGTTGACCTTCTCGAAGGTCTCGGCGAAGCGCTCCCGGGTGGTCTCGTTGATCCGGTCGATGGCCTCCTGGAGCTGCTCGATGGCGTCCTCGAGGTCCTTGCGCTGGCCCGTGAGGTACTCGTAGCGGCCCGAGACTTCCTCGTACTCGGCGATGGCCGTCAGGTTGACCTCGCCCATGCGCGAGAGGATGCGCTTGAGCTCCTTGACCCGATCGCGCTGCTCTGGGGTGACCAGGCCGCGGTCGTGGAAGTCGACCAGCAAGGTGCGCAGCTCGGCGTCGAAGCGGTCGGAGACGTCGGCCTCGAGGTGCTGGCGCTCGAGCACCAGCTCGCGCAGGCCGAGCTCGACCTCCTGGAAGCGCTCGCGCTCGTCCTCGAGCGCCGTCCGCAGGTTGCGGATCGCCAGCTGCAGCTCGTCGACGCGGAGCACCGCCGCCTCGTGGGCCTCGACGGCGTCGAGCTTGGCGTCGCTCGCGACCTTGTGCTCGTCGAGCAGGGCCGCGTGCTCCTCGACCATGGACTCGATGGCCTCGCGCAGCTCCTCGATGCGCTGGACGGCCTCCTCGGCCGCCAGGCCCAGGCGCTTGGCTCGCTCGCGCTCGCTGTGGATCTGCTTGCGCAGGCGCTCGCTGGCCGCGGCCAGGGCGTTGCGCTGCTCTTGCCAGCTGGCGAGCTGGACCTTGAGCTCGGTGAGGGTCTCGCTGACCGTCGAGCGCTGCTCGTCGAGGGCCTCGACGCGCTCCTCGAGCTCGCCGGCGGTCTCCTCGAGCTCCGGGATCAGCTCGCGCAGCTCGGCGAGCTCGCCCTCGAGGTCGACGCGCTCGTCCTGGCGCTGCATCAAGGTGGTCTCGAGGGTCGCCCGGTTCTCGCGCAGCTGGTGGAGCTGCCGGCTCAGGCGGGCGCGCGCCTCCTCGATGGACGAGACCTCCTGCTGGGCGCCGACCCGGGCCTTCTCGGCCTCGAGCACCTCGCCCTCGCTAGCCTCGCGCCCGCGCTCGACCTCGTCGAGGCGCTCGGCGAGGCCCTGGCGCTTGTTGCTGGCCCGCTCGAGGTTGGCCTCGAGCTCCTCGACGATGGCCTGGAGCTCGCCGATCTCGCGCTTTTGCTGGAGCAGCGCCGAGTCGATGGCGTCCGAGGCCCCGCCGACGACGACGCCCGTGGGCTCGATGCGGTCGCCGTCGAGGGTCACGAAGGTGTGGGGCACGAGCTGGCCGGCGGGCAGCTCGGCGCGCAGGCGATGCCACAGCTCGAGGGCCCGGGACAGGCGATCGACGACGACGCTCTCGCCGAACAGGGCGTCGACCAGGCCGCGCAGCTCGCCCCCGACTTCGACGAGCTCGGCGAGGCGACCGACCACGCCCTCGCGGCCCTCGAGGCCGAAGGCAGGCGGGCTCGGCGGGTTGGGCGCGGCGGCCGTGGGTTCCGGGTCGGGAGCGGCCGCGCTGTCCTCGGTGGGCGTCGGGCTCGGGCGCGCCGGGCCCCGACCGTCGGTGACCAGAGCCTCGAACATCGAGGCCTGGACGGCCTCGGCGCGCGGCGACTCGAGCAGGTTCGCCGGGGCCGCGTCGCTGTCGACGACGGCCTCGCGGACGCTCGGCTCCCCAGGCTCCGCGGG
>NZ_ABCS01000033.1 GCF_000170895.1 Plesiocystis pacifica SIR-1 | reverse complement strand
CCCGCAGGCGCAGGCGCGGACCGACCCGCAGCGCGCCGCCGGCCTCGAGCCACGCGAGCAGGTCGCTGCCCAGCGCGCCCTGATCCGCCGTGTCTTCGACCGCCGCCGCGTCGTCGGCGTCGAGGGCCAGAGCGAGGCTGATCGCCAGGCCCTGCCGGCGCCGCTGCTCGAGGGTCGCGCGGGCGAGGACCGGGACGCTGTCGCCGAGGCTCGCCCGCGCAGCCGCGACCAGGCTGGCGAGGGGCTCGCTCGCCTCGTCCTCGCTCGCCTGCGCCACATCCTCGGACGCGTCCAGGCCCCAGCGGCGCTCGAGCACCCCGCGGGCGCGCTCGGGCTCGAGCCGGGCCTCGCTGTCGGCCGAGACCAGGGCGGCCTCGATGACCGCGCGCTCCGGGTGCTCGGTCCGTCCTTGGCGCGCGCAGGCTTCGACGGCGCGGATGACCTTGGCCGGCCACCCGCCGGTCGCCTCGTGGATCGCCTCCGACCACGCGTCGAGCTCGGCCGCGCGGCGCTGCGCGTCGACAGCCTCGACGACGCCCGTCAGGCAGGCCCGCACCTCGGCGTGCGTCCACGGATCCCGCTCGACCACGAGCACCCCCTCGCCGCGCAGGGCCTGGGCCAGCGCGGGCGAGGCGGGGACGACGAGGGGCTGCGGCGCGTCCCCAAGGCCAAGGCCCGCGCGCAACACCGCCGCCTGAAGCTCGGGCCGTCCGCGCATCTTCTCGGGCCACGGCGGCGACTCGACGAGGCCCCAGATGCGAGCGGGAGCGCCGCGCCGCGAGCCCATCCACGCGGCGATCCAGTCCCCCTCGCTCTCGGGCGAGCCCAGGGCCGCGGCCATGCCTTCGGCCTCGCACAGCAGCGCGAGCTCGCCGTCGCGTCGCTCGGACCGCGCCCGCTGGAGCTGGAGCGCCGCGACGATCTCCTCGACGATGCGCCCCCGGCCGCTGCCCTCGGGTCCCGCGACCGCGACGAGCCCGACCGCGCCGCCGCGCAGGGCCTCGACGGCCGCGTCGACCGGCGCGCGCGAGCCGATGTAGCCCCAGCGCCGGGGCACCCACCAGGCCGACTGAGCCTCGACCAGCTCCCCGGCCCGGCTCGCGCGGTGCAGCTGCCGCAAGCGCACGACGAGCTGCTCGGCCTCCGCGACCCGGCGGTGGGGCTCGGGATCGAGCAACCGCTCGAGCAGCGCGGTCACCGGGCGGGGCGTGGGCTCGGTGGCGCCCGCCGCCAGGGTCCGCAGGCGCTCGCGCACGTGGCTGCCGTCGGTGACGCCGAGGACCGCCTCGGGCCGGAGCCAGGGGACCTCGCCGTAGATGCGCAGGCAGAGCAAGCAGCCAACCGCGAAGCGATCTGCCGCTGGACCACCGCCACCACGAAGCACCTCGGGCGCGAGAAAGCCGGGGGTCCCGCAACCGAGTCGACCGAGTTGTCCGAGATCCGTCAGGACGACATCTCGCGTTGGCATGCAGATGACGTTGTTGGCGCTGACGTCTCCATGGTGGGTGCCCAGGCCATGGATGGACTCGAGCGCCAACGCGACGCCCAGCGCCTCTGCCAACGCCCGAGCCAGCGGCACGGGGCCTGCATCGAGGTTGGCGCCATCGACGTAGGCGGTCACCAGCCAGGTCCCGCCCTTGCCGTCTGGGAGCAGCTCGAGCGCCTCGGGCAGGTGCGGGCTCGAGGCGCGCCGGAGGACCTCGAAGGCCCGGGTCACGTCCCCCCGAGGGCCCTCGACCACGCGCTTGAGCACGACGGAGCGTCCGCGGCGATCGCGGGCACGCCACGTCCCCCCTTCCGCGCCGTCGCCGAGGCGCACCACCTCGGTGAAGCGGTCGCCAATCGAGTTGTCGAGCGTACCCTGCATCCGACTTCTCTACTGACAGCAGAGTAGTCGATCTTTACGGGTGCACTTCAACTAAATTGGCGCCGTAAGAAACAGAGTTGTTCGGTGTCCATCGATTTTGATCACCAGTGGAGGCCAAAATCGAGGCCTGACTGCCAACCGTGACCCAGGCTCTGGTCAACACTGGTGGCTCGATACTGGCCTGAGAGGCCCAGGGTCACCACTCGGCCAATCCAAAAGTCGACCCCAACCTGGGTATAGGCGGTCCAGCCGCCGCGGATCCCCGAGGGTCGGGCCGGATCGTAGAAGGCCACGCCGCCGCCGAGGCCCAGATAGGGCTCGACTCGACCGCGCACCGGCGCCCAAAAGCGAACGAAGGCGAGGTCCCAGGCAGACAGGTGGCCGCGCGTGGGCTCGCTGGTGTCGATGATGGGGTTGTAGACGCTGAAGACCTCGTGGACCTGCCTCGAGAAGCCCATCCCGATGCCAACCCAGGGACGGATCCGCCAACCAGCTTCGGCGCCGCCGCCAATCGCCACGGCGGTCGCGCGCGCAGGGCGCTCTCCGCCGATGGCCCCGGCGACGTGGAGCCGGCCCTTGACCCAGCCGTCGCCCCGCCAGGTCCCCTGCTCGATCGACGAAGCGGGCACGGCCGGAGGCGGCTCGGGCAGCGGCGCGATGCCACCGCTACCAACGGCGAACACGCCCTCGCTCGGGGGCGCTCGATGGTTCGGCGGCGTTGTGGCTTCGGACGGCCCGCTCGCGGGCTGTGCCTCGGCTGGAGCGGGCGCGTCGGCGGGGGGCTGGGCGAGGACGCACAGGAGCGCGAGAGTGTCGATCATCGGTGTCCTCGGTTGCGCTTCTCAAAAGAGGTTGGTTCTTCACCCTCGACGCGGCGCAGCGCGCGGAGTGCCGCCGCGCGACCCTCGGGTTCGTCCTCGTTGCGGGCGGCAAACTCTAAGAAGCCCTGGGCGTCTGGTCCACCCATGCGCGCCACGGCGTCATAGGTCCGGGTCATCTGGCTGGCGTCCCACAGCTGGACCCGCGTCAACAGCGCCTGGACGTGCTCCGGCCCGCCGACGAGGCCCATGCCCTCGATCGCCAGGAGCCCGACGCGCTCGTCGTCGTGGGTGATGAGCTCGGCCAGGCGGCCGGCCGCAGATCGCGCCTGCGGATCCTCGGGGTGATCTCGGATCCACTCGAGGGTCATGACCAGCAGCTCGGGATCGCGCGACTGCAGCAGGGCCTGGACCACGTCGGGCCGGGCGCGCGCCAGGTCGACCCGGGCCTGGATGATCAGCGCGAGGCGGTCGGCGGCGAGCTGGAGGTCCTCGGACAGCTCGACGTCGCCGGCGTCCCGCTCGAGCAAGATGGTCACGTCGAGCCCGTCCTCGCCGATCTTCGCCTCGAGCTCGTCGGGCGCGGCGACGGACAGGCGGACCAGGAGATCTCGGCCGTGGTCGACGGCGTCCGGGAGCTCCCGGTAGTCGAGGCTGGCGACGAGCAGCTCGCCCCGACCGCGGCCGCTCCGGAGATCTCGCTCGGCCACTTCAAAGGAAGGCGCCAGGCCGAGGGAGCGCCGGACGATGGCCCGGACGCGCTCTTCGCTCAGCTCTGGCCCGCCGTGGGCGTCGATGGCGTGGAGCTCGACGCGGTAGACTTGGGCCTCCTCGCCGTCGCGGCAAGCAGGTCCAAACGCGAGCAATGCCGCGCAGACGAGGCACCCCCTCGCCAGGACAGACGGAGCGGTCGCGGTTCGAGTCCGGCGCATGAGACCGACCCTCGGACCATAGCAGATGGCCGCCGGCCAGGTCCCCCACCCTGCTGCCTGGGTGGCTGCCTGGACGGCAACGGTCAGGACCAGTCCAGCTCGTAGCCCGCGTCTCGTGCGAACAGCTCGGCCCAGCGCCGGGCGAGCTGCGCCATCGCCAGGTGCGCGGTCGGGTTGACCTGGGCGACGCTGGTCATCTGAATCCCCGGCATGCCGCAGGACACCAGCGCCCCGAACAGCTGGGGCGAGACGTCGAGGTTGATGGACATGCCCTGGACCGTGACCCCGCGGCTGACGTGGATGCCGATCGAGGCCATCTTGGTCTCGCCGCGCCAAACCCCCGGGTGGTCCATGCGGAACTCCGTGCCCTCGACGCCGAGCTCCGCGAACAGCGCCATGGTCACGTTGGACATGCGCACGATGTGCTGACGGATCTGCCGGCCGACCTTGATGATGGGATAGGCGACGAGCTGCCCCGGCGCGTGGAGCGTGACCTCGCCGCCCCGTGGGGTGTCGCAGACCGCGACCTGCTCGGCCTCGAGGCGCTCGTCGGACCACAGCACATCCTCGCGGCTCGCGCGCCGACCGAGGGTGAGGGTCGCCGGGTGCTCGACCATGATCAGCACCTCGGGCCCGGTGCCCTCGATGATCGCGTCTCGCGCAGCGAGCTGGTCCCGAAGGCAGCTCGCAAAGTCCTGACGTCCGCGAAAGCTCCCGGCGAGTGTGCTCATGCGCTGCTGTCTAACTCAGATGGACACCCGAGCGCCCCGCTCAGGTGTCCAGGCCAGCGATGGACTCGATGAGGCTCGGGTCGAGGACCGAGGCCTCGAACTGCACCCGGCGCACGCCGATGCCCGCGCTCTCGAGCCAGCGGGCGAAGTCAGCCGCGCGCACGACGCGAGCCTCCGCGCCGCTCCCCTCGCGGGGACCGCACATCGCGAACACGAGGGTCGCCGAGCAGTTGTTCCGCTCGGCCTCGCCGTCCCACAGCTTGGGCTCGAGGCTGGTCTTGCGCGGGACCACGAGCACGAGGGTCCGCGCGTCGTCCTCGTCGGCCTCGGGGTCCTCGGCGATGAGCTTGCCCAGGCCGCGGCTCGGCGGGAGGCTGGACACCAAACGGAAGCCCTCGCGGTCGAGGTAAATCCTCACCAAAGACTCGAGGGAGCGAGCCCCAAGTGACTGTAACCACAGGATGAGTTGGTTACGCGTCTCGGCCTCGAGGGTGTGCAAGGCGACGCGCGCGGCCTGCTCGGCGGCGGCGGCCTTCTCGGGCAGCCGGGCGCCCTGGAGCTGGTAGCGAGCGTCCCCGCGGACGGCGAAGCGCGAGCCGTCCTTGCGGGTGTGCACGTCGACCAGCAAGGCCGCCGTCACGGCGCGCTCGATCTCCGAGATTTCGCCCCCGAGGACCCCCTGGGCCGCGAGGTTCTCGGCGATCTGGCGGACGTGGAGCGAGCGGGATCCGGCTTCGCCGAGGATCGCCGCGACCTTGTCGAGGAGCTCTTCGGTCTGGGTGCCCGCGGACGTGGCCGTGCTGCCCTCGGACCAGTCGACGCGCCGGTTCTTGCGGCGCCGACGCTTGCGGCGACGGCCGCCCCGCTCCTCGCTGTTGTTGTTGCTGCTGTTGTCGCGGCGCTCGTCTTCGTCTCGCCGGCGCTTGCGACCAACTTCGATGACTTCGGGGACGGGGGCCTGGCCCTTTTGCATGGCTTCGAGTTCCTGTCGCAGCTCGGGACGCTCCTCGACGAGGCGGGACATGGCGTTGGCCATGACCAGGGCGACGTCGGTGTCGCCCTCGAGGCCCGAGCCTTCGGGCCCGTGGAAGCGGACCTTGGTGGTGTCCAGCTCCGCGGGGGGGAGGTGCATGGCGCTCAGCGGCGGCTCCGAGCTCTCGCCCTCGGCCTCGGCTTCTGCTTCTGCGGTTGGGGGCGATTCGGGGCTGGGCTCGGGGCTCGCCTCGCTCGCGGGGGTCTCCTCGGCGGCCTCGCTGGGCGCGTCAGAGCTCGCCTCGGCCGGCGCCGCGGCTTCGGCCGGAGCCTCTGTCTCGGCCGGAGCCTCTGTCCCGGCCGGAGCCTCCGCGGGCTCGGGCGTGGCCTCGGCGCTCTTCCTAGACCTCGACGCCGTCGAGGAACGCGAGGCTTTCTTCCTGACTTTCTTGGCCTTTTTCTTGGTCGCCCGCTTCTTCGCGGGCGCCTTCTTGGCGGGCGCCTCTTCGACCTCGGCGATGGGCTCGGGCTCGGAGGGCGGCGCCGGCAAGTCGGGGATCTTCGCCCCCGGCCGGAGCTCGTAGTGCCCGGGCTTGGCCCGCGTCACCAGACCGTCGTGCACCTTGGAGCGCACCGCCTGATTGAGGCAGGTCTGCATGGCCGCTTGGGGATCGCGGCCAACATGGGAGAGGAGCTTTCGCTCCACGGCTTCGCGGGCAATCTCCTTATAGTGGAGAGGGCCGTTCGCGCCTCGGAGGACCTCGATCGCGGCTTCGAGAAAGGTCATGGGGTTTGCAGCGCTCGCCTGGCCCGTCTCGGGCCGGTGTCTCGAGTCTCGCCTCGGTCGTCTCGCCGAAGCGCTAGAGCGGTCTCGTTGTCGCTCCCGGTCCTCGACCCAGTCGAAGCTCGGGAGCCCCCAAACTATCCGAAAATTTGCGGCCCCTTGGCAAGCCCTGCTAGCGGCGAAGCGATGGGTGCGCTCACGCTTGGCATCGTGGTCCCTTCGACCCCCCCGCAGGCCGCCACGGCTACTGCGCAAAGGTTCGGTGGGCCCGCTCCGTGCAACCCCGAGCGCACGCTCCGGGCCGCCCTGGAGACCGCGCCCTGGCAGCGTCACGAGCTGCGCTCGTGCGCCGATCTAATGGATGCGGCCCGCAGCCTCGGCGTCGAGACCCAGCTCCTGCGCGTCCCGGCCCAGGCCAGCGAGGCGCAGATGCGGTCCATGATGAGCGCCCACTTCGCGGAGCTCGACCGCCTCCTGGTCGTCGCCCACGGCCCCGCTGGGGGCACGGGCAAGCTCCACCGGGCCGCCCGGTCCGCGGGCCTGCCGGTCCTCGGCGCCGAGCCCCAGGCCATCGCCACCGCCTACGACAAGCTCCTGTGCCGCCAGCGCCTGAGCTTCCGCAACCTCCCCGTCCCGCGCAGCGTCGCCCTCTCGGCCGACCGCGCGGCGTCGCTCCGGGCCCTCGAGCAGCTGGGCTGGCCCGCCGTGCTCAAGCCCCGGCGCGGGGCCGCGGGCGCGGGCGTGATGCTCCTCGGCTCCCCCCGAGATCTCGACGCCCTCGCCAGCCTCGAGCCCGAGCTGCTGGTCGAGCGCCGCATGCTCGGCCGCGAGATCTCCGTCGTGCTCCTCGACGGTGCGCTCTTGGGCATGGCCGAGGTCACCCGCGAGATCGGACCCGGCGGCTCCAAGCTCCGCTCGGTCACCGTGCCGCCCAAGCTCGACCCCATCGCCCGCCGCGGCCTGGCCAACGTCGCCGTGCGGGCGGCGCGCGAGCTCGGCCTCGACGCGGGGCCGACCTGCGTGGACCTCATCCTCTCGCCCCGCGACAACGAGGTCATCCTCGAGGTCGAGCCGCTCCCGCCGGTGCACCGCGACAGCCTCGTCGCCCGCGTCGCCCGGGCCGAGGGCCTGTCTTACCCCGAGCTCTTCGCCCGCGTGTTCTCCGGGCCCCGGGCTCCCCGCGCGAGCCAGGGCAGCCGCCCCCGCGCCCGCTGACCCCTCTTTGTCTTGCCGCCGATGTCCGCCGATCGCTCCCCCCGCCCGTCGAGGCGCCTGCGCGAGTGGGCCTTTTGGACGACCAGCCTGGTCGGAGGAGGCGTGGCCGCGGTCGCGCCGGCGGTCGCCGAGGCCGAGGCCAACCGAGCGCTGCGCGAGCGCATCGGCGTCGGTGAAGACTTTCGCGTGCACGTCGACCTCGACGGCCTCGACCTGCGCGGCCTCGACCGCCCGCTCCCGGGCGGCCGCGGTCACGTGCGCGTCGATCACCTGCGCCTGCGCCCCGGCACCGACGGCCTCCACCTCGAGCTCGACGGGCTGCGCGTCGCGGTGACCCGCAGCGCCGAGCAGCCCCCCGCCGACGCCCCGCGCTCCGACTCCGATCCGATCGCCGCCGCGAGCTCGAGCTCGAGCTCCGCGCCCGCCCCCAAAGACCCCCTCGAGGCCCTGCTCGAGCTGCCGACGGACCTCGCCCGCAAGCTCCGCGGCGTGCCCGTCCACGTCGACGCTCGGGACTCCGAGGTTCAGATCGAGCTCGCCCCCGGGCTGAGCGCGACGGCCCACGACCCCGAGTTCGAGCTGCCCGGCGACGGCACCCTCACCGGCCGCGGCCGCTTCGCCCTCGCCACCCCGAGCGGCACGGAGCTCGCCCAGGCCACCCTCGAGCTCGGCGCCCGCGACAGCCTGCCCGGCGCCCTGGCGATCCACGGCCGCGTCGACTTCGAGGGCGGGACCCTCGACCTCGTCGGCGGCCTCGATGCCCACGGAGCCGAGCTCGAGCTCCACGAGCGCAGCGCCAAGGCCAAGGCAAAGTCCAAGACCGACACGCTGGGCAGCGCGAGCGTGCACGCGAGCCGCAGCGCCGACGGGATGGACCTCGCCGTCGACGCTCGGGACCTCCCCCTCGACGGCCTCGCGCCCCTCGTTCCCCTCGCGGCCGAGCTGGGCGGCGGCGAGCTCCCGCTCGCGCCGCTGTTCGCGGGCGCGCGCCTCGACGGCCGCGTCGAGCTTCACCACCGCAGCGGCGGACGGACCTCGGCGCGCCTCGACGCCGTCGAGCTCCGCGACTTTGGTGTCGACAGCGATCTGCTCGCCGGCCAGCCCCTGCGCTTCGCGGACTTGAGCCTCGACGGCGAGCTGCACCGCGAGTCCCAGGCCGAAGGCGCGCGGATCGGCGGGACCCTGATCGCCAGCCACGGCGCGCTGCAGGTGTCCGCGAGCGGCCAGCTCGACGCCGAGGGCCTGGCCTTCACCGTCGAGATGCCGACCCTCGCGTGCCAGTCGCTCATCGACGACCTCCCCGGGGGCACGGCGCCCCTGCTCGAGGGCACGCGGACCAGCGGAGACATCGCCGCCGAGTTCGGCCTCGACCTGAACTTCGCCGAGCTCGAGGCCGCCCGCCAGCGCTACCTCGTCGACGGCGAGCTGGAGCTCCCGGAGCTCGAGGACTTCGAGCCCCCCGGCGAGCTGCGCTTCGACTTCCCCTTCCTCGAGTCCTGCGCCATCGAGCGCCTCGCCCCGAGCGTCGACGTCGAGGGCCTCGCCGGCCCCTACCACCACACCTTCACCGTCGGCGACGCGGACGGTGCCGGTCGAACGGTGCGCCGGACCCTGGCCGTGGGCGACGAGCACTACGCCTCCCTCGACTCCATCCCGACCGTCGCCCTCGCCTTCGTGATCCTCGAGGACGCGCGCTTTTGGAAGCACGACGGCTTCGACCGCGAGCAGATCGAGCGCGCGTTTTGGTTCAACGTGCTCGAGGGCAAGGTCCGCCGCGGGGCCAGCACGATCACCCAGCAGACCGCGCGCAGCCTGTGGCTGGGCATCGATCGCTCCATCTCCCGCAAGCTCGCCGAGGGCCTGCTCGCCGCCGAGCTCGAGCGCGGCGTCGGCAAGCAGCGCATCCTCGAGGTCTACCTCAACGTCATCGAGCTCGGCCCCGAGGTCCACGGCGTCGTCGAGGCGGCCGACTACCACTTCGGCAAGCACCCCAGCCAGCTGAACCTGATCGAGGCCCTGCACCTCGCCAGCATGGCGCCCGCGCCCGTGGCCTACTCCGAGCGCTTCGCCGACGGCGTCGTCGACGGGGAGTGGCGGGCCCACCTCCACCAGCAGATTCGTCGGCTCCGCATCCGCCACCTGATCTCGTCGGACACCGCGAAGCGGGCTCGCATGGGTCGGCTGGCCCTGCGCGAACACCCCGAGCTTCTCGACACCGAGTGAGCCGACCTAACTCTGGCCCGCGCGCGCAGTTCAAAGGGCGGACCCCGCGAGAGTCCGTATTTTGCGCACCGGATTCGGACTCAAACGAGGACGCGCCCGATCCGCACCGTGAGCGCGGATTCGTCGCAGGCGAGCCCAGGCCTGCCAAGCCGGACCCCCACGAGTCACCGGGGTACTCCTGCGAGCGCTCGCCCGAGGCGATAGTCTCGAATACCAGGCCCAGTCTATCTTCAGGCAGAACAGACCCTGTCGGCGAGTAGACGGCTCTCGTCGCTCCCCTGCGACACAGCGCGCATCACGCAAGCTGCCTCTCGGGCGCGCGTCCTCGACGATCCAGCCGGCGATCGAAGGGACTTCGAGACGTCGACTGGGACACGCGACTGGCCCGACTTGACGCGAGACGCAGCCAGACCGTGAAATGGCCATAGTTTGCTGGCTCCACGCTCGCAAGGAACCGGGGCTGCGGCCCCCCAGCTCTCGAGCTGTCCCCATCGAGTGTCCGATCGGACACTCGCAGCAGACCACTCGCATCTGCGAGAGCCGTCCTCGCCCCACCGAGGACGCTGATCTCCATGGCCCCGACCAGCGACACCGCGGCGCCCGCCGTCTCCTACCCCATCCGGGTCCTCGTCAGCCTCGAGGCCCCGTGGTCCGCCCAAGTTGCGACGGCGCTGGCCGACGCCGGCCCGGCGCGCTTCTCCGTGCACGTCGCCAGCCCGGACGAGGCCGACCACGGCCACGTCGAGGCGGTCGACCTGTTCATCCTCGACGCCGCCTCCCTCGACGCCCGCCTGGCCCACGGGGACATGCCCGTGCTCGCGCTGACCACCGACGGCAGCGTCGACCTGGCCCGGGCCCGCGCCCTCGGTGCCAACGATCTGATCACCACCGCCGAGCTCGGCACCGCCGCGCTGTCCCGCGCGGTCCGGCAGACCGTCGAGCAGTCCCGCACCCTCGCCGCGCTGACCGAGGCCCGGGCCAACCACGACCTGCTCCTCGACGCGACCTACGACGGCACCTGGGAGTGGGACGTGCGCGGCGACCAGGTCCACTACTCGCCGCGCTGCGCCACCTTGTTCGGCATCCGCAACGTCGAAGGTGAGCACGGCGGCGAGTCCTGGTTTGGGCGCGTGCACCCCGACGACCTCCCCGGCCTGCGCGACAACTTGACCGCGCTGATCGAGGGCCGGGTGACCGTGCACCAGTACGAACACCGCATCGCCCGGGGCGACGGCAGCTACATGCGCGTGCTCAGCCGCGGCCTCGCCCGCCGAGACGCCCGCGGCGAGGCGATCAGCCTGGCCGGCTCGTTCACGGACATCAACCGGCGCAAGCCCGCCGAAGATCAGTCCGTGCCCTCGACCCGCAACGACGAGCTGACCGGCCTGCCCAGCCGCCGGGTGCTCCACTCCGAGCTCGAGCAGGCCATCAAGCGCACCCACGCCGACGCGGAGCACAAGTTCTCCGTGCTGTTCCTGAACCTCGACCGCTTCAAGGTGCTCAACGACAGCATCGGCCTCGACTCCGCCGATCAGGTCCTGACCCAGCTCGCCCGCCGGCTGCAGGCCACCGTGAGCGGCAAGGCGCTGGTGTGTCGCTACGGCGGCGACGAGTTTGCGATCTTGCTCGACGCCCTCGAGCAATTCGACGAAGCCGACACCCTCGCCGAGGCCATCCACGAGGACCTGCGCCGCCAGCCCTTCGAGATCGACGGCCAGACCATCTTCACCACGGCCTCGATCGGCATCGCCAACAGCGACCGCAACTACGAGCGCCCGGCGGAGGTCATCCGCGACGCCGGCGTGGCGACCAGCCGGGCCAAGCGCCACGGCAAGTCGCAGAGCTCGACCTTCGACAAGACCATGCGCCAAGAGGCGCTCAACACCCTGCGCACGCAGATGCAGCTGCGCGAGGCCATCGTCCGCCAGCAGTTCGAGGTCTACTACCAGCCGATCGTCTCGCTGGCCTCGTCGAAGCTCACCGGCTTCGAGGCCCTGGTCCGCTGGAACCACCCCAAGCGCGGCATCATCGGGCCCATCGAGTTCATCGCGCTGGCCGAGGAGACCGGGCTGATCGTGCCCATCGGGCAGTTCGTGCTCAAGCAGGCCTGCACCCAGATGGCGGCCTGGCACGCCAAGTACGACGAGGCCAAGGACGTCTCGATCTCCGTCAACCTCTCGGGCCACCAGCTCAACTCCCCCACCCTCGTCGCCGAGATCGAGGCCGTGCTGGCCGAGACCGCGCTGCCGCCCAGCGCCGTCAAGCTCGAGCTGACCGAGAGCACCCTGATCGACGACCCGACCTCGGCCCAGCGCATCCTCAAGCGCCTGCGCGACCGCGGCATCCAGCTCTACATCGACGACTTCGGCACGGGCTACAGCTCGCTGAGCTACCTGCACCGCTTCGCCATCGACGGGCTCAAGATCGACAAGAGCTTCGTCGACATGGTCGGCCGCGACGACCGCAAGGCGGCCATCGTCCCGAGCATCGTCGGCCTAGCCCACAACCTCGGCGTCGGCGTCGTCGCCGAGGGCGTCGAGACCCGCGACCAGGCCCAGACCCTCGCGCTGCTCGACTGCGCCGAGGCCCAGGGCTACCTCTACTCGCGCCCGGTCCCGCAGGACCAGGCGGCGAAGCTGATCGAGCGCAAGATCCTGGGCTAGCCGGCTGCTCGATCGAGGGGGTCAGGACGCCGCGGCGTCCATGTCGCGGGCGAGCTCCAGGCACAGCTTGGACACACCGCCCAGGTCGTGGGCCCAGATCTCCACGCCCACGCGGTTGTAGACGTTGGACCAGTTGGGGTGGTGGTTGAGGCGCTCGGCGCTGAACGCCACCCGGGTCATGAAGGCCATGGCCTCGGGGAAGTCGGCGAAGGTGAAGGCCTTGCGCAGGCGCGTGCCGCCGTCGTCGACGAGGGTCCAGCCGTCGAGCTCGGCGAGCCCGGCCTGGACGGCTTCGGAGGAGAGGATCAGGTTGTCGGGAGCGGACATGGGCGGGGTTTGAGACGGGTCGGGGTCGGGGGGTCAGTCGGGGTCGGAGCGCTCAGAGGGTCGTCGAGGTCTGCGCGCCCGCCCGACGCTTGCGGTAGCGGAACACGCGGTGGCCCCCGTCGAACTCGAGGGTGAAGCCGAAGTGAAACACGATGTGCTTGCCCACCGCGAGGCCGCGGGGCGGGTTGGGAAAGGGCGCGGCGGCCTCGAGGGCGCGCACGGCCTCGGCGTCGAGGTGAGCCGCGCCGCAGCTGTCCTCGACCTTGGCCGAGACCAGCCCGCCGCGGGCGTCGAGGACCACGCGGACGATGGTCGTGCGGGTCGCGTCGCCGAACTTGGTGCGCTTGGGGTCGACCTCGTCGTGGACCTTCTCGGGGCGCCACTGCTCGCTGACCGCGGCGCGCAGGCGGTTGAAGAAGGACGCGAAGCGGTGCTGCTTGCTGTCGAGGAGGTTCTCCGTGCCCTGGTCCACGCCGTCGACGCGGCTGGGGCTGCCGGGGGTGCCGAAGGCCTCGTGGAGCACCCCTGGCGAGCCTGCGAGGACGGTCGCGGCCGGGGTGGCTTGGGCTGGCTGGGCGCTCGCGCTCGCCCCCGCCCCCGGAACAGCGGGGTTCGACGGGCTCGGCGGCGGCGCGGCAGCGTTCGCCTCGGCCACGACGTCGGCTGCGGCTGCGTCCCCCTGGGCCCCCGCGCGGACCTCCCCCACGCCCTCGGCGGCTTCGAGCTCGACGCCAGAGGGCTCGGGCTCCGCCTCGCTCACGGGCTGCGCGCTCGGGGTCGGCTGGGCTGCGGCCGGGCTCGCGCTCGGGGACGGGTCGGACGCTTGGCGGGCCGACTCGCTGGTAGGCTGGGCCGCCGAAGTCGCGCTGCTGGCCGAGCCGCCCTCCGACCCGGACCCGGACGACGGCGTACCTCCGCGCCCGTCCTCGCCCAGGGGCGCCTGGGACTCCTCGCTGACCGAAGCGTCGACCTCGGCGATGCGGGCCGTGTCGTCGGGCCGCTCATGGTTGGCGCGGTGCTGCTGGACCAGCTCGAGGGCGTCCTCGAGGGCGGACTCGGGCTCCAACTCGACGGGCTCGACCATGTCGAAGTCGAGGACCTCCCCGCTGCCCAGGCCGACGCCGAAGCCCTGCCCCGCGCCGCGCCCCTCGAGCGAGCGCGCGAGCGCGGCGCTGCCCGGCGCGACCATGGCCGCGTGCGCGAGGATGGCCGCGGCGAGGAAGCCGAGCCAGAGCCCCAGCGGGATGGAGTCGCGGTCGCGGGTCATGGTCGAAGGGCCTGCCCGATCACTGTACCGGTTACTCGACCCGACAGCTCGAACGCGCCTCGGGAGAGGAGCTGACAGCGGCGTCGTCGAGGATCGCCGCGTAGAGCTCGGCGGCATGGTTCAAGTTGGTCCCAGGCGCCGCGATGAGCGCCACGACCACGGGGGGACCCTCGGGGCGCGCTAGGGGCCACTCGATGACCCGGGCCACGCGCTCGCCGTTGCGCCACAGCTCGAAGGAGCGGCCCTCGCCCTCGCCCGCCTCGGTGAAGGGGACCAGCGCGTCGGGCACGGGGCCAGCAGCGGTCACGGACAGCTCGCGCTCGAGGCCGTCCATGGTGTCGAACAGCGCCGGCCGCCCCTCGCGGAGCTCGGCGTCCGCGTCCATCGGCAGCACCGCGATCTGGACCAGCGAGCCCGTGCGCAGCTCGAGGCCGTCGACCAGCCCGCCGACCAGGGGCACGTCGAAGGGCACGTCGCGCTCGACCGCCATGAGCACGAAGTCCATGGGCACGCGCAGCTCGACCCCCTCGACGGTGCACACCTGGGCCCGGTGGGCGACCAGGGTGTCCTCCGGGCGCTCGCCCCAGGCCAGCGCGAAGGCCCCGAGGTTGGCGAGCAGCAAGGCGGCGCCCACACCCACGAGCACTTTGTCGGCGATCGTCGGGAGCGTGGTCGGCAGGCTGACCGTGAACACCACGGAGAACAGCGCCGCGCCGAGCAGCGCCACGGGAGACACGCCGAAGGTCCCGAGCATCGGCCAGTCGATGAGCACGCTGGCGACGAGCAGGAGCGAGAGGGTCACCGCCATGCTCCGGCGCGCGCGGGTGGGGATGGCCGGGGTGCGGCGCGGCCACAGCAGGCACAGCGCCGAGACGATGGCGCCCACGGCCATGAGGTTGGCGCCCGTCGCCCCGACCGTGGCCAGCGAGGCCGCGGCGTCTCCGGCGGACCACATCGCCGGGAGCACCAGCAAGCTCATGGCCGTGCCGAACACGGCGCTGCCCAGGCTGACGATCAGCGTCCGCGCCGGGCCGAGCAAGCGCTCGACGACCTGGCCCGCGAGCCACAGGGCGTAGATGTTGAACAACAGGGCGACCAGGTCGACGTGGATCCACACCGAGGTGAACACCCGCGGCCACCCGCCGGCCCAGGCCTGCGCCCCTGCCCCGACCTCGCCCACGGCCGCGAGGCGCCACAGGTCTTCGCTCAGCGCCCCGAGCTCGAGCAGACCCATGCCCCCGCCGCCCGCGAGCAGGCCCACGCCGTAGACCGCGCTCAGCCCCACGATCAGGCCGTAGCTGACGCGCATGCTGCCGCGCTTTTGGACCAGCGCCCGGGCCGAAGACAACGCCCGCAGACGCTCGGCGACGATCTCGACGTAGCTGCGCAGCTCGGGCTCGAGCGCGCCACGGTCCGCCGGCTGAGCGTCCCGCAGCAGCTCGCGCAGGCCCTCGGCCGCCACCCGCACGCGCTGGTCCTTGGGCCCGGCGAGGGCCTCGACCTCGGCCAGGGTCGCGTCGGCCTCGTCGGTCGCCCCGGCGTGCTGCAGCGCGATGCCCTTGAACAGCGCCGCCGTCGCCTCGCTCAGGCCCAGGTCGGCGAAGCGGCGCTCGCGGACGAGCTCCTCCACGGGGCCGACCGCGCCCGCGTAGGCCAGGAAGGTCAGCCGCGCCTGGCCGAGGATCTCCACCGCCCGCGCCTGCGACCCCACGGGCCCGTCCTCCAGCGCGCGCAGCAGCTGGGCCGCGCGCTCGAGGTGCCTCGCCTCGCCGTAGGCCCGGAGCAGGCCCAGGGCCAGGTTCGGGCGCAGGGCCGCGTAGCCGGGCTGGAAGCGGCGCTCGTAGTGGGCGATGCCCTCGGCCCAGCGCTCGCCGTGGAAGAACATCGAGATGATCTGCTCGTGGATCAGCGCCAGCTCGCTGCTGTCCTCGGACGCGTCGGCGAGCTGGCGATAGTGGCGCAGCGCCGCGTCGACGCCCTCGCGCCCGAGGATGCCCAGGCCGGCGATGATCGGCAGCTGCCGGTCGAGGCCCGAGCCCGGCATGAGCAGCGCCCGCGCCCGCGACAGGTACTCGACCCAGCTGAGCCGGCCGCGGGCGAAGGCCTGGCGCGCCAGGGGCTCGAGGGCTGCCGGGAGGATCACGGTCAGGACCACCGCGCTCAGGGCGATGACCCCAAAGAAGCGGTTGGCGTCCACGGCCAGCACGGCCGCGACGAGCTGAGCGCCCACGAGCACGGTGTAGCCCCGGTCGATGCCGGAGCCCTCGCGCAGCTGCTTGACCAGGCTGACCGCGCAGACGATGGCCGCGAGCAGCAGGAAGTGGTCGAAGAGCGCGCCCGTCAACGGCCTTGGCTCCTATCCTGGCTAGCCTTCGCTGGCTTCGGCGGCGGCCTGCTCGATGTGCCCGATGGCGCGGAACTTGGCGTAGCGGTCGGCGACGAGCTCCTCGGTGGACAGCTTCGCCAGCTGGTCGAGGTGGTCGCTGAGCGCCTGCTCGAGGGCGGCGGCGGTCACCGTCAGCCCGCGGTGCGCCCCGCCGATGGCCTCGCGCACGATGCCGTCGCAGACGCCGAGGTTGAGCAGGTCTTCGGCGGTCATGCGCAGCTGCTCGGCGGCGGTCTGCTCGGCCTCGGCGTTCTTCCACAGGATCGACGCGCAGCCCCGGGGCGAGATGACCGAGTAGACCGAGTGCTCGAGCATGAGGATCCGGTTGGTCACGCCGATGGCCAGGGCCCCGCCGGAGCCGCCCTCGCCGATGACCACGGAGATCGTCGGGACCTTCAGGGCGGCCATGAGCTCGAGGCTCGCGGCGATGGCCTCGGCCTGCCCGCGCTCCTCGGCGCCGATGCCCGGGTAGGCGCCGGCGGTGTCGATCAGGCAGAGGACCGGGAGGCCGAACTGCTCGGCCAGCTTCATCAGGCGCTGGGCCTTGCGGTAGCCCTCGGGCCGCGCCATGCCGAAGTTGCGGAACACGTTCTCTTTGGTGTTCCGCCCCTTTTGGTGGCCCATGATCAGCACCCGACGCCCGCGCAGGCGGCACAGCCCGCCGACGATGGCCGGGTCGTCGCGGTAGGCCCGGTCGCCGCGGAGCTCCACGAAGTCCGTGGTCATCTCGCCGATGTAGTCGAGGGTGTAGGGGCGGTCGGGGTGCTTGGCGAGCTGCAGCTGCTCCCAGGGGGACAGCTGGGCGTAGTGCTCGCGCTGGAGCTCCGAGGCCTTGGCCTCGAGGCGCGCAATCTCCTTGGCCATGTCCTCGCTGCCGCCCGCGAGCAAGCCCTTGAGCTCGCGGATCTTGCCCTCGAGCTCGACGATGGGTCGCTCGAAGTCCAGGACTCGAGTCTCGTTCATCGCGGGGCTCCAGGGCGAGAGAGGAAGGCCTCGACGCGCGCCATGGGGAACGCGTCCGGGTGGTCGATGTGGACGATCTGCTCCATCGGGAGGAGGTCTTTGAACTGGTGGCGAAAGTAGGTTCTCTGGCGCCGGGCGTACTTTCGGGTCGCCCGCTTGATGGCCTCGGTCGCGCGGGGGAGCGTGGTCTTGCCCGCGAGGTGCTCGAGCAACTCGCGGTAGCCGAGGCTCCGCATCGCCTTGCAGCCGGCATCATAGCCGCGGGCCCGGAGCATCTCCACCTCGGCCACCCAGCCCTGGGTGAGCATCGCCTCGCAGCGCCGATCGATCGCGGCGTCGACGATCTCGACGCCAGGATCGAGGACGATCACCAAGAGCTCGACCAGCGCTCGGGGCGGGTCACGCCGACGCACCGCGCTGATGGCTTCACCGTGAAATTCACACAGCCACAGCGCCCGCAGAGCGCGGACGCGATTGCGGGGATGAACGGCCGCGGCCGTCTCGGGGTCGCGCTCGACCAGCGCGCGATGGATGGCGCCGGTCTCGCTCGCTTCCCTCGCCTCCCACGCAGCCTCGAACGCGCGACGTCGTTCACCGTGATCGGGGTTGCGCGCGCCCTCGCCTTCCCCTGCTTCATCCGCGCGACCCGAGTGCGTCCAACCCATCGCGCGCAGGTACAGACCCGTCCCCCCACACACGAGGGCGGGGCCGTCGGCGAGGACCGAGCGCGCTCCGTGTCCATAGTCACCCGCTGAAAAGGCGCCGTCGGGGTCGACGAGATCGAGCATGTGGTGGGGAACGCGGCGGCGCTCCGCGGCGCTCGGCTTGGCCGATCCAATGTCGAGACCGCGGTAGACCTGCACCGAGTCACAGCACACCAGGGGCAGCTCGAAGCGCTCGGCGACCGCGAGCGCGAGGCTGCTCTTGCCCGCCGCCGTCGGCCCGACGATGGCCACCGCGCGCGGCGGCGCTTGGCTCACCGCCGCTCTCCGACGAGCTCGCTCGCGGTCCACCGCCGCACCCCAGGCACGGAGCACAGCGCGTCCACGGACCCGCCGTGCTCGCGGAGCGCCTCGGCCAGCCAGCGCCGGGCGTGGCGGCCCGCGAGCGCGCCCAGCTCGGCGTCGCCGAAGCCGGCTTCGACCGCGCTCGCGGTCGCGGCCTCGACGAAGCCCTCGGCGACACCATGGGCGGCGCCGGTGTCCGCCTGGGTCTCGCGCATGCGCAGGCGCAGCCAGGGGGTCAGCCGGGTCAGGAACTTGGCGACGCTCGCCGGGCTCAGCAGCGAGCGCATCACCGCCGGCACGGCGCGCACGACCACGGCCTCGCTGCCAAAGTCGTCGAGGTCGACGCCGACCTCCGCCAAGCGCTCGCGCCCGTCGAGCAGCAGCGCCCGCTCCTTGCCCTCGACCTCGACGACCACCGGCTCGAGCAGGCCCTGGGCCGGGACGCGCTCGCCCGCGGGGACCTCGGCCAGCTCGGCGATCAGCCGGCGGCGCACGAGCTCGGCCCGCAGCGCGCACAGGTCGACGGCCAGGACCGCGCCCTCGAACTCGAACAGCGCGACGGGGCGCGGGCTCGCAGCGCTGGCGCCGGGCAACACGGCGAGCAGCTGGGGCCACGCCGTGACCGGGGCCTCCTCGCGCTCGGGGGCGCGCTGAGCCGGCAAGCTCGCCTGCGGGGCCTCCTCGGGGGGCGCGTCGAAGGCCAGCGGCATGGGCAGGGCCGGGCCGGGCAGCGGCTTGCTCGACGGCCTCGCCCCCGCTTCGGAGCCGCGCTCGGGCGCGCCGAGCTTGCGGCCGCGATCGAGGTCGTAGCGCATGCGCAGCCGATCCACGTCCGTGCGCAGCGTGGCCTTGTACTCGCCGTAGCTGCCGCTGCTCGCCCGCGTGCCCAGGCGATAGCCGCCCCGGCTGCTCCCCGCCCCCGACCCGCCCCGAGCGCGCGGGGGCTCGGGCGACGCTCCCAGGCCGCCGCGTCGAGACCACTCCGCCAGGGCCGCGCGGGCGCCCTCGGAGCTCGACCCCTCGTCGCGGGCCACGGACGCGCCCGCGCCGGGACCCGGCTCCGGCCACGCGCCATCGTCCGGGATCGCGGCCCCTTCGGCCGTGCGCCACGGCGCGCCCGCGCTGCCCTCGTCGAGGACCTCGCGGACCGCCGCGAACACGTCCTGCGCCGACGAAAAGCGCACCTCGGACTTTTGCGGGTGGACGTTGACGTCGACGGTCCCCGGCGGCGGCTCGACGAACAAGCAGGCGACGGGGTGACGCTGCGCGGGCAGGCGCTCGGCGTAGAGCTCGCGCAGCATCTTGGCCAGGGTCCGCTCGCGGACGACCCGGCGACGCACGACCACGAAGCTCGCGTTGCGCTGACGCGAGGCGCCCTCGGGCGGGGCGAGCCAGGCCTCGACCTCGACCCCGCGCCGCTCGCCGGCGACGTGCAGGTAGGGGCCCGTACCGCCGCGCCGCGTCAGCAGCGAGGACACCCGCGCGCCGAGGTCTCCGGCCGCGAGCTCGAGCAGCTTGCGCCCGTTGTGGCGGAGCTTGAACTGCACCCCCGGGTGGACCAGCGCGATGCGGATCACCGCGTCGACGCAGTGGCCGACCTCCGTCGCCTCCGAGCGCAGAAATTTTCGCCGCGCGGGCACGTTGGCGAACAGAGCCTCGATGCTGACCTGGGTGCCCTCGGGCATGCCGATGGGCTCGACGCTCAGCGCCTCCCCGGGCACGCTGCGCGCCCGATGGCCCACGCCCTCGCCCCGTCGACGGCTGCGCAGATCGACCCGAGCGACGGCGGCGATGGACGCCAGGGCCTCGCCGCGAAAGCCCAGGGTGCGGATCTCGATGAGCTGCGCGGGGTCGTCGAGCTTCGAGGTCGCGTGGCGGGTCAGCGCCAGGGGCAGGTCCTCGGCGTGGATGCCCCGGCCGTCGTCGACGACGCGGATGCCGTCCCGGCCGCCGCCGGTGAGCTCGACCTCGACCCGCCGCGCGCCCGCGTCGACGGCGTTGTCGACGAGCTCCTTGACGATCGACGCCGGGCGCTCGACGACCTCACCCGCGGCGATCTGATCGGCGAGCGCCGCCGACAACACCGCGATGCGCGGCTCGTCGTCCGTCGAGGACTCCGCCGCGCCGTCTGCCACTAGCGAGTGCTCCCTCGTCGACCCGGCCCGAACCCGAAGGCGCTCAGCCGTTGTCGACCACGCGGTTGCGACCGCCGGTCTTGGCCGCGTAGAGGCGCCGGTCGGCGGTCTGGATCATGTCGTCGGCGTTGGCGACCGAGGGCCCGATCTCGGCGACACCGATGGAGATGGTCACGGGAATCTTGCGACCCTCGAAGATGAAGGTCTCGTCGGCGATCAGCTTGCGAATCTTCTCGGCGAAGGCCGAGGCGCCGCGGATGTCGATCTCGGGCAGGATGACCGTGAACTCCTCGCCGCCGTAGCGCGAGACCACGTCGACCTTGCGCGCGCGCATGGTCACCAGCTCGGCGATGCGCCGCAGCACGAAGTCACCGGCGCGGTGGCCGTAGGTGTCGTTGCAGCGCTTGAAGTGATCGATGTCGAAGATCAGCAGCGCGAGGGGACGGTCGTAGCGCCGGGCTCGAGACAGCTCGCGCTCGAGGGTCTCCATGAAGTAGCGACGGTTGAACACCTGGGTCAGACCGTCGACCGTGGACAACCGGAAAATCTCCTCGTGATAGGAGCTCTCGATGTTGTCGCCGGACAGGAACTTGAAGATCGAGCGGCCGACCTTCACGAGGTCCCCATCGCGCAGATAGGCCTCGTGAATGCGGTTGTCGTTGATGTAGGTCCCGTTGGTCGAGTCGTTGTCGCGAATCTTGATGCCGAACTCGTCGACGATGATGTTCGCGTGCTCGCGGGAGACCGCGTCCTGGCTCAGGCAGATGTCGTTGGTCGTGCCTCGGCCAATCCGCAGCTCGCGGCCGATGATGTTGTACTTGCGACCGAGGTCCTGCCCATAGATCACGACGAGGCACGCGTCTTGGCGTTTGGCCTTGGGGCCCTGCGTATCGTCGACCTTGACGTGGACGATCGTGTCCTGATTCTCGTCGCGCATGGGGCGCTCAATCGTGTCCGCGAACTGGGTGGGCTCGATGGTTGACCGTCTTCGAGGCGAGCCCCTCGCCCCGGGAGGGTAGCAAAGTGACAGGGAGATTGCTCTCCCAGAGCGTCACCAGTGACGCGTACCATCCGCGGATTGCCGCCGAGCGTCAACTCTCGGATCGGCCACCTGAAGCCCCTTCGCTCAGGCGGGGCAAGCGGCACGAGGGTCCACGATCGGGCATCTGTGCGCGCGCGGAGCTGGGCTTTTTGGTCCTTTGACCAGCCAACACGGACATGCGCGACCCTGTCGCGTCAGACTGCGCGAGACCCGGAGGGCCTGCTCACATTTGGACCTTCTTTGGACCTTCGATCTACCCGCCTCGCACTCCCTCCACGTCTCCGGGCGCGTGCCTCCCCCCACTCCATGGGCAGCGAGGGTGGGCGCGCGACGACGAGCGCGTGGGCAAAGTCATGCCTTGCCCGCGGCCCCCGAGGAGCGCAGTCGAGCATCTCGAGGCGCGTTCGATCTCCTCGCTCTTCGTGGCGATCGCTCGGCATGGATCGCCGCGCTCCGACGTCGTCTCGATCGCATGACCACCGTCCCGAGCAAACTTTTGAGAATTGATCCCGCCGTGCTAGGGGCGAAAAGGTGAGCGAAGAGCCAAGCGCGCGTGGTCGATTCGGCGGATTGGGCGCCATCTTCTTCCTGGCTACGCTCGGCGGAATCGCCTTCTACGTGCAAAATCAGACGATTCCAGAGGATCGCGACGAGCTGCGCAAGCCCGCGACGGCCCTCCCCGACGTCATCGAAGACAACGCCCCGCCGCCCCTGGCCTGGCGCGACCGCCTGGACCTCGGGGCCATCGAGCTGACCCCGATCGTCGAGGCCGACGCAGCCGCAGCGCCGGCCGCCCCTCGCCCGGCCGCCGAGGCCGAGGGCTCCCCTGCCCTCGACATCGATCCGAGCTCGGCCCGCTACGTCCAGAACCTCGCCGACGGCCACCGCCTCCTCTACACCCTCGACCCGGTCCTGCAGCAGTCGGCGCTGACCATCTTTCGCAACCGCGAGGTGCCCTACGCCGCCGCGGTGGTCCTCGACGTCCGGGACAACTCCGTGCTCGCCTTCGCCGGGCACTCGAGCATGGACCCGCAGGTCGATCCCCTCGAGGTCCTGACCACGGCCTGGGCCCCGGCGGCCTCGACCTTCAAGCTGGTCACCGCCGCCTCCCTGCTCGAGAACGGGGCGGCCAACGGCGACACCAAGGCCTGCTTCCACGGAGGCCTGCGCGGCATCACCGACGATCTGCTCAAGGACGATCCGGCCCTCGACACCCGCTGCGAGTCGCTGTCGAGCGCCGTCGCCTACAGCTACAACCTCGTCCTCGCCAAGCTCGCCCTCAACCACCTCGACCAGCGCAAGCTCGAGGACACGGCGTCGAGCGTGCTCTTCCAGCAAGAGATTCCCTTCGAGTTCGCCGTCGAGGCCAGCCCCGCGCACATCCCCTCGGACACCAACTCCCGGGCCAAGGTCGCCGCAGGCTTTTGGCACGTCGACCTCAGCCCGGTCCACGGGGCCGTGCTCGCCAGCATCTTCGCCCGCGACGGCATCTACCAGCCGCCGCACATCGTCGCCGAGGTGCGCAGCCCCGACGGCTCGGACCTGACCCCGCCGATCCCCGACGAGACCCGGGCCCTGGCCCAGTCCGTCGCCGACGGCGTGGGCGACATGATGGTCGGGACCACGCGCTACGGCACGGCCAGCGGCAGCTTCCGCGACAACCAGGGCGTGGCCTTCATCCCCGGCGTCGACGTGGCCGGCAAGACCGGCAGCCTCACCGGCAAGCGCGACCCGATCCTCAACTACAACTGGTTCATCGGCTACGCCCCCGCCGACCGGCCCGAGATCGCCTTCGCGGTCATCCTGGCCAACGGGCCCAAGTGGCGCATCAAGGCCCACTACGCGGCCCGCCGCCTGGTCCAGATCTACCTCGATCGCCGCGACGCGATCACCGAGGCCCGCGCCGCGCGGCTGACCGAGAACGAGCTGATCCTCCCGGCGCGGGACCCCGAGACCGGCGCGCTCATTGCCCAGGCGGGCGAGGCCAAGCCGAGCCCCGCTCCCGAGCCCGAGCCCGAAGCCGACGAGCCCCTGCCCCCGGTCCCCGGCGCCCTGCCGAGCATCGAGCAGTAAGCGCACGACTCAGAGGGTCGGCCAAAACGAGTTTGGCCACCCTCTGTCCATTTTAACCGTCGTGGACGACGCCACGCCCTCCCTGCCCCACGTCCACGACTCAGAGGGTCGACCAGAATAAGCCACGCCGCCTCGCTTGTTCCTGACGACGAGGCTCGTTGTCGCCGAAGCTCGAAGTATGCTCGATACGCCTTCGCTTCGGCTCCTCGATCTCGCCGCCAGGCCCGGCGCGAGGCGACGCGCCTTATTCTGGCCGACCCTACCGAGGATGCGAACATCCACGCCCCCGCTAGCGGGGGCGACCGCATGCCCTCTCGTGCGCACGACCCCCATTGCCCCACGACCAAAGCGGAGGAGCGGAGCGACGAAGCGTCCCCGGTCCCGAGAGCTCTGTGGGGGCAAAGCAGCGCTCAGCGCGGGTCGGGGAGCATCTGCGCGTCGACGGCCACGCTGCCGCCGCCCTTGCGGTCGACGGTGACCGTGCGCTGGACCGGGAAGTGCCCCGGCTTGCGAACCTCGACGCGGTGCGTGCCCGGGGCGAGCTTGAGCCGACCCGAGACCGCCTCGACCTGGCCGATGTACTCGCCGTCGACCCACACGTCGGCGTCGGTGGTCTCGGTGTTGATCTCGAGCATGCTGACCGGCGGCGGCCGCTTGCCGCTGCTGTGGGCGCACGCGGTCGGGCCGAGGGCCAGCCCGAGAGCCAAACCAAGAGTCAGTACGAAGGGGGCCGCGAGCCCGGGCGGGGCCGGCCTCGAGGCGTTACTGCATGCGGACGCGGAGGGCATGGGCAGAGTCGACGCGCAAGCCTACCAGGCCAAAGCCCGGAAAGCTCAGGCCCTGGAGCTGCCGCCCCAGACCCTCGAGCTCGACGCCGCCGGCGATGCGCAGGATCGCCGTGCCGTCCGCGGCGATGCCCGCGAGCTCGACCCGATCGACGCCGATGACCGCCTCGCGCAGCCGCCCCTCGAGCACGCGCAGGCGCGGCGCGGGCCAGGGCTGCTCCACGCGCAGCTCGAGCTCGCCGCGGGCCTCGACCGCGAGGGCGTCGGCGAGCTCGGCGATGGCCTGGTCGAGGGCCGCCGCCTGGGCCTCCGCGGCGAGGTTGGAGAAGCCCCGCCCGTCGACGGCGATCTCGAAGCTCGAGTCGCCCTCGGTCTTGGCGGCGATGGTCACCGAGACCGCGCGGACGCGGGTGTGCGAGACCTGGCCCTGGTCCGCGCAGCGCAGCTCGAGGGTCAGGCTCGAGGGGCTCGCGTCGGCGACGATGCCGTAGGCCCGGAGCGGATCGCTGAGCTGGGCCTCGCCCACGTCGGCGCAGCCTTCGATGGAGGCGCCGCCCCAGCGAAAGCCGCCGACGGTCTCCGAGCGCACGGCCACGCGCTTGCGCAGCCGCGGCAGATCAATCTCGACCTCGACGCGCACGCGCAGCTCCTGGCCGGCGGTCTCGACCTCGAGGATCCGATAGCCCGCGGTCCAGGCCTGGGCGTGCTCGAGGATCCCCGCGACCGCGGCCTCGTCCACGCGCACCTGCTCGCGGATGGTCGTGAGCGCCTGCTCCAGGGCCAGCTTGCGGGCCTCGTCCACGGCCGCGTCTCGGGCTCCGTCCGTCGCCCCCGGCTCGTGGGGCACGCTCGCGCTCGCCTCCACCGGCGCGGCCTGGGCTCGCGTCGGCGCGGCCAGACTCACGAGCCCGACGAGACCGATCACCAGGGGCCTCCCGACCGCTCGCGCGCGCATCTTCGCCATGATCGCCCTGATAGCCATTGCGCCCAGGTTGCTGCCCGGCCCCGGAATGCGCAACTTTTTCGAAGCCCTGGTGCCCTCGCGCGGCGCAGCCTTCGCCCGCACCGCCACAAAGGCCTGGCCACTCGACCCGCCAGCCTAGGCTGGCCCATGGCTCGACGACCTGCAGTCACCATGGATCCGGCCAGGTCCAGAACGCAGCGTCCAATCAAAGCCCGTTGCACACGCCTCGCAGTGTCGTGACCCTCGGCCCTGGTGTTTGGGCCGAGTCTGAGCTACACCCCGGCGCCATGTTGCGTAGTCCGTTCCCTGGACATCGTCGCTATAGCATCACGCACCGGGCCGTACAGCGCCTGCGCGAGTTGACTCCCTCGATCGAGGGCCTGGACGACGAGACCCTCCGCGATCGTCTCGACGACGCCCTCGGCCGCGCCGAGGAGGCCAACAAGGCCGTCCGCACCCTCGACGCCATGCTCAACGAGCCGCAGGTGCTGATCCCCGTCGATGACTTTGGCGAGGTGCTCTACGCGATCATCAAGGAGGACACCGTCGTCACCGTGCTGCCCAAGGGCCACGGCGAGGAGATCCTCCACCGCGGCCAGGCGCTGCAACAAAAGGTCGCCAGCGGCGAGGTCCAGATGCCCGACCGCGAGCCCGCGGGCGATCGCTGGGAGGGCCGACGCCGACGCTGGCGCGAGGCCAACGGCGGACCCGTGGTCATCGAGCGCGCCCGCCCCGTCGTCACCCGGACCGCGCCGGCCCAGATCGTCGCGCCCGTCTCGACCCCGGAGCCCGCCGCCCCCGCTCCCCTGGCCGCCCCCGTCGCCACCACCCCCTGGCTCGTCCACGCGCCCACCCCCGCGCGCCCCGACGACCACGTCGCCGGCGTGCTCTGGGACGCCCTCGAGCGCGGCAGCCGACGCGCCGCCGTCGAGGCCCTGCGCGAGCTCCTGGCCCGAAAAGAGCGCGACGACGACCTGCTCCCGGTGTGGAACGAGATCGCCGAGCTCGGCATCCCGCGCGGGCTCAAGCTCGGCGACCTGTTCGACGCCTGCGCCAACAACGAGGCCTGAAGGCCGAGCGTCACAGCCCGAGGGCCGCGAAGACCTCGGGCTTGACCTTCAAGCGGATCTCGCTCTCGGTGATCTTCTTGACCGTGAACGGCCGCGCCACGAGGATGCCGGCGATCAGCGTGGCGAGGAAGCTGATCATCCCGATGATGATGAACACCTCGCCCAGGGGCATCATCGCGATGCTCAGGATCGGCCCGCCGATGGCGAGGGCGATGCCGATGATCCGCTTCTTGCGGTACTCGGGGCTGAACGCGTAGCTCATCGTCCCCGTCTTGCGGACGATCATCGCCACGATGACGTAGACGATGATGTTGATCAGGATGGTCAGCGCGACGAGCGGGTGAATCCAGGTGAGGTTCTTGGTCACCAGCTTCCCGTCGCTGCGACCGCCCGTCGCGATGCACACGTCGAGGGGCAAGCTCGCGCCCTTGCTCACCACGAGCTCGTCGCCCTCGCGCCAGTACTGACGCTGCGCCAAGGTGACGTCGTGAGGCGAGACGAGCGGGCCCGGATCTGCGCTCGGAGCCTGGTAGGGGTTGGGCGCCTGGTAGGGGTTCGAGCCGGTCATGCGGCGCACATCATAGGGTGCTCAGGGACTGTGAACGACTCACAGTCCCTGTCTATTTTAGCCGTCGTGGACGACGCCACGCCCTCCCTGCCCCACGTCCACGACTCGTCAACTTGGCTGCGCGCCCCGGAGCGAACGCGCCCGCACCCGCGCCCGGATGCGCCCCATCGCCGGGCCCAGACCGTCGAAGCTCGGCGCCACCAGGGGTGCGAGGATCAACAGGGTCGCGGCGGTCAATAAGTCGATGGCGCTCATGGCGTTTCCAAGACGTCCGCGCCCGCGCAGCCGCCTCTTCCATACCGTGTCGCCGTCGCGAGGTTTGTCTCACCCCCCGCGGAAGTTTTCTGAAACACCTCCTCCAGCCCGCCAGATAGCGCCCCCTCTGGGGGCGACCACATGCCCCCACACAGGGACGAATCCGATTGCCCACCGGCCTCAGCGGAGGAGCGGACAGCGACGAAGCGGCTCCCGTCCGGCACCTGCGTGGGGGTAGACTAGACGGTCCAGCGAGGACCTTTTGGGGTGTCTTCGACGGAGACGCCGGCTTCCGTGAGCAGGTCGCGGATCAGGTCGGCCTTGGCGAAGTCCCGGTCCTTGCGGGCCTGCTGACGCAGCAACAACATCTTGTCGACGGCGCCGGCGAGGGCCTCTTCCCGGGCGCTGTCGCCGCTGGCGACCGCGAAGCAGTCCGCGGCCAGCTCGGGGAACAGGCGCTCGTCGGGGAACTCGACGCCGAGCACCCACAGGTGCCGGGTCAGGCAGCGGTAGGCCGCCAGCAAGCTCGCGGCGTCGAGCGCCTCGTTGGTCTCGATGCCCGCGGCGAACAGCTCGTTGACGTAGTCGAACACGGCCGCGGTCGCCTTGGGCGTGCCCATGTCGTCGTCCATGGCCGCGATGAAGCGGTCCATGAAGCGCGCGTTGATCTCTCCGAGGGCGCCGTGGCCGAAGCTCTGGCGCTCGCGGGGCACGGCCGCGTCGCCCTCCCGCAGGCCGGCGTAGGTGCCCACCGTGGGCACGCGCAGCTCGGCGTCGTCGACCTCGGCGAGGCGATCGGCGATCATCTTGACCGCGCGCCGGACCTTGTCGAAGCCCTTGGTCGCCTCGTCGAGGAGCTGCCAGTTGAAGGCCAGCGAGGACCGGTAGTGGGTCACGCCGAAGTACCAGCGCGCCGCGTCCGGGCCGTGCTTGGCGACCAGGTCGCCGATCGAGATGACGTTGCCCAGGCTCTTGCTCATCTTGATGGGCTGGCCCTCTTCGTTGAGCAGCTGCAGGTGCGCCGGGTGCATCCAGTAGTTGACCCAGGGGTGGCCGCACAGCGGCTCGGACTGGGCGACCTCGTTCTCGTGGTGGGGGAAGAGGTTGTCGATGCCCCCGCCGTGCACGTCGAAGTTCTTGCCGAGGGTGGTGGTCGACATCGCCGAGCACTCGATGTGCCAGCCGGGGCGCCCGCTGGGCCACTCGGCCTCGCCGGTCTGCCAGCACGGCTCGCCTTCCTTGCTCGGCTTCCACAGGGTGAAGTCGGCGAAGAAGCGCTTGCGCGAGGTCTCGGCCGAGTCCGTGCGCCCGCTGGCGCCCTCTTGCATGCCCTCGAGGCTGCGCCCGCTGAGCTGGCCGTAGCGCTCGAAGGAGCGCACGTCGTAGAGCACCTCGCCCTCGACGACGTAGGCGTGGCCCTTGTCGACCAGGGCCTTGACCGCGGCGATCTGCTCCTCGACGAAGTCCGTCGCCCGGGTGTAGACGGCGTAGTCCTTGATCTTCAGGGCCCGGCAGTCGCGGCGGAAGCTGGCGACCACGCGCTCGGCCAGGTCGAGGGTCCCCTCCCCCTTCTCGCGCGCGTCCTTGATGATCCGGTCGTCGATGTCCGTGTAGTTGATGACGCTGATCACGTGGTAGCCGCGGTACTCGAGCCAGCGGCGGAACACGTCCCAAAAGCAGTAGGTCCGCGCGTGGCCGATGTGCATGTCCGAGTAGACGGTCAGGCCACAGGTGTAGATGCGGACGACCCGGGGCTGGGCCGAGACGAAGGCCTCTTTGCGCTTGGTGCGGGTGTTGTAGACGTGAAGTGCCACGGCCGGGAGGTTATACGGGCCCCCGGCCAGCAGCGCCACTGCTCGCTCCGGCTGCGCTCACCGGTCACTCACCGGTCGATCGGGTCGAGCACAACACTTGGTTCACAGTGCAACTGTCACGCGACCGACGCTGATGTCCCAGGCCTTCTTGCCCCCGGGCGTCGGCACGAAGGCGAACACCCACCCCGGCTCGTTGGCCGTGATCGCCCCGCCGAGCTCGGGCAGGGCGAAGAGGGTGAGCTCTCCCTCGTTGTCGAGGAGCATGAAGCGGTAGTTGCCCTGGCCGGGACCGAGCACCCCGCCCGCGTCGATGCCCGTGCTCGCGCCCCCGACCACGGCCATGACCTTGGAGCCCGAGACGAGCAGCGCCTTGTCGCGGTCCCCGGTGACGGCGAACCAGTCGATCGGGGCCTGCCTGGGCTCGCCCCCCGCCTCGAGCAAAGTGACGGCGTCCGGGCTCAGGCCCATGACCGCGTAGCCGCGCGTGTCGGGGCTGGCCCGCTCGCTGGTCAGGCGCGCGTCGAGCTCGGCGACGGCCGCCCCGAACTGCTCGTGGCTCTCGCCGCGGAAGCGGTCGTAGTAGGTGTTGGGCTCGGCCGCGTCCGCGTAGCCCTGGTAGTCCGCCCGGCTGATCTCGTAGATGCCGTCGAAGTCCGCGGCGCTCAGGCCCGGGCGCCAGTCGACGTAGGCCTGCGTCGTTCGACAGCCGGTCAGCGAGGACGCGCCCGCCAGCGCGACGCAGGCGGCGAAGACGAGGGAAGACCACGCTCGACGAGACACGCGCGCACGATGACACGCGGCCGGGCCCCTGCCAAGGCTCAGGGCGACTCGGGGTCTGACTTTGGCTCGGGCTCTGGCTCCGCGCCCTCGCCCTCGGGGCGCTCGCGCCGGTGGCCGTCCAGCTGCTGCTCGTCGCGCTCGCGCTCGCGCCGGGCCTTTTGCTTCTCGGCCTTGGTCCGCCCGTGGATCACCCGGTTGCGATCGGCCTCCGCGGCCGCGGCCTCGCGACGCTTGCGCTTGCGAAAGCGGTTGAGGTTGACGACGTCGGCCACGGCCCGAGTGTACGTCAGCGCGGCAGCCGACTCACCCAGGCGCGGACCTCGGCCGGCGAGCGCAGCCGGACCTTGGCGAGCCCGGCCCAGCGCGGATCGGCGAAGCGCGCCTCGTACTTTTGACGCACGTGGGGGTGGTTGCCGTGGGCCCACGAGATGAAGTTGCGCTCGGGGTCGAGGGACACGAGCTCGCGCAGGCGCTCGCGGTTGCCGTTCCACAGCGCCTCTCGACGCAGCACCCGCTTGGCGCTGCGCCGGATGATCCGGGCGGTCTTCAGCGCGTGAGGTAGATCGAGCCACACCACCAGCTCGGCCCGATCCCACACCAGGTCGAGGGCGCCCACGCGCGTGTAGTTGCCATCCACGACCCAGCTCGGCCCGGCGACGAAGTCCCGGACCACGGCGCGGAAGGTGTCCGGCTCGCAGGGCGTCCAGTTTGGCTGGTGCTGGACGCTGTCGAGCTCGAGGCGGCGCAGCCCCAGCCGCGCCTCGAGGGTCCGCGCGAGGGTCGACTTGCCCGCGCCCGAGCTGCCGACGATCGAGATCCGCCTCGAGCCCTCCCCCACCCCGGTCATGGCTCGGCCCCCTCCAAAGGCGACAGCCGCTCGCGCAAGAACTCGACCTGCGCGCGGTGGAAGGCCCGGGACAGCGGGAGCTTGGGGGCGAGGGTCGGGAAGCCGTGGAAGCCCCCGACGACGCGCTCGAGCTTGCACTCGACCCCGGCCGCGTCCAGGCCCGCGGCGTAGGCCAAACACTCGTCCCAAAAGAGGTCGTGGGTGCCGACGCCGATCCACGCGGGCGCGAGGCCCTGCAGACCGCCCGCGGCGTCGAGGCGGCGCGCGGCCGAGGCGTAGGCTGGCGGCGCCTTCGAGCCCTCGCCCCCGGGCTCCGCGCCGAGGTAGGCCGACCAGCCCGTGTGGTTGCTGCGGTTGTTCCACAGCGCGTGGTCCAGGGCGTCGAGCTCCCGGCGGCTCGCGGTGCGATCGTCGAGCATCGGGTAGATCAAGACCTGCGCCCGGGGCTGGCCGCGGTCGCCGTCGGCGAGGCGCTGGGCGAGGCAGGCCGCCAACCCGCCGCCGGCGCTCTCGCCCCCGACGGCCACCCGCGCCGGATCCACGCCCAGCTCGGCCGCGCCCGCCGAGACCAGCCAGGTCCACGCCGCGAGGGCGTCGTCGAGGGCCGCCGGGAAGGGGTGGCGCGGGGCCAGGCGGTAGCGGACGGAGACCACCGGCATGGCGAGGTCGCGGGCGAACTCGGAGCAGCGGCGCTCGTCCACCCGGGGCCGGCCGATGATCAACCCGCCGCCGTGGAACCACAGCAGGGCAGGCCCCGGCCCGCGCTCCAGCTCGCCCTCGGGCAAGTACACGCGGACGCCGACCTCGCCCGCCGCCCGGCTCCCGACGGCGCGATCACGGGCGCGGACTCCGGGCACGCAGCGGCTGCGACCGAACAAGCCAAACATGACGCGCTGCCACCACAAGCGACGCGGCACAAAGGTCAGCGGGGGCAAGCCGGCGTAGACGGTCCGCAGCTGCTCGTGAATTTCATCGACCGCCGCGCGCCCCATGAGGCCCCAGTCCTAGCACCAAAGCGCCGCCTGTGCCCTGCGAGTCCAGCACGCAGGCATGGGCGAGCCGGAGCCCGCCCCCGAGCTCGAGCACATCCCGGACCTCGCGCAAGACGGGACCATGATGCGGACTGCGGGCCGCTGCCGACCTGCGACGCGCTCGTGTTCGAGGACGACCACCTCGCCTCCCACCGCCCGCTGTGAGCCTGGCGCCTTGGGGCCTTGATAGGCTGTGCCCGTGCGCCCCTTCGAGCCCCAGCCCTGGACAGCTCCGCCGGCCCCCGCCCTCGCCGGCCCCTTCGAGGTCAACGATCGCCTGGGCCAGGCCCGGCTGATCCCCGTGGGCGACGAGGGCCCCGAGGACGTCGTCGTCGACGCCCAGGGCTTCGCCTACACCGGCACCCACGACGGCCACGTGCTGCGCATCGATCCCAGCGGCTCCGTCTCACCCTTCGCCGAGGTCGGCGGGCGTCCTTTGGGCCTCGAGCTCCACGGCGAGGACCTGCTGGTCTGCAACGCCGACCTCGGCCTGCAGCTGGTCAGCCCCAGCGGCGCGGTCAAGCCCCTCCTCGACGGCTTCGACGGGGAGAAATTCCTGCTCACCAACAACGCCAGCGTGGCCTCCGACGGGACCATCTACTTCACCGTCAGCTCGGCGCGCTGGTCCCTCGAGGTCTACGTCAACGACCTGCTCGAGGGTCACCCGACCGGGCGGGCGTTCGCCCGCGCCCCCGACGGGAGCCTGCGCGTGTGCGTGGACCAGCTGCTGTTCGCCAACGGCGTGGCCCTCGACGCCGCGCAGCAGTCCGTGTTCGTGGCCGAGACCGGCAAGTACCGCGTCCACCGGCACTGGCTCGCCGGGCCCAAGGCGGGCCAGACCGAGCGCTTCCTCGACAACCTGCCCGGCTTCCCCGACAACCTCAGCTTCGACGCGGGCGTGCTGTGGGTGGCCCTGGCCTCGCCGCGGCAAAAGCTCGTCGACTTCATGGGCCCCCGCGGGTGGCTGCGCAAGCTGTCCTACCGGCTCCCCGACGCCCTCAAGCCCGCCCCCGTGCGCCACGGCATCGTGCTCGGCTACGACGAGAGCGGCCGTCTGGTCCACAACCTCCAGGCCTCCTCGGGCAAGGTCGCGATCACCACGGGCGCGCGCTTTTTCGACGGCTCGCTCTACGTCGGCAGCCTGTCCGAGCCCCACGTCGCCGTGCTGAAGCTGTGACCCTCACCCCTTCGGGTCGTGCTCGGCGAGCCAGTCGAGCACCAGGGCGTTGACCGCCTCGGGCCGCTCTTGGTGCAGGAAGTGCCCGGCCCCCTCGACGCGCTCGAGGCGGAAGCCCTCGGGGAACTCGCGGGCGTCCACGCCCTCGTACAGGCGCGTATCGATGCAGCCGTCGTCGGCCCCGGTCAGCGCCAGGGTCGGGACGCGGATCACCGCCTCGTCCGAGCCGCCGCCGCGCAGGCCGTCGACGAAGGTCGGCACCAGGTTGCGGCGGTAGTAGGCGAGCATGGCCCGGTCCACGCCCGGGGCCTCGAAGGTCTCGCGCAGCGCGGCCCACTCCTCCGGGGGCAGGGTGTAGCCCGGGGACCAGGCCGCCCACAGCTGGCGGATCAGCGCCCAGTCGCGCCGACGCAGGGCCAGCTCCGGCGCCCCGGGGACCTGAAAAAAGAGCATGTACCAGGAGTTGAGCACCTGCCGCGGGAGCCGGGCGACGCCGCGGACGAACTGCGCCGGGTGGGGTACGGCGAGGGTCGTCAGCGACCAAAAGCGCTCGGGCGCCAGCGCCCCGACGGTGTAGGTCACGGCCGCGCCCCAGTCGTGCCCGATGAGGTGCGCGCGCTCGAGGCCGAGCTCGTCGAGCCACGCCAACACGTCGCCGGCCAGGGCCGCCAGGGAGTAGTCGCCGTCTTCGGGCTGGGAGCTCGGCTCGTAGCCGCGCAAGGTCGGCGCGTAGACGCGGTAGCCGGCCGCGGCCAGGGCCGGGAGCTGGTGGCGAAAGCTGCGGGCGTTGTCGGGGAAGCCGTGCAGGCACAGGACCGCCGCCCGCTCGCGCGAGGGCCGAGGCGCGAGGGTCAAGGTCGACGCGCGCAGCGGGCCGTGGCGCAGCTCGACGGTCTCGAACTCCGGTGTCGGGTCGGGATCCGTGGCGGCCAGGATCGCCCGCAGCCCCTTCTCTGCGGCGACGCGCGTGGCCTCGATCTTCAGCGTCGCGCGCAGCACGTCCACGCGCCGCTCGTGGTGGAAGAAGCTCAGCCGGCTCTCGAACAACCACTCGCGGCAGGCCTCGGCCCAGGCCTGGATGTTGAGCAGCGTCGTCAGCATGGTCTGCGCGTAGTCCCGGACCTCCTCGGGGTGCGGCACGACCTGGCACAGCGCGTTGCACCGGGCCAACGACAGGGGCTCGGGACCCCGCGTGCGGGTCTCGAGGTAGGCGATGAAGGCCGCGCTCAGGACCTGCTGGCACACCAGCAAGCTCTGCAAGGTGATCGTCGCGCCCGCGAACACCGGGCGGGGCTCCCTCGGCGGCAGGCCCTTGGCCGTGCAGTCGACGAAGAGCTGGCCGGGGAGCACGGGCAGGCGCCCGCGCTCGAGCACGACGGCCTCGGCCTCGACGCGGACCACCCGGCCCAGGCGCACGACCTTGGTCAAGCGCCGCAGCTGGGCGAGCTCGGGGTCGCTGACCGTGGCGCAGCGGTACTTGGTCGGCGCGACGGCGGGATCGAGGCGCGAGAAGATGCCCGCGCACTCGAGGGCGAACACCAGGCCGTCGAGGCTCTCGCTGTCGCCGAAGCGCTCGAACTGCTCGAGCATGAAGTCCAGGATGGTCCCGGGCTGGATCCGCTCGCGGCGAAGAAACCACGCGTCGTTGCTGACGATCCAGGTGATGGCCTCGGGCGCGACGCCCTGGTCGAGGAGGTAGAGCGCCGCGTCCATGCCCGTCTTGCCCGCGCCGACGATCACGAAGCTCGACGGCGGCTCGCCCTCGCGCTTGCTCAGCTCCGCGAGGCCGTTGACGGGCACGACGGCCACGGAGGGGTCGACGGCGTAGGGCGGCGGCCGCATCGCCGGGACCTCCGACTGCATGTAGCTCGCGTCGACGAGCTTGCGGCGGACGTCGACCTGGTAGCGCCGGTCGGGGACCAGGCGCGAACGAAAGCGGGCCTCGCCCTCGTGCTCGCACTGGCCAAAAAAGCGCACCCGCCCCGTCGCCAGCAGGCGGTCGAGGGCGCGCCCGAAGTAGGCCAGCACCTCGCGGCCCGTGACCAGGGCCGCTCCGCCCTCGCCGAGGGCCATCGAGTTCACGCCGTAGTAGGCCGCCGGCTGGTGGAGCGAGACGAAGGCGTAGGCGTCGTTCCAGTGGCCCCCCGGCATGGCGCGGCGATCGACGAGCACCACCGTCGCGCTCGGGTCCCGGTGGATGAGCTCGTCGACGAAGGCCAGCCCCATGGCGCCGGCGCCGACGACCAGATAGTCCGCCTCGATGCGGTGGCACTCTCCATCGGCTGAGCGCGTCATCGACCGCTTCATGCCATGGTTCTCGAGCCCTGGTCGGAGTTTGCTAGCATGCTGGGGATTTTCTCGGCGCGGGCCACAGTGCGTCACGGGCGTGCGAGACCGCGAAGCCAAAACGAAGCTGTACCGGGTGTACTGCGAGCTTTTGGCGACAAAGGACTCGCGCGTCGGGGGCGTGCTGTGGCCCGTGTCGAGGAAATCCCCGGCCTACCGAGAAAGGCAGCCGCCCACGGGTTCCACGCCAGCTGAGTCCGTGGACGATGTTTTCGTGGATCATGGGTCCCGGCGCGGCCGGGGTGGGCGACTGCTAGCATGCCCTCATGGCGCGGCGCCTGCTTCCCCTCCTGGCTGGACTCGCCCTGGCCTGCCCCGCCGCGGACGTCCCCGCCGTCGCTCCAACCACCAGCGCGATCGAGGCCGCCGAGGCCCCGACCCCTGTCATCGTCGAGACCCCCGCCGCGCTCACCGACCCGGCGGCCGACGACGACGACGACGGCATCGCGGCACGAGATGACGACTGCCCGGCCGAGCCCGAGTGCGTCAACGGCATCGCCGACGCCGACGGCTGCCCCGATCGCGTGCCCGAGGAGGTCGCCGCCCTCGAGGGCACCATCGAGGGCCTCGAGTTCGAGCACCGCACCAAGGCCACCCTCGCCCGCGACTCCCTCCCCTTGCTCGAGTCCGTCGCCGCCGTGCTCGTGGCCTACCCCGAGCTCGAGCTCGAGATCCAAGCCCACGAGGACACGGTCACGGCCGACCAGCACCGCTACATGAGCGCCCGCCCGACCCAGCGCCAGGCCGAGGCCGTCGCGGACTTTCTCATTCAAAAAGGCGTCGCCGCCGAGCGCATCCAGGCCCGGGGCTACGGCGAAGACAGGCCCATCGACACCAACGAGACCAAAGAGGGCCGGAGGCACAACCGCCGAGTCGACCTGGTGTTCACGGCGCCCGCGTGGCGCGACGACCCCAACTGCGGCCTGAGCCCGGCGGCGCCCTGAGCCCGGCGGCGCCCTGATATCTTGGCGCCCGCCATGGAATTCGTCCGCACCCCCGACGACCGCTTCGCCGACCTGCCCGACTTTCCCTACGCGCCCCACTACCTCGAGGGCCTGCCGGGCTTCGAGGGCCTACGCATGCACTACGTCGACGAGGGCCCGCGGGACGCCGAGCACACCTTCTTGTGCCTCCACGGCGAGCCCTCGTGGAGCTTCCTGTATCGCAAGATGCTCCCGGTGTTCACCGCCGCGGGCGGGCGCGTCGTCGCCCCGGACCTGTTCGGCTTTGGCCGCTCGGACAAGCCCACGGACGACGCCGTCTACACCTTCGGCTTTCACCGCCGCAGCCTGCTCGCCTTCCTCGACGCCCTCCAGCTCGAGCGCGTGACCTTGGTGTGCCAGGACTGGGGCGGCATCCTGGGGCTGACCCTGCCCGTCGATCGTCCCCAGCTCGTCGACCGGCTGATCGTGATGAACACGGCGCTCGCCGTGGGCCTGAGCCCGGGCAAGGGCTTCGAGAGCTGGCGCGACTTCGTGGCCAACAGCCCCGACCTCGACGTCGGCAAGCTGATGCAGCGCGCGATCCCGGGCATCACCGACGCCGAGGTCGCGGCCTACGACGCCCCCTTCCCCGGGCCCGAGTTCAAAGCTGGCGTGCGCCGCTTCCCGGCCATCGTGCCGATCACCCCGGACATGGAGGGCGCCGAGATCGGCCGCCAGGCGATGTCCTTTTGGTCCACGCAGTGGTCCGGGCCGACCTTCATGGCCGTCGGGCCCCAGGACCCCGTGTTGGGCCCGGAGGTGATGGGGATGTTGCGCCAGGCCATCGGCGGCTGCCCCGAGCCCATGATCGTCGAGGCCGGCGGGCACTTCGTTCAAGAGCACGGCGAGCCCATCGCTCGGGCCGCCCTCGCCGCCTTCGGGCAGTGAGCGCGGGCAGAGGGTGCTCTGTGGGCTGTCGGCGTGCACCATGATCAACCCGCGCTTCGACCTCGGGGCCGGCGGCGAGGAACAGCTCTCGACCGAGTGCATCCGCGACGCGGCCTTCGACTCCGTCCGCAACCGCGTGCTCTACTGGCGCTGGAAGTACAAGGCGGCCTGCCCCGAACCGGCGCACCGCGGCGTCGACGTCGACGCCGGAACCGTCGAGCTGCTCAGCCCCTGACCCGCCCACGCGTTCCAAAAACTCGACGTTGCTTCGGCCCCCGAGTGGTGACAAGCCTGATGGGTGCCGCTTCGCTCCGCGTCGAAAAGAGTCCTCGTCCTCCCGCTGATCGCGTTCGGCCTGTGCGCCTGCGAGCCCCCCAGCGGGCCCGGCCTCGACGGTGACGAGGCCGCCGAGGACACCGAGGACACTGACGCCGACTCAGACACCGAAACGACCGGTACCGACACCGATACGGAATCGACCGAATCTACCGAATCGACCGGCACCGAGACGACGGACTCCGAGTCCTCCGAGTCCGAGTCCGAGTCCGAGTCCGAGTCTTCCGAGTCCGAGTCGACCACGGGTGAACCCATCGTCCCCGAGCTCGTCACCCAGGACGGCTTCGACCCCCTTCGAGACCGCTGGGTCCGCAGCTTCGAGCTCGACGACGACACGGACGGGCTGCTGACCGTCAACCCCGTCACGGGGGTCGAGAGCGTGCTCGTCGACACCTGGCCGTGGCCCGCCGACCACCGCACCACCGTCAGACAGTTCGCCCTCGACCGGCCCCTCGACTGGGCCTACGTGTTCGTGCGCCACAGCTACTTCAGCGAAGAAGAGGGCCTGTACTGCGCCCTCGAGGAGTACGTCCGCGCCGACCTCGAGACCGGCGAGGTCGAACACCTCGAGGAGATCGAGGTGATCTGCTGCGACGACTGCGGCGACGGGCGCGAGTTCGACAGCCCGATCATCGACCCGCACACGGACACCCTCCGCTACATCTACGCCGACTGCGATCCCAACGCCTGCAGCTTCTACGTCCGCGAGGCCGACCCGCTGACCCTCGAGATCCTCGACTCGGAGTTCGTCTACGACGGCTACTGCGAGTGGGGCGACGAGTTCGAGTGCACCGAGGGCCTGTTCGAGTCGGCGCCCCGCGGCCTGACCACCAGCCCCGTCCACGACGCGAACACCGTGGTGTTCACGGAGCCCGCGAACTGGGAGCACTTCTCCCCCTACAGCGAGCCTGCCGCGACCCAGCTCCTGGCCGAGCTAGCCCCGAGCCTCGGGGGCGTCGAGCTCGGGCTCAACCAGTACCGCAAGTACACGACCCTCGACTACGCGAACGCCCGCGCCTACGTGGTCCTGCCGGTGACCGGGGGCTACGCGACGGTGCTCCAGCCCATCGACGGCTCGCCCTCGAGCCCGGCGACCCTGGTCCACGCCGGCAGCCCCGACGACGAGCCGCCGATGTCCACGCGGTGCATCACCGACGTCGCCTTCGACTCGGTCCGCGACCGCCTGCTCTACTACCGCCACAAGTGGAGCGTCAGCTGCCCCGACGACGACGCCTACTTCGCCGTCGACGTCGACTCGGGGACCATCGAGCTGCTCGCCCCCTAGCTCGGCTCAGGCGCGCGGCGCCGCCCTCGACCACGTCCTCGTCGCCCCCCGCGGCCAGCCCCGGGGCGTCGTCGACGAGCTCCTCGCCGAGCTCGGGCTCGAGCGTCGAGTCGCCCGCAGCGTGTCCAACTCCCACATCGCGCCCCGCTTCGTCGCCAACTCGGACTGCGTGCTGACCGTCGCCTCCCGCGTCGCCGCTCGCTACGCCGAGGCCCTCGACCTGATCACCCGCAAGCCGCCCCTGGACCTGCCTGGCTTCGAGCTCTGCGCCATCTGGCACCAACGCCACGAGCGCGACCCCGAGCACGCCTGGCTCCGGGAGCAGCTCGTCGCCGTCACGCGGGCGTGAAGCCCTCGAGTGCCACCCTCGCCGTCTTGATGGGCGACGACCCCGTTGCCATCATCCGAGCCAAGCTCATGCGAGTCCGGCTGCTTTCGATCCCCTGCGTGCTCTCCTGGTCGCTGGTGTCCGCGTGCGGACAGCCCGACGATCCGGCGACCGCCCCAGACACCTCCTCGACCCAGACCGAGGTCGACACCGACACCGACACCGACACCAGCTCGGGTTCGGACAGCTCGGACGAGGCGAGCTCGGACGAGTCGGACACCACCGCCGGCGAGCCCAAGGCGCGCAAGAGCCTCGTCGTCGCCCTCGACGGCGTCCGCCCCGACGCGATGGCGACCGCGAACACCCCGACCCTCGACGCCCTCGCCGACGGGAGCTGGGCCCCGGGCTACGGCGGCGCCCACACGGGCAAGGCCAGGACCCTGACCGACGCGGACACCGTCAGCGGCCCCAACCACTGGTCGATCATGACCGGCGCGATCGGTGCCCAGCACGGGGTCTCGAGCAACGACGAGGTCCCCCTCGGAGACGCCGAGGCCTTCCCCCACTACCTCAGCCTGCTCGAGTCCGCCGCCCCCTCGCTGGGCACGGCCTACCTGTTCACCTGGGGCCTCGACCTCGCCATCCCCTGCACCGCCGACTACGTCAAGCACGGCACCGACCCGACGAACACCGAGCGGGTCGTCGCGCTCTTGAACGGGAGCTTCGAAGACGACGCCGGCTCGGCCAACAGCGCCTGGACCCGCGGCGCCCCCGTCGACGCGATCTTCTTGTTCCTCGACGACACCGACGGGACCGGACATCGCTTCGGCTTCAGCCCCGAAGTCCCCGAGTACCTCGCCGCCATCGAAGCCGCAGACGCCCAACTCGGCTCCATCCTCGACGCCGTGAAAGCGCGCCCGAGCTTCGACCAGGAAGCGTGGCAGGTCGTCGTCACCACCGACCACGGCGGCGAAGGCACCGACCACGGCGGCAACTGCGAGGCCTGCGAGGCGATCTTCTTCCTCGTCTCCAGCCCCGAGGTTGCCGGCCCTCTGCCCGACTACGACCCCGACACCCAGTCTGGGCCCCGCAACTTCGACGCCGCCCCCACAGCCCTGACGCACATGGGCATCGACCTCCCCGAGTACATCACCGGAAGCTCCTGGCACCTCGGAGGCTAACCAACCCCGACCGGGTCACCCGCCCCTAACCCCGCCAGCCCTCACCCCGCCAGACCCCCCACCGACCCGACCCTCACCCCGCCACTCCCCACCAGCCCTCACCCCCGCCAAAATCCCCACCGGCCTCACCCACGCCAGCCCTCACCCCCCAAAATCGCCACCGGCCCTCACCCCCGCCAAAATCCCACCGGTCTTCCCCCCCCGAATCCCCACCGGTCTTCCCCCCGCCAGAATCCCCACCGGTCTTCCCCCGCCAGAATCCCCACCGGTCTTCCCCCGCCAGAATCCCCACCGGTCTTCCCCCGCCAGAATCCCACCGGTCTTCCCCCCCGCCAAACAACGCCCCCGCCAGCGGGGGCGACCACATGCCCCCTCCCAGGCACGAACCCCATTGCCCCACGACCAAAGCGGAGGAGCGGCAGCGACGAAGCGCCCCCGGTCCGATCCGCCTGCGGGGGCATATCAAGAAAGGCCGACGATGTTGCCGTCCGGCCCGAAGCCGATGACTTGCGCCGCCGAGCGCTTGGGCATCCCCGGCATCAGCATCAAGTCCCCGGTCCGCACGACCACGAAGCCTGCCCCCGCCGACAGCCGCAGCCCGCCCACGCGCAGTCGCCAGCCCGAGGGCGCGCCGCGCAGCTTGGGGTTGTCGGAGATCGAGTGCTGGGTCTTGGCCACGCAGATCGGCAGCGCGTCCGCGCCGTGCTCTTGGATCCGCGCGAGGTCAGCCTCAGCCTCCTCGCTCCAGTCGACGCCGTCGGCCCGGTAGACCTCCCGGGCCAGGCGCTCGACCTTCTCCTTCAGCGACATGTCCAGGTCGTAGACCGGGCGCAGCGCCTGGTTGCCGCCCTCGGCCGCGGCGGCGACCTTGTCGGCGAGCTCGACGGCTCCCTCGCCGCCCCGGGCGAAGCCCTCGTAGAGGGCCAGGTCGGCCTTTTCCGCTTCGACGAGGCGGCGGACCGCGGCGATCTCGGCGTCGGAGTCGAAGTGGAAGCGGTTGAGGCTGACGACCACGGGCACGCCGTAGACCCGGCGCAGGTTGTCGAGGTGCACGCGGACGTTGGCGAAGCCGGCCTCGATGGCCTCGACGTTCTCGGCCCCGACGGCGTCGAGATCGACCCCGCCGTGGAGCTTCATGGCCCGGCAGGTGACCACGAGGACCACCGCCGCGGGGAAGTGGCCGAGCTCGCGGCACTTGATATCGAGGAATTTTTCGGCGCCCAGGTCCGCGGCGAAGCCGGCCTCGGTCACGCACCAGTCGGCGCTGTGCAGGGCGAGCTCCGTGGCCACGATGCTGTTGCAGCCGTGGGCGATGTTGGCGAAGGGGCCGCAGTGGATCAGCGCCGGGGTGTGCTCGATGGTCTGGACCAAGTTGGGCGCCAGCGCGTCCTTGAGCAGGACCTCGAGGGCGCCGATGCAGCCGAGCTCGCCGGCGCGCACGGGCTGGCCGCCCTTGGTCCAGGCGACGACCATGCGCTCGAGGCGGGCGCGCAGGTCGGCGCGGTCCTTGGCCAGGGCGAGCACCGCCATGACCTCCGAGGCCGCGGTGATGTCGAAGCCCGACTGGTGCGGGAAGCCGTCGCTGGCCTTGCCCTGGCCCAGCGTGCAGTTGCGCAGCTGTCGGTCGCAGATGTCGAGGACGCGGCGCCACACGATGCGCTCGGGGTCCACGGTCGCGTCCGTGGCCTCGGCCTTGCCCCGCCGGATCGCCCGCTGCTCGAAGTGCACGCGGTTGTCCGTGGCCGCGGCGAGCAGGTTGTTGGCCGAGGTGATGGCGTGCAGGTCCCCGGTGAAGTGCATGTTGATGTCCTCCATGGGCAGGACCTGGGCGTAGCCGCCCCCCGCCGCGCCGCCCTTGATGCCGAAGGTCGGGCCGAGGGAGGGCTCGCGCAGGGCCAGGCAGTGGCGCCGGTTGGTCTTGCCCAGGCCCTGGGCCAGGCCGATGGAGGTGACCGTCTTGCCGTCGCCAAAGCGCGTCGCGGTCATCGCCGTGACCAGCACGAGCTTGCCCCGGGGTCGGGACGCGCGGCGCTCGTCGACGACGCCCAGGTCGATCTTCGCCTTGTAGCGGCCGTAGAGCTCGAGCTGATCGGGACCCAGCTCGAGGGACTCGGCGACCTTGGTGATGGGCTCGAGGGTGGCGGACTGGGCAATCTCGGCATCGGTGGGCATCGACATGGCCGCTCTGTTGTAACGCCAACGCGGGGGGCCGTGGCCGGGAACGCGCGCTCGGGGCCAAACCGCGGTTGGGGGTTGGGGGCGGGCCTCGGGGAACGCGGGCTCAAAAAGCGCCAAAAGGGGGCTTTGAACGGCGCATTCGGGGTCGCACAGCGAAGACACTGAACTAAAATACAGACACCATGCTCGCCCTCGATCGCAGCGCCTTCGTCCACCCCGAGTCCCTCGAGCGCGTCGCCCCCAGCGGCCTCGCCCGCGACGGTGATCTCGGCGGCGAAGCGCTCTCGAAGCTCGCCGCTCCCGGCCGCTTGATCGAGCTGTGCGGAGCCGCGAGGACGAGCGCCGCGGTCTCGATCCTCGCGGGGGTCCAGCGCGCGGGCGAGACCGCGGCCTGGATTCAGCTCGCCGGCGGCGACCTCTACCCGCCGGACCTCGCCGCGGCCGGCATCGACCTCGACGCGCTGATCGTCATCCAGGTCCCCGTCCCCGCTCCGAGCACGAGCACCGCTCGAAGCCCCCGGGCGGGTCGACGCCAGCGCGCGTCCGTAGCCGCCGAGCAGTGCCGCTGCGCCGAGCTGCTCCTGCGCTCGGGCGGCTTTGGCCTGGTCATCCTCGACTTTCGCCACGGCGAGCCCTCGGGGTCCACGGCCTGGCAGGGGCGACTGCTCGGCCAGGCGCGCCAGCACGAGGCCCGGGTCGTGCTGATCCGCCAGCCCGATCCGCGGGAGGCGAGCGCACCGACCCCGGGCGCCGCCAACGGGCCCGCCCCCGATCACGAGGAGCCCCATCGAGGCAGCTCCCTCGGCCCCCTCGTCAGCCTGCGCGTGCGCTCCGAGATCAACCGCGAAGATCCCACGCCGCGGCCGGCCCATCCCCTGCGCACCCGGCTGTCGCGGATGGACCACGAGGTGCTCAAGAACAAGTCCGGCGGCCCCGTGCGGGCGCGCAGCGAGGCGCTCCGCGGGCCTTGGGGCCTATCCTGATCCCCCTGGGGCATGGTCCAATGCCCCACCTTGCCCGCGCCCAGTCCGCTCCGCTCGCCCCGCTTCGGTCTTCTCTCCCTCGGCCTCGGCCTCGGTCTCGCGTTTACGCTCACGGCCTGTAGCAGCGCCCTGCTCGCGACCGAGAGCGCCGACGCGATGGCCTGCCCCCGCCGAGTCCGTCGAGATCCTCGAGTCGAACCAGCCCATGGAAGGGCCCAGCTCCTGGCGCGCGCGCTGTGGGGAGGAGGGACAGCTGTGGTTCTGCTCACGGATGCACCAGAAAGTCATCTGTACCGAAGACCCAAGGCCTGTCCCCGAAGGCGCGGACGCTCCCACCTGACTCCGATCGACCCGCCCGGTGACATGGTCCAGAGACCATGCGCCGCGCTTTCGAGCACGCGCCGACTGTCCGCCCGTCCAGTCAGGGTCCCGGGGATCAGTCCGCCGCGGCGCTCGTGATCAAAGGTCCAACTATCGCGGCCGGGAGCATGTGTGCTCAACTGTAGAGAGAGCGCTCATGCCCGAGTCTCCCAGCAACAACGTCGTCCGCCTCGACTGGCATCGCCGCGGTCGTGACGACGTCCTGCTCGAGACGCCCTCGGCTTCGCCCTCCCTTTCCGAGGATCCCGAAGACGACAGGGCGGAGCCAGACATCGAGACCGAGACAGACACCGAGACAGACACCGAGACGCAAGCTCCGGAGCCGGTTGTCGACGCGCCCGCCCGCCCTCCGGCAGACGCCCCCGCCATCGACGAGCGCTACAGCCTCGAGGCCCGGGACAAAGACGCCTTCCTCGGCGAGCTGTGGACCGCGACGGACGCCAAGCGCGGCCGCGAGGTCGACGTCAAGTTCCTCGACCACCTCGCCACCCCAAAAGGGCGCGAGCGCTTCGAGCAGACCATGCAGCGGGCCCGGACCATCGAGCACGACGGCCTGCTCAACGCCGAAGATCACGGCGTCAACGATGACGGCCTGCCCTACCTGGTCTTCCCCCGCTCGCGCGGCGCACCGGTGTCCAGGCAGATCGACGCCCACGGCCCCCTGCCCTGGCCGTCCGCGCGACGCATCACCCTCGAGCTCGCCAAGGCGCTCTCGCAGACCCACGCCCACGGCATCTTCCACCGCGACCTGAGCCCCGCGGCCGTGGTCTTGCTCGACGACCCGCCCATCGGCGGCACCTCGACCAAGCTGCTCCACGCCTGCGTCTCTCGCCTGCTGCGCGACCCCGGCGACAACCCCCGGGGCGTCCCCAACTTCTCGAGCCCCGAGCAGCTCGCCGACAGCGGCGTGGACGACCGCGCCGACGTCTACAGCCTCGGCTGCATCCTCTACTTCCTGCTCACGGGCGAGACCCCCTTCGATCGCCAGGGCAAGGCCGGCATCCCCCCCGAGCTCCACGGCGAGCCGCCGACCTTCGCCGAGCTCCTCCCCGACGGGCCGCCGATCCCTCGCAAGATCGAGACCATCGCCCGCAAGGCCGTCGCCAAGGCCAAGGACGAGCGCTTCTCGAGCATGACCAAGATGCGCGACGCCCTCGCGGCCGTGTCCGTCGAGACCGACGCCCCGGGCATCGCCCCGTCCTTCTCCAAGCGCGGCTCGAGCTCCCTCGACCCCTCCAAGACCAAGACCCTGGTCAAGGACATGACCGGCGCGCTGCCGACCCTCGGCCAGCAAAAACGCAACCGGCGCAAGGCGATGCTGATCAGCGTCGGGGCGACCGCCGCGATCATCGTGGTGTCGATCGCCTTGTTCTTGCTCATCACCTAGCCGTGGACGTGGCGACCGCGACCACGATCGCGGTGATGTTGTCCTTCGAGCCGTGGGCGTAGGCCGCCGCCACGAGCTCGTCGCAGGCCAGCCGCGTCGAGCGCTCGCGCAGGCACGCGGCCATCTGCCCCTCGTCGAGGCTGCCCGAGAGCCCGTCCGTGCACAGCAGCAGCCGGTCCCCCGGGAGCAGCTCGATGGTCGTCAAGGTCGGCCGCTGATCCGCCTGGGGACCGAGGGCCTTGGTGATCACGTTGGCGTAGACGAAGTCCTCGAGCGGCGGCAGCTCGACCCCGCCCTCGCGCAGGTGCTCGTAGAGCGAGTGGTCCTGGGTCAGCTGCTCGAAGCTGTCGCCGCGCAGGCGATAGATGCGGCTGTCGCCGACGTGGGCGAGCACGGCCCCGCGCTCGCTGACCGAGAGCAGCGCGACCGTCGAGCCCATGCACTCGTTCTCCCCCTCCCGGCGCGCGTGGATCCGGCGGTTGGCCAGGCGCACGGCCGCGTCGGCCCGGTTCTCCGCGAGGCTCAGCTGCGGGTCGAGGGCGTGGGGCCAGGTCCCGCCGCTGGCGCGGGCCTGGGCGGCGAAGAAGGAGCCGATCGCCTCGGCGCCGAGCTTGCTGGCGACGGCGCCGCCCGTGTAGCCGCCCATGCCGTCGAGGACCGCGAACACGCCGAGCTGGGCGTCGAGCAGGCAGGCGTCCTCGTTGCGACGGCGGCGACCACAGATCGAGCGTGCGTGAGCGTGAAGCGAGATGTTCATGCCCCCAGACACTGCGAGCGCGGTGCCGGGGCCAAGTGCCCGGAATCCCGTGATCGCCTGGGGCGTCGACTCCCCACCCGCCGGTGTTCGCCCCCCCAGTCCGGGGTGCGCGTCCCCCAGGCCAGGGCTGGAGCCACCCCAGCCCACCCCACCGCGCGTTCGGCCGGCCACGAAAGAGCGAGGGAGCCCCGCTCCCCCGCTCGCCGATACCAGCGTCGCTAGTACTAGGCCCTCAGCACATGTTCTCGTCCAGGCACATCTGGAGGGCGTCGTCGCAGACCTCCTCGCACGTACCCGTCGCGTCCTCGCAGGCCTCGACGCATGCGTCTTGCTCGTCGCCCGGCTCGAGCTCCTCGCAGGGAGCGAGGCACTCGTCCTCCGCGTCATCGCACTGGTCCTCGCAGCTTTGGGCGTCCTGCTCACACCCCGCGCACGGGTCGTCCTGCACGCAGTCGTCGAGGCAGGTCTCCTCGGCGGCGTCGCACTCGTCCTCGCAAGCGCCCGCCGCTTCGTCACAGGCCTGCAAGCACTCTTGCTTCTCAGGACCCATGATGTCGTCACAAGCGTCGGTACACATCTGGTCGGCGGCGTCGCACTCGTCGTTGCACGCGTTGGCCGCCTCGGAACACTCGCTGCACGGGACCTGCCCCGTGTCCGCGGTGTCCGTCGTCGTCTCGCCCGTATCGGTGGTCGTCTCGCCGGTGTCGGTCGTCGTCTCGCCGGTGCCCGTCTCTCCGGTGGTGTCACCGCTCGAGTCCCCAGACTCGCCGGCCTCCCCCGCGTCGCCCGTGCCCGTCGTCGACTCCCCCGTATCGCCGGCCGTCTCGCCGACCTCGTCACCAGCACCACCGCTGCCGTCGTCGCCACAGGCCGGCAGAGCAAAGAGCACACAAGGTAGGAAGTATGTGTAGGTTTTTTTCATGGTCATCAGTCCACCAAGGTGGATAGACTAACCCATGACACCCAGGGTCAACAAAAGAATTGCCGGGGCTTCGACAACGCAGTTCAGCGCACGCGGAGCCGCTGCCCCGTCGTGCGGGCGTGAATCTCCGGGTAGTACATGAGCTCGGCCGTGGCCGCGGGCATGGTGTAGTCCCCAGGGGTCGTCGCGCGCAGGAACACCGTAGTGTGGTGAATGCCTGGCTCGAGGTGATCGGCGTAGACCACTGCCCGATCGCGACGCAGCTCCTGGTGGCTGACCCAGGGCCCCCGCTCCCCCTCGATGCGCATGGCGGCGCGACCTCGGCCCAGCTCGACGTCGACGGCCTCGAGGCCCGCCGGCAGCGGAAGCTCCGCGACGAGGTGGTCGAGGGCAGAGCCGAGCTCGAGCTCGACGTCCATGGCCAGGAGGGTCCCCGAGGCGACGCTGGGGTCGTCCCCGAGCACGCCCGTCGCGTCGCGCAGCGTCCGGCGCAGCGTCACGCCGGCGGCCTTGGCCGGGAGGTCCGGGTCCGTCGAGGCCCACTCGAGGCCCACGCGGTAGTACATCCGCCCGGTCCCGGCGCGCTCGAGGATGAGCGGCTCCGCGGATGTTCGGGCGGAGCTTCGGGAAGCTGGAGCCCCTCGGGAGCTCGCCGCCAGCAGCTCGGCCATGGGCGTGAAGCCGTCCTCGAAGCCGAAGCTGCGCCCGGTCATGGCAATCGTAACCACGGGGAGGTTGTCGAGCCACACCCGGCCCTCGAAGTTGGGCTCCTCCGCCTCGTAGAGCGCAGCGTAGCGCGCCAGGGCGAACAGCGCGAAGGCGTTCTCCTGGGTGTTGGACCAGCGCCCGCCCCGGCGCGACTCGAGCAGGCCGCGGGTCAGCTTGGGCACCACCGGGTGGTCCGGATCCCGATCGAGGTAGACCAGGAGGACCAGCGCGCTGGTGCGCACCTCGCTGTCCCAATACCAGGTCCAGCGCGAGTCCAGCTCGATCTTGGCGAAGCCCTCGCGCTCGTCGATGCCCGCCGCGAGCTCGACGAGCAGCGCGTCGCCCCGGGGGTCGTCCGCGTCCATGGCCAGGGCCACCATCGCCTGGGCGAACACGGGCAGCCGCCCCCGGCGCTCGTGGAGGCCATCGACCGCGGCGCCGACCAGCGCGCGGTCCGAGACCATGGCCAGCGTCCAGGCGATCCACGCGGCCTCGACGTCCGCCTCGACGCTGGGGCCCGCCTGGCTCGCCCAGGTGTCGAGGCGCCAGCGCAGATAGGCCGTGGCGCCCGCGAGCATGTCCGAGGGCACGGGGTAGCCGGCGCGCTCGGCCTGGGTGAGGACCCAGGTCGCGTAGGCGGTCGCGTGGGGCGAGGCCTCGAGCCCGCCGGGCCAGTAGGCGAAGCCCCCGGAGCTCACCTGCATGGAGCGCAGGCGCTGGACCCCGGCGCGCACGTAACGGCTGGTGTCGTCGATGCCCAGCGGATAGCCCTGCTCGGCCAGCTGACCGAGGGGGACCAGGGGCGCGAGCGAGCTCGCGGTCTGCTCCGCGCAGCCGTGGGGGTAGTCGACCAAGTAGGCGACGGCGTCCTCGACCCCGCCGAGGATCGTCGAGCTCACCGACACGCTCAAGCCGCCGAAGGCGGGGTCGATGTTCGCGGGCAAGGTGAAGGGCAGCAGCGCCGCCACCGAGCCCGGGCTCTTCCGGCCCCTCCCCTCCCCGCCGACGGCCGAGCCCAGCTCGCCGTAGACCGCGACGCGATCGCTGAGGGTGCGCTCGGCCTCGACGGGCACGGGCAGACGCAGCACGTCGGACACCGCCTCACGACCGGCGGCGCTCGGGCGCAGGCGGGCGCGCACCTCGAAGTGGACCGCGCCGGTCTCCCGCGCGCGCACCTGGATCGGCAGCCGGATCTGGGCGCCGGCGTCCATGGCCAGCTTCGTCCGGGTCGAGCCGAGGATCTCGAGGGCCGAGGCGCCGCGGAGCGCTCGGCCGGCCGCGTCGACCAGGGCGACCTCGACCTCGAGCTGCCCGGCCCCGCCCCCGAGGTTGTCGACCAGCACGCCGAGCTCGGCGCTGTCGCCAGGGCGCAGCACCCGGGGCAAGGCCGCGCGGGCGACCAGGGGCCGGGTGACCCGAACGCGGGCGTCGCCCAGGCCAAAGCGGGGCTCGACCCGCGCGTCGGATCCGGGCTCCGTCAGCGGGGACGAGGCCACCGCCGTCAGCCGAAAGGTGGTGAGGTTGTCGGGCAGGGTCCCCTCGACCCGCGCGACGCCGTCGGCTCCGAGCTCAGCGTCACCGACGAAGATCGGCGCGCTCGAGAACTCGCTGCGGGCCGTGGGCATGGGGGCTTGCTCGAGCTCGCCGCCGGGTTGCCACCGCCACTCGCCCTCTTCCATGGCCATCGCCTCGCTGGACCCTGCGAGCGCTCCCATGACGCCCCCCGGGACGCCTCCAGGGATGCCCAGGATCCCCTCCCCGCCCGCTCGCCAGTTCGGGTCGAAGGCCCAGGGCGTGTAGGGGTCGCCGTGTGCTGCGTAGGGCGTGAGCAGCTCGGCGTAGCTGGAGACCACGTTCGGGATGTGTCCAAAACCCACCGCCAGCGTCCCGACCAGATCGGGGATCCGCGGCGGCGACAGGGCGTGGACGGCCTCGTCGACGGCCCACACGCTCACGTGGCCGGCCGCCGGACGGCCGCGGTAGTCCCGGGCGCGGACCTCGATGGCCACGGTCTCCCGGGGCTGGACGGTCTGGGGCGCCTCGACCTCGACCCGCAGCTGACGGCTGGCCACGCCGACGACCAGATCCACGCGCTGCGTCTGGAGCTCGGGCAAGCGCGGCGGCGCGGCGCCGAGGTCTCCCGGGGCGACGGCGAGGGCCATGAAGCTCACCTCGGGAGCCCACGCCTCGCTCACCTCGAAGTCGACGCTGGCCCGGCCCTGGTCGAACTCGACGGGGTGCACGCTGTGGACGCCGCCCTTGACGAGCAACAGCAGGGCCTGGCCGTGGGCCCACGGCGCGCGCAGCTGGACGCGCACGTGCTCGCCCACCTGCGCCTCGTGGGCGCTGAGCTCCAGGGTCAGGCGCTCGACGGGGGCGCTGGGGAAGCGCGCGCCACTATCCGGCAGGGCCGGCTCGGGCACCCACAGCTCGCTCTCGACGAAGGGCCGAGAGCGCTCTCCCGAGTCGACGCGGACTTCGTAGCGCCCCGGCTCGAGGGCGGCGAAGGTGCAGCTCCCCCCGCCCTGGGCGTCCGTCGACACCGCGCAGGGATCGAGGATCTGCGAGCGACGCTCGTGGCCCAGGTAGCGCCGGACCCCGCCCACGGTGTCGTAGATCGGCTCCCCCCAGACCCGGGTCAGGCCGACCTCCACCGCGGCCCCCGGCGCCCCCTCGCCGTCGAAGTCGAGGCTGCGCAGCTGGACCTCGAGGTCTTCGCCGGCCTCGACCTTGCGCGGGTGCTTCACGCCCACGTAGAGGGCGGGGTGCAGCATGAGCGCGACCTCGGCCCCGACCTCCGTCTCGCTCGCGTCGGCGACGGCGACGCTGTGGATGCACTGCGTCGGGAGCTCGGGGTTCGACGCCTCGGGGCGCAAGCTGTAGTCGACGCGGCCTTCGAGCGAGGGCGCGGGGAGCTCGACGGGGGCGAGGTCCTCGGACTTGCGAGGGTGCCCGCGGCTGGGCGCGGGGCCGACCGACCAACCCGGCTCGAGGCCCGGCGGGCGGTAGTCCGTCACCCGGCACTGGGTCCGCGTCCGGACCCGGCGCATGGGCACCGGACCGCCGAAGTAGTAGTGGGCCCGGAGGGCGAGCTCGGTCGCCTCGCCGTGGCGCAGGTCAGCCCGCGCCGAGCTGGCCTCGACCTGGAACGCCGGCGCCCGAAAGTCTTTGACCTGGACCGTCGCCCCCGCGGCTTTCAGGCCGTGGTCGACGATCTGCGCCTCGACGCGGTAGTCCCCCAGGCCCGCCGTGTCGGGGACCTCGAGGGTCGCCCAGAACTTGCCGTGCGCCTTGGCGTGGACCCGGACACGGTCGACGAGCTCCCCACGGAAATCGCGGAGCTCGACCTCGATCTCGGTGTCCTCGGGGAGCGGTCGCAGGGAGGCCAGGGTGTAGGGGCTCGCGATCGCGGCCCAGCCCATGGCGCGCACGGACTCCCCGGGGCGGTAGAGCGCGCGCTCGGTCATCAACGCCACGCGCAGGGACTCCCCCGAGCGCAGCGCCCCCCTGGCCTCGCCTCGGGGAAACCAGCCGAGCGCCTCGGCCGAGACCAGCAGGCGGTCGTCGCCATGGCGCACGCGCAGCACCTGGTTGAAGCTGGGCATCGACGCCGACGGGATCTCGATGAGGCCCTCGGCGTCGGTCTTGCCCAGCGACGCGACCACCCCCTCGCCGTCGAGGAGCTCGACCTCGGCACCCACCACGGGCGCGTTCGTGGTCAAGCTGGCCACCCGCACGACCCCGCGAGGCAGGCTCCCCGCTGCGCTGACGCCCAAGTCCGTGAGCTGCACGAGGCCGTGCAGGGGCGGAGGGACGCGGCGCCCCCGGGCCCGGGGCAAGAGCGCCGTCGCGTGGACCTCGTAGGCGATCAGCCCCGCCTTGCGCCCGCTCTCGGCCTGGAGGTCGAGGGTCTGTGACGACCACCCGTGGCTCCCCGAGTGCTGCACGGTCCGGTTCACGGGCTGGACGCCCGCCATCGCGTCGCGGATCACCTGGTCTCGCTTGGGGTGGCCGCGCTGGGACTTCCACGCCAGGAAGGCCTCGACGGCGCGCGGACCCTCGACGGCGGCGACGCGAGCCTCGAGGGTCTCGACGTGGCGGCTCTCGACGCCGATCTGGGTGGTCGCGGCCGTCGCCAGCGTGCCCGCGTCCGCGCTCAGCTCGAGGGCCGGCGGCGGCTCGACGAAGTGGACCTCGCGGCGCACGGGCTCGGCCAGGGTCTGGCCGTGGATGTCGGTGAGCGCGTCGATCTCGATGGCGTAGGTCTTTCCGACCTCGAAGTCGCCCCACACGAGGATGCCGTCGTGGGCGTTCAAGGCCCGCGCGGGGCCGTCCGCGTCCCAGTCGTAGCGCTGCATGATCGCCTTCCCGCCGCCGCCGCGGACGGCAGGCCGAATTCGGACCTTGCGCGCCTGGCCGCGCGAGATCGGCGAGGACAGGTAGAGGCTGACCGGGCCGAGCTCGCAGCCGTCGTCGTAGTCCCCGCCGTCGCACTCGAGCTCGATCACCCGCACGTGGCCGTCGGCGACGAAGGACAGGCGCTCGTCGTAGCCCATGGGCCGCGGGCCGAGCGTGCCGACCAGCTCACCGTCGACGTGGATCACCACCTCGCCCTCGGTCGGCCAGCGCGAGGCGGGTCGGATCTCGAAGTCGGCCTCCTGCCACCCCTCCAGGTCGGCCGGCAGCGCCCGGACCTTCACCGGGATCGACCGGCGCCGACCCTCGGCGTCGACGCTCTCGGCGCGCAGGTGCTTGCGAAAGGTCGACAGGCGCACGGGCTGGGTGGTGCTCGCCAGCACCGGGGCGCGCCAGTGGTAGCGGTCGTAGTCGCCAGCGACGGCGTCGTCGTCGACCCACAGGTACACCCCTGGGCCAGCGGTGGTGAACCGCCAGTCCCGGACGAAGCGTTGGCGCGGGCCGTCGACGGCCTCGAGCTCGGCCTCGAAGTGGACCTCGAAGGTGCGCGCGGGCGGGAGCTCGCCCTCGGGCACGAACTCGAGCCGCGTCGGCTCGATCCACCGGGCCTTCCCGGCCACGGCGGGCTCGATGCGCAGGCCGGCCTGCTCGGCGCTCATCCACTCCGAGTCTCCCAGCGGCACCATGGGTCGGTTGAAGCGCACGGACAGCTCCGCGCGCGCTCCGACCTCGCCGCGGGGTCGGACCTCATCGATGGCCGGGCTCGGGAGGGGCGGGAGCTCGGGGGGCGCGGGCGGGCCCGAGCGGGCCTTTTGCTCGCGCCCGTCGCTCGCGCGGCGTTGCTCGGCGAGCGCGCCCGGATCGAAGGTCGCCAGCTGGGGCGTGTCGGCCCCCACTCGAGGCGCGCGACGGGGCAAGCCCCCCGAATACGACCCGCTGCACGCCGAGATCAGGACCGCGACGAGGAGCAGCCAGACCCCGAGGGGTCTGGCCGTGGCGCTCATCCATCGCCGCCGACGGGAGCTGGAAGGGTGATGCGTCACGGGTGGAGTGTCCTGGTCGAGTGCGTCCGTGCAAAGACAAGCGAGCGGCCGCTGGCGCCTTACACGTGTCGCACTCTACGGGGCGAAGCCCCCCTCCAGCCACTCCGAGCTAGGGACAGGCTCCCACGGCGCTCAGCGGCGTGTAGTGCATGCCCGCGTCGAGCAAGCCCGAGTCCGTGCACTGGCTGGCCTGGGTCGTCGCCGTGCTCCAGTCGAGCTCGTTGAGCTCGGGCGGCGGGGGCACGGCGGCCAGGTCGACGCAGGGGCTGGCGAGGTCGAGGTAGAGCTCGATGAAGCCGTCGTCGTCGAGGTCGGCGGGCGCGAAGGGAGAGCCGACGAGCTCGACGCTGTTGCCCTGGAGGTCCACGACGTTGTCCGGGCTCGCGGGGATGCACGAGTCCGTGGTGACCACGGGGAAGTCGTCGGGGAAGGGGGCCGAGTTGCGCACGGTGTCCGGCCAGAACACGCTCGCGGTCACCGTGGCGAACTGGGTGTTGTTGCCCGAGTCGAGGCCGTTGGGCTCGCCCGCGGCGAGGTTGCCCGTGAAGCTCGAGCGGATGATCTCCGGGGACCCGTAGATGCCCCCGCCCTGGTCCCCGGCGACGTTGTCGATGAACTCGCTGTCGCGCACGTAGCTGGGGCTGCCGAAGGCGCTCAGGTCCTCGATGGCCCCGCCGTCGCCGACGGCGGTGTTGGCGATGAAGCGGGTGCGCTCGATCTCGAGATCGCCGGCCGAGACCGCGCCGCCGTCGAGCTCGCTCGAGTTGCCGACGAACAGGCAGTCGCGCAGGCGCAGCCCGTCCTCGATGAGCCCTCCGCCGGCCGCGACCGCGCCCCCCGGCTTGTCGCTGTGGTTGTTGATGAAGCGGCAGTCGACGGCCGTGACCTGCTGCCCGCGCAGCCCGCTGTCGAGGTTGTCCTCGAAGGTGCAGTTGGTCGCCACCACCCACTTGCTCGCCATCGAGACGCCGCTGTTGTTGGAGAAGGTCGTGTCGGTGGCGCTCGCCTGGGCGTAGTCGAAGCCGCCGTTGAAGGCGGCGACGATCGTCAGCCCGGGGTTGTCGTGGACGTCGCAGCCCTCGAAGGAAAAGCGCGCGTCGCTGGCGTAGCCGACCGAGCCGTCCCCCCCGGCGAAGTTGTTGCGCAGCTCGGAGTCGACGACGCGCACGGTCACGGCCTGGGTGGCGATGCCCAGCGCGCCGCCGTTGCTGGCCGTGTTGTCCTCGAGCAGGGAGTTGCGGATCTCGACCGCGGCCGTGAAGAAGCCCGGGGAGTGGACCCGGACCGCGCCGCCGAGCGTGGCCGAGCCGCCGCGGAGGCTGAAGCCGTCGACGAGCAGGTCGTCGTTGATGACCACGATGGAGTCCTGGGCCGGGCCGAGGGTGCTCTCGTGCAGGCCGAGGACGCGCTCGTCGAGGCTGGTCTCCGTGCCCGCGAAGCCGCCGTAGAGCTCGAGGGCGTGGCTGGGCTGGACGGCCACGGAGTCGCTGCCCTCGCCGGGGTAGTCGCCGCCCGCGACCCAGATCTGCTGGCCGGGGCCGGAGCAGTCCATGGCCTCCTGCACGGTCTGGAAGGCGCTCGCCCAGCTCGTCCCGTCGCCGTCCGGGGGCGCGTCGTCGTCGACGTGGAGGATGCAGTCGACGCCGCAGTTGGGGTCGCAGTTCGGAGGCAGGCCGGTCTCGGACTCGGTGTCCGTCTCGGTCTCCGTGCTCGATTCTGTCTCTGTCTCCGTGCTCGATTCTGTCTCTGTCTCTGTCTCTGTCTCTGTCTCCGTCTCTGTCTCCGTGCCGGTCTCCGTCTCCGTGCTCGACTCCGACTCGGACTCGGACTCGGTCTCCGTATCCGTCTCCGTCTCCGTCTCCGTGCTCGACTCGGACTCCGTACCCGATTCGGACTCCGTACTCGATTCGGACTCGGACTCCGATTCCGACTCCGACTCCGACCCCGTGCTCGACTCCGACTCCGACTCGGTCTCCGTCTCCGACTCTGTCCCAGCCGTATCCGTCCCCGTGTCCTCGGCGACGGGCACCACGTCGTCCGCGGGGCACCCTCCCGCAAAGACGAGGATCAGCAAGGCAGCGAGTCTGGGGTTGCGCGCGGCGAGAGCAAATCGAGACGCAGTCGACATCGCTCGTTCATGGAGCGAGGCCGCCGCATCCTTCACGCCGAACGCGACCTACACGAGATCGTGCTTGCGCAGCAGGGTCCGCAGGTGCTTGCGGTCCATCCCCGCCGCCCGGGCGGCCGCGGAGATGTTGCCCTCGTTGCGCTCCATCAGCTCCCCGAGGTAGCGCAGCTCGAACTGCTCGAGCAGATGCTGCTTGGCGTCGGCGTAGGGCAGATCCGTGCGCACGCTCAGCCCCTCCTCGGTGCTGGCCTCCCCTGGCAAGCTCACCCGCAGGTCGCCAAAGCCCTCGGCCGCGGGCGAGAGCGCCAGCGCCCGGTCGAGGACGTTGCGGAGCTCGCGGACGTTCCCGGGCCAGTCGTAGGCGATCAGCCGTTCGAGGTTGGGGCCGCCGATGGTCCAGTCCTCGACACCCTCGCGCTCGAAGAAGCCGCGCCGGGTCAGCAGCTCGCGGATCGTCGGGACCAGGTCCTCGCGCCGGGCTCGGAGCGGAGGCAAGAGCACGCGCAAGACCGACAGCCGATAGTAGAGATCGGGGCGAAACTCGCCGCGGGCGACGGCCAGGGCCAGGTCGCTCTGGCAGGCCGCGACCACGCGCACGTCGACCTCGACCTCGTCGTCGCTGCCCACGGGCCGGACCCGCCGGGACTCGAGGGCGCGGAGCAGGCGGGGCTGGAGGTGGGGCGGGAGCGAGTCGACCTCGTCGAGGAACAAGGTCCCGCCGTGGGCCCGGACGAAGGCCCCCTTGCGCGCCTGCATGGCCCCGGTGAAGGCCCCCTTGACGTGGCCAAAGAGCTCGCTCTCGACCAGGTTGTCGGGCAGCGCCCCGCAGTCGAGGGCGACCATGGCCCCGCGCCGGCGCGCGCCCAGATCGTGGATCGCCCGGGCGCACAGCTCCTTGCCGGTGCCGGTCTCGCCCTCGAGCAGCACGGTGACGTCGCTGTCGGCGGCGCGCTCGAGGATGGTGAACAACACGCGCATGTCGAGGCTCTCGCCGACCAGGTCGCCGAGGCGCCGGCGCGCGCTCGGGGGCAGGTCGAGGCTGGCGGGCTCGGGGCGCAGGCGCAGGTAGGTCGTGCCCAGGCGCAGGGTCGAGCCGGCCCGGATGCGCGCCTCGGAGATGGCGGCGCCCTCGAACAAGGTTCCGTTCTTCGACCCGAGATCGCGGACCATGTAGCCGCTGCGCCCGCCCGCCAGGGCCAGGATCTCGAGGTGGCGCCGCGACACCCGGGGATCGCTGAGCACGAGATCGCAGCCCGGCTCGCTGCCCACGACCAGCCGCTCGCCCTCGAAGGCCACCGCCCGGCCCATGTCCGGCCCCTCGACGACGACGAGCTGAACCCGTCCGGAGTGGTCGGAGGACGCCGGATAGTCCGGATGGTCCGATGCGACCGTGGCGATTGTCGCGGTCGAGTCGATGGGCGGTATTGTGGGGCTAACGATGGCCCCGGTCGAGTCCCCTCCCCCGCCGCGGCGAAGTTCGCCCCCAGGCGGCGCCCAAGACCCCCCTGCGCTGCCTCGGCAGCTCGGGCCCTACCGCATCCTGCGGCGCATCGGCGCGGGCGGGATGGCCGAGGTCCACCTCGCGCGGCGCTACGGGGCGAGCGGCTGGGACAAGCAGGTGGCCATCAAGGTGCTGCGCCCGGAGCATCGCGGGCGCTCGGACTTCGAGCGCCTGCTCATCGGCGAGGCCCGGCTCGGCTCGCGCTTCAATCACCCGGGGCTGGTCTCGGTCCACGACCTCGGGCTGGCAGGCAGCATCTACTACGTGTGCATGGACTACGTCGACGGGCGCGATCTGTCGGCGCTGATGCGACGCCGCCGCCTGCCCGCGCCCCTGGCCCTGCTCGTCGGCGAGCAGCTCGCCAGCGCCCTCGCCTACGTGCACGCGCTGACCGACGAGCACGGCCGCAGCCTCGGCCTGGTCCACCGCGACGTCAGCCCGGGCAACGTGCTGTTGTCGCGCTCGGGGGCCGTCAAGCTCAGCGACTTCGGCATCGCCAAGGCCACCGCCGCCGACGCCACCTGGGGGCGGCTGCGCATGGGCAAGTACGCCTACATGGCGCCGGAGCAGCTGACCGGCGGCGCCCTGACCGGCGCGGCCGACCTGTTCGCCCTCGGGGTCACGCTGCACGAGTGCCTGCTCGGGCGCCGCCCCTTCGACGGCCACGACCCCGACGACACCATGGACGCGATCCGGCGGGCCGAGTTTGGGCCCAACCACGACTTTGGCGGCCTCGACGAAGAGCTCGTCGCGGTGCTGCGCAGCACCCTGGCCCGGGACGCCAGCCGGCGCATGCCCGGCGGCGCGGTCGGGCTGGCGCGGGCGCTCAACGAGGCGCGGCGGCGCTACCCGCCGGTGGCGATGGTCGACCTCGGCGCTTGGGTGCGAGAGACCCTGGATGGGGACCCGGGGGCGAGCGGCGTGATGGTGCTCGAGACCCTGGGCATGGACGACGAGGCTAGTTAGCGAGCTGGCTAGCCCCGCCCCGTCCGGAAGAACTCCCCGAGCTCGCGCAGCGCCCCCTCGAGGTCCGGCTCGTCGGCGTCGCCCGCCGCCGGAGCGCAACGCACAAAACAGTCCCGCAGCGCCTTGCGAGCCGTGCCCAGCCGACTCCGCAGGGTCCGCTCCGGGATGCCCTGGATCTCGGCGAGCTCGTTGCCCGTCATGTCCTGCCAGTAGTAGAGCTCGAGCAGCTCCTTGGTCTGGACCGGGAGGCCGCGCAGGCACTGGAGCAGGCGGCGGTGGGACTCGATCTGCGTGACGAGGTGGGAGGGCGAGGCGCCCTGGTCGACGACCGAGTGGGTCATCTCGTCGAACTGCCCCTTGCCCCGGTAGCGCTGGCGCAGGTGGTCGTAGAGGGTCCGGCGGGCGATGACGAACAGGAAGGTCCGGAAGCTCGAGCGGCCCTCGAAGGTGCCGACGGCCGCGACCACGCGCTTGAAGGTCTCCTGCAGCAGGTCCTCGCGCTCCCGGTCGCTGACGGCGTTGAGGAAGAACAGCCGGACGGCGTCGAAGTGCCGGATGACGAGCTCGTTGCCTGCCTCGGCGTCGCCCGCCTGCCAGCGCTGCAAGAGCTCGCGCTCGTCGCGCTTTGCCACCTCGCCAGCCTACCAGGGGCCGCCACGGATGAAGCGCGAAACTTTTTTCGGTCGTTCAGGCTCGGGCGGCGACTACCTGGAGCGATGGCCGAGACCGAGACGATCACCGACGACGCGCTGCTCGAGTCGTGGCGCCAGGGGGACGCCGCCGCCGGGCGTGCGCTCATCCAGCGCCACTTCGACTGGCTGTGGGCGAGCCTGGCCGCCCGCGCCCCCGCGCGCTCCCGCGAGGGGCTCACGCGCACGGTCTTCGAGGGCCTGCTGACCGATCGCGGCGTTCGCGGGGGTGGGAGCCAGCCCATGCGCGAGCGGCTGTGGGAGCTGGCCTGCGAGCAGCTGGCGCTCCTCGACAGCCAGCCCCGCGCGGAGGCCCGGCCCGGCGGGATGTGGGCCTCGACCCGGGAAGTGCGGATCGAAGATCGAGAATCGTGCTTGGCGGACACTGCAATGATCGCCGACGATCGAGGCTCCGGCGGCTGAGCCTCCCCTTCCCCTCCTTCCAGCCCTTCCACGCCCCTCCCTTTCCACCCCCATGGCTGCCCCCCAGCTCGAGTCCGAGAACGCGCCCAGGGGCCTGAGCGCCGCTCCAGGGCCCTCGGGAGGGTCGCGGCGGACCATCGAGGCCGAGTACGAGTGCCAGTCGACCCTCGTCAAGCTCGGCCTGCGCCCGGAGGTCGCCATCACCCTCGGCGGTCGCTACGTCATCCGCGACCTCATCGCCCGGGGCGGCATGGCAGTGGTCTACCGGGCCTACGATCCCTCCGTCGAGCGCGAGGTCGCCATCAAGGTGGTCTCGACGACCAACGAGGACCACCAGCGCCAGCTGAGGCTGCGCGCCGAGGCCTGGGCCCTGGGCCGCTTCCAGCACCCCAACGTCGTCCAGGTCTACGACGTCGGCACCTCCGAGCTCGACGAGGTGTTCATGGTCATGGAGTACGTGGCCGGCGAGACCCTCGACCAGTGGTGCGAGCGCGAAAAGCCCGAGCGCGCGGCCATCCTCGACGCCTACATCGCCGCCGGCCGGGGCCTGGCCGCGGCCCACAAACGCGCCATCCTCCACCGCGACTTCAAGCCGGCCAACGTGCTCGTCGTCGCCGAGGGCGGGCGCTGCACCCGGGTCCGCGTGAGCGACTTTGGCCTGGCCAGCGGCGAGGCCCTGCGCGAGGTCCAGCGCCGCGCCGAGCCGGGCTCCGAGGCCCTGCGCGAGGGCGGCGGGACCCCGGGCTACATGGCCCCGGAGCAGCTCGACCCGGAGCGCGTCGGCGAGGTCGGCCCGCCCGCGGACCAGTACGCCTTTTGCGTGGCCGCGTGGATGGCCCTGACCGGCGAGCCGCCCTTCGTCGGCGAGGCCATCCTCGACCCCCAGGCCCGGCGCCTGCCCCCGCCTCGGCCCAAGGGCATGCCGCGCTGGATCTACCGGGCCCTGCGCCGCGGCCTCGCCCACGATCCGGCGCGCCGGCACCCGAGCATGGCCGCGCTCTTGGCCGTGCTCGACGACCCGCCCGGGCCCAAGCTGCGCCGCGGCGCGCTGCTCTTGCTCGGCCTCGGCCTCGGCCTGGTCATCGCGCTGTCGAGCGTGCGCCTGTTCGATGAGGCCGAGGATCCCTGCGCCGCCGTCGACGACGAGCTCGCGGCGGTCTGGGGGCCCGAGCGCCGCGCCCAGCTCCACGACACCCTCGCGGCCCGGGACCGGCCCGGCGCGCGCAGCCAGGCCGCCCGGGTGGTCGCCGCCGCCGACGACTTCGCGGCGCGCTGGCGGACCGGCCGACGCACGCTGTGCGAGGCCGAGGCCCCGCCCGCGCCGAGCGACGCGGCCGCCCAGACCCACCGCGACGCCCTCGCGGTCTTCGACCACCAGCTGACCTTCATCGAGGACCACCCCTTCGAGCACTCGAGCGCCGGCCTCGACGCGCTCAGCTCGCGCTGGCTGCTCGACGCGCCGACTAGCTTGGCCCGCTCGCCGCTGCTGCCCGAGCTGCGCCAGCGCCTGGTCGAGGTCGAGGGCTACCGGCTGCTCGGCGAGCTCGCGCAAGCCAACGCGCGGCTCCAGGCGACCCAGTCCCTGGCCGAGAGCGCCGACCCCTGCCTGCCCAACACCGAGTTCCGGGCCGAGCTCGCCGCCACCCAGCTCCAGCTCGGCCGCGTCCGCCTCGACCAGGGCCTGATCGCCGGCGCGCTCCGGGCCTTCGAGCGCAGCAGCGAGCACGCCCGAGCTTGCGGCGCGGCGGCCATCGAGGTCGAGGCCCTGCTCGCCCTCGCCAAGCTCCGCGCCCACGAGCAGGGCGAGCCCCAGGGCGCCCGCGCGGCGCTGCGCTTCGCCGACGTCGGCCTCGCGCTGCTCGAGCGCGACGGGCCCCAGCCCTCGCTGCGCTACGCCCGACACATGACCCAGGGCAGCCTCGCGCTGTCCGAGCGCGACTGGACGGCCGCGGCGGCCAGCTTCGACCTCGCCGAGCAGCTCGTCGCCGACGACGCCCCGATCCTCGCCGCCCGGGCCCGCAACGCCCGGGGCAGCGCCCACCAACGCGCCGGCGAATTCGAGACCGCGCGCGCCGACTACACCCACGCCCGCGCGCTCTTGTCGTCCCGAGCCATCGACGCCCGGGACCCGGCCCTGCGCCGGCAGTGGGCCTACCCGAACTACAACCGCTGCAGCCTGGCCATCGAGGAGCTGCGCCGGGCCAAGCTGCGCGGCCGCGGGCCGGGCTACCTGTCCGCCCGCGCCCAGTGCATGGAGGCCGCGGCCACGACCACGGCCCAGCTGCGCCTCGCCGTCGAGATCGAGCGGCTGCGCCTCGACGTGGTCACCCTGCCCAGGGACCCCGCGCCCGCGCTGCTGGCCGAGCTCGAGCTGGGCTACCGGGCCCGCCGCCTCGCCCACGACGCGCGCAGCCTGCCCGTGGCCTCCCCGCGCCACCGCGCCATGGCCCTGTACTGGGCGGGCCGGACCCTCGACTACCTCGACGACCCCGACCGCGTGTACCCGCTGAGCGAGTCCGCCGGGATGTGGGAGCGCCTCGGCGAGGGCGGCATGATCGAGGCGAGCCAGCTGCTCCTGGCCGAGACCCAGTTCGAGATCGGCGACTTCGAGCGCGCGCGCCTGTCCTACGCGCGCCTGCGCGACAGCCACGGCGCCGACACCTGGGTGTTCGCCAAGGCCCAGGCCCGCCTCGACGCCATCGCCGACGAAACGCGCTGAGCGGAGCGAGTCTCCCGCGCCAAGACTCGCCGAATCCGGCGAGTTTTATTTGTTCTGCGGCCAATCATTCGGCGATCGGCGGCGACTAGGTCTCATGAAGGCGCGAGCGCCCGGACCCCCGCCGCGGGCTCCGAGCACGACGAGGACCCCAGACCCGGGGCGCTCTCCAGCCTGCCTCCAAGCCCGAGAGACGATCGCCATGAAGCCCGAGATGACCGCCCCCTTCGCCCGCCTCCTCGCCCTCGCCAGCGTGGTCGCCCTCCCCTTGCTGACCACCGCTTGCGACTTCAGCGTGCACGGCGTGGGCTCGACGCCCAGCCTCTCGTCGAGCGACCTGGCCAACCCCAGCGGCAGCGTCGGCACCGCGCTGGTCCTCGACGACAGCCCCCACGCCGCGACCGGCGGGGGCGGAGGCGGCGGGCTGTGGGGCGACAAGGGCTACGCCGACGTGTGCGCGGGCCTGCCCCCCGCCCAAGAAAAAGAGTGCCGCGCCCGCCTCGACAACGGGCCCGGACCGATCCGCTTCACCCTGATGGCGCCGTCGAACTGAGCCGCGCGAGCGCTCGTCGCCCGCACCACGGAGACCCATGACCGAGCACCTCCTCCACCGCCCCGGCCCCGCCCTGGCCCTCGCCTTCGCCCTCGCTTTGCTGGGCACGGCCTGCGACCTCGGGCCCCAGCTGCCCTTACCTGGCGCGAGCGCGGGCGCGGCGGACACCTACGCCCCCATCGCCGAGCCGCCCAAGGGCGTGACCAGCTTCAACCAGAGCGCGACCAAAGAAGAGCGCAGCCTCGCCGGGCTGTGCGAGGGGCTCCCGCCCGAGGACTACGAGAAGTGCCGCGACCTCCTCGACAACGGCGGCGAGGGGCCGCCCCTGCCCAAGCCCCGGTCGAGCCGCTAACCCCCGCCCAGGTCGATGTCCGGCGGCGGGTCGAAGTCCTCCGGCTGGCAGTCCTCGCTCAGCGGGCAGATCTTCTGGAAGTAGCCGTCGAGCAGCTCGTTGGTGTTCGTATCCCGGATGTAGGCGTCGAGGACGAAGGACCAGTCGAAGGAATTCGGACCCGTGGACGGCCAGGCCGCGTCGTCGAGGTCGTAGCAGTTCACCCCGTCGAAGGCGTCGAGGTAAAACCAGTCGATCTCCGCGCGGCCGCCGTGCACGTCCCCCTTGGGGTAGGCGTAGACCTCGACGATGAGCCGGTAGTGGTCGCCCGGGCCCATCTCCGGCATGGGGTCGACGTAGATCTTGGAGCAGTCCGCCTCGACGTCTCCGTCGTCGCTGAGCGCCGACTCGTCTGCCTCGGAGTCGCAGGCGAGGAGGCCCAGCGCGAGGAGCGAACAGGCACAGCTGGTTGCGATCATCGACCTCACGATCCGAGTGTGCCACGGAGCCCGCGCTTCGATCACCTCGCCCGGGCCGCCTCGCCTGCGACGCCCACGGCCGGCAGCGAGCACGTGCGCTCGACGGCCTCGCGCGCGTCCCACGAGCACAGGCAGCTGCCGTCCTCGGCCATGCGCCCGTAGACCAGCGGGTAGGCCCCGGGATCGGCGATGCGGGCCGCGCTGGCGACGCGCTCGCGGAGCATCGCGGGCATGGGGCCGAAGTCCGCGGGCACGTGGATCGCCACCGCCCCGCGGCGCGACGCGGACGAGCGCGCTCGCGGCTCGCGCTGGCTCGAGCGCGCGCCCGTCCCCGCCCGGTCGGGTCACGACTCGCGCCGCGACGGCCCCGAGCGCCAGCATCCCGAGGGCGAGCACCGCCACGCGACCTCGGTCCATCTCCGAGGGACTTACACCGACTCGCTACGCCCAGCCTGGGCGCCGCGGCCCGCCTTGCCCGCCTTGCCGTCGAGCGCAGCACGGACGCGGGCGGCGAGCTCGGCCTGGCGAAAGGGCTTGGGCAAGATCTCGGCGTCCGCACCGAGGGCCTCGATGCTGACGCGCTCGTCGTCGATGTGGCCGGTCATGTAGAGCACGGCGAGCTCGGGTCGAAGCTTGCGAAGCTCGGCCGCGGCGTCGGGGCCCGAGAGCCCGGGCATCAAGATGTCGGACAGCAGCAGGTCGATCGTGCCCGGGTACGCGCGGACCCGCTCGAGGGCCTGCCGCCCGTCGCTGGCCAGCAGCACGGTGTAGCCAAAGTTCTCGAGGCTGCGCGCGGTCACCCGGCCGACGACCTCCGAGTCCTCGAGCACGAGCACGGTCTCACCGGGCCGGGCCCCCTCGAGCTCATCGCTGGCCTCGACGCGCGGCTTGGCCGCGCCCTTGGCTTCGGGCAGGTAGACGTCGATGCGCGTCCCGACCCCCAGCGCGCTGTCGATGTCGATCACCCCGCCGGTCTGCTTGGCGACGCCATAGACGATCGCCAGCCCCAGGCCCGTGCCGCGCCCCGCGGCCTTGGTCGTGAAGAAGGGCTCCATGGCCCGGGCCCGGGTCGCCTCGTCCATGCCCACGCCCGTGTCGCTGACCGAGAGCAGGACGTGGGGGCCCGGGGCGAGGGCCAGGCCCCGCTCGTCGTCGGCGTCGAGCACGATCCGGCGGAGCGCGAGCCCCAGCCGCCCGCCCTCGGGCATGGCGTCGCGGGCGTTGGTCGCGAGGTTGAGCAGCAGCTGCTCGACCTGACCGCGATCGGCTCGGATCATCAGGGGCTCCCCGTCGTCACCGTCTTCGCTCAGCGCGATCTCGATGTCCTCGCTCAGCAGCCGACGCAGCAGCGAGCGCGACTGCTCGACGACCTCGCGAAGATCGAAGACCTCGGCGTTGTAGAGCTCGCGGCGAGAGAACGCGAGCAGCTGGCCGGTCAACCACCGCGCGCGCTCGGCCGCCTCGAGCACCACGCCGAGGTCTTCCTGGGCTTCGGCGTTGCCCTCGAGCTCGGCCACCAGCAGCTCGGACTGACCGAAGATGACGGTCAGCAGGTTGTTGAAGTCGTGCGCCACGCCGCCCGCGAGCTGGCCGAGGGCGTCCATCTTCTGCGAGTGGCGGAGCTGATCTTCGAGCTCGATCCGCGCGCTGATGTCGGTCGCAATCCCGCACAGCGCCCCGAGCTCGCCGGTGGGGCTGGGCAAGGGAAACTTCACGGTGATGTAGGTGCCCTCCCCTGCGTCCGAGACGACCCGCTCCTCGAACTGCATCGGCTCGCCAGCGAGCAGCACCTCCCTGTCGTTGGCCTGCATCCTCTCGGCGACCGCAGGCGGGAGGAAGTCGACGTCGCTCAGGCCTTCGAGCTCGGGGCGGTTGCCGAACAGCTCGTGCCAGCGTCGGTTGGTCAGCAGGTAGCGGCCCTCGAGATCCTTGATGAAGATGACCGCGGGGGTGTGATCGAGGATCGCTTGGAGCAGGGCCTCGCCCTCGCGCCGGGCCTCGACCTCGGCCACGAGCTCGTGGGTCTTGAGCTCGACCGTATCGCGCATCCGGCCGAAGGCGGCCGCGAGGTCCCCGAGTTCGTCGTCGCGCCGGGTCGGCAGCGGGGCGTCCCGCTCGCCCCGCGCGAGGGCCTCGCTCGCCGCCGTCAACTCGGCGAGCGGATCTCCGACGTTGCGGCGCAAGACCAGGAACACCAGCAAGAACTCGAACAAGAGCGAGACCACCCCGAGCGCGAGCACGATCTTGGTCGGACCCGAGGCCCGCGCGCGGACCAGATCGCCGGGCAGCACGACGATGAGGAACCACCCAGGCCCGGCGATCCGCGTGATCGCCAGGTACTCGTCGGTGACCGCGTTGAACGCGAGGTGTTCCCCCGGCCCGAGCGACCGAGCCAGGCGCAGCGTCTCCGCCAGACCCGGGTGCTCGCTCGCGCGGATCTCGATGTCCAGGCTCGCGTCGCCGTGGTCGGCGTAGAGCTCGGGGCCCATGATCAGCCGCCCGTCCTCGCGAATGATCAAGTTGTGGGTCCCTGGCAGGGTCTCGTTGACGCTGCTCTCGACGAGCTCGTCGAGGGTGATGTCCATGCCGACGTTGGCCACGTGGCGACCGCCGATGTCGATCGGCGTCTCGCACGAGACCATCCACGGCCCGTAGTGATCGCGGTACATCCGGGTCCAGGCGGGCTCGCGGCTGGGGTCGCGCGCGGGCGTGCCGACGGCGAAGAACTCTTCGTCGTGGAGGTCGAGGTCGGGGTCGACGCCCGTCGCCCAGTCGGCCGCGCTCGGCCAGTAGTAGGTGATGGCGTTGGCCGAGTTCACCACGTAGATGTTGAGAGAGCGCAGGCTCAGGCCGGGGCCGTAGCGCTGGACGAGGTCGTGGCCGACGAGCAGCTCGCGCTGGAGCTCGGGGTCGAGCTCGACCCCGCGGCGCGCCCACAGCTGCGCGCGGCCAGGGTCCCCGAAGGTCGACGCGCGGTTGCGGGTGACGCCGCGCTCGTCCTCGAAGAAGCGCTCCGTGAATTCGGGCCCGGCCCCTTCCCCGCGACGCGCCAGCGCGGCCTCGAACTCGGCCGCGAGCTGGGCCTGGATCGCCTCGGTCTGAACGAACAGCTCCTGCTCGTGGCGGCCACGCTCGAGCGCGTAGTTCTCGATGGTCTCGAGTGATTCGCGCTCGAGCCGAGCGGAGACCAATGCGTATGCGACGAGTGTAGAGAGCGCGATGACGATACTCGCGAACACCGCGATTCGTGACAGCACCCGGCTCGCCAGCGTCCCCCGCAGCACGGGCGCAGAGGCCTTGGGCGAGCCTGGATCGCTGCTCGAGACATCACCCACCCCGCGAGCTTACCGCACCCCCACGAGGCTCCGATGCCCAACTTCTTGGGCTGGGCGCAACAGTCGGCGTCGACTCGGCCCGGGTGTTCGAGAGCGCCCCTGGGCCTGCGTTTTGACAGACCCCCTCAGCGCAGACGCCCCACTCGGAGGAGGGGGGCAAGGCAGCCTTCAGACGAAGTCGTAGTACTCCATGCCGATGTCCGCGAAGTCCGGGCGGTCCTTGCTGCCGACCTCGCGGATCACGAAGCCCTGCGTCGACGCCAGGCCGTCCACGGCCCGCCCGTCGTGGAGCGCCTCGTACTGCTCGCGGTCGAGGTCGTTGGCGTTGGCCAGGGCCGCCTCGAAGCCGATGGTCGCGGCGGCCTCGCGCCAGGTCGGCATGACCGTGGCGGGGATGGCCTCGGCCGCGTCGCCGCTGCCGTAGCCGATGAGCAGGATCTCGCTGCCGGCCTGGATCGACGCGTCGGCGGCCTCGCGGCGGCAGGCGTCGTCGAAGCCCGCGGCGATCCACGCCGGGAGCGAGGCGGTGTAGAGGTTCCCGCACTGGCGGACCCGCTCGGCGCCGAGGCCCAGCTTGTTGGCGCTGAAGTTGCGGTACCAGGCCTGCTTGCGGAACAGCTTGGCGAGGTGGTTGACCGCGGCGAAGGGATCGTGGTCGGCCCCCTGCGCCCGCGCCTCGGCCCACAGGTCGAAGCCCTCGCCGGCCCGGCGGTCGACCTGGGCGAGGACGTCCTCGGCGGACACCCCGGCCTGCTCGCACAGCGCGGCGAGCTGGGCCCGCGCCTCGCCCCCGCTGCCCGCCGCCTGCCGGGCCAGGTCCCAGGTCAGCGCCGTCGCCAGGGCCGTGCTCGGCAGGTGGTGGTAGGGGCGGTGGAAGAAGATCCCGGCGAGGGACTCGTAGTAGGACCGGCGATCGCCGTCGAGGCCCTGGCGCCCGAACATCGCGTCGAGGGCCGCGATGACCTCGTCGACGTAGCACAGCGTCGAGTACTTGCCGTTGAACACGGGGAAGTCCCGGGGCGTCTGCTCCTCGCCGCGGTAGTCGGCCATGAAGTGGCGCGCGAAGGGCTTGCGGAAGTCGTAGCCGCGGTAGCTCGAGGCCGAGCCCGCGCGGTCGAGGTCGAGGGCGAGCAGCTTGGGCTCGGCCTCCATCGCAAAGGCGACCGCGCCGGCGCCCTGGGTCTGCTCGCCGGTGCTGCCCCGGCGGTAGGCGGCGATGTCCGAGCTGACCACGATGGCCACGCGCTCGCGGCCCTCGCAGGCCAGGTAGCGCGCCGCCGACTTCATGGCGTAGACGCCCCCGAGGCAGGCGTGCTTGAACTCGGGCACCTCGCAGTCCCGGGCCAGGCTGGGCAGGCCGCGGACCCGCAGGGCCTCGTCGACCATGCCGCGGACGATCACCGCGCCCGCGGCGTTGTCCGTCGAGGACTCCGTGCCGAGGGCGAAGTAGCCGACCCGGCGCGGGTCGATGCCGTTGGCCTCGATCAGCTGGAGCGCCGCGTTGGCGGCCATGGTGTAGACGTTCTCGTCGGGGGCGCAGACCCGGAAGCTGCGGCCGACGACGGCGGCGACCTTGGCCCAGGGGGCGCCGGTCCACTCGCACCAGCGCTCGAGGTCGACGCGGTTGCGGGGCAGATAGATCGAGATGGCGCTGATGCCCGGTCGGGCGTGGTCACGGCTGGATCGAGCGGAAGCGTTCACGCCCGTGATTTGCCCTGACTTTGAGAGACAAAAAAGAGCCCCACGTCACCAAGGCCCGCAGGTGGGCTCACACGGGTGGCTGAGGTCACAGCTGTCGCATTTGCGCAACTGCGGTGTGTGGCCGGACTTCAACGCCACGAGTGCTGCGGATCCCAGCGGCTGCGCTCGCCCAGCTCCGCCACGGGCGCGAAGGCCCCTCGCACCGAGACCAGCCTCGAGCCGAAGCGGCGACGCACCGCGTCCCAGCTGCCCTCGACCTCGCCGTCCTCGACGACGATGCGCTCGATCCTCGACAGGGCGTCGGCCCCATCGAGCAGCAAGCGAGCGGTGTTCTCGCTCAGCCGCGGCAGCCGAAGCTCGCGCAGCGCCAGGGAGTCGACGTTCTCGAGCAGCGCGATCAGACCGCTCGGCCCCTGGATGGACAGCTCCCGCAGCTTGCTCGACGCGCTCAGGCCACTGAGGATGCCCCGCAGTCTCGCGTCCCCAGCTTGCTCCCGAGACCACGGGTCGTAGACCTCCGTGCAGCGGATCCACAGGCGCTCGAGGTCGGTCCACGGCCCCGCGCTCAGGCTCGACAACAAGCGCACGCTCAGGCGCGGGACGTGGAGCTCGAGGGCGCGGACCCGCGGCATGGCGGGCAGGCCCGCGAACAGTCGGCCGGTCAGGCGCAACGCTCGAAGGCGCGGGGCGAGCTGCAGCAGGCGCTCGAGATCGTCGAGGGGGCCGATGCGCGTGAGCACCGTTCGTTTGCGCTGCACCCCGGAGCTGTCCCGGACCCAGGCGCCCTCCTTGAGGGTCCCGAGCTGCAGCCGACACAGGGCCGGCCGCGGCCCCTCGGCGAGCACCCGGAGCGCGCGCTGGTAGTCGCCCTTGGCCCGCGGGTCGAGCTGCGTGAGGTTGAGGGTCCGCAGCAAGCCGGCGAGGGGGTGACGAAGCAGGCGCTCGAGCGCCGGGACCAGGTCCGACGCGCCGAGGCGCCAGGCCGAGAGATCGAAGTCGCCGACCTCCGTGCCCAGGTGCGCCCCCGCGATCCATCCGTGATCCCAATCGAGGCGGACCGGCCGGTTGGGGCCGCACAGCTGGGACAGGTCGCCGAGCCAGCGCGGGCTCCACTCGTCGATCAGCGCGCGGCGGCGACGGACCAAGCGGTCGCGCTCGAAGCTCGACGCCATCGGATCGAGCTCGAAGCGCCGCAAGGTCTCGTCGACGGTCACCAACTCACCGCGCACGTCGCCGCGTGCGCCCAGCCAGTCTCCGAGCACGGACCACGCGATCGAGGGGTCGCCGCCGCCGTCGGGATCGAGCTCCTGCAGCAGCCGCGCCTCGAGCTCTGGACTGCAGGCGAGCTCCGAGTCCCCCTGGTTCTCGACGGGGACATACCCCTCCTCGAGCTTGGCTCGGATCAGCGCCTCGAACTGCCGACGCGCGACGGGCAGGTAGTGCTCGGCCCGCACGGTCTCTTCGGGCGCTTCGCCATGGGCCCCCGAGCGGATCCGGATGCGTCGCCCCTCCCGCTCGATCTCCCAGAAGCGATCCTCGCTTTCGAAGCGCGGCATCGAGACGGGAGCATAGACCGCTCGCTCCTTTCATGCGCGCTCATGTGGATCCCAGTGTCAGTTTCATGGGCGGCGGGACGTGCCTCGTGCTTTTGAGAGGTCGCGCAGTGTCCTTCACAGAACGCGAGTTGGGTTCACTTTTTCTGCATCGAGGACTGGGCGACACACCTTGCTAGTGGTAAGAACCGTACTGGTCACGGCCACACTGCGCGCCTCCTCAGCGACCCGCGCGCAGCATCCAGCGACCCACGCGCGGTCCGCCCTCTCGGGGCGAGACCCGCCACCAGCCCACCAACCGGCAGTTCGGCCTCCCTCGGCAGAGCTTCAGATTCGTCGTCTCCATGCGCCCAGTCCACCCCCTCGCCCCCCTCGACTCTGCCGCCTCCGCCGAGGCGCTGTCGATGATGGCGACCATCTGGCGCGAGCGACTCACCGAGCTCTCGGTGCGCCTCGCAGGCGCGCGAGATGCGTGGAAGGTCGAGTGGGTCATTCACGAGTGGGCCTGTGAGCGCCTCGCCAGCGCCGCGATTCGCGTGGGAACAAACAATGAAGGCCTGACCGGTCACCCACCGGCGCGCTGGCGGATCCTCGTCCACGTCGAAGCGTCGACGAATCCCGCTGAGATCCCCCTGTGCGCCCTGGCCGTCCTCGACGGCCGCGACCCCTTGCTCCCCGACAACGTCGTCGCCGCGCTCGTCCGCGCGCCCACGCTCCCGACCGCGGCGATCGCCGCTCGCGGGGGCGGGCGCCCAACCGAGGACGAGGCGATCATCGCCGCCGAGTCGACCCTGGTCCATGAAGCGCTGGTCGGGCACACGGGCGAAGGCGAGCTCCCCCTCGCGCTGCGCCTCGCCCTCGCGCGCATCGTCCTCGAGCACAAACTTTGAGGGCTGCCTCAGCTGGCCATGCCCCCAACGACTTCGGCGCTCACCGTCTGGGACGGGAGCGCCGATTTGCGTGGTTGGAGACGGCCCGCTACACGCCCGCGAACAGGCGCGCGCCGAAGCTGTCGCTGAGCTGGCCGATGTCGTAGATGCGCTTGGCCGCCTCGGCGATGTCGTACTCGACGCGCTTGAACTCGAAGCTGCGCCGGCCGCTGTCGTAGATGGTGTAGCTGGCCCGCGGATCGTGGTCGCGGGGCTGACCCACGCTGCCCACGGAGATGACGTAGCGGTACTCCTCGCGGACCTCGAACTGCTTGGTCACGACCTCGAAGACCCGCTCCTTGCTGATCGCGAAGGCCTTGCACAGGTGCGAGTGGCCGATGAAGGTCGCCTGCCCGAGGCGCTCCCAGATCGGGATGCAGGTCATCGCCTGCTCGACGCTGAAGATGTACTCGAACTCCTCGAGGTCCACGGGCGAGCCGTGGCAAAAGTGCGTGCCCTCGTCCTTCTCCATGTAGGCGAGGTTGCGCAGCCACTCCATGTTCTCGTCGCTGAGGATGCGCCGGTGGTAGTCCAGGGCCTCGCGCGCGGCGTCGTAGTAGTAGCTGTAGTCCATGCGCCCAGCGACCGCGGCGTCATGGTTGCCGAGGATGGTGTGCTTGGCGTTCTTGCGCACGATGTCCGCGCACTCGTTGGGCTGGGAGCCGTAGCCGACCGTGTCGCCGAGGCAGATGAGCGCGTCGACCTTCTCCTGGTCGAAGCAACGCATCACCGCATTCAGGGCGGGGAGGTTGGCGTGCGTGTCGCTGAAGATTCCGTAGCGCATGGTTGGAAAGCTCGAGTCAGGAGATGAGCTCGGCCTCGACTTCGACTTCTTCGTCGTCGAGGATCTCGAACTCGGGGACGAGGATGGCTTCGTAAGCTCGGCGAGCGAAGCCTCGCAGCTGCGTCATGTCGGGCAAGGATCGCTCGCCTCGAACTTGTGCACCAGCCACGCTCACGTCCCCGAGTGTAGCAAGGGCACGACCCGCAGCGACAGAGATGTCCGTCTCCGTGGACTGGGCCAGGGCCTCGACGGAGTCGTGCGCGATACTGTCCTCTCCCCCATCGGCGATCACCACTTCCGCCATGGCTCGGCCTGCGCGGGCTAGGAGCTCGCGGTGGCGGATCGGAAAAGCGTCCCCACGCGCGCTCTGACGTACGAGTGCACACAGCCGCTCGAGGGAGGCCGAGCCGATGCTGCCGATCGCGCGGGCAACGTCAAACCATACGCGACTGTCCTCGTGCGTGAGCCTTCGAATCAGCGGCGCGATGCTCGACGGGTCGCCGACGATACCCAACAAAATCGCCGAAGCCTGCCGAACCTGCTGGCGCGGCGAGTCGAGCTTGCCGTGCAGCCCGGGGACGACCTGGGTGCCGAGCTCGGCGAGGCTGGGCAAGAGCGCGAGCAGCTCCTCCTCGTCGAACTGATCGAGGGCGTCGAGGACCGCGACGATGGCCTCGCTCGATCCGCCCTGGGCGAGGGAGGCCGTGGCCACGCGCAGGCGCACGTTGGTATTGCGCAGGTCCGCGGACAGCGACCCGCCGCCGCGACGGACCTCGCCCCGGGTCTCGATCTCACCGGCGGCGCTGCGCGAGCGCGCGGCCTCGTCGGTGGCCCGACGGCGACGCTGCTCTCGCCTCGCCTCGGGCTCCTTGGCTCGGCCGCCGCTGCTCTCGTGGCCGCCCCGCTGGGCGCTGAGCTCGGGCGGGTACTCGAGCTGCTTGAGGTCGCAAAGCTCGGCGATGCGGGCCCACGCGAGCCGGCGCTGATCGGGCTCGAGGTCGTCGCCCTCGGCCTCGCTCTCGGCCTCGCCCCGGGCCCGGGACAGGCGGCCCGCGTAGTCGTCGAAGTCGTCGGCGAGGCCCGAGGCGATGATCCGTCGCCAAAAGCGTCGCGGCGCGCACAGGCCCTGCTCGACGGAGGCCACGAGCACGCGGCGGCGGATGGCCTCGTACTCGTCGACGGACAGGCCGTCGACCTCGAGCAAGGTCGCGAGGTTCTGCTTGTCCGAGGCGTTCTCGAGGTGCTCGAGGGCGACCCAGGTCTCGCGCGGCGAGATCAGGTGGCGGTAGGAGCCGGCCAGCAAGGTCTCCGAAGCGCCCCGCAAACGATCTTCGATGCTGGCCTCGCGCAGGTGATCGAGGGCTTCGGCGAAGGCCTCGCGCGGGTACTCGCTGCGGGCCAAGGCCGCGCGCGCGGACTCGAGGCACAGCGCCGCGTTGCGCTCGAGGTCGCGGGCCGAGACCTCCCGGCGAATGATCGAGGTCGAGGTCGCCCGGGCGCCGGCGAGCACCAGCTGCACGCGAAAGCGCCGGGACAGGGCCGCGAACACCGGGCCCGCGTCTTCGCTGCCCACGTCGACCACGCCGTCGATGAGCGCCATGCGGCCGAGGTAGGAGGCGACCAGGCGCACGCCGATGAGCGGGTAGCCGTGGCCGCGCAGGTGGATGGGTCGGACCTGCAGGGCCGCCTGGCCCCACATCGCGCGCCCGGCCTCGTCGAGGTCGAGGCTGACGGTGACCAGCTCGGCCCCGCCCTCCATGGCCCCGTGGTCCATGGTCAACATCGCGACGTGGGTGTCGGCCGCCCGGCTCGCCGGGGCTTCGCGCGGCCACGAGGTGCCAACGAGGCGGGGCACCCCGTCCGAGGACTGGCGATCGCGGGGGGTCACCCCGCCGCCGGTGTCGTGGGACCCGCTCGGCCGTCGGGGCGCGCGGCGCTTGGCCGTGTCCTCGGTCTCCGCGGGGTCCTCCTTGCTGTCGTCGGCTCGACGCGCGGGCCCCGAGGCGCCTCTCATCTCCCCCGTTGGCACCTCGCGCACCGCCGTGACCACGTCGCTGTCGTTGAAGCGCCAGTGCGGCCGCAGCAACCAGCCCGTCGCGTGGGGCAAGGTCCCGTCGGCGATGCGTTCCTCGATGGCCGAGACGTGCTCGGCGACCACCCCGGGCAGGTCCGCCCGCTGCTGCGGCCCGAGGATCACCGTGGCCCGCTGACGCGAGATGTGGATCTCCAACCAGTCGATCATCGCCTTGGCCGGCTCCCCACAATTTGGGCAGCGACCGCGGACGGGTCCCTCTCGGTGGGCGCGCTCGGCTTCGTCGTGGGCGGCGTCTCGGTCGATCCACCGCCAGCGCTTGGCCCGATAATGGGTGCCGCATCGACACGCATACGACACGTCGACGGCCCAGCTAGAGCCTAGGACCTTCGTCACCGCCGCACGATAGCGCCGGGCCAATCGTGGTGTAAAGCTGCACCGAGCACCGTGATCGACAGCAACTCAAACTCCAGCGGAACAAGCGCGCAGGCCTCCGAGCCGAGCCCCTCCAAGGCCCTCGTCCAATCCCTCGCGGCGGGGCTCCGCGAGCAGATCCAGCGCAGCCTCGAGTTCGAAATTGGTGATGAGGCGAGCAGCCTCGCGTTCATCGATCATTACCTGTCCATGCTCCGCGAGGAGGATCGCCCCCCCATCGTCGCGCTCGTGGCCGCGCAGGCCGGGGCCTGGTTCGGGGAGCTGGTCCGCCGCGAGTTTGGCGCGCAGTGGATCGGCGATGGCGAGGAGCCCCGGCGACTCCGGATCTTGCTCGAGCCAGCCTTCGTCCACTTCTCCCCCGTCGACATGGCCTACGAGGCCATCTTCTCGGGGCCGGCCGAGCTCACCGACCCGCGCCTGCCCCCCGGGGCCGAGCTCGACGGGGCCTACCACCTGCGCAAGCGCCCCGATGAGGCCGCCCCCAGCGGCTCCACGGAGATTCCGGCCGAAGGAGCCCCCCCCACCCCGGTCCAGTCCGAGCACGACTGGGTCATGGAGCGCCTCGCCGAGACCCCGCCGATGCCCGAGGACCAGTACTACAGTCTCACCGGCCGCTTTGAGACGCTCCAGCTCATCGTCCAGCTCCTCGCTACCCGGCGGAGCGCCCAAGGGGCCGAGCCCACTCTCTACCACCTGAACGACTACGTAGCAGAGCTCACCGAGAGCTGAGCCCCTGTCTCCTGTCTTCGGACACGCGGTACTAGAGTGTACAATCGCCGACGAATGCGCGGCGACTCTCAGAGCGCGGCAACCCTGCGCCGGAGGCCCCTCGACTGATGCCCGGCGCCAGCCCAACTCGCGAGCAGCGGCCCTTCGCCGAAGTCCTCGCGGCCCTCCAGCAAACGCCCGAGCATGAACGCGAGCTCCGAGCGGTGCTCGCGTTCACCATCGCGCGCTGGTCGCTGGAGCGCAGCGACGAGAACGCGGCGGTCGAGAACCTCCGCGCCGCCCTCGCCCTCGTGCCCGAGCTGCGCCCCGCGATGCGCATGCTCTACCGGGTCTACGGCGACCGCAACGACGTACGCAACGCGGTCACCTTCCTGGATCAGGAGATTCGCGCGACCCGTCACCCGCGCGAGGCGGCGGCGCTCTACCGCGAGCGCGGCCAGCTCGTCGAGCGCTACTTCAAGGATCTGCGCGCGGCCCAGCAATGCCACGAGGCCGCGCTCAAGGCGACCCCGCGGGATCTCGCGGTGCTGCGCTCGGTCGAGCGCGTGTCCCTGGCCCGGGGCGACGTGTTCGGGACCATCGCCAACCTCGAGAGCCAGCTCGAGGTCCTCGAAGATCAAGGCGCGGCCGCCGGGTTGCTCCACGATCTGGCCCTGCTCGAGGCCCGCCACGGCGGCGACCTCGACCTGGCCGCGGACATGCTCCTGCACGCCCTCGAGCTGGTCCCGCGCCACCTGGGCCTGGCCGGCGACTTGTTCCGCGTGGCCGAGCTGCGCGGCGATCCGGCGCTGATGCTCCAGGCCCTCGAGCTCGACGCCGAGGCCCGCCCCGAGCAGCTTCGCGCCATGCCCCTGGCCCGGGCGAGCCTCGTGCTCCACGACCACCGCGAGCGCAACGCGGCCGTCGCCCTGCTGCTCGCCGCCGCCGAGTCCCAGCCCCACAACTTCTCGCTGTGGCGCAACCTCGAAGAGCTCGCCATGAGCTCGAGCCGCTACGAGGTCGCGCTGTTCGCCTGCCTGGGCCAGCTGCGCGCCATCGGGGACGACGAGGCCCCGGTCCGCGCCGAGCTCTTTTACCGCGTGGGCCGGCTGGCGATGATCCGCCTCGACCGGGTCAACGAGGGCCTGGCGGCCATGCGCAAGGCCCTGCGCCTGTTCCCCGCCCACATCCCGGCGGTCGAGGACACCGCCCGCTACTTGATCACCAACGGCTTGTGGGCCCAGCTCCTCGAGCTGCTCCAGCTGCAGATCGCCACGGCCGAGCACGCCGGCTTGACCAAGGCCGAGACCGCGCAGGCCTACCTGCGCGCGGGGCAGGTCCTCGAGGAGCGCCTCGACGAGCTCGAGGGCGCCCGCCGCCTCTACGAAGAGGCCTCGCAGATCGCCGCGGGCTACCGCCCGACCCGCGATCGGCTCGAGCGCGTGCTCCACCAGATGGGCCGGCCCGAAGATCTGGCCGAGTACTACGAGGCCGAGCTCGACGGGGCCAAGTCCCCGGCGCGGCGGGTGTTCCTGCTCTCGGTCCTCGGCCAGCTCCACCAGGGCGACGAGAACGCCGACCGGGCCGTGCGCTTTTTGGTCGCGCTGCTCAAGGAGGTCCCCGAGCACATGCCCTCGCTCCAGCGCCTCGCCCGGCTGATGGCGCGCCAGGGCAAGACCAAGGAGCTGCTCAAGATCACCGAGCAGGAGATCCGGCTGACCTTCAGCCCGGTGCGCCAGGCCAAGCTCTCGCACCGCGCGGGCGAGCTGGCCCTCGAGCTCGGCGACCGCGACAAGGCCCGCGATCTCTTCGAGGTCGCGCTCGACCAGGTCGACGATCACCAGGCCAGCATGACCAGCCTCGAGGCGCTGCTGCGCGGCGATCGGGACTGGGACCGGCTGCTCGAGCTGCTCCGCAAGCGCCTGCTCTACGCCACCGATCGCAGCCGCCAGGTGTCCCTGCGCCTCGAGATCGCCAGCATCCTGGCGACCCGCCTCGACCGCTCGGAGGACGCGCTGACCGAGCTCGAGCAGCTGCTCGAGCGCTTCCCCCGGCACCTCCCCGCCCTGCACGCGGCCGAGAACCTCGCCACGCGCCTGAGCCAGTGGCCGACCCTCGTCAAGCTGATCGAGGCCCACGTCGCGGCGGTCCAGGGCCCGCGGACCCGCGCCCTGTTGCTGCACCGCTCGGCCAACATCCGCGCCCGGCACCTGTCCGACCCCGAGGGGGCCGTGCGCGAGCTGGTCCGCGCCCTCGAGCTGTGGCCGCAGCTCGGCGTGGCCCGGGCCCTGCTCTTGCGCCTGTACGAAAAGCTCGGGCGCAGCCGCGACCTCCAGGCCTTCGCCGAGGCCGGGCTGACCACCGAGCGCGGCGCCGACGATCGCCGGGCCCTGGCCCTGCAGCTCGCCGAGCTCACGCCCAAGGCCGTCGTCGCCATCCAATACCTCGCCGCCGTGGCCGAGGCCCGCCCCGAAGACTTCGTGACCCAGCTGCGCCTGGCCCGGGCCGCGTTCCGGGCCCGCCGACCGTCCCGGGCCGCGGGCGCCCTCGAGGCCGCGGCCAAGCAGTTCGGCGAGGAGATCGGCAACGATCAGCCGACGGTGCTCGCCTACCTCTATCGCGGCGCGCGGGCGGAGGAGACCGCCGGCAACCTCGACCGCGCCGACGCGGGCTACGCCGCGATCCTCGACCAGCAGCCCGGCCACGCCCTCGCCCGGCGCGGTCGCCTGCGGGTCAAGCAAAAGCGCGAGAGCAGCTACAGCAACCGCACCGCCGACCTCCAGCGCGCCGGCGCGACGGCCAACCACCCCGTCGAGCAGGCCGCCTTCGCGACCATCGCGGCCGAGCTCCACGAGCGCCGCGGCGACCTGTCCCAGGCCCTCGCCACCGTCGAGCTCTCGCTGACCGTCAGCCCCAGCTACATCCCCGCCCTGCACTGCAAGGCCCGGGTGCTCGAGCGCATGGGCGGGAAAAAGCGCATCGCCGAGGCCATCGCCACCCTCGAGCGCTTGGCCAGCTACCTCAGCGCGCCGGCGCACAAGGTCCGCGCGCTGTGCCGGGCCGGCTCCATCAGCCTGCGCACGGCCCAGCCCCAGTCGCACAACTCCCAGGCCTGGGCCCTGTTCGCCCAGGCCCTCGCCCTCGACCCCGCCGACGAGCTCGCGTTCCGGGGGCTCGAGCGGACCAAGGTCGCGCACGGCTCCCACGGCGCGCCGCCCCTGCAGATCCTGCTCGAGCGCCGGCTCGCCTCGCTGACCGAGCTCGACCTGCTCAGCCCCAACGCCGTGCGGGAGAACGCCCGCCTGGCCGGGCACACCGACGGGCCCGAGGCCGCCGTCGACCTGCTCGAGCAGGGCCTCGAGCACTTCCCCGAAGATCCGGGCATCCACGCCGACCTGGCCCAGGGCTACGCCCGCCTCGAGCGCTGGCCCGACGTCGTCAACGAGCTGCGCCGGGCCCTGCAGCGCGAGCTCAGCCCCGAGCGCGCCGCCGCCCTGCACTACTTCGCCGGCGACGCCCAGGAAAAAGCGGGCGACGCCGTCGCGGCCATCGAGCACTACCTCTCCGCGGGCCGGGGCGGCTTCCACCCCCGCCACGCCCTGCTGTCCGCCGACCGCATCGCCGCCGAGCACGGGGCCCTGTCCCAGCGCGTCGAGGCCCTGCAGCTGCTCGTCGAGCTCAGCGAGGGCCAGCAGCGCGTGCGCAGCCTCCGGGCCCTGGCCGATCTGCACCGCGGGCCCCTGCGCCAGCCCGACGTCGCCGTCGAGCTCATGCGCGAGCTCTTGCTGCTCGAGCCCACGGACCTCGACGTGCTCCGCGAGCTCCACCGCGTGCTGCTCAAGCTCGACCGCCGCGAGGAGGCCAAGGCCTCCTTGCTCGCGGGCGTCGCCCACCACCGCGCGTGGCTGCGCGCCGAGGGCGTGCGCTCGAAGTTCGGCGAGGGCATCGACCACGCCCCCGTCCGGGGCCTGCGCGAGCTCTTCGATCTCTTCGGCGAGCTCGACGGGGTCTACCTGTCCACGGCCATCCTCGAGGTCACCGACGTCGAGGGCATCGCCGGCGAGTCCGGGACCTGGTCGGCCTGCGACCGCCTCCAGGTCGAGCCCTGGCCCCTGCCCAACGAGCAGGACGGCAAGCCCCTCGACCTGCTCGTCGGCGACCTGCCGTGCAGCAACGCCCTGGTCCTGCTCCACGAGGGCGTGTTCTTGCTGTCCGAGCTCCCCGGCGTCCCCGATCCGCCCGTCGACATCGTGCGCGGGCGCAGCCTGCCGAGCAGCTCCGGCGTGGTCATGGTCGCCCGGGCCCTGGCCGACGCCCTGGGCATGCCCCAGCCCCTGGTGTTCATCGACAACTCCGCCACCGACCACAGCGTGGTCGCGCACCTGGGCAGCTCGCCCACCTTGATCGTCAGCCGCCGGGTCAACAGCGCCCCCTTCGCGCCGCGCTCCCGCGACCTGCTGGGTCGGGCGATGCTGCGCCTGGCCACGGGCGGCGACTTCCTGCACGCCGAGAACGCCGGGCCGCGCCTGCTGGGCCTGCTCATGGGCATGGTCCGCTCCCTCGACATCGAGCTGTCCGACGACGCCTTCGCCCAGGGCCAGGGCGAGACCCCGCCCATCGACCGGACCCTGGCCGACTGGGTCGTGAAGTCCCTGCCCGACGCGGCCAGCCGCGTCGACCTGGTCCAGGCCGCGCGCAACTTCGCCTCGGCCACGGACACCTTCGACCCCGAGCGCCTGCGCGACGCCCTGCTGATGGCCGAGGACCGCGCGGGCGTGGTCGCGGCCGCCGACCCCCGCCCGGGCCTCGAGCGCCTGCTCGCCGCCGGCCCGACCCGGGGCCCCGAGGGCGCCCGCCAGGTCCTGATCGAAGAGCGCGCCACGGCCCTGCTCGGCTACCTGCTCAGCGATGACCACCTGGGCCTGCGCCGCGCCCTGGGCTACGGCGCCGCCCTCAACCACGACGAACTCGAGGAGCTGCTGTGAGTCGCCGACGCGAAGACCTCGAGCTGCGCAAGGAGCTGTTCACGACGGGCTCGCCCAACGTGATCCTCGACGACTCCACCGGCGCCCTGGACCTGTCCGACCTGCTCGATCAGGTCGAGCGGGGCGAGGGCGGCGAGCAGGTCCCCCCCACCCTCGTCGACAGCCCCTCGCTGCTGTGGGGCGTGCACTCGGGCCTGCACTCGAGCTTGCTGTCCACGGCCATGCCCTCGGGCAACGCCGACGCCTGGCAGACCCTGGCCGAAGAGTTCGCCGAGGAGAGCCGCCAGGCCCAGGACATCGTCGTGCGCAGCACGCTGATGGCCGAGGCCGGGCGCATCCTCGTCGATCGCCTCGGTCGCCGGGAGGAGGGCCAGCTGCTGCTGCGCGACAGCGGCAGCCCCATGGCCCAGACCCTGCTCGAGCTGCGCCCGGCCGCGGACTCCGTGGCCGAGGAGCTCGCCCGGCTCGAGAAGATGGGCCTCGACGCGGGCCTCGACGCCGAAGAGCGGGCCGCGGCCTGGGTCGAGTTCGGGCTGCTATGCGAAGAGTCCATGGGCAACCGCCGGAGGGCCCTCGACGCCTACAGCGAGGCCCTGCGCATCGTCCCCGACCACCCCGAGGCGATGATGCTGGCCGCCGACGCGGCGACCATCAGCGGCCAGCGCGAGCCCGCCCGGGCCCTCGTCGAGCGCCGCCTCGAGACCTGCACCAGCAGCCGCGAGCGCCTCTACCTGCTGCTCGAGCTCACCGACCTGAGCGAGGACCCCGACGAGCGCATCGCCCTGGTCCAGCAGGCCCACGACACCGATCCGCGCGAGGAGACCGCCCTGCGCCGGTTGATCCGCCTGGTCGCGGGGACCAGCGACCCGGCGCGCCTGGGCAAGCTCTACCGCCACCTCGCCGACGTCGCCGAGGACCCGCTGTCGACGAGCACGGCCCTGCACCTGGCCTTCCTGACCCTGGCCGAGTCCCGCGAGCCCGTCGATCGCCTGGTCCGCGAGCTCGCCGCCCGCGAGCCGCGGATGGCCGACGGCTCGGACATGCTCGCGCCCTTGTCCGAGGTCGCCCTCTACATCGAGCAGCGCGTGGCCTCGGGCGACGCCGACGGCCTGCCCGCCAACCTCCACGTCCTCGACCGCGTGGCCCGGACCCTCGACGCCCCGCGGGAGCAGGCCCTGGTCCGCGAGCAGATGGCCCGGACCCGGCGCGAGACCCTGCGCCGCATGGTCGACGAGAGCCCGGACCCGGAGGACACGGTCACGGGCCTGCCCAAGCTGTCCGAGGACCGCCGCGAGCTCGTCCGCGCCCTCGAGTCGGACCTGCGCTTTTGCCTGGTCCACCTGCCCGAGCACCGCTGGGTCCGCCAGGCCCTCGACGAGCTGCTCGAGTACACCGGCGACATCGCCGGGCTGGTCGTGCACCTCGACGAGTGGGCGCGGACCGTGTCCGCCGGCCCGGGCCGCGCCGCGATCTTGCTGCGCCTGGGCCAGGTCCACGAGGAGCTGCGCCAGGACCTGCCCCGGGCCGCCGAGATCTACGAGCTCGCCGTCGCCGAGGACCCGGACAACCCCAAGTGCCTGCGCGCCCTGGGCCGGGTCTACGAGAAGATGCGCCGCTGGCCCCAAGCGGTCGCCACCCTCCAGCGCCAGGCCGACGAGACCCAGGACGGGCCCGAGCGCCTCGCCTCCCTGCGCCGGGTCGCGTCCATGGCCCAGCGCGAGCTCGAGGACGTCGACCTGGCCATCGCGACCCTCGAAGAGATCACGCGCATCGACCCCGATGACTTGCTCTCGCTGTTCCAGCTCGCCGCGCTGTGCCGGGCCGAGAACCGCACCCCGGTGCTGGTCACGACCTTGCAGCACCTCGTCGAGCGCCTCGACGACGACGTCTCGCGCACGGCCGTGCTGGTCGAGCTCGGCGAGACCCTCGAGCTCCAGCTCAAGCGCCGCGACTCGGCCCGCGAGGCCTACGAGCACGCCCTGCGCCTGACCCCCGGCTACACCCCGGCCCTGCGCGCCCTGGCCCGCCTGTACCGGGACAACGGCGACCTCGAGGCCCTGCTCGGGCTGCACGAGCCCAGCGTCGACACGGTCACCGACCCGGCCGTGCTCGCGCTCAAGGCCGCGCGCGTGTGCCTGGACGAGCTCCAGGACCACGACCGCGCCATCGAGTACCTGCGCCGGGCCTACGAGGCCAACCCCGACCTGCACCCGGCGCGCGAGCTGCTGCTCCAGCTGCTCACGGTCAACAACCGCATCGAGGAGGCCTACGACCTGCTGCGCGCCCAGGACCTCCCGGCCCCGGTCCCGCTGCTGGCCGACCACCACTACCGCCTGGGCCTGCTCGCCGAGGCCCTCGCCCGCCAGGCCGCCATGGCCCGCGACCTCGAGGAGTCGAGCCGGCGCTTCGACGCGGCCTTGCAGCACTACCGCGCGGCCCTGGGCGCCCAGCCCGACCACGGCCTGGGCGCCGAGCGACCGCGGCGCTTGCTCGTCGCCCACCACGACCACGGCAACCTCGTGCGCTTGGTCGAGGCCCTCGCCGAGGAGTCCGAGGGCAGCACCAAGGTCGCCCTGCTCACCCAGCTCGCCCGCCTGCAGGCGACCCGGCCCGGGGTCAAGCTGCGCGGCGGCAGCGAGACCGCTAGCGAGGCCCGGCGCAGCTACGAGCGCGCCCTCCAGCTCGCGCCCACGGATCCGATCTTGCGCCGCGAGTTCGAGACCCTGCTGCGCTATCTCGACGACCGCCAGACCCTGCCCTCGCTCTACCTGCAGGCCGCGCGCTCGAGCACGGACCCCCACTTCCGCGCCACCTTGCTGGTCGAGGCGGCCGAGCTGCTGCTCTCGGAGAACCAGGCCCGCAGCGGCGAGGAGGCCCTGTCGGCCGAGCGCATCAGCGAGGACCGCCAGCTGGCCGCGACCGCGATCCTCGAGGCCCTCCACGCCGACCCGGGCAACCCCTACGCCGTGCGCCACCTCGAGCGCCTGCTGAGCGAGCCCAACCCGCCCCTGCAGGCCATGGAGGCCGTCAGCGCCCGGGCCGTGCGCGCCCAGTCCGACGCCGAGCGGGCCATCTTCTACCTCGAGAGCGCCGAGCTGCTCGAGCACGCGGGCGCCGTCGACCAGGCCCGCCGCGCCTACTCGGCCGCGCTCAAGGCCATGCCCGGCCTGCTCCCGGCCAAGCTCGGCCGCGAGCGCCTCGAGCACCTGCGCAAGGGCGCCGTCGCGACCCCGGCCGTGAGCGCGGCCGCGGCCACGGTCTCGCTCCACAACCTCATGGCCGAGGCCCGCGACGCCGCGGTCCGGGCCGGCACCTCTGGCGATCCCCGCGAGGCGGCCACGGCCCTCGAGATCCTCACCGGCATCCTCGACCGCGACCCCAGCCACCGCGACGCCCTCGGCCTCGCCCGCGGCCTCGCCAACCAGCTCGGCGACCCGGCCCCCGCCCTCAACCTGCTGACCTCGGTCTTCCCCCGCGTGCGCCAGCCCGACACGCGCTACGATCTCGCCCTGCTCCTCGCCGAGCACAGCCGCGAGCTCGAGCACGCGGTCCGCTACCTCGAGGCCGCGGTCGAGGCCAAGCCCCAGGGCAAGCAGGCCCTGCACGAGCTCGTCCGCTGCCACCGCCAGCTCGGCCGCGACCGCGAGGCCGCCGAGACCACCGAGCGCCTGCTCGAGCTCTACGAGCCCGGCGAGCCCTCGGCCGTCGACCTGCGCATGGGCATCGCCACCTCCCTGGGCAGCGATCCTGCGACCCTCGACCGCGCCCTCGGCCACGCCCGCGTCGTGCTCGAGGCCCGGCCCGGCGACGCCCGGGCGATCAGCTTGATGGCCGAGCTGCTCGAGCGCGACGGCCAGGCCATCGAGGCCGCGGTCCTGCTCGAGCGGCTCATCTCCCGGGAGCGCGACCGCAAGAAGCTCCACGACACCCAGCTGCGTCAGGCTCGCCTGCTGTCGACGAGCGAGGCCCACCAGACCCAGGCCCTCAGCGCCGCCGAGCGGGCCATCCGCCTCAACCCCGGGCACCGCGAGAGCGTGTCCTTGCTGATGCACCTGCTCGAGCGCAACGGCCAGTCCGAGCGCGTGGTCGAGTACCTGCCGGCGATCCGCGCGGCCATGGTCGCCAAGATCGCCCGCTCCGCGCTCTCGCTCCGCGACCTCCACCTGCTCACCGAGATCAGCCACCAGCACCAGCCCCTGGTCGCGGCCACGGCCGAGGCCGTCGCCTACGCCATCGATCCGGGCAAGGCCAAGGCGCCGCGGGAGCACCTGCGCGCCGCCACGCCCATGGGCCTGGCCAAGCTCCTCGACGAGCCCCTGCACCGCGAGCGGCTGCGCTCCCCCGCCGAGCTCCAGGACATCCAGGAGCTGCTCATCGCCGTCGAGCCGGCGCTGCTGCGCATGGCCTCCGACTTCAGCGTGCTGTCGCCCGACGACACCCAGCCGATCCCGGCCAGCGCCAACCCCAACAGCTTCGAGCTGCTGCTGGAGAACTGGTCCGAGGTCATCGGCAGCTCCGCGCCCACGCTGACCGGCGCGTCCTCCCACAACGCCTGCGTGATGCTGCCCGGCAGCCCGCCGACCCTGCGCATCGGCACCAACTTGTGGATGCAGGGCGACCTCCAGACCTGGCGCGGGCTCGCGGCCGTCGCCCTGGCCCGGCGCGCGTGGCAGGGCGCCCTGGTCCGCGCGCTCCCGGCCGTCGACCTCGACCTGCTCATCGCGACCACCTTCGAGACCGTGCGGGTGTTCAACGCGATCACGGCCGACCCCGACCCGCGCCGCCTCGAGGAGGTCAGCAACCACCTCGGCAAGCACCTGAGCCGGCGCAACCGCAAGGCCCTCGAGCGCAGCTGCGAGAGCCTGTCGGGCTACGAGTTCGCGCCCTCGGCCACGGCCCGCTCCGTGCTCGCCTCGGACCTGCGCCTGGCCGCGGTGCTGTCTGGCGACATCGGCGGGGTGCTCAGCGCGGCCTGCATCCTCGACGGCGTGGCCGGCGGCACCCTCAAGCAGCGCATCAACCGGTCGAGCGCGGCCCAGACCCTGCTCGGTTTCGTCCTCGGCGACGACTTCCCGGTGCTCCGCGCGGTGGCCTGCGAATAAAGCAACCCGTCATCCGCACGCCGCGCCAGCTACACCGAAAAGCACTCGGGTCGAGAGGCTGGCCAAGGCGCCGCCGTTCACCCGATCATCGACACGACGCGGCCCGTGGGCCCATCATCGTTCGACAGGTGGCGACCCAGCCGCCGCTTTCGGAGTCGACCCGCCATGTACATCCCCGAAGCCTGGCACGTCATCGCCATCCGCCGCGAGCTCCGTCGTGCGCACCGCGAGCCCGTGGCCCTGCGTCGCTTCGGCCTGGACCTGGTGCTGTGGCGCGACGCCGAGGGCAAGCTGCGCGCCGTCCTCGATCGCTGCCCCCACCGCTCGGCCTCCCTGTCCGCCGGCGCCGTCAAGGACGGGCAGATCGAGTGCCCCTTCCACGGCTTTCGCTGGGACGGCGAGGGCAACTGCGTCAAGGTCCCCTGCAACGGCCCCGAGGCCCAGCGCCCGCGCCACCTGGCGAACACCGCCTTCGAGCTGCGCGAGGCCCACGACATGGTGTGGATGTGGTGGGGTCAGCCGCGGGCCGCCGGGGACTACCCCGAGCTGCCCTGGTCCGGCCCCTTCGCCGCCGTCGACGAGGGCTACGTGCACGACACCCTCGTCGAGACGACCCAGGTCGGGTGGATGCGCAACGTCGAGAACCAGCTCGACTGGGCCCACCTGCCCTTCGCCCACCACAACACCATCGGCACCGGCTTCCCCCCCGACATCGAGGTCCGCGCCGAGCTCGACGGCGACCTGCTCAGCTGCTGGCCCGCGCACTACGAGGACGACGAGGGCGTCCCGCACACGCCCCTGCACTACATGTTCCCGAACACCTGGATCATGGCCGTGGGCGGGCCCAACAACTACAGCGTCATCGCCTTCGCCCCCGTGGACGAGACCCACACCCGGATGTACCTGCGCACCTACGTCAAGCGCGGGCGCGTCCCCGGCCTGGCCGCGCTCATCGCCCGCGTGTTCCGCCCGGCCAACCGCGTGATCTTCAAGCAGGACCAGCGCATCATCGAGACCCAGCCGCCCGGCGGCACCGTCGGGGCCCGGGACGAGAAGCTGGTCCAGGCCGACCTGCCCATCGCGCTGTTCCGCAAGGAGGTTCGGCGGCGCATGGAGGCCCACGCCAAGCCCGAGGAGTCCGGGTCCAGTTCCAGCTCCAGCTCCGAGGGCAGCGGCGACAGCCAGACCGTGCAGCTGCGTGTGCCCGAGCCCAACGAACGCGCGAGTTAGTGCGTCGCTCGGCCTGAGGCGCCCAGATCGATGGGCGGGCCGCCGTGGCGCGGCGGGGTCCCGAGCAGGTGCAGGTCCAGCCACGCCCGGGTCCGCGCCAGGTGCTCGCGCGCGGCGTTGTAGCGGTGCACCTTCTCCGCATAGCGGTAGCCCGCGGGCGCGACCACGGCGATGGTGTCCATGCCGACCTGCTCGCCCAGGTAGACCGCCCGCGGCAGGTGGAAGTCCTGGCTGACCACGGCGAGGCGCTCGACCCCGAACACCTCCCGGGCGCGGACCATGCTGTCGAGGGTGCGCAGCCCGGCGTGGTCGAGGTAGAGGTCGTCCGGCGGCACGCCCCGGTCCTCGAGCCAGCGGCGCATCACCGTGACCTCGTCGTAGTCGTCGCGGTGGTGGGCGCCGGACAGGATCAGCTTTTGGGCCCGGCCGGACTCGTAGAGCTCGAGCGCGGCCGCGAGGCGATCTTCGAGCATGTTCGAGGGGCGGTCGCCGTGGACCCGGGCGCCGAGGACCAGGACCACCTCGCGGGCGGGGGCGTCGTCGAGGGCGTGGGTCTTGGGCTCGGCGCGGGTGACCATGAGCCGCGAGATCCCCAGGCTGCCACCAGCGACGAGGAGGGCGAGCAGGGCGAGGAGCGCCAGCGCGAGCAGGATCCACGTCATTCGCCGACTCCGACTCCTCGAAGGGCCCACGCCAGGTCTACGCGCGAAGGCGCCGCGATCATCCACCGCTCCCTTCACTCCGGCGTGTACCAGATCGGGCTGGTCCACGCCCGCTCCTGGATGACGTCGGGGTAGACCTCGCAGGCGCTGGGCAGCTCCTCGCCGGCCGCGGCCAGCGCGTTGCAGTCGCGGGTGCTCCACCGGCAGGTGGGGACCTCGACGACGCGGGCGTAGTACCAGGCCGACTGCGAGGCCTCGAAGTCCGGGTCCTGCCACACGCTGCACAGCGAGGCGGATCCAGAGCCGGACGTCTCGCAGGTGCTCGGGTCCACGCTCGCGTCCCCGGGCTCGCCGGCGACCTCGTAGACCTGCACGTGGCGCTGGCCCTCGCCGTCGACCCAGCCCTTGATGATCTGCACGCGCTCGAGGTCGTGGCCGGGGCTAGCCTCGGTCCCGGCGTCCTTGAACGCTTGGACCATGAAGCGCGGCGCGTCGCCGTCATCCTCGGCGCGCGCGGGCAAGTCCCCGCCCATGGGCACGCCCTCGGCGTAGCCCTGCTCGACGAGCGAAGGGCTGGCGCAGGCGTCCTCGGCGTAGCCCCAGCCGCCGAACAAGCGCACCGCCATGCGCGGGCCGGAGGTCCCGTAGGTCTCGCGCCGGCGCATGGCGTCGAAGATCGCCCCGCGGCTGTTCTCCTCGGCCCAGACCGCGATCAAGCCGCCCGGCGAGTCCATCGGCCCGCCCGGGACAGCGCCCGTCAGGCGCAAGTTCGCGTCGCCCTCGGCCGAGCCGAAGTGCCCGAGGTAGGCGGCCTCGTCGACGGCCCCCGGGGTGCCGTTGTGGGTGTCCGTGCTGGCCATGAGCCCGAGCTTGTAGGGGTTGACGCCCAGCCGCGCCTGCTCGCTCAGGCCCTCGAGCAAGATGCCCCGGGCGAAGTCCAGGCGCGAGACGCAGCCGCCGTTGACCATGCCCTGCATGCCCGTCCCGTCGCCGCAGTCCTCGAACTCGCCCTGGCGAAGCTTTTCGAATTCGCACAGCTCGTCGGGCTCGCCGAGGATGCCCGAGACCCCGTTCATGCACTCGCTGTCGCCCTTGTGCTGGTAGACCTCCATGATCGGCTCGAGCTCGGCGCGCAGCTTGGCGAGCTCGAGTTGGGTGTCGCCGCCGCTGATCGCCGGGTCCTCGGGGTACTCGGCGATGAACATGTTGCCGTTGGACCAGTTGGTGTTGTGCGGGATGGCCAGGACGTCGCAGCCGTTGAGCGAGCCGCCGGCGTCGATGCAGCCCGACTTGAGCGAGCGCCACAGCTCCCAGCTGGTCGGGTCCTCGAAGTGCGTGGCGGGGACCGAGGGCACGACCTCGCTGCGGAAGATGACGTTGCGGTGGAGGTTGGACAGCTTGGTGGCGCCGGACCACTCGTAGGCGACGAAGCTGGTGAACGAGCACGAGGCGCTGCGATCGTAGGCCTCCTCGGCGGCGGCCTGGGTCCGCGCCCAGGCGTCGCCGAGGTAGCCGCCGCAGTCGACCAGATCGCAGATGATCGGCGAGCGGACGGGGTTGGAGGCGCCGAGCTCGAGGCCCCACTGGGCCATCACGGCGGGGTCGCCCGCGCGCAGACCAGCGCACAGCTCGGTGTCGTAGGCCGGGGAGTCCGGGTCGACGCAGGCCGCGACCTCGCCGAGGTACTCGCCGTGATCGGTGACGGCGGCGAAGTCGAGGGGGCGGTCGATGGTCGCCTCGCGTACGCCGATGCCGGCGGCGTCGGGGAGCTGGACGGTCTGGCCGCGGGCGTAGGCGTAGGCGCCGAAGGGGTCGACGCGGACGTCGTTGTTGTAGGCGTCGAAGGAGTAGCTGGTGTGGACGTGGAGGTCGCCGAAGTAGACGTTGCGCAGGGGGTTGTGGTCGGAGCAGGGTTCGCGCTGCTCGACGTAGGGGGGGTCCTCCGGGGCTTTGCAGCCGTCGGCGCTGGCTACCGTGGCGCCGATGCCGAGGGCGACGAGCGAAGCGCACAGGAGTTTTGAGCGTCGCTGCCAGGGCATGGGTTCGAGCTTTGCGGAAAGGAGGGGCTCGCACAAGGTGTCGGCTGTGATCCGGCTTCGTACTGGTTGGCAGGGAGCTGGGCTTCGACAGACAGCGGGCACGGGCCGGGAGGGTC